>CAYYFE010000031.1:0-50613 GCA_964471115.1 uncultured Solibacteraceae bacterium
CCGAGCAGACGCTGGCCGCGCGGCTCGCCGAAGCGCGCGCGGAGGCGGCGCGTGAGCGCGACGCCGCCGTGCGCCAGGCCGAGGCCGACGCAGCCGCCCGCGTCAAGCAAGCGGCCGACGCGGCCCAGGCCACCGAGACGCCGGCCCAGGCGCCGGCTCCGGCGCCGGCCGGTCGGTCACGGGCGCAGACGCTTGAAGAACATCTTGAAGAAGCGCGGGCCGCCCTCGCCCGCCGCCGTGACGCCAGACGCGGCGCCTAGTTGGCGGTGGCCGCCTCTTCGATGGCGGCCGACATCCGGGCGAAGCAGTCGTCGCAGATGCCGTGAGTCACCTGCGGCAGTTCGGCATGCTGGAACAGCCCCATGGCCTCCACCGCCTCTTCCACCTCGACCCACCGGCCGTCCAGATCGACCTTCTTGCACCAGCCGCAGGCGCGCAGCAACTGCGCCGACCGCGGGTGCGCCGGGTCCAGCAAGGGCTGCGGCGGTCGGGTCTCCTCGGCCAGCGTCCGCACGCGGAAGGTCGTCCCGCCGTCTGGCGCCCCAGAGACTTCCATCTCGAGTTGCCGGCGGCAATCCGGTGCGTCACAGCGGAAGGTGAACCGGATGGCGCGGTCGCGCCGCACGCGCGCGAGCACGTCCCGATACAGCAGCCGGGTCGTGTCGTCGGTCACGAACTCCCAGAGCGACCGCCCCAGCACCTGTCCGGCGGCCAGATGCGGCGCGCCGTTGGCCGTCGCAAACGCATCCCAGTCGTCGTTGACGGCGACGATCTCGTCGCTGTCGTTGAGCGTGTAACGGATTTCGCGGTTCATCGGGGCCCCCGCGGCGCACACGCACCGCCGGGGCCACTGTATCACCCGCTCAGGCGATCGAAATCCGGCTGGCCCGGCCGCGGAGCCACGCGGCGAAGTCGAGTGTTGCCGGATTCAGCTCACGCGTGAGCTTCGGGTCCCGCGCCTGCAGAAACCGCGGCCCCAGCAGTTGCTGGTACTCGAACATGTTGGCGAGATCGTCCGCGCCCGGAAAACCGAGGCCTCGGTACACCGCGAAGGGCACGTCCTGAAAGGTCACCTCGACACCCAGGGCCGCGCCGAGGCGGCTGGCCATGTCCGCACCCGAGAGGATCTCGCCGGCCACACCGAACCGCTGGCCGGCCGCCGACGATCCCCGCCGGAAGATCCCAAGTGCGCAGCCGCCGATGTCCCCCGCGGCAATGCCCGGCAGCAGCTGACCGCCGAGCGGCAGCGCCAGCGCCACGGTCCCGTCCGGCTGGCGGCGTGGCCCCATGCCGAAGTGAATGAAGTTGTCCCAGTAAAACGCCGCGAGCAGATAACTGGTGGGGGCACCCTCGCCGGCAAACACGGCGTCGGCCTCGCCCTTCGCGTCGAAATGCGGCACCTTGTAACGTCCACGCAACGTGGGCAGCCGCGTATCGTCGAGCGGCACCTCGTGGCGCGTGTCCTCCAGCGTCGACCACACCACATGCGCCAGACCCGCCCGGCGTGTCGCCCGGGCCAGGGCTTCGGCCTGACGCAACTCGCGCTCAGGGTCACCGTGCTCCCAGAAGTTCGTGACGCAGAACGCGCCGTACGCCCCGGCAAAGGCCGCGTCAAGCGACGACGGATCGTCGGCATCGCCGTGCACCACCTCGACGCCCTGCGCCGCCAGCTCGCGGGCCTTGTCGGACCCAGGACTGCGGGTGACGGCCCGGACCCTGAACGCGCCATCCGACGCGGCCACCACCGCGCGAATCAGCCCCCCGCCCTGCGCCCCGGTGGCGCCAATCACCGCCAGTGTCTTGGTCTCAGTCATGCACATGAAAATACTCGAACTTTCCCCACCTGGGCGTGGCGATCGACGGACGGGCACCGCCGCCGGTCTGGTCAGCCGATGACCCGACCGGCCTCCAGCTGATACAGCCGGTCGCAGTGACTCAGCGTCGAGGCCCGGTGCGCGGCCAGGAGGATGGTCTTGCGGCCTTGCAGACCTCGCACGGCGGCCATCACGTCGCGTTCCGTTGTGTCATCCAGTGCGCTGGTGGGCTCGTCGAGCACCAGCACCGCCGGGTCGTCGTAGAGCGCGCGGGCAATGCCGATCCGCTGACGCTGCCCACCCGACAGTCTGAGGCCGCGTTCACCCACCAGGGTGTCGAGCCCGGCCGGCAGTCCACGCACGAACGACTCCAACTGGGCGTCGGCCAGAGCGGACCACACCCGGGCGTCATCGATGTCGGCGGCCGCCAGTCCGAACGCGACGTTGCGCCGGATGGTGTCGTCGGTCAGATACGTCACCTGCGGCACGTGTCCCACCTGACGCTGCCAGGCCCGCAGGTGCCGCTGGATGTCCATGCCGTCCACGCGCACGCACCCGCCCTGAGGAGGTAACAATCCCAACAACACATCGAGCAGGGTGCTCTTGCCCGACCCGCTCTCCCCCACGATGCCCACGGACTCGCCGGGTTGAATCGTGAGTGACACATCCACGAGCGTCGGCGCTGGCGCCCCCGGATAGGAGACCGTGACGTGTTCCACCGTGAGGGCCCGCGTGAATGGCAGCGGGGCTGCGGCGGGTGTATCCGGGGGTGTCGCGGGCCGGCTGGCCAGCTCCGCGCACAACTGCTCCGCCGCCGGTGCGCCGTACCGCAACGACTGCCAGGCGGCGAACAGGCGATTGGCCGACGGCATCAGGCGAAGGGCGGCCGCGGCGAACAACGCGACGACCGCCGCGATGGAGGGCGCGGGCGTGCCACGCGCCGCCATGACCGCCACCAGCACGGTCAGGGCGCCCGCCGTGATGGGCTCCAGCAGCAGGCGCGGCAGTTGCAGCGCGGTGAGATGCAGCTCGCCGGCGCGCGCGTTCCCAAGATTGTGTGTGGCGTACTGGCGCAGGAATTCCTGCTCACGGCCAAGCAGACGGATCTCGCGCGCCCCTCCGAGTCCCTGCTGGATGTGCTGCACCCGGTGCGCCTGGTGGAACTGCGTGGTTTGCCCCGACGCCACCAGCCGCGGCCCGACCACGCGCAGGTACACGCTGGCGCCCGCCGTGACCAGCAGCAACACCGCCAGCGTACCGGCCGGTTCCACCGTCGCCAGCAACCCGAGCAGCGCCAGGAGGATGACGCCCTCGCCTACCAGCGTGGCCGCCGGCCCGACCACCTGCGTGACGACCAGCGCCACGTCATTCACCGTATGGCTGATGAGATGCCCGGAGTTGCGCCGGATGAAGACCGGCCACGGCAGCGCCAGGTACGTCTCAAACAGCCGGTACGACAACCCGGCGTGGACGTCGTACAGGAACCGGTTGAGCCGCCGGTGAGCCCACGCCAGAAACGCCGACTTGATCGCCGAGAACACGAGCAGGCCGGCCAACCCCGCCAGCAGTACCGTGGTCGGTGCGGGCTGGCCCAGCCACGCCAGCAGCCGCGCGGCCATCGGCGCCTGCGGATCGACAAGCACGGCCACGAGCGGAATCACCAGCCCGATCCCGGCCGTCTCGAGGACCATGCCAACCAGCATGAGCGCCGCCAGGCGCGCGCCCTGCCGCCGCTCCTCCGGCGACAGCAATGTGCGGAGCGCGCGCAACGCACTCATGGAGGTCAGCCGCGGCATCGTCACGTCCGAAGGTAGAGGTAGTTGTTGTACCAGCCGTCGTGCTCGATGACGACGGCCTGACGCAACCCGGCGCTGCGCAGATGCGCATCCACGGCGGGGTACAGATCCTCGCCTGCGAAGATCTCGCGATGTTCGATCTCGATGATGACGGCCTTCACCTCATCGAGGCGGCGGCCCAACCCGCGCAGGGCGCGCAGCGCGGCGCCCTGCACATCGAGGCAGAGCAGGTCCGGGAGCACGCCGGTCTGTGCGCAATAGGTCTCGAGGCGCAGGGCCTCAACCTCCATCTCGGTCTGGACGTAGGTCTGGTGATACCCCGCGACGGCACGGAAACACGACGACGCACCCGGGTTGGTCACCACCAGCCCCCCCTGGGTCGTGTGCACGACCGGATAAAACGGAATGCGCGTGTCGGCATCCCAGACGGCCCGTTCGACCAGATGCACGCGCGGCTCCTGCGCGAGCCGATCGCGCAGCGCCGGCACCATGAGCGGGTTGCACTCGAAGGCATGCACGACCGCACCGAAGTAGTCGCGCAGCCGGAGCGTGTCGGTCCCGTCACACGCTCCGCATTCGAAGATGACGCCCGGCGTCCAGCGGCCCAGCGCACGCAGGAAGGGCCGTTGCAGATAGTCGCCCTGCCGCCGGCTCGGCGCCAGGACGCCGGCGCGTTCGAGGGCGCCTCGGATGACCCGCTTGGCCGGCAGCAGCCGCCGCGACAGTCCGTTCACGGCTGCGCCTCCGGCAGGTCCGCCAGCGCGGCCGTCAGCCGCGCGCGGAGCACCGCCGGCGTGTACGCCCGCTGCACCAGCGACCAGGCGCGCGCGGCCAACGCCTGCCCCACCTCGGGCCGCCGCATGAGCGTGGCGGCGTGCGCCGCCAGCGCGTCGGCGCTGTCGCCCACCAGCACGTCCTGCCCCGTCGTCACGGCGAGGCCCTCGACACCCAGCGTGGTGGAGACGACCGGCGTCTGATGCGCAAACGCCTCCAGCGCCTTGATGCGCGTGCCGCCGCCCGCGCGGATCGGCACGATGGCGGCGCCGGCGCGCGCGTACTCATCCGCGAGGTCCACGGGATCGTCGGCCCAGGAGACTTCGGGAAGACTCGGCAGGCCGGTCCGTGCACCGCGCGCGACGATCCGCACACGGAAGGGGCCCGGCGCACAGGCCCGCAACCGCGGGACCACGTCGCGGCACCAGAACGCGATGGCATCGCGGTTGGGATAGTAGTGCAAGGCCCCGACAAACAGGAACACGAACGGGTCGGCGCCGCCCGGCGCCGGCCTCGGCGCGGCCGGCACGTCCACGACATTGGGCAACACATGCACGCGCCGGCCCGACGGATCGCGGGGGACGCGCGCCCGGTCCGCCTCGTGGCACAGGAAGACACGCGCGACCGAGGCGCAGGCGCGCGACTCGATGGCGGCATACGCGGACGCATCCCGCGCAAGGACGGCGGCCACGCGGCGGTCGCCGTTGCTCCGGGCCAGGGCCGCCACCCGCCCGCGCGTCTCCGATTCGACGTCATCCAGATCGAGGCAGACCGGCGTGCCGCGCAGCGACGGCAACACGGACACCCACGGCCACATGTACAGCCGGTGGACGAGCACGACGTCGAAACGCGACGCACCCGCCAGGGCGCGCACGGCCGCGCCCTCACGGCGGGTCGGCGCCACCCAGTCGGAGGGCTGTGGCCGCACGCCGCGCAGGAGCCGGGCCGCCACCCGCACCGGCGTCCACCGCCCGCGCGGCACGCGCCAGACCTCCGCGCACCCCGCCAGATCTCCCGCGTCCGCGGTCACCTCGTCCGGCTCGGTGGTCAGCAGGGACACGCGATGGCTGTGCGCGAGCGCTTCGATGAGACGAAAGGCGCGCTGCTCGAGTCCGCGCCCCTGCCGCCGGGGCCGCACCGGAGACAGGACGAGCGCGCGCGGCATGCTACATTATGCCGCCCCCCGGCCTCCATGATTCCGCTGCACTTCCACGTGGTGTTCGGCCTGCGTGAACAACCCGAGCCGCTGCACCTGGTGTTCTACCTCTGTCTGGAGTCTCTCCGGCGTCTGCATCCGACCGCGGCCCTGGTCCTGCACCATCACCACCTGCCGTTCGGACCGTATTGGGATCTCATTCGCGATGCGCCCACGTTGCGGCTGGCGCCGGTCGAGCCGGATCCGTTCGTCGCGGCGTTCCGGTATCGCGACCGCGCGCTCATCCGGTACCGCTACGCCCATCACGCCGATGTCATCCGGCTCGATGCCCTCCTGGCGCACGGCGGCATCTACGTCGACATCGACACCCTGTTCCTCACACCGGTCCCGCCGCGGCTGCTCACCCACCCCTTCGTCATCGGCCGGGAGGACGACGTCGACGATCCCCGCACGGGCCGGCTCCGTCCGTCCCTGTGCAACGCGTGGCTCGCCGCGCCGGCCGGCGCGCCGTTCACGCGCGCCTGGCGGCAGGACCTCTACGCCGCGTTTGACGGCACCTGGAGTCATCACGGCGGACTGCTCGCCGAGGACCTGAGCCGCCGCCACCCCGATCAGGTGCACATCGAGCCTCAGCGCACCTTCTACCGTCACGGCTTCCGGCCGGCCGGGGTCCGTCGTCTCCTCGAAGACTGCGATGACGACTTTGACGGCATGGTGAGCATGCATCTCTGGAGTCACCTGTGGTGGGCCGCCGATCGGCGCGAGTTCTCCACGGTGCACGCGGGCCTGATCACGGAGGAGTACGTCCGGACTGTTGACACCACCTTCACGATCGCCGCGCGGCCGTTTCTGCCGCCGCCCGACGCGGCCCGCGAGCGGGCCGCGGCCGCGCTCGTCCCGCCCGACCCGCCCCGTGGCTGGCGCCGGTGGCTGGGCTGGCCGCCATGACCGCCGCGATGCCCCCCGACGCCACGGTCAGCATCATCATTCCGACCTTCAATCGCGCGGCGTGGCTGGCCGAAGCCGTCGAATCCGTGCTGGCGCAAGGACCTCACGTCCTCGAAATCCTGATCGTCGACGACGGGTCGGACACCATCCATCGGGAGGCCCTCGCGACGTTGTGCGCGCGTAGCCCCCTGGTCCGGGTGCTGGCGCTGGACGGACGGCGAGGCCGCTCGGTCGCCCGCAACACCGGCCTGGCGCAGGCCCGCGGGGCGTTCGTGTTGTTCCTGGATGACGATGACCGGCTGGGGCCGGACATGCTCCGGACCGCGCTGGCACACTTCGCGCGCACGCCGGGCCTCGACATCGTCGTGGGTCTGGGCGAACGGTTCGGGGACGTCACCGGCGCCCCCACGCTGCTCAACCCGTTCTGGGTCGACAGTGCCGCGGCGCCGGAGCGCGGGGCGGCCGCCTGGCTCGGCGCCTCGACGGCCACGCTCGGGGATCTGGCCCACCACCCGGTCCGCGTCCTCCTGCATCATCTGCCGCCGACCAACGCGTGTCTCGTGCGCCGGACCGCGATCGGCGACACCCGGTTCGCCGAAGACCTGCATTGCGGCGAAGACCGCGTGTTCTGGATCGACCTGGCCGCCGCGGGCCTGCGGATGGCCGTCGCGACCGACGCGCGGGTGAACATCCGGGAGCGTCCCGGCCGCATGCAGTCGCGCGTGTCGGCGGACCCGGCGTGCCGTCGTGTCGTGATCCGCGCCCGCGCGTTCGGCCGGGAGGAGCGGTTTCTAGCCCTGGCGTTCTGGGCGCGGACCCGATGGCTCGAGGGACGCGGCGACTGGTGGCGTCCGGCCATCCGGCTCGCGGGGTACCCGGTGCTGCTCGCGCGGGAAGGCAGCCGGTTCATCGGCCGCTGTGTGTTCAGAACGTGGACAGCGCGGTAACCATGCGCTGGCTGACCGCCGCGGCGCCGAAGCGGGCGAGCACGCGCGCCTGAAGCGCGCGGCCCCGCGCGCGCGCGTCACCGGCGTGCGTGAACACCGCGCGCAGCAGACGTGCGGCCTGCGCGAGGTCGGGCTCGGCCCACGTCTGGTCCGGCGAGTACGACTGTGGCGCGACCGGATGGACGACGGGTACGCGCGTGGCGTCCACCAGGTAGGCGAGATCCCGATCGAGAAAGTCGAGCTGTCCGCCGAACGCGGTCATCACCACCGGACGGCCGTGCGCCACGGCGTCGAACGCGCCCAGCCCCCACCCCTCACCCCGGCACAACGACACGTAACAGTCGCCGGTGTGATGCAGGCGCGCGATCTCGGCGTCACGCCAGACGCCCACCTCGAGATCGATGCGCGGCGGCCGCGCGTAGTCGCGCGTCACGCGTCGCACCGCCTGCGCCGTCGATCGCCGGAAGAGCCGCTGCCAGCCGGTCGCCGTCTCGTCGCGCGGCCCGGTCTTCACCACCAGCGTGACCGGGTCGGCCGCCGTGAACGCCTCGCAGAACGCGCGCACCGTGAGATCGATCGCCTTGCGATGGCTCCAGACGCCGATCGTGTAGAAGACGAACGGCTCGTCGTCGTCGCCCCTCGGTCGATCATCCTCGTCGCCCGCCGGCGGCTCTGCGATGTGCGGAATCACGTCGATCGGCACGGTCACACCGCCCTCGACAAACACGCGCCGGTTCCAGTCGGTGGGCACCCAGAGGCGATCGACCGCATTAAGCAGCGACGCCCAATGCGCGGGGATGGCGGTCGTTTCCCAGACGGTGTGTCCGATGACCGCTCGTCCGCGTTCGGCCTCCACCCAGTACGGAAAGTACTCCGGCACGGTGTGGACGATCACGACGTCGTAGGACAGCGGCCGATGGCAAAAGGGATCGAGTGGGTGGCCGCCAACGGCGGCGCCGGTGAACGGACGGTAGTACGGCGGTGACGGGTGCCCGCCGATCATCGGAGTCCACGTGACCTCGTACCCCGCGCGCGCCAACGCCTGCACACACCGTGTGGCTGCGACGCCGTACCCGGAGGGTTCGGCCAGCGAGATGTACTTGATGGCGGGCCGGCGCCGGCCCGGCGACCGGGAGCGCGACGGCGACACGGTGCGCGCAGTATAGCCCGAGCGCGCGGCCGCGTTCCCGTGGTAGCATCCGCGCACCCCGGGGGTTCGTATTCGCGCGTTTGTGGTCGCGGGCACGCGGTCCTGCACTCGTGTCTTGTCCCGCCGTCATCGGCACACGGCGGCTGCCGTCTTTGCCTCGGTGCTCACGGGGCTGCTGCTGCAGACGGGCGCGGTCGCCACTGCGCGCCACGTGGCCTCGACCCAGGACAACCCCGCGTTGCCGTGGCCGGTGTTTTCGACACCCACCTACATCAAAGCCTCGGACACCGGACTGGGAGACCAGTTCGGCCGGGCCGTGGCGGTCTCCGGTGACACGTTCGTGACCGGCGCGTGGCTCGAGGACGGCGCGGCCACCAACGCCGGCGCGGCGTATGTCTTCGTGCGCGCAGGATTGACCTGGGCGCAGCAGGGCTACCTGCAGGCGTCCAACGCGGGGGCCGGCGACGGCTTCGGCACGTCGGTCGCGATCTTCGGCGACACGCTGGTTGTGGGCGCCCCAACCGAAGACGGCCCCACCAACGCCTCCGTCAACGCCGGCGCGGCGTACGTCTTTGTCCGCGCCAACGGCGTCTGGACCGAGCAGGCGTACCTGCGCGGCGCCACGCCGGCGGCCGGCAACAGCTTCGGGACGTCCGTGGCCATCTGGGGCTCGACGATCGTCGTCGGCGCCCCGGGTGACGATGGCGCGGGCGCGGATGCAGGCGCCGCGTACGTCTTCGTGCGCTCGGGCACGACGTGGACGCAGCAAGCCGTGTTGCGCGGCACGGGTCTGACGGCCGGTGACTCACTCGGGCGGGCCGTCGCGGCCGCGCAGGACACCGTGATCGCCGGAGCGCCCTTCCGCGATGGGTCAGGCGCCGATGCCGGCGCGGCCTTTGTCTTCACCCGCAGCGCCGGTGTGTGGAGCCAGCAGGCCGTGCTCACCTCCTCCACCGCTGCAGCCGGCGACACCTTCGGGTGGACGGTCGGCCTTTCGGGTGATACGGCCGTGGTCGGCAGTCCGCTGGATGACACTGCGGCCACCAATGCCGGCGCGGCCGACGTCTTCACCCGCACCGGCGCGTCGTGGGCGCACGCCGCGCGGCTGCAGGCCCCCGCGCCCGGGGAGAGCGATCGCTTCGGATACAGCGTGAGCCTCGCCGGCGCCATCGTCGCCGTCGGCGCGCCGGATGAAGATGGCAGCGGCGCGCAGGTGAATCCCGCGCACGACGACGCCCTGACCGGCGCCGGCGCCGCGTATGTGTTTGCGCGGGGCGCCGGCAACTGGCAGTCACACGCTTACGTCAAGGCCCACAACCCCGGCGCGTCGGATGCGTTCGGTTTTGCGGTGGCGATCTGGGGCGAAGACCTGATGGTCGGTGCGACGATGGAGGACGGCGGAGACACCGGCGTCGATCCGCCGTATCACAACATCATCGCCGACTCCGGCGCGGCGTATCTCTACCGGGTCGCGGCGGCGACCTCGGTTCAAGCCGCGCTGCCCGCCGAAGTCGAATGGGGGGACTTCCTGGGAGACGCGGTCGCCGTGTCGGGCGACACCGTGGTCGTCGGCGCACCGGGCGAAGCAGGCAGCGGGACGGGCGTCAATCCCCCGGTCGACAATCTGGCCGGTGAACTGGCCGGAGCCGCATTTGTGTTCGAGCGCCAGGGGGCAGGATGGGTCCAACAGGCCTACCTGAAGGCTCCGGTCAGGTGGAACTCGCAGCCGGAGTTCGGTTCCGCCGTCGCCGTGTCGGGCGACACGATTGTCGTCGGGTCGCCGGTAACGCCGGGCCCTGAGTTTGGCTCCGGATACGGCGAGGCCTATGTCTATGTCCGGTCTGGTGAAACATGGGCGTACCAAGCGACACTGCGACCGTCCAACCCGGGCCGCGAAGATCTCTTCGGATCAGCGGTGGCGATTTCTGGCGACACGATTGTGGTCGGTGCCCCCACGGAGGATGGCGCGGGCGAAGGCGTCAACCCGCCCGACAGCAACACCAGGCCCAACGCGGGCGCGGCGTACGTCTTCGTGCGCACGGGAACCAGTTGGACACAACAGGCCTACCTCAAGCCCCTCAATTCAAACAGCTCGGCTTATTTCGGCCTCGCGGTGGCAATCCATGGGGACGTCGTCGCGATTGGCGCCCCGGGAGACTATTCGGTTGCCGGGGGGGCCGGGGCCGTCTCCGTCTATCGGCGCAGCGGCAGCACGTGGACACACGAGGCATTTCTGACCGCCCTCAACGCAGGCGCGCTTGACCATTTCGGCAACAGTGTGGCGCTGGCAGACGGCCTGCTGGCGGTCGGCGCACCATACGAAGACGGCAGCGGCGCCGGCGTGCAGCCCCCGTACAACGACTCGATGCCGGACGCCGGCGCGGTGTACCTCTTTCGGTGGAACGGCCTCGAGTGGGCCGAAGACCTGTACCTCAAGGCACCGGCGCCCGCGAGCTTTGAGAGGTTTGGCATGCGTGTCGCGCTCGACGGTGACTTCGTCGCAGCCGGCGCTCCGTGGGACAGCCGCGCCGGTCTCGGGCTGAACCCCACCAGCGCCGGCAGTGTGACAGAGGCCGGCGCGGTGCACGCCTTCCGCCGCGCGGGGTCATCGTGGGTACCGCACGCCTCTGTGAAACCCACGGATCGCACAATCGTCCGCGGTCTCTTCGGCTTCGCAGTGGGCCTGGACCAAGGACGCATGGTCACGGGAACGCCTGAGCTGTACAGGGACACGACGCCCGGCACTCCGTATGTCTACGACCTGGCCACCCTGCCCGACGCGCCGGTGGTGACCGACGTCACGGCCGGCGACGGCCAGGTGACCGTGCCCTTCGTGCTGGGCGGCACGGGCGGCGGCCAGGTCTCCAACGTCGAGTATTCCCTCGACGATGGCGTCACGTTCCACCCACGCAGTCCCGCCTCGACCACGTCCCCGCTGGTGCTGACCGGATTGACCAACGGGACGACCTCCACCGTCCGCGTCCGCGCGATCAGCACGGTCGGCACCGGCGCGATGTCCGACGGCCACCTCACACAGGTGGGACTCGCGCCTCAACTCACGCAGTCTCCAGCGGCCGCCACCGTGAAGGCTGGCGCGCCCGCGCAGTTCACCGCCACGGCGTCCGGTGCGCCCGCGCCGACCTACCAGTGGCAGGTCTCCACCAACGCCGGCGGCTCGTGGCAACCCGTACCCGCCGAAGCGCCGTACACCGGGACGACCTCGGCCACACTGGCGATCGCGGCCGCGCCGGTGGATTGGCACGGCCGGCAGTATCGCGTCGTCGCCTCCAATACGCTTGGCAGCACGACCAGCGCACCCGTGGCGTTGACGGTTCGGGGGGATGCGTCGCTGTCACCGGCCAGCCTGCGTCTGGCGGTGGCGAAGGACGGCCCCGTGCTGACGGCCGTGACGGGCACGACCACGATCACCGTGGCGTTTGCCGGCGCCAGCACGAACTGGAGTGCGAGCAGCAACGTGTCGTGGCTGCAAGTGGAGTCCGCCAGCGGCAGCGGTCCGGGCCTGTTCACCATCTCGGTCACCAACCCCGGCGACGTCATCGGCGCCGCCTCGGCGCTGACCGGCACCATCACCGTCGCCACGCCCGACGCGCCCGCGCCCTCGGTCACGTTGCCGGTGGACCTCACCGTCGTGGCGGCGACGTCCAGCCCCTTCGGCCAGGTCGACACCCCGGATCAGGACGCCACCGACGTGCAGGGCGCGATCGGCATCACCGGCTGGGCCCTCGACGACATCGGCGTCGCCGCCGTCACGATCTATCGGGAGTGCCTGCCGTTTGACAATCCGGCATCGTGCCAGGACGTACTGAATCACCGCCTCGTGTTTCTGGGCGACGCGGCGTTTGTCAGCGGCGCCCGGCCCGACGTGGCCGCGCTGTTCAGCAGTTACCCCGCCGCGCACCGGGCCGGCTGGGGCCTGATGATCCTCAGTCCGATGCTGCCGCATGTCTCCAACGGCCTGGCGTTTGGCGGCCAGGGGGCGCTGTCGCTCTACGCCGTCGCCACCGACGTCGAGGGCCGTCGCGTCCTGCTCGGCCGCACCACCAATCCGGCAGACCCGGCGTTTGCGGCCCCGACGCGCATCACGATGAGCAACGACACCATCGCGAAACCGTTCGGCGTCATCGACACGCCGGCGCAAGGCGCCACGGTCAGCGGCATCATTGCCAACGCCGGCTGGGTCCTCACGCCTGACAGTGACACCAGCAGCGGCAACGGCGACATCCAGATGCCGACCACCGGCGTCACCCTCACGCTGTTTCTCGACGGGCTGCCGATCACCCAACTCACCTACAACCAGTGCCGCGGCTCGAACCTGTTCGGCGGCGGCAGCGCGATGCTGGCGCCCACCACCTACTGTGATGACGATGTGGCCAGCATCTTCGGGCATGCCACGCCGCAGGCCCCGTTCACGTCGAGACCGGCCAATGCCACGCGCTTCCGGAACCTCGATGCCGGCCGCGGCGCGATTGCCTCCACCACGATCGATACGCGCCTGCTGTCCAATGGGGCGCACACGCTCGCGTGGTCGGCCACCGACAGTCAGGGCCGGACCGAGGGCATCGGGTCGCGGTTCATCATGGTCCTGAACAGCACGACCGACAGCGCCGCGACGCTGGCCCCGCCGGCCATCGCCACCCTGCCGCAGGCGACGGCCGACACGCAGGGGGTGTGGTACCGAACGGGCTTTGATCTGGCTGAGCGGTGGCATCCCCTGCCCGGTGGCGGCGGCGCGTCCGCCATCACGCTGCCGGTGGGCGGACGTCTGGAGGTGTGGATGGGCGCGTCGATCGACGCGGCGTACCTCGTCACCGACACGACGCTGCAGCCCCTGCCGGGCGCCTCACTCGAGGGGCCCCGCCTGGCCTGGGTGCCGCCCGTCGCGTTTGTCGGCACGTACGAACTTGCGATCGTCCGCGGCGCCGAGACGATCCGGTTCGCGGTCACCGTGCGCTGATCGCCGGGTCGATGACCATGCCCACGCGCGACCGTGACACCGCCGGCGTCCTGGCGATCGTGACCGCCGCGGGTCTCCTGCTGGCCGCGCTCGCGCCGGCCATGGACCTGTGGGACCGCGATGAACCCTTCTACGCCAGGGTCGCCGTCGAGATGGTGCGCAGCGGCGACTGGCTCGTGCCGACCTTCAACGGCGAACCGTTCCCCGACAAACCCCCGCTGGTCTACTGGCTGATGGCGCTCAGTGTCCGGCTCTTCGGCGAGAGCGTGTTCGCCGTGCGGCTGCCTGCCGTCCTGGGCCTGCTGATCTCGCTGGTCTTCACCGGCGCGATCGCCCGGCGTCTGTTCGACGTGCCCACCGCGCGGTGGTCGATGATCATCCTGGCGACCTCGTTGCTGTCGATCTACCTCGGCGCCGCCGCCATGCTCGACACGGTCCTGCTCGCTTCGATCGTCATGGCGTTCTGGGCGTGGCTGGCGCTGGAGGACGGGCCGCACCCGTGGCGCAGTGTCGTCTGGTTGGCCATCGCCCTCACCGCGTCGCTGCTGGCCAAGGGTCCCGTCGGGCCCGCGGTGTTCGCCAGCACGGTGCTGGTGACGTGGGCGCTCGGGCCGCGATCGGATCGCCCCGGCGCGCGCCCGCTGCGGGCCGTGATCGGGGCGGGTGTGCTGGCCGTGGCCGGGTTCCTCATCTGGGCCATCCCGGCCAACGCGCAGAGCGGCGGCAGCCTGCTCAGCCACGGCGTCTGGGTCCACATCGTCGGCCGCGCGCTCAGCCCCATGCAGGGACATGGCGGCGAGGGCCTGGCGGGCTACCTGCTGACGCTGCCGGTCTACGTGCCGGTCCTGTTCCTCGGACTGATGCCGTGGGCCGTCGACGGGCCGGCGGCGCTCGACCGTCTGGTGCGCGGCTCCCTCGCGGTCGGACACACGCGAGTCTTCCTGCTGGCCTGGCTCGGCGCCACGTTCAGCCTCTTCACACTGGCGGCCACCAAACTGCCCCACTACGTCTTCCCGTTGTTTCCGGCCGCCGCGATCGCGTTGGCGGCGTATCACGTGCGCATGCGTGACGCGGCTCCGCCCAGCGTGCCTCCGCGATGGTCCTCCGGTGACGGCCTCTACGCACTGGTCCAGACCGGAGCAACCCTGGGAGTGCTCGTGCTGGCGTGGCAGTTGCGGAGTGTCAGCGCGGCCGTGCTCGCGGCGCTGCTCGCGTTGGCGACGACCGCGTTCCTGGCGCTCCGCCGCCGCGGCCGCCGGCGCCTGGCCCATCAGCTGGCCGTTGCGGCGATCGCGCCGTGTTACCTGCTGGGCTACTGGGGTGTGGCCCCCGCCGTCGAGGCGCTGACCAAGACGGCCCCGGCGATCGCGCGCGCGATCGCCGAGGCCGGCGCGAGCCGCCTGCCGGTGCTGGCCGATGAGACGCTGGCGCCCTCGGTGATCTTCTCGCTGAGCCGTGATCCCGGCGCCCCTGTGCGATGGCTTCCCCGGTCCACCGCGGCGGCCGTGACGCGGCTGACGCAGGAGGCCGACGTGATCCTCATCCTCCCGGCGCCGCGGCTCGACGCCCTGGCGGCGGCGCTGCCTGACACGCGCCTGCAGGTCCTGTCGCGCCACACGGCGTTCGACATCAACGAGTCAGGACGGCCGGGTGTGACGGTTGTCGCCCGGTACACCGCCGCCGGCCGTGACTGATCCGGCGCGCCCTTCGGTGTACGCTCAACGACCGATGTCCAGACGCGTCACCATCGTGGTCCCGGTCCTCAACGAGGCCGAGTGCATCCGGCCGTTGTTCGAGAGCATGACGGCCCCGCTCGCGGAGGTCCGCGCGCGTCATGCGGACATCGACGTCGAGTTTCTTTTTGTGGATGACGGCAGCACGGACGCCACGGTGGCGCGTCTGCTGGCCGAGCCCCACCCGCCCGCGCCGGTGCGTGTCGTGTCGTTGTCGCGCCATTTCGGCAAGGAGGCGGCGCTCACGGCCGGCCTGGACGAAGCGCGTGGTGACGCGGTGATCGTCATCGACGCTGATCTGCAGGATCCGCCCGCCCTGATCCCCGACATGATCGCGCGGTGGGTGGCGGGCGCCCCAATCGTCCTGGCCCAGCGCGCCGACCGCAGCGCGGACCGGCTGGGGAAGCGGCTGCCCGCTCGCGCGTTCTACGCCGTGCACAATCGCCTGTCGCGAGTGAAGATCGCGATGGACGTCGGCGATTTCCGCCTGCTCGATCGCCGCGTCGTCGACGAACTGAAGCGGCTGCCCGAGAGCCGGCGGTTCATGAAGGGCCTGTTCGCGTGGGTGGGCTTTCCCGTCGAGGTCCTCACCTACACACGCGGGGCGCGCGCGGCCGGCGCCAGCAAGTTCAGCGGCCGCCGGCTCTGGGGACTGGCGATGGAGGGCATCACGAGTTTTTCGGAAGCCCCGCTGGTCGTGTGGAGTTATTGCGGCGCCGTCATCGCCGCCGGCGCCATCGCCGCCGCGGCGTATCTCATCGTGACGGCGCTGCGGCACGGCACCGATGTCCCGGGATACACCGCGCTGCTGGTCGGCGTGTTGTTCCTGGGCGGCGTGCAGCTGGTCGGCATCGGCCTGCTGGGCGCATATGTCGGGCGAATCTACGCGGAGGTCAAACGGCGCCCGGCCTACGTGGTGGCATCCCGTCACCCGCCGGACGCGTAATGGTCACCGGCCCCAGCGTGAGGGCCTGGCCCTCTCGATCGGTCACCACCACCAGGAGCGTCACCGACCCGGTCCACGCCTCCGCCGCCCACGTGAAGCCCCAGCCCGCGCGATCCGCGTCGGGCATGGTGGCCATCGCCTGGGCCACGTCGGGTCGCGCGCCGCGCACCCGCGACGCCTCCCCGAGGTAGACGACCCGGCGCCCCTGCACCGTCACACACGGCGAGGGCCGCCACGCCTCCTCGTCCGGTCGGCAGAGGCGGAACACCTCCACGCTCGCCACACCCACATCGTCGAGCGCCCAGCCCGTCACCGGCACGGGGCCCGAGGCGATCGTCGCGCCGTTGGCCGGACTGTCGAGCGATCCCACGGGCCGCTGCTGCGGCCGCGGGCGCTGCGCGGGCGCCGGCAGCGCGGCCACCAACTCCCTGAGCGCCACCACGAAGCCCGAGTCGAACACGCGATAGTGTTCGGTGTTCACCTTGAACGGCATCAGCAACGCCGGCCGGTACTGCAGGACGACGGCGTTGTCGTCGCGATAGATGCCGGGATCGGGTGACCACGGATCGCCGGGATTCCATTCCACGAGGCCCCAGCGCGGGCTGCGGTGCGCCACGCGCGGCGCCACGTGGACGGTGGTGCGCGCAAACGGGCCGTTGCCGCCGGGGCCGGCGGTGTTGACGTTGTACCCGGTCACGCCCATGCCGCCGTACGGCCACACATCCGCCGTCCAGTGCGCGCTGCCCGAGGTGAACCCGCGAACCCCGCGATCGGCCGGCGGATTCCCGAAGAGAAAATCGGTGGGAATCTGCGCCGAGTACCAGCGCTCAAAGGGGATGCCGCCCAGCGAGGCATCGGTGGACTCGGTGATCCACCGCGCGAAATCGCGGTTGTATCGATGGATCATCTCCTGCCGGAAGCGCAGCCAGGCCCGCCAGAACGGGCCATGGTCCTCCAACACCCGCGCGGGATCGGGCCGCGGCGCATCGAAGCGCCCGGCGCCGCTGTCCCGATTGACGAACCCCTGCGTGGCCACCGCGCCGTCGGTCTCGCCATCACTCAGGCTCCAGGGAAAGTACCGCAGGTCCCACGAGGTGAACGACGTCCCGAAATCGCGATTCAACGTCCGGCCATCGCCGTTGGTGTCAACAGCCGGGCTGGCATCGCCGGCGTACCGCGCGGCCTGAGGATGCGCGTGGCCGGCCAGCGGCTGGCCCGCGGCATACAGGCCGGCGCCGCGCAGCCAGTCGCGAAACTCGGCCACGGCAAACGGGGAATAATCGGCCCAGGACCGCCGCGCGGGATCCTTGGGTTCGACAATGTCGCGGAACCGGTCGTAGGCCATCTCGGTTTCGCCGTCGCCGGTCACCGCCACCAGGATGTCGGGATGCGCCACCATGCGTTCGGCCAGCATGCGGCCGAACTCACGCACGTAGGCTTCCTGAATCCGGCGCAACTTCCGCGCGTACTGCGAGTACGTCACCCAGCCGCCGGCCAGCTGCTGATCGTGGTACCACTGCACGTTTCGCCGGTCTTCGGCCTGCGCGGCTGTCTGAACGCCGTCGACACGCTCGCGGATGGCGGTGATCAGCGAAATGCCGATGGGCAGGCGGTGCGGGCGGGCGCGCGCGATCGCGTCGTCCACCGGCGCGATGGCGGACGCGAGGGCCGCGCGGATGGCGGCGGTGTCGCCCGGGGCGATGTCCCACCGGGGCATGGTCAGCTGCACGAACACCGACAGGCCGACCCGCGCGGCCGGACCGTCGCCGATCTCGCGGCGCAACCGCTGGACCATGGCGGCCATGGCCTCAGGCGAGGCGGAGGTCAGACCATCCCACGACGGCAGCACCCAGGTCACGTCCAGATCGAGCGGCGTGGGCGTGCGTGCCGCCGGCGTCACCGGATTGGAGGGCGCCGACGCCGGCCCGGCGCCGCCGGGGCCATGGGCGCGAACGGTGAACGTGTACCGCGTGCCGTTGCGCAACCCGCGCAGCACGACCGGCGAGGCGGGCGCCTCGGTCGTGGCGCCTCCCGGTGACGCCGTCACCGTGTAATGCGTGACGCCATCCGCCCCGGTATCCGGAGGGGCGAACCGGACGATCGCCTCCCCCGCCTGCGCGGTGGCGATGCCGATGACGGGCGGCCCTGGCGGCTGCGCGCCGGACACGGCATGCCCGGACAGGCCAAGGGCGGCACACACGACGATCCAGTGTCGAACCAACATGCGAGACACCCATTCTATCGGCCGCCCGTCGTCGCGTACACTGCGGCCCTCATGCACAAGGTCGCGGCGATCCTCGTCGTGGCGGGGCTGTATGCGGGGCTCGGCGCGCTTGGTCTGGCGCTCACGCCGCTGCATGACGTCGTGTCCGGGATCTGGCCGGCCGCGGGTCTGGCGCTGGCGGCGCTCTGGACACGCGGCGCGTGGATGGCAGTCGGCCTCTGGATCGGCGCGTTCGCGATCAACCTCGCCGGCGCGGTCCCGGCAGGCGTGGCGCTGCTGCTCGCGTCGGGCAACACCGGCGCCGCGCTGGCCGCGTGGTGGATGTTGCGCCGGCTCGACGTGTCCCCGCGACTGTCGCGCTTGTCCGATGTCGGCGGCCTGGTCGCCACCGCACTCGTGACGCCCCTGCTCAGCGCCCTCGTGGGCGTGACGGCGCTCACCAGCAGCCGGATGGCCGGCGCCGGTGACTGGCTGGCGCACCTCGGCATCTGGTGGTCCGGCGATGCGCTCGGTTTGCTGCTGGTGGCGCCGCCGCTGCTGTTGCTGCACGAGCGCCAGCTCGACCTGCCGGTCGCGCGCCGCTGGGAGGCCGCGCTCTACGGCCTCGTGCTGATCGCCTTCACCGTGTGGGTGTTCTACAGTCCGCGGCCGTACATGTACGCCGTGTTCCCGCTGACCGCCGTGGCGGCCTTCCGGTACGGCCTGGCCGCCACGACGTGCGCCACCGCGCTCGTCGCCTTGGCGGCGACCGTTCAGACCACCCTGGGCCACGGCCCCTTCACCGCGTACACGCCGGTGCACAACCTGCTGCTGTTGCAGTTGTTCCTCGGCCTGCTGACGCTCAAGGGGCTGGTGCTGGCCGCCGCGCTGGCCGAACGCCGCACCGATCGCGAACGCCTCGCCGCGCTGTCGCGTCGCGTGCTGCTGGCCCACGAATCCGAACGCCGCGTGATCGCCCGCGGTCTGCACGATGAGGTCGGCCAGCTGCTGCTGGCCGCGCGGCTGGAGCTGGAGGCCGAACGGATCGACCGGACCAGCGCGGGCGCGCTGATTGAAAAAGCCATCGCCACGGTGCGCGACGTCTCCTTTGAACTGCATCCGGCCATCCTCGATGATCTGGGACTGGCCTCGGCGATCCGGCACCACGTCGATCGCATCGCGAGGCTGGCCGGTTTCTCCGCCAATGTCGACGTCCAGCTGCGCTCGCCCCGATTGCCGTCCGCGCTCGAGGCCGCGTGTTTCCGGCTCGTGCAGGAAGCCCTGACCAACGTCGTGCGTCACGCCCGCGCCTCCGCGGTGCGGGTCAGCGTGCAGCAGGACTCGCGCGGCGTGGCCGTCCTGGTGCGCGACGATGGCGTGGGATTCGTCCGGGATCACGTGGAAGCGGGCGCGCGCAGCGGCCTCGGGTTGCTGGGCATGCAGGAACGGGCCGCGCTGGTCGGCGGCACGGTGGAGGTGTGGTCGTCGCCAGGCGCCGGCACACGCGTGCAGGCGACATTTCCGCTGGGAGCCGACCGATGAGCGACGGGCGGCGCACCCGGGTGCTGCTGGCCGACGACCACGCGCTCGTGCGGTCGGGCCTGCAGGCCCTGTTGTCGGCCATGCCGGACATCGAGGTGGTGGGCGTCGCCGGCGACGGACGCGAAGCGCTGGCGGCGGCCGAACGCCTGCAGCCGGACATCGTCCTCATGGACATTTCGATGCCGGGCCTGAACGGCATCGACGCCACGCGCCAGGTGGCGGCGCGCGCCCCGCGCGCGCGGGTCGTGGTGCTGTCGGTCCACGCCAACGAGGAGTACGTCGCGCAGGCCCTCGACGCCGGCGCCTCCGGCTACGTGCTCAAGGGATCCGAAACCCACGAACTGGCCGAGGCCGTGCGGACGGTCGCGCGCGGCGGCACGTTCCTCACGCGCGCCATGCCCCGCGCCGTGGTCGAGGCCTACCTGCACCGGGTCACCCGCCGCGTCCCGGCGCCGGTGCTGACCCCGCGTCAGCGGGAGATCCTGCAGTTGATTGCCGAAGGGCACACGTCAAAGGAAGCCGCGGCGCTGCTGGGCGTCTCGGTCAAGACCGTCGAGACCCATCGCGCCGACATCATGCGGCGGATCGGGGCCAGTGACATCACCGCGCTGGTCCGCTACGCCATTCGGGAGCGCCTGATCACTCCTGACCGCTGAAGTCTCAGGGTATTCCCCGATAGACGGCTGCGCGGCGGGCCTGTACGCTCATCCCGAATTCCGCGCCGACCCTCTGCATGACACCCACCCGCCTTCAATGGCGACTGCCGCTGGCCATCGCCGGCCTGCTCCTGCTGGTCGCTGGCGGCATGGCCGCGCTGACGTATTGGCAAGCCCGCAGCGCGACGATTGAGGCGGCCGAAACGCGGCAGCGCGAACTGGTCGGACAACTCGCCGCCAACGTCGGCGCCAACACACGCACGCTGCGTCAGCAGACGGCCGCCCTGGCCTCGCGACCGGATGTGCAGAACGCCGCGCGACACGGCAACCAGGAGGGCCTGAAGGCCGCCTTCGACGCGCTGCTGCAGCAGTCGACGCAGGGCGCCGGCTACGCGCTGTGGACCGGGCGCGACGCGCCGCTGGTGCGTGTCGAGACCGACGATGCGCCCCCGGCCAACGACGACTGGGCGCAGTACCCCGACTGGGCCTCGGACGCGGACCCGGTCATGAGCCCGCCGCGACTGGCCGGCGGCGCCGGTGTCTTCGTCATTGCGGCGCCGGTCGTCGCCGAGGGCGCCCGCGTCGGCGTCCTGACGGCGCGCCGCCTGATGGGCGGCCCCACCACGTCGAGCCAGATGGTGGCGGACCTGATCGGCCCGGGCAGCCGCCTGCTGGCCGGCCGTCCCGGGTCCGGATGGATTGACCTGGGGCACGGCACCGCGGTGGGGTCCGCCGGCGCGACGCCGGATGGGCGCGCGTATCGCGTCAGCGACGCCGGCGTCACCTATTTCGGCGTCACGGGTCCGATTGCCGATTCCGGGTGGTCGATGCGCATCGAGCGGCCGTGGCCCGACGTGATCGCGCCGGCGCAGCGGCTGCTCTGGCGCCTGATGGCGATCACCGGCGGCGTCCTGCTCGTCGGCGTGGCCGGCGGCTGGTGGCTCAGCCGCAGCCTGATGGGCCCGCTGCTCGCGCTCACCCGCGCCGCCGAGGCGATGGCGGCCGGCGAACCGGCGGGCCGCCTCGCCTGGTCGCGCCGCGATGAAATCGGCCGCCTCGCCGGCGCCTTCAACACCATGGCGGCCAGCGTCGCCTCGGCCCGGCGGAATCTCGAACAACGTGTCGAGGAACGGACCGAGGCGTTGTCCACCGCGCTGGCGCGCCTGGCCGCCAGTGAAGCGCAGTTCCGCAACGTGGCGTCGACCGCGCCGGTCGCCATCGTCATTGCCGACGACAGCGGCCGCATCCAGTTCGTGAATGCCGCCACCGAGACCATGTTCGGATACCGCGAACCCGAGCTGGTCGGCGAGTCGCTCTCAGTCCTGATGCCCCGGCGTCTTCGAGCCGCCCACCAGGCCGGCATGCAGCGCTTCGCGGACACCGGGACGTCGCGGATCATCGGCCGGTCCGTGGAACTGGTCGGCCAGCGGCACTCCGGGGAGGAGTTCCCGCTGGAACTCTCCCTCGGGCACTGGCGCGACGGCGGCCGCCCGATGTTTGCGGGCATCATCCGGGACCTGTCGACCACCAAGGCCTCGGAGGAGGCGCTGCACGAGTACGCGCGCGCCCTCGAACGATCCAACCGGGACCTCGAGGCGTTCAGCTACACCATCTCGCACGACCTGCGGGCGCCGCTGCGCAGCATCGACGGCTTCAGCGAGGCGCTGGAGGCCGAGTACGCATCGGCGCTGCCGCCCGAGGCGGTGGGCTACCTGACCCGGGTGCGCCGGGCGGCCAAACGCATGGACCTGCTGATCAACGACCTGCTGGACCTGGCGAAGGTCTCGCGCGTCGAACTGCTCCGCCAGCCCATCGATCTGGGCCGGATCGCGGGCCGGCTCATCGCGGATCTGCGCGAGCGCCATCCCGATCGGGTCGTCGAGATCACCATCGCCGACGGTCTCACGGCGCACGGCGACCCGCGGCTGATGACCCTGGTGCTGCAGAACCTGATCGAAAACGCCTGGAAGTTCACACGCGCCCGCGTTCCGGCCCGCATCGAGATCGCGCGGGCGCCGGAGGCGGGCCCCGGCACCGTCGTGGTGCGTGACAACGGCGTCGGTTTCGACATGGCGCACGCCGGCAAGCTGTTCGGCATCTTCCAGCGCCTGCACTCGCTGGACGAATTCCCGGGCACCGGTGTGGGCCTGGCGATCGTGCAGCGGGTGCTCGAGCGCCACGGGGGCCGCGTCTGGGCGGACGCCCGGCCCGACGAAGGCGCCGCGTTTTATTTCACGCTCGAGCGTGAGGCCCTGATGGCGGAGGGATGACGATGGGAGATCAGATTCTGCTCGTCGAAGACAATCCGGACGACCGCGACCTGACGCTGCGGGTCCTTCGCCAGCATCAGCTCGTCAACGACATCGTCGTGGCCGCCGACGGCGCCGAGGCCCTCGACTACCTGTTCGGCCGCGGCCGCTGGGCGGACCGCGCGCCCGAGGATCTGCCGAAGCTGGTGCTGCTGGACCTGAAGCTGCCGAAGGTCAGCGGACTCGAGGTACTGGCGGCCATCCGGGCCGACGAACGGACCCGCCGGCTGCCGGTCGTCGTGCTCACGTCGTCGCGGGTCGAGGAGGACATCGTCAGCAGTTACGATCGCGGCGCCAACAGCTATGTCTGCAAGCCGGTGGTCTTCGGCGAGTTCGCCGAAGCCGTCCGCCAACTGGGCCTGTATTGGCTGCTGCTCAACAAGCGGCCCGGCGGGGTGCACCAATGACCACCGCGCGGCCGCTGCGGCTCCTGCTCGTCGAGGACAACGTCGACGACGCCGAACTGGTGCTGGCGGAGCTGCGTCGCCGCGGGTTCCTCCCGCAGACGCGCCGCGTCGATTCCGTCAGCGCGGTGCAGGAGGCGCTGGCCACGGAACGCTGGGATGTCGTGTTGTGCGACTTCAACATGCCGACGTGCAACGGCGTCGACATCCTCGAGGCGGTGCGCCGGGTGGACGCCGACCTGCCGTTCCTGTTCGTGTCGGGGTCCATCGGCGAGGACATCGCGGTGGCCGCCATGCGCGCCGGCGCGCATGACTACATCCTCAAGGACAACCTCACGCGCCTGGCCGCCGCGGTGACGCGGGAACTGCATGACGCGGACGAGCGGCGCGCGCACCGGCAGACGACCGCCGCCCTGCGCCAGACGGAGGCCCGCCTGCGGCGCGTGTTTGATTCGAGCATGGTCGGCCTGGTCTTCTGGAAGTTCGACGGCAGCGTGATGGAGGCCAACGCGGAGTACCTGCGGCTGACCGGCTACTCGGCCGAGGACGTGGCGCAGGGGCGCATCAACTGGCTGACGCTGGTGCCGGCCGAGACGAAGGCGAACGCGCCGGCCGTGCGGGCGGAACTCGAGGCCCACGGCGCGGCCCAGCCCTTCGAAGTGGAGCTGCTGACCAAGACCGGGACGCGCCGGCCGGTCCTGGTCGGATCGATGCTGCTGGACGCCGAGGCGGGAGAGGGCGCGTCGTTCGTCATGGACATGACGCAGGCCGTTGCGGACCGCGAGGCCCGAATCGCACTGGCCGACCAGCTGCGACAGGCGCAGAAGATGGAACTGGTGGCCAGACTGGCCGGCGGCGTCGCGCACGACTTCAACAACCTGCTCGCGGTCGTACTGCTGTCAGCCGGGCTGGCCCGCGACGAGGCCCCCGACGGCCTGCAGCCGCTGCTCGACGACATCACGGAAGCCGCGCAGGAGGGCGCCGCGCTCACGCGGCAGCTGCTGGCGCTGGGCCGTCGGCAGGCGCTCGTCCCCGACCTGATCAGCCTCAACGAGGTCATCGAAAGCCAGCAGTCGCTGCTGCGACGGCTCGCCGGGGAGCCCGTGGCGCTCCACCTGGCCCTCAGCCCGGACCTGCGACCGACCCGCGCCGATGCCACCCAGATCGAACAGGTCGTCCTCAACCTGTGCGTGAACGCGCGCGACGCCATGCCCGAAGGCGGCGACCTGACGATTCACACCGAAAACGTCGAACTGGCCGACGAGGTGCACACCCAGCATGGCACCATCCCGCCCGGCCGGTATGTGCTGCTGGCCGTCGCCGACACGGGCATCGGCATGGGCCCGGAGACGATGGCGCGGATCTTCGAACCGTTTTTCAGCACCAAGGGTGAGGGCCGGGGCACCGGACTCGGCCTGTCGGTCGTGCACGGCATCGTCGCGCAGTCGGGTGGGTATGTCGCCGTGTACAGCGAGCCGGGCATGGGCACGACGTTTCGCGTCTACCTGCCACAGGCGGATGGCCCGCAGCCGCGGCCTCCGGCGGCGCCTGACCCGGTCCACAGCCGCGCGAGCGCCGACCAGGTGATCCTGCTGGCCGAAGACGAATCCACGCTGCGCCGCGCCGCCGTGCGCTCACTCCAGCGATGCGGCTACACGGTGATGAGCGCCGCGAGCGCACAGGAGGCGATCGCCCAGGCTGAACGGTATTCCGGCCGCATCCACCTGCTGGTAACCGACGTCGTGATGCCGGGGATGAGCGGACCGGAGCTGTTCACCCACCTGCGGCGATCGCGCCCGGACCTGCGGGCGCTGTTCACGTCCGGGTATCTGCCGGACCAGATCAGCCGGACCAGCGCCCCCGTGCTCGAGGGGCACTTCCTGCCCAAGCCGTTCACGATGGCCGACCTGGCGGCGCGGGTGCAGGACCTGTTGGCGTGACCGCCGCCGCCGTGGCACAGTGCTGCGGTGCACGACGTGATCATCATCGGCGCGGGCCCGGTCGGCCTGGCCACGGCCATCGAGGCCCAGCGGGCGGGCCTGTCGGCGCTGGTCATCGACAAGGGCGCGCTGGTCAATTCACTGGTCGGGTATCCCGCGCGGATGGAGTTTTTCTCCACGCCGGACCTGATCGAGATCGGCGGACATCCGTTCCCGGTGCAGGGGTATAAACCCACGCGGGAAGAGGCCCTCGAGTACTACCGCGCGGTGGCCGCCCGCGAAGCGTTGTCCCTGCGGCTCTACGAACGGGTCACCGGCCTCGACGGCGCCTGCGACCGGTTCACCGTGACGACCGACCGAGGCACCCATGCCGGCCGTCGCGTGGTGGTGGCCATCGGGTTCTTCGATCACCCGGTGCGGCTGCAGGTGCCCGGGGAAGACCTGCCGAAGGTCACCCACTACTACCGTGAACCCTATCCCTACGTCGGTCAGAACGTCGCCATCGTCGGCGCGAGGAACTCCGCCGCCAAGGCCGCGCTGGAGTGCTACCGTCATGGCGCCGAGGTCACGATGATCGTGCGCGGCCCGTCGATTTCGGAGAAGGTGAAGTACTGGATCCGGCCCGATCTGGACAACCGCATCCGTGAGGGCAGCATCCGGGCCTGCTTCAACACCACGGTCAGCGCCATCACGCCCACGACGGTGGCGGTGCGCACACCGGAGGGGCCGCGGGACATCCCCAACGACTTCGTGCTGGCCCTGACCGGGTATCAGCCGGACTACGCGCTGCTCGACACGCTCGGGGTGCCCGTGGGGGACGACCCGGCGCGCACGCCGATCTACGACGACACGACGTTCGAGAGCCGTCGGCCGGGCGTGTATCTGGCGGGCACGGTATGCGGCGGCCTGCACACGGGGCGCTGGTTCATCGAAAACGGCCGGTTCCACGCGCGCCAGATCGTCGCGCACATCACCGGCGCCCCGTCGGCGCCGCTCACGTCTGATTCACGGCGGTGGAAAACCCTGGAGTAGCCCATGACCCTGACCATCACGTACTGCGTGCAGTGAGATTACTACCCTCGGGCCGCCGGTCTGGCGGCCGACCTTGAACGCGCCACCGGCCTTCGGGCCACGCTGATTGAAGGCAGAGGCGGCATCTTCGACATCGCCATCGACGGCACGGTCGTGTATTCGAAGCGCGAGACGCGCCGGTTTCCGACGCTCGACCAGATCGTCGCGCAGATTCGATCGCGCGCGCCGCAGTAGGTCGCGCGACGCCCGGCCCTTGTCGGACGCGAGACCGGACCGGGATAATGTCGGACCATGCCGACATCCGGCGCGCCGGTGCACGCGGAGGGACTGGGCGATCGCTGGCGGTCGCGGGTGCGGCGGTCGCGCGGGCTGCAGAGCCTCGTGTTGCTGGCGGCCTGGCTGCTCGTCTGGGAAGTCGGGTATCTCGTCGAATACACGCACCACGTCAGCGTCTGGTTTCCGGTGGCGGGGCTGACGTTTGCGGCGCTGCTGGTCATGGGCCCCTCGGCGGTGCCGGCGCTCCTGGTCGGCTGTGTGCTCATCACCTTCGCCACCCGCGGCGACTACGACCTGCCGCTGTCGGACGCCGAGACGCTGCGCGCCGGCCTGCTGTTCGGCGCCGCGCACCTGACGCCCTACGGCGTGGGCGCCACCATCCTGCGGGTGATGATCCGCCGGGGCGATCGCGACATCACCCGCCTGGTCGCGCTGTTCCTGGCGATTGCGGCGGCCGCCTCGCTGCTCACGGCGTGGCTGGTGCTGCCGTCCCTGGTGCTGTCGGACATGATGGCGGCCGACGCGGTCCGCCAGTCGTGGCTGCCCTTCTGGGTCGGCGACATGGCGGGCGTCATGGCCCTGTCGCCGCTGTTCATCGGCGGACTGCTGCGGCTGTTTCCCGACCGACTCTTCGACCCCGCGGACGTGCCCGGCGATCCCTACCGGCGCCCGTCGGCGCGGTTTGCGTTCGTCTTCGGCCTGACACTCAGCCTGCTGGTCGGCTCGATGGCGCTGGCCATGGTGACGCGCCAGCCGAACAGCGCGTTTGCGATCTTCTTTCTCGTGGTCCCCCACATGTGGATCGCGTGCTCGGAATCCCCGCTTACCAACACGCTGGCCGTGGCGTTCACCAGTTTCCTGATCGCGTTCCTGGTGCACATGCTCCAGCTGATGGACTTCGTGATGGTCTACCAGTTCGCGATCAGCGTCATCGCGGCCAACACGTTGTTCGGCCTCGCGGTGCCGACGCTCATCGCCGACAACACGCGCCTGCGCACCGTCGCCTACACCGATCGGCTGACCCAGGTGGCGTCGCGCGAGCAGGTGGAGCGCCAGGCGGGGCGCGACCTGGCGGCGTGCGCGGCGGAGGGGGATCCGTTTTCGCTGCTCGTCTTCGACGTCGATCACCTCAAGGCCATCAACGACACGTACGGCCATCAGGCCGGCGATGCCGCGCTGCAGCGGATCTGCGCCATCGTCCGCCAGTCGCTGCGCGGATCCGACACGCTGGGCCGCATCGGCGGCGACGAGTTCGTCGTCCTGCTGCCGCAGACCGTGGAGGCCCACGCGCGGCAAATCGCCGGCCGCATCCGCGCCCAGCTGGCGCACTCGCGGGCCGGGGTGGCCGGCCCCCTGAGCGTCAGCATCGGGGTGGCCGAATGGCGCGCGCCCGAGACGTACGACGCGGTGTTTGCGCGCGCGGACGCGGACCTCTACGACGCCAAACAGGCGCGACGCCCGGCGCCGTAACATCCGGTCGTGACACAATCACGCAGTCGTGCGTGTGGTTGCGTTCATACACGTCCCCCGATCGACCCTGGGCGCGGTCGGACTCGGGTACGCGCGGATCCAGGCCGCGCTGGAGGCGCGCGGGCACACGCTGACGGTGCTGACGCCCGAGGATTTCCCCGGCGTCCTGCGGTGGCCGGCCCGCACCCATGTGCTGCTGTTTCCGATGGCCGCCGCGCTGTGGGCCTGGCGGCGCGCGGCGCGGCTCGACCTCATCGTCTTCCACTCGTACGCCGGCTGGATCTTCAACCTGTGGAAGCGGGGCGTGCCGACCATCACCGCCTTCCACGGATTGGAGCCGCTCGAATTCCAGGCCCTCAGCGAGGCCAAACGCCGCCAGGGCGCGACGTTGTCGCTCCGGTACCGGATCACGCATGGCTGGCTGATGGACCGCTGGCTCGGGCTGAGTTGCCGGCGATCCAATCGGGTCCTGTACCTCAACAGCGACGAAGGGCGCCTGCTGGTCGAGCGGGGCTGGGCGCGCCCCGAGCAGGTGACGCGGGTGGTGCATGGCGTCCCGGCATCGGGCCACGTCCACAATCGCCGGTATCCGGCCACCGCGCGCCGCCTGCTGGTCGTCTCGCAGTGGATCGAGCGCAAGGGCATCGACGATATCGTGCAGGCCTTCACGACGCTGGTCCGCGACGGCCGCGACCTCGAGCTGGTGTGCGCCGGCACACGCGCGGAGACCGATCAGGTGCTCGGCGCGTTCCCCGACGATGTGCGATCGCGGGTGACCAACGTGGCGGCGGCGCCGAACGAGCGGCTGCTGGCGGAGTACCGGACGGCCGACGTGTTCGTCCATGCCCCCCTGCTGGAGGGGCTGTCGCGCGCGCAGACGGAAGCCATGGCCGCCGGGCTGCCGATCGTCACGACGCGGTGCGGCGCGGCGATCGATTTTCTGCTGGATGGCGAGAGCTGTCTGCTGGTGCCGATGCATGACGCCGCGGCGCTGACCGCGGCGATCGGGCGGCTGCTCGACGACGCCCCCCTGCGGGAGCGGCTGGGCCGCGCGGCCGCCGCCATCGCGGCCCGTGACATGAACCTCGACCGGACGCTGGACGCCCTCGTGGCCGTGTACGAATCCGTGGCGCGCCGCACGGAGCGCCGGGCCGGCTGACGCCGCGGCCGATCAGGCGCGATACCGATCGAGGAGCTGCACCGTCCGATGGACGGCCTGCACGGCGGCATCGTGATTCTGCGAGAAATTCAGCCGGATGCTGTCGGTGCCGTCCGGGGTGAACTCCGTGCCGGGCGTCACCGTCACGCCGGCCTGCACGCGCAGGGCGCGGACGAAGTCGTGCAGCGGCACGGCCAACGCCGGCAGGCGCGGGTAGAGATAACTGCCGGCTTCCGGCGCGCGCACCGCCAGCCCGGGCACGGTCGTGAACACGGCCATCAGATCGTCGCGGATGGCTTCGTGTTGCCGCGTCCGTGCCTGCATCCAGCCCGCCGGTTCATCGAACCACGTGCGCAGGACGGCCTGCGAGTACCCGGGCGCGCGCAACGAGACGATGGCCTGCAGCTTCTCCATGCGATCGATCAGGGCGGCGGCGCCGAAGGCCACGCCCAGGCGATAGCCGCTGAGTGACTCGGTCTTGGACGGCCCCATGATCGTGACCACCTGGTCCGCCTCGATGCCGGACGCCCGCAGGTGGGTGTAGGTCTGGCCGCTGTACACGAGCCGCGAGTAGAGCTGATCGGCGATGACGGTGACGCCATACCGGTTGGCCAGCTGGGCGATGGCCGCGACCTCAGCCGCCGAGTAGATCACGCCGGCCGGGTTGTTCGGGTTGGAGAACAGGAACGTCCGCACGCCGCTCTTGAACGCGTCCTCGAGCTGGGTCAAATCCAGCCCCGCGCGGCCGGTCTGCCCCAGATGATCCATGCGCACCGGCACGACCACGCCGCCCAGGAACTCGACGAGTTTGCGATTGGCGAAATAGTCGGGCCGCACGATCGCCACGCGGTCCCCCACCGTGACCGTCGCACCCAGCGCCAGAAACAGCGCGCCCTGGGTGCCCGGCGTGATGATCACTTCGTCGCGGCCCGACACCGGCGCGCCGGTGAACGCCGCCAGGCGCCCCGCCACCAGGTCCCGCAGCTCCGCGCCGCCGCGGTACTCGGTGTAGGCCTGCGATCCGCCGCGGTGGACACCCTCGACGAACGCCTCGAGCGAGCCCGGCGTGGGGGCAAACGCGGTGTCGTTCACGTCGCCGTGGGAGAAGTCGACCGGCGTGCCCGGCAGCGGCTCGCCGCGCAGCGCCGCCGGCGGCACCGCCTGGCTCTGGCGCACCTCCTGACCGGGGGCATGATCGGTACCGAGCCGGGCAAACTTTTCCTGAATCGCGCTCATGACTGCCGATTTTACCCCTGCGCGCGTCTGCGCCAGGCAAGAAGGTCGAGCAGAAACTTCCAGTGGCCGGCCCGGTCCACGCCGGGGCGCGCCGCGTGGTTGGCACGGCGCTTGAACGTGTGACGGTGGGAATCACCCCAACGAAAGGAGCCACCATGAAGTTGATCACCACACTCGCGGTGTGCCTCGTTGCCGGTGTCGTGACCCTTGCGGCCGCGCAACAGCAACAGACGCCGCCTCCTCCGCCCGCGCCACCCGAGGTCTCGTTGATCGGATGCCTGGTTCAGGGATCGCAACCCGGGGTCTTCCTCCTCGAGCACGCCAGACCCGCCACCGGCACGACGCAGGACACCGGCGGGCGGTACCTCGTCGTCGCCGACTCGAAGGACGTGGACCTGCTGTCGCACGTCAATCGCGAGGTGCAGCTGACCGGCCAGCAGATCGGGCCGGTGCCGCCGCCGGAGAAACCCGTGCCCGAGCGCGACCTGCCCACGCTCCGCGCGCGGGCGCTGACGCTCGTGGCCAACAGCTGCCCGGTGCATCCCAGCGCCGAGGCCCCCGACACGCCGCAGCCGCCCGCGCAGCCGCCCCGCGAGCTGACCTTCGAAGGCTGTGTCACCCGCGGCGCCGACGGCCAGCTGCTGCTCACCAACGCGCATTCGGTGGGCGGTGTCATCGCCGGGGCCGGTCTGCGGTTCCGGCTGCTGCCGGACCATGACGGCATTCTGCTGCAGCCGCACCTGAATCACGTCGTGCAGCTCACCGGGCCCATGGACGGCCTGCTGCCGCCGCCGGGTCGTATCGTGCCCGACCGCGAGTTGCCGCTCATCCGGGTCAAGACCGTCTCGAAAATCTCGAATGAATGTCTATACTCACCGGCATGGGCCAGCCTGCCGCTCGTTGTGCCGCGTTGATCGCGCTCGTGCTCGCCGCCGGTGTCGCCGCCGCTCCCCTGGTCGCCCAGGGCCGTGGCGGCGGCGCCGGCACGGCGTTTCCCGGCGGCCGGATGAACGACGACGGATCGCTGCTGCCGGCCGGGCCGCTGTCCGCCGTGTTCTCGCAGGAGGCATACACCCAGTACGAAATCCTCGAACCCGGGTCCGAGGCGTTTGCGATCACCTATCACGTCGAAACCGCGCGCGCCGGCGCGACCGAGATCGTCAACGCCACACGCCTGGGCAGCATGGGCACGAACATCTCGGTGTTTGATCCACGCACCGGCCAGCCGGTGGCGTTCACCTACGACCAGCAGCCCGGTGGCCAGTACGCAATCCGCGCCACGCTGCCCTTCCCCGTGCCCGAGGGCGGCATCGGCCGGGTGTTGATCTACAAGACGTACACCGACGCGCGCACCTATCAGGCCAGCGGAGACACGATCACCTGGGTGCGCAGCCTGAGTGGTTATCGCCTGGGCGTCGTGCTGCCGAAGGGGTTTGCGCTGGTCTCCTCGAACGTCGCCGCGCAGGTGTCGACGGTGCCGGATGGCCGGATCAAGCTGGCCTTCGCCAATCCCAGCGGCCAGGCCAACAATCTTACGATTCACGCGCGCCGCACGACGGCGGCGTTTGCGCCGCAGCCGTACCGCGACATGTTCCTCGACGACATGAAGACGTTGTACGACCTCGGCCCCGAGGCGGCCGGGACCTATCGCGTGGAACAGACCTACAGCGACCCGCGGCGCGGCCCCACCGCGCGCCTCGACCTGCTCGACTACCTCGCGCTGACCGACGTGGCGGTCGTCGATCTCGACACGGCCAAACCGCTGGCGCCCGTCACGCGCGGCACGGACACCGTCGTCACCCTCGGGGTGCCGATCACCCGCGACAAACAGAGTGCGCACCTCCGGGTCACCGGGACGGGCCGCGCCGGGTATCGCGTCAGTGGTGAGGCCTTGACGTTCGACCACGAGCTGCGGGGTCTGCGCAACACGGTCGTCCTGCCCGCCGGGTTCGAGGTGTCGTCGGTCTCGCAGTCCGCCACGATCGGCCGGACCCGCGACAACCGCGCCTTCGTGGCGCTCATCAACCTGAACGCGGAAAACGCGTACCGCGTCACCATTCGCGCGCACGCCGCGCGCTGAGGAGTCCCCATGCCGATGAACCGACGCGCATTCACCGCCCTGGCCGCCGCGGCCGCCCCCGGACTGCTGCTGCCGCGGCCCGCACACGCCGCCTGGGGCGATCAGGCCAGGCCCCGGTCGGTGTTCGGCGGCGTCCAGGTGGGCGTCATCACCTACAGCTACCGGACCATGCCGGATCAGTCGGCCGAGTCCACGCTGCGCTACATCGTCGAGTCGGGCGTCAACGCCGTCGAGTTGATGGACGGCCCGGCCGAGACGTTTGCGGGACGGCCGCAAACGGGACGAGGGGGAGGCGGCGGCCGCGGGCGCGGCGCGCAGATGACGCCGGAGCAGCAGGCCGAGATGCGCGCGGCGCAGCAGGCCGCGCAGCAGGCCGTGCGCGACTGGCGGCTGTCGGTCTCGATGGATCGCTACAAGGCGCTGCGGCGGCTCTACAACGACGCGGGCGTCTCGATCTATGCGGTGAAGATTCTCAATCCGAACATGTCGGATGAAGAAATCGAGTACGTCTTCAACGTCGCCGAGACGCTGGGGTGCACGCATACGACGCTGGAGCTGCCGACCGATGACGCGCAACTGAAACGCATCGGCGAGTTCGCGATGAAGCACAAGATCTACGCGGCGTATCACACGCACCTGCAGGGTTCGATGACCGCGTTCGACCGCGCCTTCGAACTGTCGCCGGGCAACATGGCCAACGTCGACCTGGGGCATTACGTCGCGGCGGGCAACGTCGGAGGTACGCCCCTCGAGTTCCTCGAGAAACATCACGCCCGCATCGCCAGCGTGCACCTGAAGGACCGGCAGTCGAAGGACAACGGCGGCGGCAATCTGCCGTGGGGCCAGGGCGACACGCCGCTGCGCGAGATTCTGCAGACCATGAAACGCCGCCGCTGGACGTTCCCGGCCACGGTGGAACTGGAGTACCGGATTCCCGACGGGTCCGACGCCGTCACCGAGACGAAGAAGTGCGTGCAGTTCTGCGCGGAGGCCCTGGCCTGACCGACCTGCGTGGTATCGTGCGGGCATGATTCGATCCGCGCTGCTCGTCGTCTCGGCCCTGCTCCTCGCGTTCACCAGTGCGCCTCGCGCGCAGTCGCCCGCGCCGCAGGACGAGACCAGCCGCCTCAACGCCTGGTTCGAGCGGAAGTACGAGGAACAGCTGGCGTTCAGTCCGATTCAGCAGACGTTCCAGGGCCGGCGGTCGGCCGCCATCGACGACATGTCGCTGGCGGCGCAGGACCGGCAGCTGGCCTGGCTGCGCGCGTCGGTGGCGGAGCTCACGAAGACGTTCACGTATGCGAACCTGACGCCGGAGGCCCAGACCTCGTACGACCTCTGGGTGTATCAGCTCGAGCAGACCGAGGCCGCGCTGCCCTTCCGCACGAACGCGTACATCTTCGACCAGATGTCGGCCATCCATGCGTTGTTCCCGCAGCTGCTCATCGCGTTCCACCAGGCCGAGACGGCCGACGACCTGGCCGGGTACGTCAACCGCATCCGCGAAACGGGCCGCGCCCTCACGCAGCTGATCGACATCTCGAAGCGCAACGCGGTGGAAGGCGTCCGGCCGCCGCGGTTTGCGTTCGACTTCGTCATCGACGAGTCGACGAAGATCATCACGGGCGCGCCGTTTGACGACCGCGCCACCGACAGCGCCGTGTGGGGGGACCTCAAGACGAAGGTGGCCGCGCTGCAGGCCAAGGGCGTGCTGGACGAGGCGCGCGGCAAGGCCCTGCTCGACGAGGCCCGCGCGGCGCTGACCGGCCCGTTCCGGTCGGCCTACCAGGCGCTGATTGCGTGGCAGAAGGAGGACCGGGAGAAGGCCCCGGCCACCACGTCGGGCGTGGGCGCGCTGCCCAACGGCGCGGCCTTTTATCGCGAACGCCTCGCCAACCAGACCACCACGACGCTGACCGCCGATCAGATCCACGAGATCGGTCTCGCCGAAGTCGCGCGCCTGCGCGGCGAGATGGAGGCGATTCGGAAGGAGGTGGGCTTTGCCGGCGACCTGCAGGCGTTTTTCGCCGAACTGCGCGACAAGAAGGATGACCCGCGCTACTACTACCCCGACACGGACGCCGGGCGCGACGCGTACATCAAGGATGCGACCGCGGCCATCGACCGGATCAAGGCCGTGTTGCCGAAGTACTTCGGCCTGCTCCCGAAGGCCGACCTGGTGGTCAAACGCGTCGAGCCGTTCCGCGAGCAGCCCGGCGCCGCGCAGCACTATTTCCCCAGCACCCCGGATGGGTCGCGCCCCGGCGTGTATTACGCGCATCTCTCCGACATGAAGGCCATGCCCAAGGCCGAGCTGGAAGTGATCGCGTATCACGAGGGGTTGCCGGGCCACCACATGCAGGTGGCGATCGCACAGGAACTCGAGGGCATCCCCACGTTCCGGCGGCAGGGCCTGATCACCGCGTACGTGGAGGGCTGGGCGCTGTACTCGGAATGGCTGGCGCGTGAGATGCCCGGCACGTATCAGGATCCGTACTCACGATTCGGCCGGCTGGGGTCGGAGATCTGGCGCGCGATCCGTCTGGTCGTCGACACCGGCCTGCACGCCAAGGGCTGGTCCGAAGAGCAGGCCGTGCAGTATTTCCTGGCCAACTCCGCGACGACCGAGCCCCAGGCCCGGTCCGAGATTCGCCGCTACATGGTGTTGCCCGGCCAGGCCACCAGCTACAAGATCGGCATGCTGAAGATTCAGGAACTGCGGCGGAAGGCCGAGGCGGCGCTGGGCGACCGGTTCGACATTCGCGCGTTCCACGACACCATTCTCGGCGGCGGCGCGATGCCGCTCACGATTCTCGAGGCGCGTGTGGACCGCTGGATTGCGGCGGAGCGGCGGGAGACGCGCGGCCTCAGAACCCCGCAGCCCGCCCCACGTCCAGATACGCCTCGGTAAGTCCGGCGACAAGCGCCTCGGCCGAAAACCGCGCCTGGAACGTCTGCCGCGCCGCCGCGCCAAGCCGGCGCCGCAGCGCGGCATCCTCCAGCAGCCGGCGAATGGCCGCGGCCAGCGCCTTGTCATCAGCCGGCGGCACCAGCAGCGCATCGGCCCCGTCAGTCACGTCCTCGGGAATGCCGTCGATGCGGGTCGCGACGAGGGCCACGCCGGCCTGCATCGCTTCAAGCATGGACATCGAGCCACTGCCCTCCTCGAGTGAGGGGAGCACGAACAGATCCGCGTGACGGACGTAGTCGAACGTCTCGGGAACCCGTCCGACGATCTGCACCCACGCGCCGAGGCCCAGCTCCCGCGCCAGCGCGCGATGATGTTCGAGCAGATACCCGCCTCCGACGAGGCAGGCGCGGAAAGCCACGCCCTCGCGCTTCAGACGATGCAAGGCGTGCAGCAGGTGCACGAGGCCCTTGCGGGGCACGTGCCGTGACATCACGACGATCACCGGCGCGCCTGACTGCCGCAACGCGGCGATCGTCGCGGGCGGCGCGGCGTCCGGCACCGGCAGGAACGCGGTTTCCGGCGCATAGGGTGTCCGGCGAATGCGCGCGTCATCCACCCCGTACCGCGAGACCAGCAGCTGCCGGACCGAGTCGTAGTTGACGAAGACCGCATCGGCGCGCTGGAAACTTCGGGCTTCGTACCGCCGCATCAGCAGGGCGTTCCACGCCACCTCGATCGCGGGGTTCACTCGCCCCCGCCAGCCCTGCGCGGGATCGACGCCGGCGTACTTCGCCAGGGATTCCTCATAGAGGCAATCCCACACGGTGGCCACCCGCGCGACCGGCCGGCCGGGACCGGGCGCGACCCCGAGGAGGCTGCCGGTCGACGCGCCAAAGCCGTGCAGCAGATGCGGACCGGTCCGGGCGCGCAGGAACCGGCGCAGGGCGCGGGTCAGAAACGGCCCGTGCCCCGCCAGCATCAGGTTGCGAAACGGACGGACGGGCGACCACACGCGATGGACCCGCCCAATCTCATCCTCCTGCACGCCGGTGCGGTCGGACACGCAGAACATGTGCACGTCGAAGCCCGCGCGCCTGGCCGCGCGCGCGTGCGCCAGCGCATACCGTTCGCCGCCGCCCATGCGGGTGAGCGGATCGGGCGCGTGCACGAACACGACCGCCGGACGGGTCATGGGGCGGCTCCGCGTTCGAGCGGGGCGCTGAGCCAGTCGCCCAGGGTCCGCGTCCGTCGCAGCAGGTCCGCATACTGCGCCTCGGGCTCGGGCGCGAAGTGATGCGCGTAGATGGCGCCCACGCGATCCCGGAGCCACGGATCCACCAGGGCCAGGTATCCGGGGCGATACCGCGGCGGCCACTCCGGCGCGGCCGGATCCAGACGACGTTTGATCGCCCGGAAGTGCGCCAGCGCCTCCAGCCCCTCGCGCGAACACAGGGTGCGCGGGTGATCGCGCACCATCGCCCAGACCCAAGCCGGCAGCGTCGCCGCCCGGACGTTGGCCAGCACGTGGCGGGAATTGCGCTGGCTCGCCAGCTGCGACGGCAACGGCGCCGGATCGCGCGGATCGAGGGTCCGCGGCGTCCAGTCGCGCTGCTCCCGCAGGATCCTGGGCAGGTCCAGCCCCATCCGCGCCGGCCGGTCCCACACCGCAAGCGCCCCGAAGGTGTGTTCGAAACAATCGCGACAGCGGCTGCACGTCTGCTCGTGTTCGCCGAGCATCCAGCATGAGTACTGCAGGTCCGAGAGGTCGGCGTACCGGGTCCACAACAGTCGCAGCACCTGCGTCGCATGGAGCGGCGAGGTCAGCGAACTCAGCTCGAGGCCGTGGGGCGCCAGCAGGGCGGACACCGCGCGCTGGGTGGCCGCCGAGTACATGAAGTGCCGGTGCTGGATGATGCGACCGCGCGCGTCCTCGGTCGTTTCCTGCACCTCCGCCTCCGACGCCTGGAACAGGTGCGTGACGCCGAGCGCCACCGAGGCAATCACCTGCGCGCTCAGAAAGAGAAACGTGTCGGTCAGTTCGGTGACCGACGTCGAGAAGCCCGCGGCCGCGTGCGAGAAGTCGTAGTCGACGACCTCCCGGAAGTCGGACCGGACTTCGACGAAGGTCAGCCGGCGCCGGGTCTGGATCTGCGCAAACACCGCGCGCCGCCGCGCCGTCAGATGGTCGGGCCGTCCCGGCAGCGGTGAGGTGGTCGCCACCAGCACCGGTTGCCAGGTCAGTTCGGTCAGCAGCCCGGCCTGCAGCAGGCTGTCTTTCCCGCTGCTGAACGACGTCGAGCATCGCTCGGACGCCGGCAGCCGCCTGGCCGGCGCTGCCGCGCCGGTCCCCGACAGGACGACCGACCGCTCGAGGTCCCCCATCCCCGCATGCGCCGCCAGCGTCACCAGCGCCGCGTCCATCAACCGATACCAGACCTCCCGCTCCGCGTCCGGCAACGGGAACGCCAGTTCCACCCGGCACGGGCGCAACAGGACCCAGTGGGGATGCAGGCAGAGGACGGCCGCCAGCGCCAGCACCCGCTCCGGGACCGCGCGCAGGTCGACCAGCGCGGGGAACTCCAGGGTGAACGCCTGCTGACGGTACAGGCTGGTTGGCGGATCGACCGTCCACGACACCCGCAGGGTCTGGCCGGAGATTTCTGGGGTGTTGACGCGAATGCGAGTCATGAACGGGGCGGACTTCCTGTTAGCCTACTACTGCCCCGGCCGTTCGCATGTTCATGTTGCAGAAACAGACGATTGCCCCTGACGACTGGCATCGCATCGCTCACCTGATTCCCGGCGCCGAACCCACGCTTCGTCCCGTCGCACGCCCCGCCGGCTCGGCCGTGCGTGACCTGCTGCCCGTCTCCGAGCCGAGCCTGGACGGCAACGAGGCGCGCTATCTCGCCGAGTGCCTCGACTCCCAGTGGATCTCGTCGGCCGGCCCGTTCGTGCAGCGCTTCGGCGAACGGTTCGCCGAGGCGTCCGGCTGCCGCTTCGGCATTCCGTGCGCCAGCGGCACCACGGCGCTGCATCTGGCCGTCGCCGCGCTGGGCCTGGGGCCGGGCGACGAAGTCCTGATGCCCACCTTCACGATGGTGGCCACCGCCTCGGCCGTGCACTATACCGGCGCCACTCCGGTGTTCGTGGATGCGGAGCCGGAGACCTGGAACGTCGACGTGGCCCGGCTCGAAGCCGCCATCACTCCTCGCACCCGGGCCATCATCGTCGTCCATACGTACGGCCACCCGGCCGACATGGAGGCGATCCTCGCCATGGCGCGGCGTCACGGGCTGTGGGTCATCGAGGATGCGGCTGAAGCCCACGGTGCGACCTACCGGGACCGTCCGGTCGGCAGCCTCGGCGACCTGGCCTGCTTCTCGTTCTACGCCAACAAGATCGTCACCACCGGTGAGGGCGGCATGGTGACCACCAACGACCCGGCGCTCGCCGAGCTGGTGCGATGCCTGCGTGACCACGCGTTCTCCACCGAGCGGCACTTCTGGCACCAGTACCACGGCTTCAGTTACCGCATGACGAGCCTGCAGGCCGCCGTGGGTCTGGCGCAGACCGAACGGCTGACCACGCTGGTGGACCAGCGCCGGCAGCTGGCCGCATGGTACCTCGACGGACTGCGCGACATCCCGGGACTGACGCTGCCCCGGCAGCGCGACGACGTCGCCAGCGTGTACTGGATGTTCGGCGTCCTCATCGAAGACGCCTTCGGATGCTCACGCGACGAGCTGCGCTGGCGCCTGGCGGCGCGTGGCATCGAGACGCGGACGTTTTTTGTGCCCCTGCATCTGCAGCCGGTCTACTTCACGGACTACGACCCCCGCCGGTTCCCGGTGGCCGACCGGTTGTGCCGCACCGGCCTGTATCTGCCGACCTCGGCGCGCCTCACCCGCGAGGAGGTCGCGTTCATCGTGAACGCGGTGACCGAGGCCGCCGAGCGCGCTGCGTGACGCCCGCGCTGGTCATCGCCGCCGACATCGGCGGCTGGGACGGATATCACGCCGGTGACGAAGCCATGTTCGGCGCCAACGTCGCCGCCCTCCGTCGCCTGAGGCCGGACGTCCACCTCACGGCCATCTCACGCGACCCGGCGTGGACCGAGCGCGAGTACGGCGTGCGCGCGATCCTGCCGATGGCCCCCGACCCGTCGCCGGATCTCATCGAGGCGCTGACGACGGCCGATGCGCTGTTCATCTCGGGCGCCGGCAACCTCTGCTCGAAGTGGCCCGGGATGGTGCAGGACCGCTCCGCTCTGATCAACCTTGCCGCGGATCTGGGCAAGCCGGCCCTCGTGCTCGGTCAGACGCTGGGGCCGGACTTCACGCCCGAGGATCGCGCGCGGCTCAGCCAGGCCCTCTCACGGGTCGCGTTGCTCGGTCTGCGTGGCGATGCCTCGATGCAGCTGGCCGGCGCGCTGGGCGTCCCGGCCACCCGCCTGATCGCCCAGGTGGACGATGCCTGGAGTCTCGACGCGCGCCCCTCCGCCGCGGCGCGCGACGTGGCGGCGCGTCTGCGTGCCCCCTGGATTGCGGTCACCCTCGCGCCGCTGGCCGGGGTGCCCGGCGACGGACTCGCCGCGATGCGCGCGCTGGCCGAGCAACTCGGCGCCCTCGCCCGCGAACTCGACGCCGGACTCGTGTTCCTGCCCCACTGGCATCCGCCGCCCGGCATCGAGTCCGACGGCGTGGTCGCCCGCAGACTGATGGGCCTGCTCGACCCCGCGGTGCCGGTCACCATCGCGCCGGTCCTCACGGGAACCGACACCTGCTGGCTGACCCGACAGGCGGCGCTGGTGGTGGCGACGCGTTACCACCCCATCGTGTTCGGCGCCTCGCGCGGGGTCCCGTGTGTGGCCGTCCACGCCGACGAACACACGCGAGTCCGCCATCGCGAATGTCTCCTTCAGGTGGGCCTCGAGGACCGCGCCCTGCCCCTGACGGCGGCGCTCGACGGCGGTCTGCTCGAAGCCGGACGGCGGGCCTGGCGCGAACGCGATCTCTGGCGCGATCACGTCGCCCAGCGGTCCTCCGCGCTGTCGGAAGGCGAAGCGGCCAAGTGGACGCGCGTGGCCGCGGCGCTCGGCTGGCCGCGCCCCCGTCGTCCGTTCGTCCGCCCCTCACTCGATGTGAGCGCGGTGGTGCTGACGCGTGACGGCGCGCCGCGACTGGCGGCCTGCCTGCAGTCCATCCAGGACGCCGGCATCGCGCGTGAACTCGTCGTCTTCGTCGACGACGCCACCACCGACGACTCCGCCGCGATCGCGCGCCGGTTCACGCCCTCGGTCCACCACCTGGCCACCCACGGCTACATCGAGTTCTCACTCGCCCGCATGGTGGCCGCCTGCCGCGGCCGCTACATCCTCCGGCTCGACGATGATGAAACGCTGGGTGGCGCGTGGGACTCGCCGATTGGCGACGTCGACGATCTCGATCGCTACACCCACATGCTGGTGCCGCGGCGGTGGCTGGTTCCGGGGCGGGACATGTTCCTGAGCGGCGGCGACTGGTTTCCGGATTTGCAGCTCCGCCTGTTCCGCAACGACCCGCAGTGTCTCCGCTGGCCCACGGCGGTGCACCAGCCGCTCGCCGTCGAGGGACAAGGCGTGATCCTGTGGGATCGGTGGATCGACCATCACGTCCTCTGGCAGCAGTCCCGCGCCCAGCGTGAAGCCAAGTGCGCCGACTACCGCCGCGTGCGCCCGGATCTGGATCTGGCGCACTTCTACCTGTGGGAGGAACGCCCCGTGCGCCTCGCCCCGCTGGACGCTCCCGGTTCGTGGACGGCGGTGCCGCTGGCCCGGGATGCCGTCATCCGGTTCGGGACCTCCGGCAACGCCGCGCCCTACACGCTGGACGGCTGGAGTCACCCGGAGCCGTGGGGCGCGTGGACGGATGGGCCGCGCGCGGCCCTGCGATTGCCGCTTCGTGAACCGGCGACCGGTGACGTGCAGGTCCAGTTCGACGCCAACGCGTATATCCGGCCGGGGCATCCGTCGCTGACGCTGGTCCTGGCCTGCGGGGACCAGGAGGTCGGCCGGTGGACGATCACGGTCGAGGACGTGACCACCTACCGGTGCACGATCCCGGCGGCGGTGGCCGGAGGGCGCGGCGTGCTGATCCTCTCGTTCGGGATTGCGCATCCCGCGTCACCCCGGCAACTGGGCGAATCGACGGACGACCGCCGCCTCGGCGTCGGCCTGCACCGGCTGGGCCTCTGGTCGTAGGCCGAGTGCCGGCGGTCCGGCCGCTCCGTGCAGGCCTGCCCATCGAGAAGCGTGTGGACCGCTGGATTGCGTCAGCGAACCGGCTCGCCGCTCCACAACACGACCTGAATCTCCGGCGTGTAGTCCACGTAGAGCGGCGTTGACGGCAGTTCGAAGCCGGACGCCGCCAGCACCGTGTTCACCTGCACGGTGACGTCGGCGGTCTGGGCCTGCCAGGGATCGTGCAGCAGCCCCAGCGAGAGAATCTGACCGTCACGGCTCAGGTACGCGTAGTCCCGGTTTCGCAGGAATGCCGTGCGACTGGTTTCGCCGACGGGCGCCAACGTCCCGGTGGGCGTGTACCTGACGGCATACGTCGCGTCAGGTGTGGGCGGCATCGTCCGGTGGCTGCGGAAGGACCAGGTGTTGGTGTCGATCGCCTGGAGGCTCATCGTCGCGGGCCCGTACGGCATGTGAAACAGCATCCGCGCGCCAAGATCGGCGATGAGGGCCTGCGCATCGGCGCGGAGGAAATACACACCCTGCCGGCCGTTGCAGCGCACGTACGTTCGCACGTTCAGCTCGGGAAAGCTCGTCTCACCGGGAATCGTGGCCGTCAACGTGCCGAGCGTGCGGAAACAGATGTGGGCCATCTCCATCGCGACGAGTGAGGCGTACGCCTGGCCGTCGAACAGATCCAGGTCGAGCCCCTCGGGCACGTGCGGGCGGACGACCGACGCCGGCACCGGCCAGTGGGCAAACAGCAGGTTCCGCCACGTCTGGAACGTGGCCCAGTCCCCGGAGGGCAGTGGATTGGCGCGGCCGCGATTGCGCGCGAAGATGCCGTCGATCTGCTCTTCCTGCACCCGCCGCGCGTCGGTGTGAAAGCCGTGGGTCAGCCCCTTGAGGAACTGCCCCACATGCGCGGCCACGTGTTCGGCGCCCTCAACGATGTGGACCATGCCCTGTTCGATGCGATCGAGTGCGGTGCGCGGCAGTTGGTCGGGCGGCACCCAGGGCTCGCCTTTCGCGAAGCGCTCCATGTCGATCGCACGGAATGGCGCGAAGACGTCCGGCTCGTGCAGCGGCCACAGCTGGCAGGGACCGTCCGGGCCGGTGTAGCCGAACCGGGGCAACAGGGCGTTGACGGCGCGACGCGCCGCTTCGTTGGCGGCTTCCATCGACGCGAAGTCCGTCCAGGTGCGGACGTAGTCGCCGGCCATCACCAGGTTCTCGACGTGTGTGGCCGCATCCGGCCGCAGCTGCCAGGACCCGGCGTTGTTGACCAGCAGCGGCTCGAGGTTGGCCGCACACCGGCCGTCCGGCGCGGTGAACAGGATGTCGTCGTCGAGCCAATAGGACGTGTAGGTCGTGAGCGCGCAAGGAGTGCCGCCGCCGCTCAGTCCGGCGACGAGTTGCCGCCACGCCTCGGCGGCGATCTCGTCCTTCGTGCAGTCCTTCGCGCACTTGCCGTTGGCCGGCCCACCCGGGTTGGCCGGCGCGGTCCAGTTGGAGATGTCGACCGACACGATCCCGCGGGTGGTGCCGTCGCCGTACTGGCTGAGGTCCAGCGACGGCCAGAACTGCTTCTGCGAGATCGCGGTGACCGCCCAGGGCGAATCGATGCAGTTGATATGCCCGGCCACGAGCGGCGGATCGTAGTCGAGGTAGTACTGCACGCCGGTCATCCAGTTGACCTGCTGCGACAGCGTGGGCAGGCCCGACAGCGACGGGTCCCAGCGCAGCAGCGACTCGGGCAGCACCGACGGCACCACGTCGAGCGGCAGCGCGCAGACGTACGCGTCGGCCGTGACGCGGGTCGACGCACCGCGCTCGATCACGGTCACACCGGTGACACGACGGCCGTCAAACTCCAGGCCGGTGACCGTCGCGTCGTGATGAAACTCCACGCCCAGCGACACCAGGTGCCGGCGCCACGGTTCGAGCCACACCTGTGTCGTGGGCCCCGTCAACACGCGATCGGCCACCTCGCCCGGCAGCGTCATGTTCAACATCAGCTGCGTGCCGATACTGGCAATCGTGCGCGCGTTGGCCAGCTGCGCCTGCGAGGCCACGGCGTTGCGTGTCAGCCCGGTCGCCAGATACATGCGGAAGGCGGCCGACCGCGCGTCCGCGTCCATGAACTGCCACCAGCCCAGCACGTCCAGTTCGACATACCGCCGCGCCTGGCACTCGGTCATCACGCCCAGCAGCTTGCCGGAGAAGAACTCCATGTCGGACGCGGTCAGGCCGATCGCCGCCATGTGCCCCGGCTGCGCGAGCGCGAGCTTCCAGTCCGACCACGTCTGGGGCAGGCGCATGTTGAATTCGAACGGCGGATCGGTGGTCACCGCCATCAGGCCGCGCGGCGCCGGTACGAGATTGTCGAACACGCCGCGGGGTTGCCCCGGCACCGGGATGCGCGACATCGTGTCGGGCACGTGTTTGTAGAACCCGGGGAAGAACCGGAACCCGTGTTCGCCCGGCAGCGGACGGCGTCCCGCGGTGGCGCCCGGCACATCCTCGGTGCGCGCCTTGCCGCCAATCACGTCGCGCCGCCGTTCATACACCGTCACCGCGAAGCCACGCTGCGCCAGTTCGTGCGCAGCCGTCAGGCCGGCCACGCCACCACCCAACACGATTACCTTGTTCATAGGGGAGCCCCGAGGTCGTGTGGCATACTACGACCCGCTTTGATCGCTGTCAAACGCGCGGCCCGCCGATGACCGTCGACGTCAGGCACCCTTCTCAACTCGGTCCGTACCGACTCGTCTCTGAACTGGGCCGGGGCGGCATGGGTGTCGTGTTCCGCGCGGTCCACGTCGACTCCCGCGTGCAGGTCGCCGTCAAGACGGTGCAGGCCGCCACGCCCACCGTGTTGTCGATGTTGCGACGCGAGATCCGCGCGTTGTCACGCACCGTCCATCCCGGCGTCGTGCGCATCCTCGACGAAGGTGTCGAGGGGGCGGTGCCCTGGTATGCGATGGAACTGCTGCAGGGTCGCACCCTCGGCGAGTTCCGTGATGCCGGCCGCGTCACGCCGGTGGGTGGGGCGACCGACGCGTCGGAGGCCCCCACGCGCACCATTGCGAGTACGACGGTGGAGGATCTCCGGGCGCCCGCATCCACCGCGCCGCGCCCCGCGCCACTGCCCGTGCGGCGGCCGGCGAATCCATGGTTGCGGGAAGGGCTGTCGATCATTCGCCGGCTCTGCCCGACGCTCGCCTACCTGCACGGTCACGGGATCGTGCATCGCGACCTGAAACCCGACAACATCCTGATTCGCACCGACGGCCGCCCGGTCCTCACCGACTTCGGTCTCGTCACGCAGATGTGGGGTGACGGCGGCCGGCACATGGTGGACGCCGCGGAACAGCGCTCGGGGACGCCCACGTACATGGCGCCAGAACAAATCACCGGCGAGCTGGGCGATCCCCGCATCGACCTCTACGCGCTGGGCTGCATTCTGTATGAACTGGTCGCCGGGCAGCCCCCCTTCCCCGGCCCGACGGTGCGCGACGTGTTGGCGGCCCACCTGCATCAGGTGCCGCCGCCGCTGTCGGCCTTCGTTGAGGATGTGCCGGAGCCGCTCGAACGGCTGATCGCACGCCTCCTCGAGAAGGAGCCCCGCCGCCGCCTCGGGTACGCCGACGATGTCGACGGTGCACTTGAGGCCCTCGGGATCAGCGGGGGGCCGACCGACGGCGATCCCGCCGCGCAGGCCTACCTCTACCGCGCGCAGATGGTCGGCCGCACCGCGCCCCGCACCCGCGCCTGCCAGCCGATCGTGTCCGCGTCGTCGGGTGCCGGCGGCGTGGCGTTGATTGCCGCGGAAAGCGGCGCGGGCAAGTCCACGCTGGCCGCCTCGATCGGCGATTTTGGTCGCAGCCTCGGCTTCCACGTCGTCACCGCCACGAGCGGGTCGGCGCCGCTGGTCGCCTTCCGCCCCCTGCTGCAGGCCATCGCCGACCGGTGCGTGAGCGACGGGCCGGCATTTACCCGCGATCTGCTGGGCCCCAACGGACGTGTGCTCGGCGCCTACGAACCCGCGCTCGAGCAAGCGGCCGCGCAGGCCGGGCTGGCGGCGCCGCCTGACGTGCCGGCCGACGCCGCCCGTGATCGCCTGGTCACCACCCTGACGCGCGTCATCGCCCGGTACGTCGACCAACGGCCCCTGCTGCTCGTCTTCGAGGACCTGCAGTGGGCCGACGCGTTGTCCATGCACATCCTGCACACGGTTGCCGGGGACTTCTGTCGCAGCCGTGCGCTGGCGCTGGTCGGCACCTACCGGATCGAAGAGACCACCGAGGCCCTGCGCGCGCTGTCGTCCCTTGGCGGCGTCGAGACCGTCACGCTGCCGCCGCTGGGCGCCGACGACATCGGCACGATCATCGGCGAGATGTTGTCGCTGGGCGAGGTGCCGGCGCCGCTCACCCAGTTGCTGACGCGCTGCTCCGGCGGCAATCCGCTGTTTGTCCGGGAATACCTGCGGGCCGCGGTGGAAGAACGACGGCTGCTGCGCCAGAACGGCACCTGGACCTTCACACGCGACCTGCTGGATGACGGCGGCCACGGCGCCGGGCTGCCCGAATCGCTGCGTGAACTGATCGCGCGCCGCCTCTCGACGCTGGGCGAACGGGCGGCTGCGCTGCTGTCGGCGGCGGCCATCCTCGGCAAGTCGTTCGATGTCATGTTGCTGCGCGACTCGTCGGACCTGTCCGAGACGGCCGCCCTCGACGCGCTGGGCGACCTGCTTGACCGCCAGTTCCTCGAGGACCTCGGCGGTGGCCGGTTGGCGTTCACCCACGACAAGATTCGCGAGGCCGTCGATGCGGCGATTCCGGATGCCGACCGCCGGCGTCTGCACCGCGCTGCGGCCGAGGCGCTCGAGCGGCGATTCGTGGGCACGCCCGACGAGCCGCTGCACCTGGGGGAGTTGGCGCAGCACTGGCGAAGCGCCGGCGACACGCCCAAGGCGGTCGACTATCTCGGCCGCGCGGGCGAACAGGCGCTGGCCACCTCGGCCTACGACGATGCGATTGCGCACCTGCAGTCGGCGCTGGCCCTCGACACGGCGCCGGAATCGCCCGCCGTCCGACTGCGCCGCGCGCGCTGGCACCTCGCGCTTGGGGAAAGTTACCGCTGCACCGATGATTTCGCGCTCAGCCGCACGTCCCTGTTCCGGGCGCTGGCGCTGTTCGGCTGGCCGGTGCCGGCCGGCCGCGGCCGCATGACGCTTGGCGTGTTGGCGCAGACCGCCATGCAGATCGCGACACGCTACGGCCTCGCGGCCACACGTCTGGCGCCGGATCGCGCCGCCGCGATCGACGGCGCCACCCGCGGCTACGTGTCGCTGCTCCAGGTCAGCCGCAGTCACGGGGACCCGGTGCTGCCGCTGTATGCGACGATCCGCGGGCTCAATCTGGCCGAACGCGGCGCCTCGGCGGCGCAGCGCGCGAGCGGGTTCGGCATCTGGCGCATCCTGCTGGGGGCGCTTGGCCTTCCCGGCCTGGCCGCACGGTACGACCGGCACGTCCAACGGGCCCTGGCGACCACCACGGACCCCGCGGGCCGCGCCCTGGCGCTCGTCTTCTCATCGGTGCATCACCTGATGACCGGCGAGTGGCAGCGCGCGATCGACACCGGCGACGAGGCACGGGCGATTGCACAGACCGCCGGCATGCGACGGACCTGGGAGGAAGCCTCCATATGCGTCGCGGCCGCGTACGCCTATCGTGGTCAGGCGCGTCAGGCGCTGCCCGAATACCAGAGCCTGCTCCACAACGCGCGCACGGGCGTCGCGCGCCCGCGTATCTGGGCCGACACCGGCATCGCCATCGTCGGCACGCAGCTGGGCATGATCGACATGGCGCGCCGGGCGATTGACGACGGATTCGCGCAGCCGCAGGACAAGCTGGAACCGGGTGATGGCGTCATGTTCTACGCGGCGGCGGCCCTGGTTGCCCTGCATGAACACGACCACGCCACCGCGCGGCGATACGCCGACCACTCGTCCGCGCTGATGGCCCAGGTCCCGGGATTTGTCACCGAAACACAAAGCGCCATCCAGGTGCTGATGGCGGTGTACGTCGAATTGTGGCGGAACGATGCCTGCGCGGAACGCCGCGATGCCGCGTGGCGCACCTGCCGGCGCGGCATGGCCATCGCCAAGCGGGTGCCGTACATCCGCGCGCAGGCGCTGTACTGGCTCGGCGAATGTGAGTGGATCGCGGGACGACGCCTGCAGGCGCGGGCGCACTGGACGCGCGCGCTGGCGGTGGCCGGCGACCGCGACCTGCAGGGGGAAATCGGGCGCGCGCATCTGGCGCTCGCGCGCTTCGACGACGCCGACGCGCGATCCCACGCTGAGGCCGCGCGCGCCATGTACGCGCGGCTGGACCGGCCGGTGCCGACGCTCGACGCTACGGCTGCCGGTCGACCGCCAGCGTAAGGAACACCGACAGCGACCGGCCGATCACGTCGCCATAGACGTGCTGCTGCACGCGGCGATCGAACAGATTCGTGCCCTTGAACACCACATCAACGCCGCGACGAACCGTCCAGGTGGCCGAGGCGTTCACCAGCGTGAACGCCGGCGTGTAGCCGCGCAACCGCGCGTCCGTCACCACGACATCCGCCCAGTAGGCGCGGTCGACCCAGGTCACGCCGGCGGATCCGCGCCAGGCGCCGAAGCGCCCACCCACCAGCGCGCTGACCTGATGCCGCGCCGGATCGTTGAGCGCAATGGGAAACGCCGGATCGGTATCGGTGAGCTCGGGCTTGCGCTGCCAGGTGTAGGACACGGCGCTCCAGGCCCGCGCGCCCCAGGCGCTGTTGAGCGACGCCTCGATGCCACGATTGGTGATGGCGCCGGTGTTGCGGTAGCCCGAGGACTTCGGCAGGAGACCCGTGGGAACCGTGACGGGGGGAAACGGCCACGTCGCCGGCGGGTCGGCGGGTGAATACAGGGCCGTCGTGCCGATCTGAATCGTGTCAGACGCGCGCACACGATACGCCGTCACCTGCAACGTGTGCCGGCGGGCAATGACGCCCGTATACCCCGCCTCGATGCCGACGCTGCGCACCTCGTCAAGTGTCGTATCGCCATGCACGCGAAACGGAATCATCACGGTGAAGCCTGGCCCAAGCGGCAGAGGATACGCCGTCGGCACATCCACGAAGTTCTCCACCGGCGTCGGGGCGCGGAACGCGCGGCTCACGCTCATCCGCAGCGCGTGATCGGGCGCGGGCTTGATCAGGATGCTGAGCCGGGGCGACACCGCCCCCCCCGATGTCTGCACGCGATCGAATCGGATGCCGCCGTGAATGGCGAGTTTCGGATCGACGAACCACTGGTCCTCGATGAACGCGCCAAACTCATGCCGCGTGTCGTCGGTGAGCCCCGGCACGTCAAAAAAGTCGAGACGCGCCGACGCGCCGCCGACCAGCAGATGACGGGTCCCGACCAGCCGCCGGGCCGTGACCTCGGCGGTGGGCATGTCGGCGCGGAACGGCTGCAACACGCCGTCGAGCAGGCCCCGCAATTTGCCCGCCGATCGCGTCCAGTAGATGCGCGCGTCAAACGACGGCGCGGTGTACGCGGCATCGGCAAACGCCATGTACGTCGAGCGATCGAACTCGAACGGCAGATCGTTGGTGAACATCATGCCGCTCGTCCCGCCATACCCAAGCCGGAACGACCATCGCCGTGACGGGTCGACGTCGTAATCGAGCCGCACGTCCGCCTTCGGCTGCCGCAAGTCCGGATTGGCGTACGCGTGCGGCCCGGCCACCGGGGATCCATCCGGCAACGTCGTCGGCCGGTCCCACGCGTCCTCGCGCGAGTAACTCGCCGACAGCTTGTAGCTCCACTGTCCAGACGCGCCCGCCCAGCGCACGCCGCCGTAGGCGAGGCCACGCCCGCCCGCGCCCGCCGTCAGCCGCAGCCCCTGCATCTCGCGCGGCGACTTGGTGCGCAGGTTGATGACCGCGCTCAACGCGTTGCTGCCCCAGACGACCGACGCGGGGCCATGCAGCACTTCCACCTGCTTCAACTCGTCGAGATCGACCGGCAGTTGATCCCAGTACATCCCGCCGTTGCCGTTATTGACGACGCGGCCATCGAGCAGCACCAGTTGCCCCTGGCCCAGCGCGGCCGCGGGCTGCCGGCTGGCCACGGCGAACTCACGGGTGCTGAAGCGCGTGACATTGAGGCCGGCCACACCCTGCAGCAGTTCCGCCACGCTCGACGCCGCGCTGGTCGCGATCTGCTCCTGCCCCACCACGGTCATCGAGGCGGGTGCATTGAGCAGCTTTTCTTCCGTGCGGGAGGCGGTGACGACCACCGTTTCAGCGTAGACAGGGACCGGAGGAGGTGCCGGAGCCTGCCCCTGCGGGCCGGCCGGCTGGGACACCATCTGACTCAAGAGCGCAAGCAGCACCAGAGCAGTCATGGCTGAAGAGCATGCCACGGATAGTTGGGGCGCCGACCTGAAATCAACCCGCGCAATTCGGGCAGGCTCAGCCAGCCCGCCGCCTCGTCATAGAGTGCGGGCAGCCCCGAACCAATGACCACGTGATCGAAGAGCCGTTCCATCAGGTCAGACGCCGAGTGCCCCGTCTCGAACACATACGGCAGTTCGTCCGGTCTGAGGGGATAGGAGGCTGGATAGAAGTCCGGCAGGTGGACGATGACATCCACGCTGGGTAATAGCGGGTCCGCCACCAGCCGTTCGAGGTCACCGATCAGGCGGCCAAAACGCCCGTGCTGCAGGTCACTCAGCAACCCTGGCGCGCGCCGCTCGACCAGGGACTGCGCATACAACAGGCGGTAGAGGACGATGTTCATGAAGGCCTGTTCGGCCTCGCTCTCCTGCCGGGCCAGGCCCGCGTGCGCCAGATAGCCGGCCACGATGCTGGTGTTGTGGGCCCGATAC
>CAYYFE010000032.1:0-49464 GCA_964471115.1 uncultured Solibacteraceae bacterium
GCGCGGTACATCGCCGAACGGCTGAGCCGGCGCGCGACGGTCGAGGTGTTGACCACGTGCGCCAAGGACTACATCACGTGGAAGAACGAATGGCCGGCCGGCACCGAGACGATCGGGCCGGTCACGGTCCGCCGATTCCCCGTCTCGCGGCCACGCGACACGCGAGACTTCGGCCGGCGGTCGGCGTTTGTCTTCGACCACCCGCACTCACTGGCCGATGAGTCGGCGTGGCTCGACAGCGAAGGCCCGCGCAGTCCGAAACTCATCGCGCACCTGCGCCGGGTCAGAAACGACTTCGACTGGTTCCTGTTCTTCAGCGCGCGTTACTACCATGCGGTGCGTGGCGCGGATGTGGTGGGGGACAAGGCCATCCTGGTGCCGACGGCGGAGCGCGATCCGGCCGTCGGACTCGCGCTGATCGGCCGGCTGTGCCGGAGCGTGCGGGCCATCATGTACAACACGCTCGAGGAGCGGGCGCTCCTGCAGGGGGTGTCGGGCAACACGAACGTTCCCGGCGTGGTGGTGGGCGTGGGCTCGGAGATTCCCGAGCGGACCCAGCCGTGGCGCTTCCGCAAGAAGTTCAACCTGAAGCGGCCGTTTGCCGTGTACATCGGCCGCATCGACGAGAACAAGGGCTGCAAGGAGCTGTTCGAACACTTCGATCGCTACAGCCGCGAATACCCGCGCGGCCTCGATCTGGTCCTGATTGGCAACGCCGTGATGCCGGTGCCCACGCACCCGCGCATTCGCGCGCTGGGGTTCCTGTCCGACGAGGACAAGTTCGACGCGCTGGCCGCGGCGGACCTGCTGGTCATGCCCTCGCCGTACGAAAGCCTGTCGATGGTCGCGCTTGAAGCGTGGGCGCTGGGCAAACCCGTGCTGGCCAACGGCCGGTGCGACGTGCTGCGCGGCCAGGTGGTCCGCAGCAACGGCGGCCTGTATTACGACCGGTACGAGGAATTCGCCGAGGCGATGTTTGCGCTCGAAGCCAGCGGGCCGATCGGCACGGTCCTGGGCCGGCAGGGCCGCGAGTACTTCCGGCGGCACTACGCGTGGCCGGTCATCGAGCGGAAATACTTCGAGACGTTCGACCGCCTGGCGCGCGACGGCAAGGCGGCGCCGGCGCCCGAACCGCTGCCCGGCTGGTGGGCGCGGCGCCAGCGGACGCTGCCGCCCGCGCGTCAGGTGATGGAGCGCGTGCCCTCAGGTCCGGTGCTGCGATAACCATGGCCCGTCACGTCCACCAGGTGCTCGCGACGCTCGGCTACGGCGATGCCATCGGCAACGAGGTGCTGGGGATCCGCCGCGCGCTTCGCGCCGCCGGCTACACGTCCGAGATCATCGTCGAGACCGCCGACCCGCGGCTCGAGGACCTGACGATCGACTACCGCGACATCGTCGGCCAGGTGGACGCCGACGATCTGCTGATTCACCATTTTTCGATCGGGTCGCGGGCCTCGCGGACGGCCTACGCGCTGCCGGCGCGCATGGCGCTCATCTACCACAACATCACGCCGCCCGAGTACTTCCTCGGCGTGCACGATCAGCTCGTCCGCCAGTGTTATCACGGCCGCCGCGAACTCACGGCGTACCGCGACCGCTGCGAGATCGCGCTGGGCGACTCGGAGTTCAACCGGCAGGAGCTCGAGGCGCTCGGGTTCCCCCGTACCGGCGTGTTGCACGTCGTGCCCGGCTTCACGCACCTCGACGTCGCCCCGGACACCCGCGTGCTCGACGCCTTTGACGATGCGCGCACGAACATCCTGTTTGTCGGCCGCGTCATTCCCAACAAACGGCCCGACGATGTCATTCGCGCGTTTCACGCGTACCGCACGCTCTACGATCCGTCGGCGCGGCTGATCCTCGCGGGCTCGTACGGCGGATTCGAGCGCTACCTGGTGCAGTTGCACGCGCTCATCGCCGCCCTCGGGGTGCAGGACGTCCACATCCTCGGCCAGGTCACCAACGAGGAGCTGACCGCGCTCTACGACTGCGCCGACCTGTTCCTCTGCGCGAGCGAACACGAGGGCTTCTGCGTGCCGCTCATCGAGGCGTTCTACAAGCGGCTGCCGGTGCTGGCCTACGCCGCCACCGCCGTGCCGGCGACGATGGATGGCGGCGGGGTGTTGTACGAGGACAAGGACCCGGCGCGCGTGGCCGCGCTCATGCACGCCATCGTGTCCGATGGCGCGATGACCGACCGGATCGTGGGGGCGCAGGACGCCGCGCTGGCCCGGCTGCTCGCGCGCGACTTCGACGGCACGCTGCTGCGGTACGTCGAACAGGTGCTGGCCGCGCCGGCCCGGCCGCTGCCGCCGGTGGCCTTCGACTTCTGGCGCCAGTTCCATCTCGCGGAGCAACTCGAGGAGATCCGGCAGTACCGGCCGGCCGCCTTCCAGGCGCTGCCGCCCGAAGACGAGGCGGGTCCGGTGGCGGACCTGGGACACCGCGAGTGATCATCCACCAGTGGGTCCCGGCCGCGCATCGCGGCGACGCCGTGGGCGACAACGCCCTGCTCATGCGGGATCTGTTCCGGTCCTGGGGCCACGAGTCCGAGATCTTCTCGCTCACGATTGACGAGCCGCTGCGGGGCGAGGTGCGGCCGTGGTCGGACCCGGCGGCGCGCGGCGCCGACGTGACGATCTACCACTACGCGGTGCCGTCGCCGATGACGCCGGTCTTCGGCACCCTGCCCGGCGCGCGGGTCCTGCACTACCACAACGTCACGCCCGCGCACTTCTTCGCGCCGTACGACGCCGGCATCTGCCGCATGGCGGCTGAAGGCCGCCGGCAGCTGTCGACACTGGCCGATCGTACCGACCTGGCGCTGGGCGTCTCCGAGTACAACCGCGAGGAACTCGACGCGCTGGGCTTCCCGCAGACCGGGGTGTTGCCGATCGTCGTCGATACCACACGCCTGCGCGAGGCCGCCCCGGTCGCGCCGCTCGAAACGCTGCTGCAGGACGGCCTGACCAACATCCTCTTCGTCGGCCGGATCGCGCCCAACAAGTGCATCGAGGACCACATCCGGCTCGCGGAGCACTACAAGCGGTACGTCGACATCTACTACCGCTTCATTTTCGTCGGCAACGACCGCGCGGTGCCCCGGTACAGCGCGGCGATCCGCGCGCTCATTCGCGAGTACCGGATGCTGCCCGACCGGTTCTGGTTCACCGGCCCCGTGCCCGAGCAGGAACTGGCCACGTATTACCGGAACGCCCACGCGTACTTGTCGCTCAGCGAACACGAGGGCTTCTGTGTTCCACTGGTGGAGGCCATGGGCATGGACGTGCCGGTGCTGGCCTACGGCGCCGCCGCGGTGCCGGAGACCCTGGGTGGGGCGGGCGTGTGTTTCACGCCCAAGGATCTCGAAGTGGCGGCCGAGTGGCTCGGCGCCCTGGTATATGACCAGCCGTTGCGCGAGGGCGTCCTCGCCGGGCAACGGCGCCGGCTCGAGGCGTTTGCGCGCCCGCGCCTGGAATCGCAGCTGCGGGAGTCGCTCGCGGCGGTCGCGGAGTTGTCGTGAAAATTGCGTTTGTCGTGCAGCGCTACGGAACCGAAATCCTCGGCGGGTCGGAATACCACTGCCGCCTCGTCGCCGAACGCCTGGCCGAGCGGCACGCGGTCGACGTCCTGACCACGTGCGCCCGCGACTATACGACCTGGGCCAACGAATATCCCGAGGGCGCCGATCGCGTCCGCGGCGTCACGGTCCGGCGGTTCGCCACGAGCCGCACCCGGGATCTCGCGGCCTTCAACGCCCAGTCGGACTGGATCTTCCACAACCGCCACACGCGCCAGGACGAAATGGACTGGCTCAAGGCCCAGGGGCCGTGGTCGCCGGGGCTCATCGAGTACCTCGAGCGCCATCACGCGCAATACGACATCCTGATCTTCTTCACGTACCTGTACGCGCCGACGGTGCTGGGCCTCAAGGTGGCGCCGGCCAAGAGCCTGCTCGTGCCGACCGCGCACGATGAGCCGGCCATCCGCCTCGGCATCTATGACGAGGTCTTCGCCGGCGCGGCGGGCATCGTCTGGAACACCGAGGCCGAACGGCGGTTCGTCACCGGGCGGTTCACCCTGCGCGCGCTGGTCGAGGACGTGGTCGGCTGCGGCGTGGACGTGCCCGAGTCACGGTATGCCGGCGAGGACGCGCCCACGCTGGCGCCGGTGCTGCCCTCGGCGCGCGAGCCGCTGCCGTCGCATCTGGAGGGCGCGGCCAATGCCTTCCGGCGCCGGCACCGGGTGCACGACAAGTTCGCGTTGTACGGCGGCCGCATCGATCCCGGCAAGGGCTGCGAGGAACTGCTCGAGTACTTCCAGGCGTTCCGTCACGAGGGCGGCGACGCCGACCTGCTGCTGATGGGCGTCAAGCTGATGCCGTTGCCCGAGGACCCGCACGTCCGCTTCGCGGGCGTCCTGCCGGACGAAGAGCGGCTGCACGCCCTCGAGGCCGCCACCGTCGTCGTCGTCCCGTCGCCGCACGAGAGCCTGTCGTTGCTGGCACTCGAGGCGTTTGCGGTGGGCACGCCCGTGCTGGCCAACGGCCGGTCGGAGGTGCTGGTTGACCACTGCCGGCGCAGCAACGCGGGCCTCTATTACGAAGATCGCTGGGAGTTCATCGAAGCGCTGAAGCTGCTGACGAAGGATGCGTCGCTGCGGGCGGCGATGGGCCGCAACGGCCGCGCCTACGTCAACGCCAACTATCGCTGGGACATCATCCTGCACAAGTACGAGCGGATGATGGCGCGACTGCGCCTGCCGGCGATGGCGCGCGAGGAACCCGAACGCGAGAAGGCGTCCGGAGCCGAGCGTGATCGAGGTGACCGTGATCGGGGTGACCGCGATCGGAGTGACCGCGACCGTGACCGGCGGCCCCAGCGGCCGCAGGGCCGCGATCGCCGTCCGCAGGGCGGCCGGCCCGACCGCCGGCCGCGCCGGTAACCTCAGCCTTCCGCGTCGTCTCCGGCGTCGCCCTTGCGGCGCCGCGGGCGGATGTCGTACCGCTTGATCATCTCGTTGAGCGTGGTCGGCTTGATGAACAGCAGCTCGGCGGCCTTCTTCTGCACGCCGCCGGCCGCTTCCAGCGCCGACTCGATCCAGCGCCGCTCCGCGTTCGACAGCACTTCCTTGAGCGGAATGCCCTCGGGCGGCACCACGAACTCGGCATCGCGGAACTCGCGGTTGAACCGCACCTGATCGGGCACCAGGTCGATGCCGATCTCGCGGCTGGGCGCGAGGACGACCGCTCGTTCGATCACGTTTTCCAGTTCACGGACGTTGCCGGGCCAGTCGTAGGCCATCAACGCATCCATCGCCTCGGGCGTGACGAACCAGCCCGACTTCCGGCTCTCCTCGCCGTACTTTTCGAGGAAGTGCTGGACGAGCAACGGGATGTCGTCCTTGCGCTCACGCAGCGCGGGCAGCTGGATGGGAATGACGTTGAGCCGGTAGAACAGGTCTTCGCGGAACCGGCCCTCCGCCACGGCCTTGCGGAGGTCGACGTTGGTCGCCGCGATGATGCGCACGTCGACCTTGATGACGTCCACACCGCCCAGGCGCATGAACTCGCGCTCCTGAATCACCCGCAACAGCTTGGCCTGCGTCTCGAGCGGCACGTTGCCGATCTCGTCGAAGAAGATCGTGCCCCGATCGGCCAGTTCGAAGAGGCCCTTTTTCATGGCCACCGCGCCGGTGAAGGCGCCTTTGACGTGGCCGAACAGATTCGACTCGAGCAGGTCCGGCGGCAGGTTGCCGGAGTTGACGGTGACGAAGGCCTTGTCGGCCCGCGCCGATCGCCGGTGGCACGCCTGCGCGACCAGCTCCTTGCCGGTGCCGCTCTCGCCCTGAATCAGTACCGTGGTGCGGCTGGGCGCCGCGCGCGCGATCAGATCGAACACGGCGCGCATGCGGGCGCTGCCGCCGATGATCTGGTCGAACCGGTGGCTGCCGGCCTTCAGCCGGTTGCGCAGTTCGAGGTTCTCCTTCTCGAGGCGGCGGCGTTCGATGGCGTTGCGCACCACGACCAGCACGTCGTCGTTCTTGAAGGGTTTGGTGAAGTAGTGGAAGGCGCCCTGCTTGGTGGCGCGCACGGCCGTGTCGATGGTGCCGAACGCGGTGACCATGACGACCGGCAGCTGGTCGTCCATGCGCCGGATGTCATCGAGGACGTCCAGCCCGTTGCGGTCCGGCAACATCAGGTCGAGCAGGACCACGTCGAACTCTTCGTCGCCCAGGCGCGCCAGTCCCTCGGCCGCCGTGGCGGCGGTCCGCACCACACAGCCGTCGCGCGTCAGCAGCGCGTCGAGCGCCTCCCGGATGATTTCCTCGTCGTCGATGACCAGCACCGAGGCCGGCGGGGCACCCATCAGTTCGCCCTCACTTCATCAACGGACACCGCGGCGGCCGGCAGCCGCAGGGTGAAGCGGGTGCCCTGTCCGAGGACGCTTTCACACGTCAACGTGCCGCCGTGCTCCTGGACCAGGCCGTAGGTCACCGACAGGCCGAGGCCCGTGCCTGCGCCGTCGGCCTTGGTGGTGAAAAACGGATCGTAGATACGTGCCATGTGTTCGCTGGGGATCCCTGTGCCGGTGTCGGCGACTTCGACGATCACGCCGTCGGCGGCCGATCGCGTCGACACCGAGAGCCACCCGCCCTTCGGCATGGCGTCGCGCGCGTTCAAGAACAAATTGAGGAAGATCTGCTGCAGCTTGTATTCGTATCCCTGCACCGGCGCCGCCGCCGTCAGGTCGCGCCGCACCTGGATCCGCGTGCCGCGGAACTGATGTTCGAGCAGCGACAGGACGTCGGTGACCACGCCGTTGATGTCGACCGGCGCCGCATCGCCGCCCGAGGGACGGGCGAGGTTGAGGAGGCTGTTGACGATCTTGGCCGCGCGGAAGGTCTGCCGCTCGATCTTCTCGAGCAGCTGCGTCCGCGGATCCTCCGGCGAGGCGCCTTCCAGCAGCATCTGCGTGAAGCTGGAGATGCCGGTGAGCGGCGTATTCACTTCGTGCGCCACGCCGGCGGCCAGCAGCCCCACGGCGGCCATCTTCTCCGACAGGCGCAGCTGCTCTTCCAGATGCGCGCGCTCGGTGACGTCCTCGATCACGATGATCCAGCCGGCCTTGACGCCATCGGCCGTCTGAAACGGCGCGATGCCGGCGTTGACCAGCAGCGGCCGCGGCTGATCGCCCGGGCCGGCGGGCAGCGGCACGCGATGCAGGGTGGCGCCCGACGGGTTGGCCTGGCGCGCGGCCATCAGCAGGTCCACGAAGGCCTCCGGGAACAGCCCCGAGAGCCGCCGCCCGATCGCCCGCGTGCGATCGCAGTGGAACAGCTGTTCGAGCCGGCGGTTCCACCGCAGCACGCGGTCGTCGAGGTCGACGACCAGCAACCCGTCGCTCAGCGACTCGACCACGCTGTCGCTGAACTGACGCAGCCGCTCGATTTCCTCCGCCTTGACGCGCAGCTGGCCGTACAGCCGCGCGTTCTCCAGCGCCGTCGCCGCCTGGCTGGCCACCGCGCTCAGCAGCGCCATGTCCTCACTGCTGAGCGGCTCGTACCGGCCGCGCCGGCCCACGGCCAGCACGCCGATGGTGACTTCCTTGCTCACGCAGGGCACAAACGCATGCCAGCCCGCATCACGCCACACGGACGCCTCGTCGCCCATCAGGCGCCGCAGGGGCACCGGGTCGTCGATGCTCACCGCCTGGCCCGACAGCAGGCGGACGCCCAGCGCGGAATCGCGCGCGATGCGCAGCGCGGACGGATCGTCCACGCCGCCGCTGGCCACCGGGACGAAGTCGCCGCCGTCGGCATCCGACTCCGCCAGCAGCAGCGAGATGCGCTCGATCGCCAGCGTCTCACGCACCCGCTCGACCAGCTTGGTGCTGAGGCGTTCCAGGTCGAGGTCGCTGTTGAGGTCGCGCGCGAACGTCACGAGCGCGCGCCGGTAGTCGTACCGATCGCGGTAGTACAAACGGTCGAGTCCGCCCTGAATCGCGTTGCGCAGCGGCGGCGCCACCAGCACGACCACCAGCGTGGCGAACAACGCCCAGAATTCGTTCTGCTCCTGATGCCCCGACAGCAGGCCCACCAGCCCCAGTGTGCCCTGGTACACCACGACGAGGCCCAGGCCGACCGCCGAAAACACGAGGGCGCGTTTGATGATCACTTCGATGTCCATCAGCCGGTAGCGGACGATGGCCGAGGCGAACGCCAGGGGGATGCAGCCCAGCAACACGGCGGTGTATTCGCCGTACGGCACCCGCAGGCCGACCAGGAACGGAATCACGTAGGCCGCGATGAAGGGCACGGCGCCCAGGCCGGACCCCCAGACGATCCAGCGCAGCTGCCGTCGCGCGGTCACCGACCGCAACCGGCCGAGCGCGCGAATCATCAACGCGAGACCGCCCAGCAGGCAGGCCGCCAGGTACACGAACTCGATGGTTTCGAGCTGCACGAGCCGGCGGGCCATGGCCTCGCCGGGCAGCCACTGCATCGCCGCCACACGCGCCAGCCCCAGCAGCAGCGCCGGCAGATAAATCAGCGGCAGCACCGCCCGGCCGTTGGCGGTCGCCACCCACGGCGCGGGCCGCTCGGGGAACACCAGCGCGAAATGCAGGAACAGCGGCGGCAGCAGCACAAACGCCACCACATCCGCCCAGTAGAAGAAGAAGTCGGTCCGGCTGAACTCCCCGGTGTACGTAAACGCGAAGACGCCGAAAAACGCCGCCGTCAGCCAGAAGAAATGCAGCGTCGCGGGATCGGCGGGACGACGAAGGCGCACCGACGCGCCGACCAGCAGGCCGAAGATGCCGACGGCGGCCAGCAGGTAATACAGGCCGAATTGCGGCCCGGGCACGCGGCGCAGCTGCACCGTGACCAGCGCATCCGCGGAATCGCGGGAAATCGTGTAAGTGACCGCGGCGTCCGGCGGTGTCCGCGCGAGCCGCTGCGCCACGTCGGCCGGCGAGGTCACCGGCTCGCCATCAATCGCCAGCAGGAAATCCCCGCGCCGCACGCCGGCCTCGGCGGCCGTCGACCCGGCGCTGACTTCCAGCGCGCTCAAGTCCGCCCCCCACAACACGCCATCGTCGGCCGCCATCGACACCGTGCGTTCCCAGTTGCGCACGACGACGAGGTTGACCAGCGCCAGGGCGATCAGTCCGGCGGCGACGGCGACGGGCACCGCCACGCGCACGACAGGACTCAACGGGCGAAGGGGACTGGTCATGGCTGCGGCAGGCTGTCAGAGCAAGGGTCGTACCGCCCTAACTGCCTATGAATGCAATGGTTAGCCGGCGTGAGCCGACTGTCGGATCCAAGGAAATGGATCGTATCAGAATCTGACCTGGACGCCACCCATCACGCGGCGCGGGGTGCGGATGGTCAGCAGTTCGTCGAAGTAGGACCCGGCGGCCAGGCCGCTGGCGGGGTCGCGGAAGAGGTTGTTGATGGCCAGCAGCACTTCGACGCGGCTGCCGCTGATGGGCTGGAACGGCAGGGCCTGGCGCAGCTGGACGTCGAATCGTCCGGCCAGCGCGTGCGCCAGCGCATCGGTGTTGGGCGCGGTCATGGCGGTGTTGAGCCGGTAGGCCACCAGCAGATTGGTGTCGGTGTCCGGGATGCGGGCGTCGATCGTACTGGTGACGTCGTGCAGATAGCGGCGGTCGGTGCGCAGGGGTTCGGGCATGAGCACCTGCAGCACGTCGCCCTGCGGGCCCAGCGCCCAGCGCGCGCGAGAGAGCGAGTAGTCGACCGACGCGCGCACGTACGGGGTGACCCAGCCGGATGCTCGCAGCGCCCAGCCTTCGATGGCGACGTCGCCGGCCGTGGCGACATAGTAGTGTCCGAGTCCGCGGCTGGTGTCGCTGCCGAAGGCGGTGGCGAGTTGATCGCGGGTGTCCTCGCGGAACCAGCGCACGCCAATCGATCGCGCGCGGCCGATGGCGCCGAACGTGCGCTCGAGACCGACGTCGACGCGCTGGATGCGCTCGGGAACAAACGCCGCGTCGGCAAACAGCGGCGCAAACGTCCGCTCGGGCGGCAGCCAGGGGCCGGCCGCCGGCGGCGGCAGGAACTCATCGATGCCCGGCGCCATGACGGCGCTCGACGCCGACGCCACGACAAAGGTGCGCGGCGCCACACCCAGGCGCATCCCGAGCCGCGGACTCACGAAGTGCCGGCCCTCGACGTAGTCGTAGCGATCGACGCGCAGTCCGTAGTCCACGTCCAGCCCGGGCATCACGCGCCAGCGATCGAAGCCGTAGACGCTGGCCACGCCGCGCCCGGCGGCCGCGGGCGCCACGACCGAGATCTTCGAGGCATCCGCCACGCGTTGCGCGCCATAGGACATGCCCACGCGGAACGCGTGCGCCTGCACATCGCGCGCTTCGTATTCCGCCAGCGCGACCCACGAGGCGAGCCCGGCCGTCGACATCGCGCCGCGCAGCCGCCAGTCACCGTGGGTGCCGACCGCCGCGCCCACCGACAGGTACGCGATGCCGCGCGGCATCGCGGTGTCCCAGCCGCTCAGCGGGCCCAGCGCGGAACTGGTCAGCATGTTGAACTGACCGGTGAAATCCGTCTCGGAGAAAAACGACGTCGCGGCGCGCGCCGAACCCGCCAGCGCGCGATCGAGGAACGCGGGCACGTACCGCAAGTCCGCGCGTTCGGTCCTGGTGGGCGCGGCCGCCGCGCCGTCGCGCAGCACCGTGCGCGGCAGGTGCCGCAGATACCACGCCTGCAGCGCGCTGGACGGCGCCGTCGGCCGCACCACCGGCGTCACCGGCAGGTCCTCCGGATCACCCACGCGCGGCATCATGCCGGCCATCAGCACGGTGCGATCGGGCAATCCCTTCTGCCGGGTGATGGTGATGTGGCGTTCCAGTTCCGACGCCGCGCGGATGCGCACCGACTCGCGATACGGCGACACATACCCGTCGCGCGACGCGCGCAGGATGTAGTCGCCCGGCACGAGCGCCAGCTGGAAGTACCCCGTCAGATCGGTCTTGGCCTGCGCCTGGGTCGTCCCGATGGCGGTGACCGCCACACCCGGCACGCCGGCGCCCGCCTCGTCGCGCACCATGCCGACGACGCGGCCCGCCTTCATCGACGCTTCAATCCGCACGGCGCTGGGGCCGCGCGCGGCCACGCCCTGCGCCGACACGACCGCTGCCCCCGACGTCAAGGACAACGCGGCGAACGAGGCGATCACTCTCGTGGCGGAACCAGGCATGCAGCCTCCCAGTGGGCGGGAAATCAAACCTGATGGTAGGCCCGGCCGCCCGGCCAAGTCAATGCGCACGCGGCCCACGACAACCTGTTGATTCCACGGCATTTTGGGGTAGTTTCTTCAGGTGCGCATCACCACCATTCACGCCCGTCAGATCCTCGATTCCCGGGGCAATCCCACGCTGGAAGTGGACGTCACACTCGAAGGCGGCGCGCGCGGCCGCGCCGCGGTGCCGTCCGGCGCCTCGACCGGCGCGCGCGAAGCGCTGGAACTGCGTGATGGCGACAAGGGACGGTATCTCGGCAAAGGGGTGCTGACGGCGGTCGCCCACGTCAACGGCCCCATCGCAGACGCGCTGCGCGGCGAAGCGCCGGACCAGCGCGCGATTGACGCGGTGATGCTGGCGCTCGACGGCACGCCCAACAAGGCCCGGCTGGGCGCCAACGCGCTGCTCGGCGTGTCGATGGCCGTCGCGCACGCCGCGGCGGCGGGCCGCCGCGTGCCGCTCTATCAGCATCTGGTGTCACTGCTGACCGATCCGGTCGACGGGGCCGGCGCCGTGTTGCCCGTGCCGATGATGAACATCCTCAACGGCGGCGCCCACGCCGACACGAACGTCGACTTCCAGGAATTCATGGTCATGCCGGTCGGGCTGCCCAGTTTCAGTGAAGGCCTGCGCGCCGGCACCGAGACGTTCCACGCGCTGCGCGCGCTGCTCAAGTCGCGCGGCCTGGCCACCGGCGTGGGGGATGAAGGCGGCTTCGCGCCGAGCCTCTCCTCCAATCGCGAGGCGGTGGAGCTGGTGCTCGAAGCGATCCATCGCGCCGGTTACACGCCGGGCCGCGATCTCGTCCTTGCGCTCGACGTCGCGTCCTCCGAGTTCTGGGACGACCAGGCCGGCGGCTACCACCTGCGCAAGTCCGGGGAAGGCCGCAAGTCGGCCGACGACCTGATCGCGCTCTACGACGACTGGTGCCGCCAGTACCCAATCGCCTCCATCGAGGACGGCCTGGCGGAGGCGGACTGGGCGGGCTGGGCGCGCCTGACCGCGGCGCTCGGCGCGCGCGTGCAGCTGGTCGGCGACGACGTGTTCGTGACCAACCCGGCCATCCTGCGCAAGGGCATCGACGACCACATCGGCAACGCGCTGCTCGTCAAGCTCAACCAGATCGGCACCGTGTCGGAAACCCTCGACGCGGTCGCCATCGCGCGCCGCGCCGGCTACGCCAGCGTCATCTCACACCGCTCGGGTGAAACCGAGGACGCCACCATCGCCGACCTCGCGGTGGCGACGGCCGCGGGCCAGATCAAGACCGGCTCGGCCAGCCGCGCCGATCGCACCGCCAAATACAACCAGCTGCTGCGCATCGAAGAGGCGCTCGGCGCATCCGCGCGTTACGCCGGCCGCCAGGCGCTCGCGCACACCCGCACCGCATGACGCATCCCCTCGTCCTGCTCCGGCACGGCCAGAGCACCTGGAATCTCGAGAATCGCTTCACCGGCTGGACCGACGTCGACCTGACGCCGCAGGGCCACGCCGAAGCCCACGACGCCGCGCGCCTGCTCCGCGAGGCCGGATACACGTTCGACATCGCCTACACGTCGGTGCTCAAACGCGCCATCCGCACGTGCTGGATCGTCCAGGACGACCTCGACCTGCTCTGGATTCCGGTGGAACGCAGCTGGCGCCTGAACGAACGGCACTACGGCGCGCTGCAAGGTCTCAACAAGGCGGAAACCACCGCGCAACACGGCGAGGCGCAGACGCACCTGTGGCGGCGCAGTTACGACATCCCGCCGCCGCCGCTCGAGCCCTCCGATCCGCGGCACCCCTCGCACGATCCGCGCTACGCGTCGCTCGCGCCCGGCGACTGTCCCGCCACCGAGTCCCTGAAGGACACCGTCGCGCGCTTCCTGCCGTACTGGCACGAGACGATCGCGCCGGCGATTCGCGCGGGCCGGCGCGTCCTCATCACCGCCCATGGCAACAGCCTGCGCGCGCTGGTGAAGTATCTCGACGGGCTGTCCGACGACGCGATCGCGGCGCTGAACATTCCGACGGGGATTCCGCTGGTGTATGACCTCGACGCGGACCTGCGTCCCCGGGGCAGCCGGTACCTCGGCGATCCCGAGGCGGCCGCGCGCGCGGCGGCCGCCGTCGCGCAGCAGTCCGCCCGGCGCTGACGCGCGGCGTTACTCGACTTCCTTTTCGGTGGCTTCGTCGGCCGAGATGCGCAGCGACTTGAGGAAGCGGCGATCGGTCGCCGTCATCTCGAACGCCGTCTTCGGCGCGGGCAGCGCCTTGACGCCCGACACCGGCACCAGCGCGCCCGCCGAGGGCGTCCCGGCCAGCGGCGTGAACGTCACCGACGCGTCCAGCGAGACCCGCAGGTCGAACCCCGCCGCGCGCGCCTTCTCGCGGCACGCCTCGACTCGCGCGTCGTCACCGACCACCGCGCCAATGGCTTCGGCCAGTTCGCGCGCAAGTTGTGTCATCACCGGGTCCATGGGGGCCTCCGCAGGTGGGGGGATTGTATCCCGCAGGATAGAATCACGGCAATGACGCACACGGAACGGCCGGGCGAGTTTCCCTACACGCGCGGCATCCAGCCCACGATGTATCGCGGCCGCCTCTGGACGATGCGGCAGTATGCGGGCTTCGGGACCGCCAGCCAGTCCAATGCCCGGTATCGCTACCTGCTGTCCCAGGGCGTCAGCGGCCTGAGTGTCGCCTTCGACCTGCCCACCCAGATGGGCTACGACTCGGACCACCCGATGGCGGCCGGCGAAGTGGGCCGCGTGGGGGTCGCCATCGATTCGATTGACGACATGGCGGTGCTGTTTGACGGCATCCCGCTCGGCCAGGTCTCCACGTCGATGACCATCAACGCCACGGCCATCATCCTGCTGGCCCTCTACGTGGCGGTGGCGCGGCGCCAGGGGGTGCCGCTGGCCCGGTTGTCGGGCACGATCCAGAACGACATCCTGAAGGAATACGTCGCGCGCGGCACCTACATCTATCCCCCGCGTCCGTCGATGCGCATCATCACGGACATCTTCGCGTGGTGCGAACGGGAACTGCCCAACTGGAACACGATTTCCATCAGCGGCTACCACATCCGTGAAGCCGGGTCGACCGCGGTGCAGGAAGTGGGCTTCACGCTGGCCAACGCGATCGCGTATGTCGAACAGGCGCGCGCGGCGGGCCTGGACGTGAACGTGCTGGGCCAGCGGCTGTCGTTTTTTTTCGCGGCGCACAACGACTTCCTGGAGGAGATCGCCAAGTTCCGCGCCGCGCGACGGCTCTGGGCGCGCATCATGCGGGACCGGTTCGGCGCGACGCACCCACGCGCGATGCAGCTGCGCTTCCACACGCAGACCGGCGGCTCCACGCTCACCGCGCAGCAGCCCGACAACAACATCGTCCGGGTCACGCTGCAGGCGCTGGCCGCCGTGCTGGGCGGCACGCAGTCGCTGCACTGCAACGGACGCGACGAAGCGCTGGCGCTGCCGACCGAGGACGCCGCGACGCTCGCGCTGCGCACGCAGCAGATCATCGCCGCCGAGAGCGGCGTGGCCAACACCGTGGATCCGGTGGGCGGCGCGTGGGCCATCGAGGACCTGACCGACCGCATCGAAGCCGAGGCGGAGCGCCTGATCGCGTCCATTGACGCCGCCGGCGGCACGCTCGCGGCGATCGAACGCGGTCTCATCCAGAAGCAGATTCAGGACGCGGCCTATCAGGCGCAGGCCACGATCGACCGCGGGGACGCCGTGGTCGTCGGCGTCAACCGGTTCGTCACCGACGATCGCGCCTCGATCGAGGTCCTCCAGCTCGATCCGGACATCGAGCCCCGCCAGGTGGCGGCGGTCCGGCGCCTCAAGGCCGAGCGCGATCAGGCAGCCGCCGGCGCGGCCCTGGCCGCGCTGGAACGGGCCGCGCGGGGCGCCGACAATCTGGTGCCGCCGGTCATCGCCGCCGTGGAAGCCCGCGCGACGCTCGGAGACATCGCCGACCGCCTGCGCCAGGTGTTCGGCGAACATCAGGACCGCCTTGTCTGACACGCCCCTGCTGTCGGTCGACCGGCTGCGCGTGGTGTTCCCCGCGCGGCGCGGCGGTGAAGACGCCGCGGTCCGCGACGTGTCGTTTGCCCTCGAACGCGGCCGCACGCTGGGCCTGGTCGGCGAATCCGGCTCGGGCAAATCGGTCACCGCGTTGTCGCTGATCCGGCTGGTGCAGCCGCCCGGACGGATTGCCGGCGGCCGCGTGACGTTTGACGGCCAGGACCTGATGGCGCTCGACGAACCCGCGATGCGCGCGATCCGCGGCCGGCGTATCGGCTTCGTGTTCCAGGAGCCGATGGTGGCGCTGAATCCCGTGTATACGATTGGCCAGCAGATCGCCGAAACACTCTCGGTGCACGGCCTCGCCTCGGGTGCGGCCGCCCGCCGCAAGGCGGTGGACTGGCTCGACGCCGTCCGCGTCCCCGACCCGAAGCGCCGCGCCGACGCGTATCCGCACCAGTTGTCCGGCGGCCTGCGGCAACGCGCCATGATTGCGCTGGCCCTGTGCGCCGAACCGTCGCTGGTGATCGCCGACGAGCCCACCACCGCGCTCGATGTCACCGTGCAGGCCGAAATCCTCGACCTGCTGCGCGACCTGCGCGAGCGGTTCGGCATCGCGCTGCTGCTCATCACCCACGACCTCGGCGTCGTCGCCGAGGTGGCCGATCGTGTGGCCGTCATGTATGGCGGCCGTCTCGTGGAACAGGGGCCGGTGGACACCGTGTTCGCCAGCCCCGCGCACCCCTACACCCGCGGCCTGCTCGCCTGTCTGCCCGGACGCGCGGGGTCGGGACGCCTGCAGGCCATTCCTGGCACGGTGCCTCCCCTCGGCGGATTCCCCGCGGGCTGCGGCTTCGCCACCCGCTGCGCGCAGCGCCTGCCCCACTGCGACACGGTCGTGCCCGCCGGGACGACGTGCGCCCCGGACCACCTCGCCGCGTGTCACCTGCTCACGGAGGACGCGCGATGAGCGCCCTGCTCGAAGTGCGGCACCTCGTGCGCGAGTTCCGCCAGGGCGGGTGGCTGCGCGCGGGCGCCGTGCAGCGCGCCGTCGACGATGTCAGCTTCGAGATTCAGCAGGGCGAGACCTTCGGCCTCGTCGGCGAGTCGGGCTGCGGCAAGACCACCACGGGACGCTGCATCCTGCGCCTGATCGAACCCACCTCGGGCGACATCCTCTTCCGCGGACGCAACCTCGCCGCGCTGTCGGCGCGGGACATGCGGCTCGAACGCCGGCACCTGCAGATCGTGTTTCAGGATCCGTACTCGTCGCTCAACCCGCGCATGCGGGCGGGCGCGATCGTCCGCGAACCCCTCGACATCTTCCGCGAAGGGACGGCCGCGGAGCGCATGCGCCGCGTGGCGGAACTGTTCGAGCTGGTCGGTCTCGACGCGTCGCAGGTGGACAAGTATCCGCACGAATTCAGCGGCGGCCAGCGTCAGCGGATCGGCCTGGCGCGCGCGCTCGCGCTCAACCCGTCGCTGGTCATCGCCGACGAACCGGTCTCGGCGCTCGACGTGTCGGTCCAGGCGCAGGTCGTCAACCTGCTGCTCGACCTGCAGGCGCGCCTGGGGTTGACCTATCTGTTCATCGCGCACGACCTGCGCCTCGTGCGGCAGATCTGCACGCGCGTCGCCGTCATGTATCGGGGCAAGCTGGTCGAGGTGGGCCCGGCCGATCGGGTCTTCGACGCCCCGGCGCACCCCTACACGGTGGCGCTGCTGTCAGCCGTGCCGGCGGTGGATCCCCGGGACCGGAAGTTGCGGACGACCTATAACGCCGAAGGCCCGGCGCGACCGCTGCGAGAGGTCGCGCCGGGCCATCTGGCCGCGGTCTGAGGACGATTCGGGTCCGGTTACTGGCCGCCGCACGACGTCACGAGGTAGCCCTCGTTGCGCGTGCCATCCACGAAGTTGTTGTTGATCGCGTCCACCACCGAGTTCAGCGTGCTGATCGAGTAGGGCGTGGAGCCGCCGCCCAAGGCGGTGTTCGCCCACGCCAGCACCTGCGCCACCGTCTTGCCCGCCAGCGGACCGCTGCCGATGACGAGCGCGCCCAGGCCGCTCTGCGTGATGCCGGCGTCGGAGAACGCCACGCTGATCTGCAGGGCCACCACCTGACCGGCGAACACCCCCGCCGGTGACGAGGTGGGGTTGGTGAGGTTCTTCTTCAGCTTGCTCGCGGTGCCGCCCGCAGGCAGGAAGGCCTGGACCGCTTCCACGGAGGTCAGCGTGAGCTTGTAGCTGCCGCCAACGACCACCCCGGTGGACCCGAACACCGACGAGAAGTGCTGCGCCAGGAACGCCCCCGGGTTGCTGCCCGACGGCGAACTGCCCCAGCCGCCCTGACTCTGGGTGCGGAAGGCGCACACCGGCGTCGTCGGCGGTTCGGGTTCGGGCTCCGGTTCGGGTTCAGGATCCGGATCCGGCGAGCCGCCACCGGCACCGCAGCCCAGCAGCCCCAGGTTGACCGTGCCCTCGTGGTAGTTGTTCACCACCGACTCGAGCAGGCTGGCCAGACCCGACACCGTCATGCCGGCCGGCAGGGCCGACGTGTTGCCACCGAACACCGCATTGGCCATGGCCAGCACGGCGTCCAGCGTCTGCCCGGCCACCGGTCCCGACGTGAACACCAGGTTGCCCATGCCGCGCTTGAACACACCCGCCTTGGAGAAGTCCGCCGCGAGCTGGACGGCGAGCAGCTGCGCCGACAGCACGCCCTTCGACGAGGTGGGATTCGTTTCGCTCGACGTCAACACCCGCGCCGAGCCGCCTGCGGGCAGGTAACGCTCGATGGCCGACGCCGAGGTGAACCTCAGCGTGTGGGTCCCGCCCAGGATCAGGCCGTTCGGATACACCGTCTGGAAGTGCTGCGCCAGAAGCGCGCCGGGGTTGCCGCCCGAGGGCTTGGAGCCCCAGCCGCCCTGCGAATACGTGATGTAGCCGTTGGCGTTGCACACCTCGGACAACACCGTCAGGGTGCCGTTGATGATCTGGACCGTGTAGTTGGAGAGCTTGCCGTCCGGGTCCACCGCGGCCGGCACGATCGGCCACGACCCGGCCACCGCGGTGGTGCCCACCGTCGAATACGTGGCCGTGATGGCGTCACCAAACCGGATGCCCGTGATCGAGCCGTCCAGCGCCGGCATCGGCGTGCCGACATACGCCAGCTTGTCGTTGGCGCGGATCACCAGCGGCGCCGGCGTGATGGTGAACTCGCCTTCGACGTAGTCGACGGCGTAATTGGCCAGCACCGCGCCCGACGCCGTCGCGGTGGTGACGTATTCACCCACGTTCTCGCCCGCCGCGCGGCTCTGCCCCAGCGTCAGCGTGGCCGCGTCGCCGTTGACGAAGCCGGTGGTCGTCACGGCCGACAGGGCCGGATCCGGCATCGTGCCGTACACCTTCGTGCCGCTGCCGGCGATGACCACGGCCCGCAGCGGCGTGATCCGGATCGTGTTCTCGCCTTCAGAACCGAAGTGGTTCGGATCCCCGTCGTACACGCACTTGACGGTGTACTCACCGACCGCCGTCGGCGCCCCGGGCAGCGCGGCGCCGCCCTGCGTGTAGTAGGTGATCGTGCCGCCGGGCAGCGGCCCCATCACGCCCTGCGCGTTGACTCCCTGCACCGCGCACGTCTGCGGCTTCGGCGTCCCGTCGTAGGGGAAGATGCCACCGGTCACCGTCGTAGTCGACGGCGCCTTGGAGATCGTGAACACGCCGGGCACGTAGTTGACGATGTAGTGGATCAGCGGCGTGCCGTCGGCGGCGATGGCCGTGGCGGTGGCGGTGACGGCGTAGGTGCCGACCACCTCCCCGGTGGCGCGCGCCTGCGTGAACGTGATGTTCGGCAGATCCCCGGCCAGGAATCCGGTCATGCTGATCGCGCTCAGCGCCGGATCAGGCGTGCCGAAGACCTTGCTGCCGCCACCGGCGATCACCGTGGCCTCACCGAGGACGCGAATGAACACGGTGGCGACCTTCCAGTTCCCCAGATCGTCCTGGATCAGGTACCGGTAGGTATCGACGCCCTGGAAATTGATCGCCGGTGTGTAGACGAAGCTGCCATCGCCGTTCACCGTCACCGTGCCGCCATACTGCGTGCGCACGTTTGTGATCGTGCCGGACACCAGCGGTGCCGAGACGCCGGCCCCGTCGGTGACCCAGCCGACGGGAAGACCACGGTTCGTATCGTTCATCAGCATGCCGGGAGCGGGGACCGACAGCGTCTGGTTCAGGCGCGTCTGGTAGTGGTCGTCCGCAAGCGTCAGATCCGACGCCACGACCCTCACCGTCACGACCGCGGTATCAGTGGCCACGGGCACCCCCTCACCGGGCTGGTCGGTGATGGTGTACTCGAAGGTCGTGGTGCCCCAGAAGCCGCCGGCCGGCGTGAACGTGATCTGGCCGGCCGCCGTGAGGGCCGCCGTGCCGTTGGTGGTCGTCACGGCCGGACCGCCGATGGTCACCGGCGTTCCGTTGATGTGCGTCACCGTGAACGGGTGGCGCTCGGGGTCGCGGTCGTTGCCGACCACCGTCATGGTCCGCGCCACGCCCACGCCCGTCTCGAAGACGCCGTCGTCGTTGGCGATGACCTCGTTGACGTCGAGCACCGTGATGGTCACCCGGGCCCAGGTGTCGAAGGGCGCCACCAGGTCGCTGGCGCGCAACGCGGTCGACAGACCGTCGTGCGCGCGATAGAAGAAGGTGTCGACACCCACGTACCCGTTCGGGTTGTACGTGAAGTTGCCGTCGGCCGTGATCGTGACCGTGCCGAGGTTGGCCGTCTGGAACGAATACCCTGACGATCCGAGCGCCGTGAGGGCGCCGGCGGTCGCGCCGGCGCCGATGATTGTGAGCGGCGCGTTCGAGTCGTTCACGAGGATGCCGTTGGGCGACGTCGCCAGGCCGGCCACCGTCAGCACCGTCCCCTCGTTCATCGTGTAGCTGTCGTCGGCCACTTCGGGCACGACGGTGATGGTTACGGTGGCCACGTTGCTGTCCTGCAGGCCGTCGTTGACCAGGTACACGAACGTGTCCACGCCGTGGAAGTTCGTCGCCGGCACGTAGGTCAGCCGGCCCGTGGCTTCCAGCGTCACCGTGCCGCCATTGGCGGTCTGGAACGACGTCCCCGCGGCGACCGACGGCGTGCCCGACGCGCCCGCGCGCGCCACGGACAACGTGTCCACCCGGCGGGGATCGTAGCCTTCGGCGGACGGATCGTTGTCCGGGTCGAAGTCATTGATCATGACCTTCGCCGCGTGCGACAGGTCGACCACGAGGGTCTGGTCCTCGCGGGTGGTGTAGGCATCGTCGCCGGCGACGGGCGGCAGTTCGGCGCCGCAATCCGGATCGTTGTTGTCGGAGCGGCCGTCGCCGTCCTCGTCGATGGCGTTGCCGCAGTACTCGATCGGCGTGCAGCTCTCGTCGACGAGGCCGTCGCCGTCGTCATCCAGGCCGTTGCCACAGGCTTCCTGCGCCGCGGTGTATTCCCACATGACGCAGACGCCTTCGATGCGGCGCCCGGTCGGCAGCTCCGGGACGCCAACCCCGCGGCTCTCGTCGTAGATGGGCACGTATTCCACCGCCGGCAGTCGCTTCAACTCCCGGCCTGACGCGATATCGAACTGGTAGATCCAGCCGGAGTCGAAATTGGCGAAGGCCCAGAAGGTCCGGCCGCCGGGATCGATGTCGAGTGCGTAGAGCGACTGCAACAACCCGCCGACGTCCGGATCGTTCCTGACCTGGTACTTCTGGATGTTCCTGCCGTCCTGGTCGTAGCGGTACACCCCGTCGCCGCCGGCCACGAGGAATCCCCCCGTCCCATCTCCCGGGGGAAGCAGACGAAGGCCGCTGTACCGCCGCGGCTTCAGCTCTTCCACACCGCCAAATTCCACCCCCAGCTTGAACCCGCCCACGTCCGGCAGCTGCAGCCCCTGGCCGCCGTTGCCGTTCGGGTCATACCGGTGCACGTACGAGTCCTCGGACGTGTAATAAATGACGCCGTTGCTCGTGATGTCGATCGCGTCAGTGCCCTGCTGCGACGTGAAGGTCCAATACAGGTTCCGGTTGGCCGTGTTGAATGTCGGCGCCTGTCCGGCGCCGGGCGTCTGGTTGATGTACCGGTGCAGTCGCTTGCCCAGCGGCCAGACCACGGGCACTTTGTTGCCGGAACCATCCACGAGCCACTCACCATCGACGGGATCGGCGAAGTAGGCCTGGGGAACGGAAATCGGCGCCGCCAGTTCCGGGAACTCAGCCGTGCCGAGCGTGATGAAGGGCGCCAGGGCAGAGCGATCCGCCGTGTGCTCCATGCGCGCGGACGTGAACCCGTACTGCCACGCACGCAGCGCAGCGGCGGGCATGTCCTGACGCCGCATCATCAGGAGATTGCCGCTTTCGTCAGTCAGCCACGGCCAGCCACCCTCGTTAAACGCGATCGGTTTGCCGTTGATGCCCCACTCGTACGCAGGCCAGCCAACGCCCCACGCCCAGTCACCCTCGCCCCACCATCCGCTGGGCACGCCGCTCCAGCCGTCCGGTGTGCCGCCGAAGTACGGGAAGGAGTGGCCCACGTACATGTTCAGGTCGGCGTCGAACACCACGCTCTCGGGGTTCTTGTCGATGGGCGAACGCGGATCCGTATCGTCGATGTCATCACGGCGGTACGCCGCGGTCGAAATCCGCCGCGTCGCGTTCACGTACGGCCGAAGATAGCCGGGATCGCCGCTGGCGCCGGGGTGGCGCGCAAAGATGTTGATGGCGGGATCTTCGTACGAGAAGTTCGTGGCGTAAAACTCGGCCGTCCGCCAGTTCGCCGCGCAGCCCGTCGTGAACTCGTTGGGATAGTCCTCGAAGTCGGTGCCGGCATTCACCACGCGGCCGTAGTCCTGCGACCCGATGAACCGCTTGAATTCGCCGTTTTTGTCCAGCACCTTGTAGGTGCCGTTGTTGACACCGAGCAGGATGTCACCCTTCGCCCACCGGCCGATGTCCCAGAGGAACTGAATGTTGTCGGTGGTCCCCGCCGTGGCCAGCGTCACGGTGTGAATCCCGACGCTGCCGTCGATGTCCCCGGCATCCACATCCTGCGCGGTGCCGTCGAGCGGGCCGGCCCAGACCTCATCCGGTCCGAGCGTGGTCGGCCGCGCCGTGCTGATGTAGTCAGGACGGCTCACGCGCAGGCGCGCAAACGTCGGCGCGCCCTGAGCCAGCAGATTCGGCAGCGGAGTGCCGTTGTTGTCGAGCGGCGTCGCGGCCGGCTCGGGAATGCCGAGATCCGCGAGATCCTGCGCGGTCAACACGTCGACGAACGCCGGCAGCGAACTGCCCTCGAGCGATGCGCCAGAGGCCTCCGGACGCAGCTCGACGATCGTCCCTTCCGCACTGCGAATCGCGTCGAGCGTGAAGTTGTTGTCCGCAGTCGGACGCGCAATGTACGAGCCCACCCAGACGCGCTGGTACTCATCCCAGTGCATCACGCGAATGCGCGCGTCGTTCGGGCCGGCCACGGTCGCTGACGTCCCGGCAAACCAGACACCAGGCAACGCGGCAACACCCGCGGCAACCACCAACGCGGCGACAACTCGACGCAAGGACGTGATCTTCATAAGAAAAATCTCTCAGCTGCGCACAAACTTGATCGCTGGGGAGTTCGATCTACTCGTTTTGACGCCCGGAAATATACCACGAAGGTCGCTCGTGTCATATCAACCGAGCGGCAGTGCCTATTTATGTAATTCAGTTGAGGCAACAGCTTTTCTTGTCAGGCAAAGAGAATGCCTGAAGGTACAAGAATGTCAGAAACTCAGGGGGAGTTGGGCCCTTCAGGCGGCCCGGCGGACGTCTTTCTCGACCTGGCCGTCCCGGATGTGGATGGTCCGATGGGCGTGGGCGGCCACCTCAGGCTCGTGGGTCACCAGCACGATGGTGTTCCCGGCTTCGTGCAGCCGGGCAAACAGGCTCATGATTTCCACGCCGGTCTTGGAGTCCAGGTTGCCGGTCGGCTCGTCGGCCAGCAGGATTGACGGGTTGTTCACCAGGGCCCGGGCGATGGCCACGCGCTGGCGCTGACCTCCGGATAACTGATTGGGCCGATGCGACTTGCGGTCCTTCAACTCGACCTTGTCGAGCGCCTGCGCCGCCCGCTCCGATCGAACCTTCGTCGGGACGCCGGCATAAATGAGCGGCAGTTCCACGTTGTGCAGCGCCGTCGCCCTCGGCAGCAGGTTGAACGTCTGGAACACGAACCCGATCTCTTCATTCCGGATGCGCGCCAGCTCATCGTCGTTCATCTGGCTGACCTGTTTGCCGTTGAGCAGGTAGCTGCCCTTGGACGGGGTGTCGAGGCAGCCGATCAGGTTCATCAGCGTCGACTTGCCGGAGCCGCTGGGGCCCATGATCGCGACGTACTCGCCGCGCTCGATCTGGATGGACACGCCCTGGAGCGCGTGAATCTGCTCCGTCCCCATCTCATAGGTCTTCCAGAGGTCCTGTGTTTCGATGAGCGCCATGACTTCACTCTATACGCTTTCGAACACCGGGACGTTCGGCCGGGGAGGGGTCAGCCCTCTTTCGATTCGTACTCGTCCTTGAGCCGGCGCACGACGTTGGGATCGGCCAGCGTGGTGGTGTCGCCCAGGGCCTTTCCCTCGGCGATATCGCGCAGCAGACGCCGCATGATCTTGCCCGACCGCGTCTTGGGCAGATCGGCGGCAAACAGGATCTGGTCGGGCCGGGCAATCGCGCCGATCTTGCGGACGACGTGCTCCTTGAGCTCATCGACGAGCCCGGCCGACCCGCGCGTCCCTTCCTTCACGGTGACGAACGCGGCGATGGACTGCCCCTTGATGTCGTGGGGCCGCCCGACGACGGCCGCTTCGGCAACCGCCGGATGATCGACCAGCGCACTTTCCACTTCCATGGTGCCGATGCGATGGCCGGCGACGTTGAGCACGTCATCGACGCGGCCCAGCAGCCAGTAGTCGCCCTGGGCATCGCGTCGCGCGCCATCCCCGGTGAAGTACACCCCGTCGTCCCACCGGCTGAAGTACTGCTGCACGAAGCGTTCGGGATCGCCGTAGATGCCGCGCAACATCCCGGGCCACGGATGGGTGAGCGCCAGCAGCCCGCCCCCCTGCTCGACCGGCACGCCGGACCCCGTGCGAATCTCGGCGCTGATGCCGGGAAACGGCCGCGTCGCCGAGCCGGGCTTGAGCGGCGTGATGCCGGGCAGCGGCGCAATGAGGATGTGCCCCGTCTCGGTCTGCCACCACGTGTCGACCACCGGGCACCGCGACCCGCCGATGTGTTCGTGGTACCACATCCACGCTTCGGGATTGATGGGCTCCCCCACCGACCCGAGCAGGCGCAGGCTGGACAGATCGCGCCGGCGCGGCCACTCGGGGCCCCACTTCATGAACGCGCGAATCGCGGTGGGCGCAGTGTAGAAGATCGTGACGCCGTACCGTTCGACGATCTCCCAGAAGCGATCCTTGTTCGGCCAGTCGGGCGCGCCTTCGTACATCACGACCGTGGCGCCGTTCTGCAGGGGCCCGTACACGACGTACGAGTGTCCCGTCACCCAGCCGATGTCGGCCGTGCACCAGTACACATCGGTGTCCTTCAGGTCGAAGACCCACTTGGTCGTCGCATACGTGCCGACGAGGTAGCCGCCCGTCGTGTGGACGATGCCCTTGGGTTTGCCGGTGGTGCCGGAGGTATAGAGGATGTAGAGCAGGTCTTCGCTCTCCATCGGCTCGGGCGCGCACGGCAGCGGCGCGTCCTGCATCAGCCGGTGGTACCAGTGATCGCGGCCTTCCTGGATGTGCACGGGGAAGGGCTCGCCGGCCTGACGTTTGACGACCACGACGTTGCGAATCGACGGGGTGTCGCGCAGCGCTTCGTCGGCCATCTGCTTGAGCGGCACGAGCTGGCCGCGGCGGAAGCCGCCGTCGGCGGTCACCAGCAGGCAACACTGCGAGTCGTTGATGCGATCGCGCAGCGCCTCGGCGCTGAAGCCGCCGAACACCACCGAGTGCACGGCGCCGATGCGCGCGCAGGCCAGCATCGCAATCGCCAGCTCGGGCACCAGCGGCAGGTACAGGGCGACGCGGTCGCCCTTGCGCACGCCAAGTTGTTTCAGGACGTTGGCGAACTGGCAGACCTGCCGGTAGAGATCGAAATAGGTGAGCGTGCGTCGATCGCCCGGCTCACCTTCCCAGATGATGGCGGCGGCGTTGCGGCGCGCCGTATGGATGTGACGATCGACGCAATTGACGCTGGCGTTCAGTTGGCCGCCGACGAACCACTTCGCATGCGGCGGCTGCCAGTCGAGCGCCTGTGTCCACGGCCGCATCCATTCGAGCTGGCGCGCCCAGTCCTCCCAGAACGCCACGGGATTGTCGGCGGCGCGGTCGTACACGTCCGGGTCGGTCACGTTGGCGTGTGTGCGCCAGTGCTCCGACGGTTCGAAGACACGCGCTTCCTGCAGGAGCGCGTTGATCTCGGGCCGTCCCTCCATGTGCGTCCTCGCGGCTAGCGCAGCGTCGGGGTCTGGAACTGGTCGGGCGCGGCGGGCGGCGCGGCGCCGGGCTTGCGCCGGAAGAACACCACGCCCAGCAGCGCGCCAAGCAGGCCGAACACGCCGTAAATCGGCACGGTGATCGCGCCGCCGACGATCGCCATGAACGGGCCGCTGGTGAAACGCTCGACGAAGGCCGCGGCCTCGGGCGGCATGTCGCCCATCGCCTGCATCATGTCCTGGATGGCCTGCTGCTGTTCGACGCCGCCCATCGAGAACATCACGGCCGCGCCGATGGCGCTGATGAGGCCGCCGATCGCGCCGGCGATCAATCCGCCCAGCGCCGCCGCCGACGTGTCAATCGGCGCCGGATCCTGCTGCTGCATCAGATACGTCGTGAGCACGCCGCCCACAATGACCCACAGGCAGCAGCAGACGTTGAGCAGGCTCACGCCCGGCAACACCGACAGGACGCCGATGAAGACTCCGCCGAGCAGCGCAGGCCTGTACTTCTGCATCAGTCGTAGTACTCGCGGCCCAGGTGGGTGATCAGCTCCTCACCCCGCATGTACCGCAGCGTGTTCTTGAGCTTCATCAGCTGAATGAAGAGGTCGTGCTCCGGATAGACCTCGGGCGCGTGCATCGGGCTCTTGAAGTAGAACGAGAGCCACTCCTGGATCCCCGACATGCCGGCGCGTTTGGCCAGATCGAGGAACAACGCCACGTCGTGCACGATGGGCGCCGCCAGGATCGAGTCGCGGCACAGGAAGTTGATCTTCAGCTGCATCGGATACCCGAGCCAGCCGAAGATGTCGATGTTGTCCCAGCCTTCCTTGTTGTCGCCGCGCGGCGGGTAGTAGTTGATGCGGACGACGTGTGAGATGTCCTTGTAGAGATCGGGATAGAGATGCGGCTGGAAGATGTAGTCCAGCGCGCCCTTCTTGCTCTCTTCCTTCGTCTTGAACGACTCGGGGTCGTCGAGCACTTCCCCGTCGCGGTTGCCCAGGATGTTGGTCGAGTACCACCCGTGCACGCCGAGCAGGCGTGCCTTCAGGCCCGGCGCAATCACCGTCTTGATGAGCGTCTGGCCCGTCTTCATGTCGTTGCCGCAGATGGGCGACCCCGTCTTTGCCGCCAGCTCGCGCAGCGCCGGCACTTCCGCGCTCAGGTTGGGCGCGGCGTTGCCGTACGGAAGGCCTTCGCTGATCGCCGCGTAGGCGTAGATCTGGCTCGACGAGATGGCCGGGTCGTTGTTCTCCAGCCCCTGCTCGAACGCGGCCAGCGACTTGTGGCACGCAGCCTCGGTGATGAAGATTTCGGTGGAGCCCGCCCAGATCACGACCAGCCGCGCGCACTGGTTGTCGGCCTTGAACTTCCGGATGTCGGCCACCAGCTGGTTGGCCAGGTCCTTCTTGTTCTTGCCCTTCTTGACGTTCGGACCGTCCAGACGCTTGACGTACTGCCGGTCGAACACGGCGGGCATCGGCGTGATGGCGGCCATCTCGTCCTTGATGGACTCGAGCAGCTTCTCATCGAGCACGCCGGCGTGTTTGGCGGCCTCGTAGCAGTTGTCCTCGAAGATGTCCCACCCGCCAAAGACGATGTCGTCAAGGCCGGTCAGGGGCACGAACTCGCGGATGCTGGGTGAACGCCCTTCGGTGCGCTTGCCCAGCCGCACCGTGCCCATCTCGACGAGAGAACCAATCGGCTTGGCCAGGCCCTTGCGGATGGCAAAGACGCCCGCAATCGTCGTGGTGCTGACCGCACCCAATCCCACCAGAAGTATGCCGAGTTTGCCCTCTGCCGGGGCAATGGAAAGACCCTTAGTCACGAAGGGAAACTATATCATTCGGATTGGAACCGCCATGTGGACCGCACTTGGACTCCTCAAACTGATCACGCGGTCGCGTGAACAGCCCTTCCAGCCCGCCATGGCCATGATTGGCGTCAAACCGGGCGCCACCGTGGTGGTGCTGGGGGCCCGCCAGCCCGATCTGGCCGCCGCGCTGGCGGTCGTCACCGGGCTGAACGGCCAGACCACGGTCGTTGACCGGGCCACGGGCGCCGCGGACGCGGTGGCCAAGGCGGCCCGGCAGGCCGGCGCGCTGGTGGACTACGTCGACGCGCCGTGCGCGATGACGCCGCTCGACTCGGGCACCGCTGACGTGGTGGTCCTGCCGTCGGGCCTGGCCGCGTTGGGCACGGATGCCCCGCTGGTCCTGGCCGAAGCCATCCGGCTGGCGCGCGGCGGCGGCCGCATCACGATTTGTGAGCCGGTCCCCCGCCAGGGCCTGTTCCGCCTGGCACAGACCGCGCCGGTCACCAATCCGGCGCATGTGGCGGAGCGGCTCACCGCCGCCGGCCTGCGCGCCGCCCGCCATCTGGGCACCCTCGACGGCATCGCCTTCGTCGAAGCGGCGAAGGCGAAATGACTATCGCAAACACGTCAGGTGCCGGCCGCCGTCAATCGAGATCGTCTCGCCGGTGATCCACCCGGCTGACGGCGAGGCCAGAAACACGATCAGGTCGGCAACCTCCTGCGGCGTGCCGGGCCGGCCCAGTGGATGGGTGGCCTTCGAGTGTTCCAGGAACGCGGCATACCGCGATTCGTCCATCCCGCCGCGCCGGTGCAGGTTGGTCACCACCACGCCCGGGTTGACCGCGTTGACGCGCACGCCTGACGCGGCCAGGTCGAGCGCGGCGCACCGGGTGACCTGATCGACCGCCGCCTTGCTCACGCAATACGCGAACAACCCGGGAAACGCCCGCGTGCCGGCCACACTCGACAGGTTGACCACCGCGCCTTTTGTCTCGACCAACGCGGGCGCCGCCTCGCGCAGCAGCCGGAACGTGGCGCGCACGTTGATGTCCATCATGGCGTCAAACCCCTCGTCGGTCGTCTCGCGCACGCCGGCCGACGCGATGATGCCCGCGGCGTTGACCAACACGTCGATCCGCCCGCACCGCGCGATCGTCTCCTTGACGATCGCCGCCGGCGCGCCGGCACCGGTGACGTCCGCCACGAGGCGTTCCGCGCGCTGACCGGCGGCGCGGACCTCGGCGCACACGGCCTCGAGCGCGGCCTCGTCGCGGCCCACCGCCATCACGGTGGCCCCGGCGGCCGCCAGCCCCAGCGTGGTCGCCCGCCCGATGCCGGAAGACGCCCCGGTCACAATCGCCACCTTGCCCATCCCCCACTGTGTCGTCATGGGCGGGAGTCTATCGCGGCCCTGTTGGCGGACGCGCGATCGGCCGAAAGCACTGAGGTGAATGAGGTGTACTCGGTCGATGACGTCGCCCGGGCGGCGGGCACTTCGCCGGACCTCGTCACCCAACTGGCCGATTTCGAGCAGATCCTGATCGTCGACGGCTTGATCGCCGAACGCGATGCCGTCCGGCTTGTCAGGTCCTTGCGCGAACTTCCCGGCGGCCGCGCGCCGCTCTTGCCCCTGCCAGAGTCGCGGCGCCGGACCGGCGGGCCGCTGGCCATGTCGGGGGGGCTGCACGCCGCGTTCGCCGTGCTCCTCCTCCTGGCGTCATCACTCGAGTGGCTGCAGGCGCGCGACACCGACACGCGCGTCCCCGAAAAGACCGAGACGCGGCTGGTGTTTCTGATGAGTCCTGGCCCCGGTGGGGGCGGCGGCGGTGGAGGGTTGAAGATCCCGACGTCCCCGCCCAAGGCGGAGCGCAAGGCGCCCGCACCGAAGAAGGTCAGCAGCCCGGTGCCGCCACCGCGGCCGTATCGTCCCCCGCCGCGGCCGGTCACGCGGCCGGAAGTCACCCCGCCGCCCCCGACGCCTCCGCCTGTGGTGGCCCCGGTCGTCTCCGTGCCGGCCGAGGAGCGGGAAGTGCCGGGCGTGGTGGAAGCGCCGCCGCTGCCGCCGCAGGCGGCGCCCAGTCCGGGCCCCGGCACGGGAGGCGGAGTCGGCCCGGGTCAAGGCACCGGATTGGGTGAAGGCGACGGCGCAGGCATTGGTGCCGGCAGCGGCGGCGGCACCGGCGGCGGTCCCTTCCGCCCGGGCGCCGGCATCGAACCCCCGCAGTTGGTGCGGGAGATTCGTCCGCTCTACACCGATGAAGCGCGCCGTCGGGCAGTCGAAGGCGACGTGGTCCTGGAAATCGTCGTCCGGCGTGATGGGTCGGTGGGCGACATCCGCCTGGTGCGTCCGCTTGGCAGCGGACTCGATCAACGCGCCATTGCCGCAGTACGGCAGTGGCGCTTCACGCCGGCGCGCCGCCTCGGCTCAGCCGTGGATGTGCTGGTGGAAGTCGCCGTGGGATTCACGCTGAGGTAACGGTCATGGAATCGGTGATGGTGCTGGTGATGATTGGCGCGCTGACGCTGGCCGTCGTGCTGAGCGCGTTTGCGTGGATGGCGCTGCGGCGCGATCGACGACGCGCCGAGATCCGAGTGTCGCGGCTGCAGGCGCTGGCCGCCGACCCGGCGCGCGAGATCACGTTCGACGTGCCGGCGCTGGAGCCGCCCGACCCGGTGGACGTGCCACTGGCGCCCGCTGCGGGTCTGTTCGCCGCGCCCGCGCCCGCGCCTTCGCCGCGCTGGGGGCTGACGGCGCTGGTGGTCATCGTGTTCATGGGCGCCGGGGCCGGCACGGTCTACGGCCTCTACGGCCCGGCGTTGCCGTCGCTGTTGCCGGCGCGCGGCCCGGTGGCGTCGGCCACGCCCGTGGAGCTGGTGTCGCTGGGCCATCGCCGCGAGGCCGCGGATTTCGTCATCACCGGTCTGCTGCAGAATCCGCACGCCACGGAATCGACACCGCCGCTCACCGCCGTCGTGTTCCTCTTTGATGACGCGGGTCAGTTCCTCACCTCCGCCAAGGCGCCGGTGGAGACCGGTGTCGTGCCGGCGGGTGATCTGTCCCCGTTCACGATTCGCGTGGCCGCGCCCGGCAAGGTCGGCCGCTACCGCGTCGGCTTCCGGCGCGACGATGGCTCGGTGTTTGCGCATGTCGACGCGCGCGCCACGGGCATTTCCGGCACCACGATGGCCACGGTGGAGGACGCCAAGTGAGGGCCCCGGCTGTCTCGATCGCTGCCGCGGCGCTGCTGCTGGCGGGCACGCTCGCGGCGCAGGAGCGACCGGCCGGCCAGGGGTTCTCCTTCCGATCGGGCGTGAGCCTGATCAATGTCACCGTGACGGTCACCGATGCCAACGGGCATTTCGTCGGCGGGCTGCAACAGGACGACTTCGAAATCTACGAAGACGGCGTCCTGCAGACCGCGTCACACTTCGACGCCGAGCGTGTGCCGGTGAGTCTGGGGATTGCCGTCGACACCAGCGGCTCGATGGTGGGCGACAAGTGGGTGGCCGCCAAGGCGGCGCTGTCGCGATTTGTCGACGACCTGCTGGGTGACAACGACGAGGTGTTCCTCTACCGCTTCGACTCGCAGCCGGATCTGGTGCATCCCTGGACGCGTAATCGCGGCCAGGTCAGCCGCGCGCTGGCTTCGATCAGCCCGCGCGGCGGCACGGCGATGTACGACACGGTGGCCGACGCCATTCCGCTCGCGCAACAGGGCACGCAGCGCAAGAAGGCGCTGGTCATCATCTCCGACGGCAACGACACGAGCAGTTCGACCCGTGTGCCGGAACTGGTGCAGGCGATTCGCGAAAGCGAGGTGCTCGTCTACGCCATCGGCATCGACGCCTCCGGCAGCGCCCCACGCGCGGGTGCCTCCAGCCGCGCGACGGGCGGCTCGCCGGCCGCCAGCCGGCCGCCGGCCCCGTCGCCGTTCCCGGGCCGCAAGCCGCCGGTCAGTGCCCCGCCGCCTGCCGCCGCGCCTCCCATCCGCAACACCTCGAGCGGCGGTTCATCCGACCGCGTCAACGCCGACGCCCTGCGCGCCATCACCGACGACAGCGGCGGCCGTACCGAAATCATCTATTCGCATCAGGACCTCGATCCCGCCACGGCCGGCATCGCCAGCGAACTCAGCCGCCAGTATTTCCTCACCTACAACAGCGCCGCGCCCAAGGACGGCCGCTGGCACACCATCGAGGTGCGCGTGAAGAAGGGCAACGGCACCTACCGCATCCGCGCCCGCCGCGGCTTCATCGCCAGCTGAACCCACCCATCGATCCATCGATCCATTGATCCATTGATCCATTGATCCATTGATCCATCTGCTACTGTAGGTGGCCGTGTCTGAGACCGCGTTGACCTGGGCCGCCGCGCTGGGCCTGTCCGTCGTTGGCAGCGTGGGAGGCCTGCTGGTCGCGGGGCTCCTGCTGCTGGTGGGCAAGCCGCTCCGCGTGAAGATCGTGCCGTGGCTCGTGTCCTACGCCGTCGGCACCCTGCTGGGCGCGGCCGCGCTGATTCTGATGCCGGAGGCCCTGGAAGCCCTCGACCCGGCCGCCGCGTTCATGGTGATGCTGGGCGGCATCCTGATCTTCTTCGTGCTCGAAAAGCTGGTGCTCATCCACCACTGCCACGACGCCGGCCACTGCAAGGTGCATCGCAGCACGGCCACGCTGGTCATCCTGGGCGACGCCGTGCATACGTTCGTGGATGGCGTCGCCATCGCCGCCGCGACACTGGTCTCGGTGCCCACCGGCCTCACCATGGCGGTGGGCGTCATCGCACACGAGATTCCGCAGGAGGCCGGCGACTTCGGCATCCTGCTGGCCGCGGGCCACTCGCGGCGCAAGGCACTCCTGCTCAACCTCGCGGCCGCAGGCGGCGGCGTGCTGGGCGCCACCGCCATGCTGCTGTTCGGCACGCAGGTGCCGATGGCGCAGCCCTGGGTGCTCGCCTTCGCCGCGGGCACGTTCCTCTACGTCGCGATGGCCGACCTGATTCCGCACCTGCATCGCGGCGAAACGGACCCGAACAGCCTGCGCCAGGTGATCCTCATCGCGTTGGGCCTGGCCACCATTCTCGTGCTGAGCCGGACGCTCGGCCACTGACCCCGGCTGCTCGCCGGTTCCTGTCGTCGTATCTGCCGTGACCCGATTCGCGCTGGCCGCCGCCGTGGTTGCCATCACGCTGATGCCCGGTGGCGCGGAGGTCCGCGTGTCGGCCGCCGATCAGCTGCGGCGGCTCCCGCCGGGCGCTGCACTGCTTGGTCGGGTCATTGACGCCGGGTCCGGCCGCGGGCTCGATCGCGCCGTGGTCTCGATCGCGTCGGCGACGCTGAGACGTTCGGCCGTGGTCGATCAGCGGGGGCGATTCCTGTTCAGTGGACTGCCTGCCGGTGAGTACGTCCTCACGGCCTCCCGGTCGGGTTATCTCAACGGCGCGTTCGGACAACGCCGCGCCGGCGGGACATTCGTCCCTCTGCGCGTCACCGACGGGCAGTGGCTCGGCACGCTCGACATTCCGCTGTGGCGGCCCGGTGTGGTCACCGGCGATGTGCGCGACCACACCGGCGATCCGGTTGAAGGACTGATCGTCACGGCGTACCGGCGCGAGGAACACATCACCCACACCCGGCTGACGGCCGCCGCGCGAGCGACGACCGACGACACCGGCAGCTACCGGCTGACGCCGCTGACGCCCGGCGACTACGTCGTGGGCGTCGGCACCGACGCGGCCGCCCTGTTCACACCGGAGTACTACCCGGACACAACGACACCGTCGATGGCCTCACCGGTGACGGTGTCACCGGGACGCGAGTTCACCGGCATCAACTTCACGTTGCCGGTGCAGGACGGCCGCGAAGTCTCCGGCCGGGTCGAACGGTCAGCGCTCCCCGAAGCGCGATGGCCGTTGTTGCGCGTCGCGGTGGGCCGCGCGATCGACGGCTCGACGATCGAACACGTGGGTCAGCGCCTCCTCGCGGAAGCCACCGTGGATGACGACGGGAAGTTCGTGTTTCCGCGGGTGCCGCCGGGTGAATGGGTGCTCGAGTCGTACCTCGCCGAAGGGCCACCGGTCGAAGCGGGCGCCGATGCGAACACCCCGCTTGAAGGACCGGCGCGTGTGTGGGCAAGTGTCCCGATTGTGGTCGGCGATGCGCCGCTGCGCGACGTGCAGGTGCACCTGCAGCCCGCGCTGTCGATCCGCGGCCGCGCCCGGCTGGTCTCCGCGAACAGACAGGCGCGTGTGCCGGCAGGCCTCTCGGTGACGTTCGTTCCGGTGTTTCAGCAGGCGGGTCACGAGCGGCTCACGGCGAGGGTGAACTCGGACGGCGCGTTTGCGACCGCCGAGGCGCTGCTGCCGCAACGGTACCTGCTGGAGGTTGGCGGGCTGCCCAATGGCTGGCGCCTGGCGGGCATTCAAGCCGACGGCCTTGACGTGTCGGATCTGCCGCTCGACCTGACGTCGGGCCGTGTCCCGCTCGAAGTGGTCGTCGACGTCACCGATCAACTCGCGGTCCTGGCCGGCACGGTGCGCGGCGCCGACGCGATGGGTGATGCCACCGCCACGGTGCTCGTGTTTCCGCGTGACGGACGCCGGAGCGGTGAGCGACGCTTCCGCGCGGTCCGCGCAGGCCTCGACGGCGCCTTCGTGATTCGCGACCTCCCCCCGGGCGACTACCATCTCATCGCGGTGGACGATGCGGAGACGGCGGACTGGATCAACGCCGACCGGCTCGACCGGTATCGGCCACGCGCCACGTCGATCACCCTTCGGGCCGGAGATACCCGCTTCGTCGAATTGCGCAGGGCTCCAGCACGGTGACCGGGTGGAATCGATGTAACGTGGCAGCCCCTGTGAGGGTCAAACGGACAGCCGCGCCGCCGTACGAAACAGGCGCCTCGAGGCGGGCGTAGACGAGAAGTGAGACCCATGACCAGACCACCGACCCGTCGACTCGTGACCCTCGCGGCCCTGCTGGCGACCCTGATCGGGTCAGCCCTGCCAACAGCGCAGGGCCGAGGCGCCCTGCAGGGCGGTCAGCCACAAGGACAACAGGGCCGTGGCGGCGGCGCGCAGGCGCGCGACACCCAGGTGGCCCCGGCCGTCGGCACCGGCTTCATCCTCGGCTCCGTCGTGACGGCCGATACGGGCCTGCCGGTGCGCCGCGCGCGCGTGAACCTCTCGGGCGCCGAACTGCGCGGGGCCCGGTCGACGATGACCGATGACGAAGGCAAGTTCGTCTTCACGCAGCTGCCGGCGGGCCGGTACACCCTCACGGCGAGCAAGGCGGGCTTCGTGTCCATTGCGTACGGCGCAAAGGCGCCGGGCCGGGCGGGCACACCGATTGAACTGGCTGATGGCCAGAAACTCGACGCGCGGCCGATCAGCCTGCCCAAGGGCGGTGTCGTCACCGGCGTGGTGCTGGATGAATACGGCGAGCCGTCGCCGGGCACGCCGGTGCGCGCGCTGCGCGCGGTGATTCGCACCGGAGAACGCCGGCTGGAATCCGCCGGCACCAGCACCACGGACGACCGCGGCATGTACCGCATCTACGGCCTTCAGCCCGGCCAATACGTCGTCACGGCCCAGCCGCGCAATACGGGACTGGGCGGGCTGCAGATCAACGTGGCCGCGGAGATCGAGGCGGCGATGCAGCAGATGCAGCAGGCGCTCGGCCGCGGCGGCGCCGGGCAGCCCGGCATGGGTGGCCGCGGGGCGGCGCCGGGCCGCGGCGGGCAGCTGGGAGATCTGCTGCAGGGTCTGGGCGGGGGCCGGGGTCAGGCGATTCTCGACCAGCTGCAGCAGCAGCTGGATCCCGATGGACAGCCGGCGATGGGCTACGCGCCGGTGTTCTTCCCGGGCACGACCTCACCGTCGGCCGCATCGATGGTGGACGTCACGGCTGGTCAGGAACGGTATGGCGTCGACTTCCAGCTGCAGCTGGTCACCACCTCGCAAGTGACTGGGATGCTGGCCGGCGCCGACGGCGCCTCACCCGCCGGCGCACAGGTCATGCTGACGCCGGTCGACACGCTGCCGGGCCTCCCTGGCGCGCAGCAGACGGTGCGCGCGGGACAGGACGGCGCGTTCACCTTCAGAAACGTGACGCCGGGCCAGTATCACGTGACCGCGCGTGCCCAGGTGCGACAGCCGGTGGATCCCGCGAACCAGACTGAAACGCCCCTCCCGCAGGGGCGCGGAGGCCGCGGCGGTCGCGGCATGGGCGCCGTGGTCGAAGTGTTGTGGGCACACGCGTCGATCTCGGTGGACGGCCAGGACCTGGAGGGTGTCGCCCTGCAGTTGCAGAAAGGCATGACCGTCACGGGCCGCGTGGCGTTTGACGGCACGAAGCTGCTGCCGCCGACCGACCTCACCCGCGTGCGTGTCACGCTGCAGCCCATCGGCACCCAGGACCTCGAGTTTGGCGGGCCGGTCACCACGACCGTCGAGGCCAACGGCCGATTCACCATCACGGGTGTCACTCCGGGCCGATATTCGCTGCGGGGCAATGCGCCGGCGGGAACGGGCGGACCGGGCGTGGGCCGCGGCGGCGCGCTGAGCGCCGGCGGGTCCGGCAACTGGGTGCTGAGCTCCGCCGTCGCCGGCGGACGCGAGACACTCGACTTCCCGCTCGAGATCACGCCGAACATGAACGTGACCGACGCCGTCGTGACGTTTGCCGACCGCGCGACGGAACTGACCGGCACGCTGCAGGACGCCACCGGCGCCGCCACGTCCGACTTCACCATCGTCGTGTTCCCGGTGGACACGCGGTACTGGGTGCCGCAGGCGCGCCGGATTCAGTCGACGCGGCCGGGGACGGACGGCCGCTACACCGTGCGCAACCTGCCGGCCGGCGATTACGCCATCGCGGCGGTCACCGACGTGGAACCCGGCGAGTGGTACAACCCGTCGTTCCTCCAGGAACTGCTCAACGCCTCGGTGCGCGTCTCGATTGGCGACGGCGAACGCAAGACCCAGGACATTCGCGTCTCGGGGTCGTGATTACCGCCGAAGTTCCTTGAGGCGCACACGGCCGCGGCGGATCACCAGCCAGATGATCGTGGTCAGCACGATCACCGCGGCCACGAACGCGCCGGCGAACAACGCCACGGTCTGGTAGAGAATCGACTCGGCCTCCGTGGTCACGCGCATCTCGATGGGCGCGCCCGCCAGGCGATCGGTCAGCCGCTGTTCCCACGACAGGATGTTGCCGCGTTCGACCGTGCCGGGTTCGTTGTCCGACAGACGGCGCACGTTGTGATCGAGAATCTTGCTGGGCAGGTGCAGCTTGAACACCACCAGCTCGTCGCCCGCCCAGTTCACGCCGGCCGGGGCTGAGCCGGCCGCGGCGCCGACGGTCTGCCGGTAGGTGATGCGTTCGTCGGCCTGGACAAACGCATAGGTGGACCACGCCAGCGGCGCACACGCGCCGGCCTTCTCCACGTGTTCGACCGCCATCCGCACCTGCACGAACCGCCGGTTGTTCCGCCGCCAGGGCCGGCTCGCGTTTTCGACGACACAACCGGCCGCTTCGAAGGCCGTACGGACCGCGGCCGCGTCGATGCGCGCATCCACCGACGGGTCGAACGGCAGCCCGCGCAACGCGACCAGCGCGGGCACGGACGCGGCAATCACGACCGTCGCCGATCCATCGACCTCCAGATAGGTCTGCTCATCGTATTCGTACTGACGCGCCAGCGGATTGGTGCACCCACCCGCCACCACGACCAACAGTCCCAGCCATCCAGCCCGAAGTCGCACGCTCGAATGATATACATTCCGGGTGCCCCGCCTCTTCCTGATCGACGGCAATTCTCAGATGTACCGGGCGTACCACGCCATCCGGGGCCTGACCGGGCCGGACGGCAAGTCCACCAACGCCGTCTACGGCTTCGTCTCGATGCTGCGCAAGCTGCTGGCCGATCACCGGCCCGACTACATCGCGGCCTCCTTCGACCTTCCCGGCCGGACGTTCCGCGACGACCTGTACGAGGCCTACAAGGCCAACCGCGCGCCGATGCCGGGCGATCTCGCCGAGCAGGTGCCGCTGGTCCACGAGGCCTGCGAAGCCATGGGGGTGCCCAACATCACCGCGGAAGGTTTCGAGGCCGACGATGTGATTGGCACGCTGGCCGTGCAGGCGCGCAACGCGGGCTTCGACGTGGCGGTCGTCACCGGCGACAAGGACTTCTTCCAGCTCGTCGGTGAACGCCTGCGTGTGTACAACCCGAAGGACGACGGCACGTGGTACGACGCGCAGGGCGTGGCCGAGCGTTGGGGGGTGAAGCCCGAGCAGGTGGTCGACATCCTCGCGCTGATGGGCGACTCGGTCGACAACATCAAGGGCGTGCCGGGCATCGGGGAAAAGGGCGCGCGGGAGCTGATCGCCACACACGGCTCACTCGACGCATTGCTGGCCGCGGCCGGCACGCTGACGCAGAAACGCCACCGTGAGGCGCTGCTGCAACACGCCGATGACGCGCGGGCCAGCCGGGTGCTCGCGACGATTCGCACTGATGTTCCGGTCACCTTCGAGCCGGAGGCGTTGCGGTACCGGGGCGCGGATGCGGCGCGGTGTTACGCGTTGTTTTCGCGGCTGGGGTTCCGGACGTTCACCGCCGACTACGCCCCCACGGCAGCCACGTCGACGCGCGACTACGCGCTGGCGACGACGCGCGAGGAGCTCGCGGCGCTGGCCGATGTGATTCGCGCGGCCGGCACGATGGCCGTGGCAGCGATCGTGGAACCCGAGTCAGCCATGCGCGCCGCGCTCGTCGGCCTGGCGGTGTCGACCGCGCAGGGGCACGCGCGCTACGTTCCGCTTGGCCACACCGGACTGAACGAGACGCCGAACGTCTCGTTGACCGACGTGCGCGAGACGCTGGGATCGGTGCTGGCCGACCCGGCCGTCACCAAGACGGGCCACGACCTGAAAGTGTCGGCCATAGTCCTGGGCCGGCACGGCCTGCCGCTCGCCGCCCTCGACCTCGACACGATGATTGCGAGTTACCTGGTCAACGCAACCGGATCGAGCCATGCCCTCGAGGAACTCGCGCTGGAGCGATCGGGCTACAAGGCGCTGACGCGGGAGGATGTGACCGGCAAGGGCGCCAAGGCCGTGGCGACCGGCGCGGTGCCGCCCGCGGCGCTGCTCAACTACGCCTGCGAACGGGCCGACCTGCCGCGATCGATGGCGGACGGCTTGCGCGCGGACCTGCAGGCCAGTGAGGTCGAGGCCATCTACCGCGACCTTGAGCGGCCGCTGATTCCCATCCTCGCCGACATCGAACGCGCAGGCGTGCGAGTGGACGTGGACGCCCTCGCGCGGCTCGCGCTGACCATGCAGCAGGAACTCGACGGCCTGTCGGCGCGCATCTTTGAACACGCCGGCGGCGAGTTCAACATCAACTCGCCCAAACAGCTGGGCGAAGTGTTGTTCGAGCGGCTGGCGCTGCCGGCGGCCAAGAAGACCGGCGCCACCAAGACACCGTCCACCGCGCAGGACGTGCTCGAGGAACTGGCGCTGGTGCACGAGCTGCCGGGCCTGGTCCTGCAGTGGCGGAGCGTGCAGAAGTTGAAGGGGACGTACGTCGACGCGCTGCCGGCGCTGGTGCACCCCGACACCGGGCGCGTCCATACGACGTTCAACCAGGCGGTCGCCGCCACAGGCCGCCTGAGCAGCAGCGACCCGAACCTGCAGAACATCCCGGTGCGCACCGCCACCGGGCGCGAGATTCGCGCGGCCTTCATCGCCGAGCCGGGGCACGTGCTCATCTCGGCCGACTACTCGCAGATTGAACTGCGGGTCCTCGCGCATCTGTCGGGCGACACCGCGCTCATCGAGGCGTTCCGGCGCGGCGAGGACATCCACGATCGCACGGCCGAACGCGTCTTTGGCGCCGACAGCGGGCTGGACCCGCACGAGCTGCGGCGGCGGGCCAAGATCATCAATTACGCGCTGCTGTACGGCAAGACCGCGTTTACGCTGGCGAAGGACATCGGGGTGCCGCAGAGCGCGGCGCAGGCGTTCATCGACGCGTACTTCGCGGGTTTCCCCGGCGTCCGCACCTACATCGATCGCACGCTGGAGGACGCGCGGAGCACGGGCATCGTGCGCACGCTGACCGGCCGGCGGCGATTGGTGCCGGAGCTCACGAGCAAAAACGGCCAGGTGCGCGCGGCCGCCGAACGTGAAACCGTGAACATGCCCATCCAGGGCACGGCGGCCGACATTCTCAAACGCGCGATGATCGATGTGGCGGCCGCGCTTGCGCGGCACAATGCCGCCGCCGCGCGACCGTCGCGCATGATCCTGACCGTGCACGACGAGTTGTTGTTCGAGGCGCCCGAGGCCGACGCCCAGGCCGTGGCCGGGCTGGTCCAGGAGGTCATGCAGGGGGCATTTGCCCTTGACGTCCCCCTGACCGTGGACGTCGGCGTGGGGGCCAATTGGAAGCTTGCAAAGTCGTAACAAATAAATAACGCCAATAAAATCAGTACTTTAGGGGCACAACTCCGCCGCTCGCGGCCAAGGGGGCCGGTCCCGCCCTCTATAATTTCCTTCCGTGACCGAGCCCGTCATCGTCCCGCGCGCCGAGCACACGATCTCGCGCCGTGACATTGATGCCGACGCGCTCAAGGTGCTGTACCGGCTGCAACAGGCCAACCACACGGCGTATCTCGTGGGCGGCGGTGTGCGCGACCTGCTGCTGGGCCGCCGGCCCAAGGATTTCGACATCGGCACGAGCGCGCATCCGTACGAGGTCAAGAAACTCTTCCGGAACTGCTGGATCATCGGCCGCCGGTTCCGCCTCGCGCACGTGAAGTTCGGCCTGAAGACGATCGAGGTGGCGACGTTCCGCAAGAACGTCCCCGATGCGCCGCCTGACGCGCCGGCCGACGAACCCGCGGTCGTGGCCAGCGCACCCGCGCCCGTCTCGAACGACGGCATCATTCGACGCGACAACACCTTCGGCACACCCGAAGAGGACGCGTTCCGTCGTGACTTCACCGTGAACGCGTTGTTCTACGACATCGCGACGTTTTCCATCATCGACTACGTCGGCGGCCTGCACGATCTCGAGAAACGCGTCATCCGCTCGATTGGGGATCCGCTGGTGCGATTCGTCGAAGACCCGGTGCGCATGCTGCGCGCGGCGGTCTTTGCGGCGCGGCTCGGCTTCACGATCGATCCGCTGGTGGTGGATGCCATCCGGCAGTTGCGGCCCCTCATCACCAAGGCGTCGCCGGCCCGGCTGCTCGAGGAGTACTACAAGATCCTGCGCTCCGGGTACGCCGAAGCCAGCTTCCGCAGCCTGAGTGAACTGGGGCTGCTCGAACTGATGACGCCCGAACTGGAATCGCCGCCTGACGCCGTGTGGGACGCGCTCGCGCGACTCGACGCGTATCGCCGGCGCTTCGACGCGGTGCCGCCCGAACTGAACAACACGATTCTGATGAGCGCGCTGCTCGTGCCGGCCGGACTGGTCTCGCGGAGGCTGCCGGGCGGCCCGGAGGCGCGCGTGCAGCTCGGCTTGTTGCCGATCGCGCGCCGCGATATCGAACGGCTGTCCCATGTGTTGTCGATGGCGCCGCGCCTCACCGATCCCGATCTGCCGCCGCGGCTGCAGAAGAGCCTGCCGCAGCGGCCGGCCTTCGCCGACACGCTGAACTGGCTGGCGATCTTCGGCGACGTGCCCGACGCGGTGGAACACTGGCGCGCGCAGGCGCCGGCCGCGGGCACCGAAGCCGAATCGACGGAAGGCGGCGGCCGCCGCAAGCGCCGTCGCCGCGGGCGACGTCGCGGGCGCGGCCGCGGCAAGTCAGCGGCGAAGGTCGCCGAATAACACCTGGACGCCGGCGCGCACGGCCCGCCCCGGCGCCAGCGTCACCAGCGGCGTGCGCCCGGTCTCGATGCGCGCGTCCAGCAGGTTCTCCCCGGCCACGAACACCCGCACACTGCGAACCCGTCCGCTCACCGTGGCGTCCACCTGTGTCGCAGGCGCCAGCCTGAACGTATTGCGGTCATCGTCGAACTGGTGACCCGTCGTACGCAGCAGCACGGTGGCGGACATCCACCGGTGCGTGACCAATCCGGACACGGTGGCGCTGACGTCAGGTACTTGCGGCAGCTGTTTGCCTTCGATCGCCGGTTCCCTGGAGTTCTCGAACGAGGCGTCCACCCAGGTCAGTGACGAGGTGAGTCGCACCGCGCGGCCCACGCGCCATTCGAGATCAGCCTCCACACCGGTCGACACCGCATCACCGGCGTTCTGCCGCTCGCGGACGATGCCGGTCAGTGACGGCAGGGTGACGTTGGCGATCGCGTCGTGGACGACGGCCCGGAAGGCCGTGGCGCCCAGCCGCACGCGGGCGGCGTCCCACGTGGCACCGGCCTCGAACGACACCGCGCGCTCAGGCTGCAGATTCGGATTGGGCAGCGTCTGCGCGTTGCCCACGCGAAACCCGCGCGCCAGTTCGTTCAGCGTGGGCCAGCGATGGCTGGTCGCGGCCGACCCGTGGACGCGCAGGCCTGGCCGCGCCCGCCACTCGGCTGACAGCCGGCCGACCGTGGCCCGATCGCGCGACTGCGCCGCGTCGGGCGCCGCGCGCCATTCCACCCGTCCACCGGCGCTGACCGTCACGTCGGGCTGCCCCGTCCATGACCACTGCGCCGACACACTCTCGCCGTCGTCACGCAAGGCGGCATCGGTGGTGCCGGCGGGACGAATTTCGCGGAAGTCAGCGGTCGCGCGGCTGAGCGTGCCGCGGATGACACCGAACCAGCGGGCGCTCGTGCGGGCCAGCTCCAGCGCGGCCCTCGTGGTGGTGGCTTCAATGCGCTGCGTCGACGTGAGGAACTCGGAGGCCCGGCCGGTTGCCACGGCCGTGAAGGTCTGGTCGAATCCGTTCGGGCTCCACGACACCCGGGCGGCGACGGTGGTCGCGGCCGAAGAACGGACGAACGCGCCGGCCACCGTGCCGCCCTCCATCCGGTTGCGCTGCAACACGGTGCCGTTGCCGCGATCGTCCCGGCCACCGAAGCCGAAGACCGTCCAGCGGGAAGCGCCCTGCGTCACTTCCATGCGGCCGTAGCCGTTCCACCACTGGGCATCAGCCGGACGGTCGACCGCCCCAGCCGACGCCGGTTCAAGCGGGACGCTGCCCGCCGTGTCGAGGAACGACGCCGCGCCGAACCAGGACACGCGGCCCACGGCGCCACCCGCCGCGGCGTCCGTCGACCACGTCTCGAACGTGCCGCCTTCGAACTGGGCCGATGCGGCGGGCCGCGACCAGGACGGCGCCTGCAGCCGGATGACGCCACCCAGCGCATCCGACCCGAACAGATCGCCGGACGCGCCGGCCAACACATCCACTCGATCGAGCGCCGCCGCCGGCACACGGGTCCACGTCACCCAGGCGCCGAAGCCGTCGTTCAGGGGAATGCCGTCGAGCACCACCAGGCCGCGGCTGGCGCCGCTGGCCGACAACCCGCGCATGGTCACGCCGTGCGTCGTGGGATTGGCCTGACGCGACGAGGACCGCCGGAACAGCGAAAATCCCGCGACCGATCGCAGGCGTTCGTCGGTCGTCAGCGCGGGCGCCAGCGACAACGTCTCACGCGTCAACGAGACGGCGCCGGCCGGCGCCATCGGCGCCGTCACCAGCACGGACGCTTCCGCGGCGCGCGGCAACAGGGTGAGGATGACCGGTGACGACGTCACGCGCACGCGGGCGGCGGCAAATCCCGGCGCCGAGACCATCACCTCGGCCGGCAACTCGACCGCGTCAATCGTGAATGCGCCGGCGTCGTTCGCTGTCGCGACGACGCCTGACGAGAGGACCCGCACCTGGGCGCCGGCCACGGGCGACCCATCGGGCGCGACCACGGTGCCCGCCAGCGCAAGGGCCAGAATCAGAGCTGACATGTCATCTCCTCAACGGCGCCCTCGCCGCCACTCGCCGCCACTGGCCGCCACTCGCCGCTACTGGCCGCCACTCGCCGCTACTTGCCGCCACTTGCCGCCCTCGCCGCCACTTGCCTACCCGTGCTTCCGCTCGAACTCGCGCATGAACTCAACCAGCGCGGTCACGCCGGCTTCCGGGAAGGCGTTGTAGATGGACGCGCGCAGCCCGCCGACGCTGCGGTGGCCCTTGAGGCCGTCGAACCCGGCGGCCGCCGCCTCCTTCGCGAACCGGTTCTCCAGTTCCTCGCTGGGCATGCGGAACGTGATGTTCATCCGCGACCGCGAATCCGGGCGCGCGTGCGGCCGCCAGAAGCCCGTGCGATCGAGTTCGGCATACAGGACGTTGGCCTTGCGGATGTTCACCTGTTCGATCGCCGCCAGGCCGCCCTGGGACTTCAGCCACTTCAGCACCAGGTGCAGGATGTAGATGCCGAACACGGGCGGCGTGTTGTACCGCGATCCGTTCTCGGCCTGCACCTTCAGATTCATCATCGTTGGCAACGCGTCCGACGACCGCGCCAGCAGGTCCTCGCGGACGATGACGACGGTGACGCCGGAGGGGCCGAGGTTCTTCTGGGCGCCCGCGTAGATGAGGCCGAACTTCGACACGTCAATCGGGCGCGAGAAAATGTTCGATGAGGCGTCACAGACCAGCGGCGCGTCGCCCACGTCCGGCACGTGATGCCACTCGGTGCCATGAATCGTGTTGTTCGATGTCATGTGCACGTACGCCGCGCCGGGTGTCAGTTTCAGGTCGGCCTGCGACGGGATGTGATCGAAGTTGGTCGCCTCGGTGCTGGCCGACACGTGCGTGGCGCCCACCTTCTTCGCTTCCTTCAGCGCCTTCTTCCCCCAGTCACCAGTGACGATGTAGTCGGCCGTCGCGCCCGGCGTCAGCAGATTCATCGGCACCATGGAGAACTGGGTGCTGGCGCCGCCCTGCAGAAACACGACCTTGTAGTGGTCCGGGATGCCGCCCAGGTCGCGCATGCCCGCCTCGGCGCCGGCCAGGATCTCGTCGAAGGGTTTCGACCGATGGCTGATCTCGAGCACCGACATGCCCACGCCGGGCAACGCGATCAGATCGCGCTGGGCTTCCTCGAGGACGGGCAGGGGCAGAACGGCGGGACCGGACGAGAAGTTATAGACGCGCGACACAGACATGAGGCCCTTTCCACAAGTGCGAATTCACAACGAGGACGCTCTCCAGTCCTCCATGTGAACATGATCTGACTAGATTCGGTGCACCAGCAACCCGTCGCGCAGCTTCGGCTCGAACCACGTCGACTTGGGCGGCATGATGTCGCCCGCGTCCGACACGGCGAGCAGGTCGGCCACCGACACGGGGTGCATGGAGAACGCGACGGCCGCGCGGCCTGACGTAACTGCCGCCTCGAGCGCCGCGGTGCCCCTGGCGCCGCCCACGAAATCGATCCGTTTGTCAGCGCGCACGTCGCCGATGCCCAGCAGCGGCGTCAGCACCTCGCGCTGCAACACGGCCACATCAAGCGACTCGGCGTGTGACGTCCCGGGAGCAGAGGCCGGCAGCGTGATCGCGTACCAGCGTCCGTCGAGGAACATGGACACCTCGCCGCGGCCTGAGGGCACCGGGCCCCCTGCGCGCACACCCATCGTCCTGCCCAGCGCCTCGAGCAGCGAGGCGGGCGTCATTCCGTTCAGGTCCTTCACCGTGCGGTGATACGGAAGGATCTGCAACTGCCGGTCGGGAAAGGCCACACAGATGAACCGGTCGGCTTCCGCCGAGGGCCGGCCCTGATCGCGCAACGCGCCTCTCGCACGCGCGGCGCTGGCGGCGCGGTGGTGGCCGTCGGCGATGTACAGCGCGGGAATACCGGCAAACACCCGCACCAGTGTCGCCACGTCGTCAGGCGGACAAGTCCACACCGTGTGACGGATCCCGTCGGGCGCGGCAAAGTCGTACAGCGGCTCACCGGCGCACACGCGTGACGCGACGGCGTCGACGGCATCAACCGCGCGATACGTCAGAAACACGATGCCGGTCTGCGCGCGGGTCTCGATGATGTGGCGCGTGCGGTCGTCTTCCTTGTCGCGGCGCGTCTTCTCATGTTTGCGGATGACGTCGCGTTCGTACTCGTCCACGCTGAAGCAGCCGGCCAGACCGGTCTGCACGTGGTCGCCCATCTGCTGGCGATAGAAGTAGAGCGACGGCTCGGCGTCCTCAACCAGCGGGGCGCCGGCCTCGAGCGCGCGCAGGTTGTGCGCGGCCAGCGCGTACACCTCGTCGGCGTAGGGATTCGCGGTGTCCGGCAGGTCGATCTCCGATCGGGTGACGCGCAGGAAGCTCAGCGGATTGTCGGCGGCCATCGCCCGGGCTTCGTCGGTGGAGACGACGTCGTAGGGGACCGAGGCGACGCGCGACGCTGCGGACGCTGCCGGACGCAGCGCCCTGAAGGGAAACAACGCGGCCATGACGACCTAGTGTATCGAGGTTCCAGCCGAGGCGGCCGGTACAGGCGCGGCCGCGATCGTCTGACGCAGCGTGCTGAGCAGCTGGTCGCGCGCTTCGGTGAAGGCGGCCATGCCCGACGCCGGGATGGGCACACCGGGCGGCATGTTCCGGTGTTCGGTCACCGGGTTGACGTGCTGGCCGTTCTTCTTGAGTTCGTAGTGCAGGTGCGTTCCGGTCACCGTACCGCTGTTGCCGACGCGGCCCACCGTCTGGCCCTGTTCGACCCGGTCACCCACTGAGAGTCCTGGGGCGAAGGCGGAGAGATGGAAGTAGGCGCTTTCGTAGCCGCTGGCGTGACGGATCACCACGCGCCGGCCGGCACCGCCCGCCCAGCCGGCGGCCACCACCGTCCCGGGCGCCACGGCGCGGACCGGCGTGCCATACGCCGCGCGGTAATCGACGCCGCGATGCGCGCGCACGTACCCGAGCACCGGATGCCGGCGCTGCGGGTTGTAGCGGGAGGTGATCGTCGGCTCAAACCCGAGCGGCGACTTGAGGAACTGCCGGCGCAGCGACCGGCCCTCCGCGTCGTACCAGCCCGGCTTGCCGTCGGGCCCCAGGTGGCGGATGGCGGTGAACACGCGGCCCTCGTTGTGCAGCACGGCGGCCTGCACCGAGTCGTAGCCGGAGAACTGGCCGTCGCGCAGGACGCGGTTGAACAACACCTCGAAGCGGTCGCCGTCCTGCAGATCGGAGTTGAAGTCGACGTCGCCGGCGAACACTTCGGACAACAGCAGCGCCAGCTGGATGTTTTCGCCGCGCTCCTCGAGCGCCGCCCACAAGGACGGCCGTTCGGAGGAAATCTCAACCTCGACGGCGTCCAGCACCAATTCCTTCGGCACCGGCACCACTTCCACGTCGAAGGCCGGCGCCTCGGCCGGGCTGTCTTCGCGCAACGCCACGCGCAGGAAGCGATCGGCGTCGAGGTGATACCGGAACTCGCGGAACAGGCCGTCGAGTGAGGTGGTCAGGCGGTACGGCTGGTTCGCCCGCAGCGCGCGCGGATTAAACACGTCGCTCACGGCGGTGACGATGGAATCGGCGAACTGGGAGGAGGCGGGGTGGCTCTTGAGCAGGCCGGCCAGCGTCGCGTTGCGCGGCACGGTGGCCTCGACGATTTCGACGTCCCTGGGCAGGACGACGTCCTGATGTTCGGGTTCGCGTGAGTGGTCACCCGCGCAGGCCGCCGACATGGCAGCCGCCAGCAGCAGGCTTCCCAGCCGCGCTCTATTCATTCCCGCCACACTCCTGCCGAGACATGGGAGGAATTGTAACGGGGAAATGGGGAAATGGGGAAATGGGGAAATGTCGGGTGGCGAGGTGGCGAGGTGGCGAGGTGGCGAGATGGCGAGGTGGCGAGGACGATGAGGCACTCGTAGCGCGGCCGGGGCTGGCGGCCGCGGCGCTCCGGTTCGAGCCCTCCAGTGCTCGTTGTGAATCCCGAGGGCCTAGAATGTCCGTATTCGGAGGGTCTGCCCATGCACAGACGAACGTCCCTGCTGACCGTCGGACTGGCTTCATTCCTGACCACCGCACTCTGGGCCCTGCCCCAGAGTGTCTCCCCAGAGAAGATTGACTACACCGCCCTGGCGCGCATTCGTGCCGAAGGCCTGCAGAACTCGCAGGTCATGGAGCTCGCCAGCTGGATGACCGACGTCTACGGCCCGCGCCTGTCGGGCTCGCCCAACATCCAGCAGGCCGGTGAGTGGGCCGCCACCACCATGAAGAGCTGGGGCCTGACCAACGTCGCGCTGGAACCGTGGGCGAACCAGACGATGTTTCCGCGCGGGTGGACGAACGACAAGTTCTACCTCGCCGCCGTGGCGCCGCAGGCGTTCACGCTCACCGGCATGTCCACCGCGTGGACACCGGGCACCAACGGACCGGTCCGCGGCGACGCCGTGCTGGTCACGTCCACCGACGAAGCCGAATTGAAGAAGCTGTCCGGCACGCTGCGCGGCAAGTTCGTGCTGACCGACCCGGCGCCGGACGTGGCGGCCTTCTGGGCGCCGACGGCCCAGCGGTACACGAAGGAACAACTCGACGAGATGGAACTGGCCACACCGCGGCCGCCCGAGTTCGGCACCCAGCCGCCCGCGGCGGGCCGCGCGGGCGGCGCCCCGGGACGCGGCGGCGCGCCCGGCGCCGCGCCCTTCAATCGCAACGCCTTCTTCCTCGCGGAAGGCGTCGCGGCCGTGCTGACGACACACCCGCGCGGCCACGGCAACTTCCGCATCGGCGGCGCCAACCGCGGCGCCGACCCGGCCACGCTGCTGCCGCAGATTGTCGTGGTCGCCGAACACTACGGCCGCATCGTCCGCATGCTCCAGAAGAACGTGCCCGTGCAGCTTGAAGCGGATATCCGCAATACCTACCACCCGAATCCGACGATGTTCAACGTGGTTGGTGAGATTGCGGGCACTGACAAAGCGGATGAAGTGGTGATGCTGGGCGCGCACTTCGACTCGTGGCACGCGTCGACGGGGGCCTCCGACAACGCCGCCGGGTCGGCCGCGATGATGGAAGCGATGCGCATCCTCAAGGCCAGCGGCGTGCCGCTGCGGAGGACCGTCCGGATCGGTCTGTGGAACGGCGAAGAACAGGGCCTGATCGGATCGCGCGACTACGTGGCGAAACACTACACGGCTGCGGCAGCGCCCGGCGCCGGCGCGCCGGTGGGTGGCGCCGCGCGTGGCGTGGGTGGCGGGCGCGGGACGACGCAGGGACCCGCGCAGTACACGCCGGCGCACGCGAAGTTCTCGGGCTACTTCAACATCGACAACGGCGGCGGCGCCATTCGCGGCATCTACCTGCAGGGCAACGCGGCCATCGCGCCGGTGTTCCGCGCCTGGATCGAGCCGATGCGCGACCTGGGCGTCACGCACCTGACGATTCGCAACACGGGCGGCACCGATCACCAGGCCTTTGACGGCGTCGGCCTGCCGGGCTTCCAGTTCATCCAGGACCCGATGGAATACAGCTCGTTCTCACACCACTCGAACCTGGACAGCTACGAACGGCTGCAGCCCGATGACATGCGCAAGAACGCGACGATTGCCGCGATGTTCGCGTTCCTGGCGGCCAATCGCGACGATCTGCTGCCGCGCAAACCCATGTCGCCGGCCGGTGGGGGCCGCGGCCGCGGCGGACAGTAGACAAAGCCTTCCACCATGGAGGACACGAAGTTCCATGGAGGAAATGCCTGTCAAGCGCGGGTTGGAGGCCCGGCGCAGCCGGGCCACGTGGGCGTGGCCGGAAGACCGGAACGAATGACTGCCACCACGCACGACGCAGTCATTCGTTCCGGTCTTCCGGCCACGCCCACTGCCGCCTTCGGCGGCATCCAACCCGCC
>CAYYFE010000033.1:0-43352 GCA_964471115.1 uncultured Solibacteraceae bacterium
CTGCGCGCGCGCCCCGCCGCCGGCGAGCTGGTACTGGTGTCGGACTTTCAGGTCGGCGCGATTGAGGAGGCCGACCTGGACGTGCTGCCGGCATCGGCGGGCCGGCGGGTCGTGCGCGTCGCCGTCGGCGGCGCCGTGCCGGCGCCGCCGCGCGGCGGCGCGGTGCGCGTGTACGGCGCCCCCCTGGCCGACGCCGCCGCGAAAAAGACGTCGGGTGACATTTCCGGAGTCGGGCAGTCGGAAATGTCACCCGACGTCATTTTGTCCTTCCGCGCCGCCCTCGCCGTCCAGGGCCGCCCGCTCGATTCGCCCGCGCTGTACACGCTGGCACGCGAGATCGACCCGGACATGACCGCAGGGACGTTTCTCAGTGTCCCGCAGCCGAATGGCACCAGCGCGCTGGCGATTCTCACGGACCTGCCGCCCGACTCGGTCGAAGCAACGGCGCTCATCGCCCGCGCCTACCAGGCCGTTGCGCGGCCGGCCATCACCCCGGCCGAGCGGGAACCCGACGTGTTAGGTGACGACGTTCTGAGCGGCTGGGCGCGAGAGGTCCGGCCCGAATTGACATCGGCCACCGGCGAACCGCAGCCAATTGGCCGTTGGCTCTGGGTGGTGGTGTTGGCGCTGCTCGCGCTCGAGACGTGGGTGAGACGCCGCGTACGGCCGGTGACGAAGGCATCCGACTCGGAGGTGACCCATGCGCGAGTGGCCTGACGCCATCACGGTGCAGCGCCTGCTCACGCGCGCGGGCCGATTCCGGCGCGCGCAGGCGATTCTCCGCGCAGTCGCCCTCGGCCTCGCGATTGGCGCGCCAGTGGCCGCCGGGTTGTTGCTTTCGGGCGCCAGCACCAACGTCGCAGCGGCCGGCATCGGCATCGCGTTGCTGGGCGTGATGACCGTCGCGCACTTCCGGTTCGACTTCGCGCCGGCCGCCGTCGCATGCGACGTCGAACACGCGGCGCCCGAGTGCCGCAACCTGCTCATCACCGCGGAAGCGCTCCTGCGTGACGCCGGCCCCACACCACTCTCGGTCTGCCGCATCGTCATGCACGACGCCGCTGCTGTGACCGCGCGACTGGAACCAGCCCGATTGTTTCCCGTCGTCCCGGCGGGCACGCGCGCCGCGGGCGCGGCGGTCCTGGCGGCCGCGGTCTTCCTGCTGAAGGTCCCAGCGGTCGAACAACTGCTGCCGTCGCTGTCGACGCAGGCCGCCGCCGGCCCCGCCGTGTCCGACGTGCGCATCGACATCACGCCGCCGTCCTACAGCAGGTTGTCTTCTGACTCGGTCGTGAACCCCGAACGCGTCACCGCGCTGGCCGGCAGCCGCCTCGACGTGCTCGTCAGCGGAAGCGCCTCGTTGATGACGCTCGAGACCGGCGTGTCCACCCAGCCGTTGACGCGCCGGGACGACGGGACGTTTGCTGGAACTGTGACCGTGGCCGCGGATGGATTCGTGGCGGTGACGCCGGTTGACGCTGCCGGCACCGCCGGACCGCGTCGTTTGATCGGCCTGACGGCGACGCCCGACAAGCCGCCGGCGCCACGCGTGACGATGCCGGGAAAGGACCTGTTCCTGCGCGAGGCGACGGCTACGCTGGACCTGCGGGCCGAAGCGACCGACGACCTCGGCCTGACCGTGCTGAAACTCGCGTACACGAAAGTCTCCGGCGTCGGCGAGTCGTTCACGTTCACCGAAGGGGAAGTGCCGCTCACCATCACGCGCGCGTCGTCGCGACAGTGGACGGCGACCGGCCAACTGCCGCTGGGGACGATGGGGCTCGAGGTGGGCGACATGGTCGTCTACCGCGCGGTGGCGGCTGATGCGCGGCCGGGCGCCACGCCGGTCGAATCCGACGCCTTTATCGTGGAGATCGTCTCGGCCAGCGAGGCGATGGCCGAAGGCTTCGCGATTGACGACACGAAGGACAAGTACGCCATCAGCCAGCAGATGGTCATCCTGAAGACCGAGCGCTTGATCGCCAGGACCGGCACGCGGCCTGCGCCGTCGCGGGAGGCCGTGCTCGACGAGGCGATGACCATTGCCGCCGAGCAGCGGTCGGTGCGCGCGGAACTGGTGTTCATGATGGGCGGACACTTCGAGGACGAGTTCGTCGAAGCCGCGCACGAACATGAGATCGCCGAGGGCCGGCTCGACAATTCCGGACGCGCCGACCTGGGCCGCGCCATTCGAGAGATGAGCCGCGCGTCGGCGGAACTCACCGAAGGCAACCTGACGCCGGCGCTCGAGGCCGAGAAGGCGGCGCTCGAGGCGATGCAACGGGCGCTGTCGCGCCGCCGCTTCATTCTGCGCACCCTCACACAGCGGGAGTCCATTGACGATTCACGCCGCCTGACCGGCGCGTTGGGTGATGCCGTGGCCTGGAAACGAGCCGTCGCCGATGCGCAGGCGTCACCCGAACTGGTCGCGCTGCGCGAGGCCCTCGCGGTGGTGTCGGCCGCGGGCCGGAGCCAACCGGTGGACGCCGACACGGCCTCCCGGCTGGCGGCGGCCGCGGGCGCGCTGCTGAAGGCGTCGCCGTCGAATCGCGAGGTGGTGGATCTGGCCTCGGCTCTGACCGCCGCGGCCGAGGGCCGTCAGCCACTCGCCCAGGTGGCCGAGCGGATTGCGGGCGTCCTGCGGCAGGTCATGGCGCGGCAGGCCGTGACCGAATCGGCCGAAACGCGCCGGCTCAAAGGCGCGCTGGCTGATGTGCAGCGCGGCGGAGGCGGCCGTGATTGAGCGCGTGTGCCGGATTGGCGCCGTGCTGATTGCCGTCGCGGCGGTCATCGATCCCGTCTGGGGCCGTGCGACGACCGCGCGGCCGGAACTGCTGGTCACGCAGGCGCCCGGCGCCACCGCCGGGGATGTGGACCGTGTGCGCGAGGCACTTGCATCCCGATTCCAGCTGGCGGACGCGCCCACACCGGCGACCGCCGCCACGGTGCTCATCGGCCGCACGCCACCGGCCGTGGTCCCCGACAGCCGCGTCTTCGCGGTGACCACGACGGCCTCGGCTGCGGCGCCGGAGATCCGGCGCGTCGACGTGGCGCCGGTCTCGTCCCTCGACTCCGCCGCGGAAGTCCGAGTGCAGGTGGCTCCTGCATCGGGCGCCACCGCGCCGACCGACGTGTGGCTGGAGTCACAGGGGGTCGTGCTCGATCGGCAGACGTTGAACGAGGGTGGCGCCACCGCGACGGGCGACGTGGTGCTGACGTTCGTGCCGTCGCGCGCCGGACTGGCCCATCTGCGTGTCGGCGCGCGCGCGGGCAACGGTCCAGCCACCTTTGCCGACGCGGCGACCGAAGTGGTGCGACGCACCAGACGCGTGCTTGTCTACGAGGCGCGTCCATCCTGGGCCGCGACGTTCATCCGCCGCGCGCTCGAACAGGACTCCCGTCTCTCCGTCGATGCGCGGTCCCAGGTCTCGCGTGGCATCGGCGCCGCCGCCGGCGCGCCGCCGGCCTCCCTGCAGTCGCTCGACGCCCTGACGATGTTCGACGTCATCGTGATTGGCGCGCCGGAGGGGCTGGCCGACCGGGACGCAGCGGTGCTGGAGCAGTACCTGCGTGAGCGCGAGGGAAGTGTGATCCTGCTGCCCGATCAGGGGAGTGCGTCAGGCGCGTTGGCGCGGCTAACCGGCGCGGCCCAGTGGGACGTCGAACGCCGCCCGCAGTTGCAGACGGTGACCGCAGGCGCGTTTCAGTGGACCGCCAGCGAATTCGTGTGGCCGAGACGATGGCCGGTGGGCGCTGAAGCGATGACCTCATGCGCGGAGCCGGGGCGCCGGTGCGCGGTGTGGCGGGTGCCGGTCGGCGGGGGGCGCGTCGTGGTCAGCAGCGCCGTGGACGCCTGGCGTACACGCGCCGCGGACGCGTCGACGTTCGAGGCGTTCTGGCGGGCCGTGGCGGTCGACGAGGCGTCGCTCACGCCCGAGCCGGTGTCCGCGTCGCTTTCCGCCGCGCTGGTCGAGCCCGGCGCGCCGATGGCGGCCACGATCCGGGTGCTGCGCCCGGGCGACGTGTCCGCGCGGCTGGAAAATGTCGACGGCGTTCGGCAGTCCGTACGCTTGTGGCCGGCGGGCGACCGCACGTTCGAGGCCGAGTGGCGGGCGCCGCTCACACCAGGGCGTTATCGTCTCGCGCTCACGCAGCCTGGCGATGAGGGTGCGGCCACGCGCGAGTTCCTCGTCGTGGAAAAGTCGGCACTGGCTCCGCCGCTGCCATCAACAAACACAACGCTGGCGGCGCTCGCCAGTGCGCGCGGCGGTGTGGCTGTGCCGCTCGACGAGCTGCCGGTGCTGGCCGATCGATTGGCCGGCGCGCTGGAGCCACCGCTCGAAACGTCGCCTCTCGCGCCGATGCGATCGCCGTGGTGGATCGTGCCGTTCGCCGGATTGTTGTCGGTGGAGTGGTGGTCACGCCGTCGCCGAGGCGCGCGCTGACCCAACCTCACGATTACGACGCGCGCCACCGCGCCGTTTCACACCCAACTACGACTTGACACCGCAGGGTGTGGGACATAGCCTTCGGGCACCATGTACTCACGCGAGCAGGTCAAGGCGATCACCGACAAGGTGTTCAACATGGCCACGGCCGACGCCGTGGTCGTCAACTTCAACTCGTCGGAACGGTCGGGCACGCGGTTCGCGAACTCGTCGATTTCGGCCAATCTCGTCCAGTTCGATCAGTCGCTGACCGTCACCGTGTACTTCGGGTCGAAGTCCGCGAGCCAGGCGACGCGCGACTTCTCCGACGCGTCGCTCAAGCAGCTCGTGGCCGACGCCGAGGCGGAAGCCAAGGCCGGGCCCGATCGGCCGAACGTGCCGAACCTGCTCGGGCCGCAGCAGTACATTCCCGTGGACGCGGCGTTGCCTGCGATGAAGGGCTTCGGGCCGGCCGAGCGCGCCCGCATGGTGCGCACCAGCATCGACATCAGCAAGAAGATGGGGACGGTGGGCTCCGGGTACATCCCGAAGATGCACCAGACCACGTGTGAGGCCAACTCGAAGGGCCTGTTCGCCTGCTACGAAGTGGCCGAAGCCAGTTTCATCCTCACGTGCCGCATGCCGGACGGCAGCGGCTCGGGCTGGGCCGGCACGACCGGCATCAAGGACCTCAGCATGATCGACCCGGTGGAGATCACCGAGGTCGCCTCGCAGAAGGCGCTCGACAGCCGCAAGGCCCGCGCGCTGGAACCCGGACGGTACACCGTCATCCTCGAGCCCCGCGCCAACGCGCGGTTCCTGTCGCTGATGACCGGCATCTTTGGCGGTGGTGGCGGCACCTTCATGCGCGACAAGAAGCCGGGCGACAAGATCTTCAGCGACCTGTTCACGCTCAAGAGCGACATCGGCAACCCGATCCTGCGTCAGACGACCATGCTGGGCGACAACACGCCGGCCGAGCCGGTGACCTGGCTCGACAAGGGCGTGCTGCGCAACCTGGCGGGCGGGCCCAACGGCACCAGCCCGAAGGCGAACGTCAACATGAGCCTGGTCATGGAAGGCTCGAACCTGTCGACGGCCGAGATGATCAAGCAGACCAAACGGGGGCTGCTCGTCACGTTTTTCTGGTACATCCGCGGCGTCGACAACGACACGCTCCTCAACACGGGCATGACGCGTGACGGTCTGTTCCTCATCGAAAACGGCGAAGTCACGATGCCGGTGCAGAACTTCCGCTGGAACATGTCGCCGCTGGTCGGCTACAACAACCTCTCACTGGTCGGCAAACCCGTGCCGATGCACATGGGCGAGTCGTACGACGGCGGCGGCACCGCGCTGATTCCGCCCGTGCGCATGGAAGACTTCTACATGACGTCGCTGTCGCCGGCCGTCTAGCCACGATCGCTTTTCAAGGACCACACGATCATGAATCGCAGAGACTTCATCAAGACCGTCGGCGCCTCGGGCGTCGTCCTCGCCTCCCACGACATCATTGCGGACCTGCTGGCGCAGACGCCGGCGGGGAATCCGCTGCAGTCGAAGTTCAAGGGCCTGGCGGATCAGGTGCTGGCGCAGGCCAAGGCGGCCGGCTGCACCTACGCCGACATCCGCTTCACACGCGCGGCGTCGATGAACATCAGCGCCAACGGCAACAGCGGGCGGGGCGGCCAGCTGGCCGGCGCGTTTGCGGGCCGGGGTGGCGGCGGCGGCCGGGGCGGCGGAGGCGGCCGTGGTGGTGGCGGCGCGTTCGGCGGCCCGCAGGGGTTTGCCGCCTTCGGCAACGGCGCGGGCCCACGCGGTCCCGCGGGCTTCGGCGTCCGGGTGATTCACAGCGGCGTGTGGGGCTTTGCCTCGAGCCCGATTGTGACCGAGGACGAAATCAAGCGCGTCACCGGCATTGCGATTGAAGTGGCCAAGGCCAGCGCCGTGGCCAAGACGTTCGACGTGCGCCTGGCGCCCGTGCCGGCCTACACCGCGCACTGGAAGTCGCCCATGCGCAAGGACCCGACCACCGTGCCGCAGGCCGACATGCAGAACTACGTGCAGCGTGTCGTGGACCTCGTGATGAAGGTGCCCAACGTCGTGTCGGTCAACGCCTCGGTGAACATGGGCTACGACTGGCGCTACTTCGCCTCGTCGGAAGGGTCGTACATCGAACAGGAGATCTACGACACGCAGCCGCAGTTCAACGTCACCGCCCGCGTGGGCGACGTGACGCGGTCGCGCCAGTTCACCGCCGTGCCGAAGACCGCCGGCTGGGAGGTGGCCGAAGAGTCCGGCATGATCGAAAACGCCGAGCGCATCGCCAACGAGGCCGTGGAGTTCTGCACGGCCAAGCCGCTGGGCATGGGCGTCAAGGATCTGATCCTGTCGCCGTCGCACGCGATGTTGACCATCCACGAGATCATCGGCCACCCGACCGAACTCGACCGCGTGATGGGGTACGAGGCCAACTATGCCGGCACCAGCTTCATCAAGGTCGGCGACGTCGGCAAGCTCAAGTACGGATCGCGGCTCTTCAACGTGACGGCCGATCGCAACATGCCCGGCGCCATGGGCACGGTCGGATACGACGATGACGGCGTGAAGACGCAGAGCTGGCCGATCGTGCGCGAGGGCATTCTGGTGGGCCTGCAGACCAACCGCGAAACGGCGCACTACATGGGCGAGAAGGAAAGCCGCGGCTGCACCGGCGCGCTCTCGTGGCGCGACTATCCCTTCCTGCGCATGCCCAACGTGCACGTCGACTACGACCCGAAGGGCCCGTCACTGGAAGAGATGATCGCCGACACCAAGGACGGCGTCATGATCGACGGCCGCGGCAGCTACTCGATCGACCAACAGCGGTACAACGGCCAGTTCGGCGGCAACGCGTTCTGGGAGATCAAGAACGGCAAGATCACCCGCATGTGCACGAACGTCACCTACCAGGCCATCACCACGGACTTCTGGGCCAACCTCGATGCGGTGGGCAACCAGTCGACCTGGCAGATGTTCGGCACCGGCGGCGACGCCAAGGGCCAGCCCACGCAGACCAACTCGATCTCGCACGGGTCGCCCTGGCTGCGCATCAGCAAGATCCTGGTCGGCGCGGCATTCGCGTAAGTCCTCACAGCAGGCATGTAGGCGTGTAGCCGGAAGTGGTTCTGCAGAAAAAGAACTACATGTCTACATGTCTACTGTGAGGATCACGCACTCATCGCGTAGACGACGATGTTGACCGCGAAGCGGGTGTTGTCTTCCTTGCGGAAGCGCTTGTTGCGCCAGTCGTAGTCCCACTCGCAGCCGTAGTCCTTGTTTGAATACAACACGCCGATGCGGCCGGGGCCGCCCGGGCGCGTCGGGTGGACGACCGCGCGCAGGTAGTCGTGCACCATGTCGTCGCCCCAGCCGTTCAGTTCGTGTGAGGTCTGCGGCGGGCCCTCGGGGAACGGGAAAAACGACGAGTACAGCGCGTGGGAGTTCGGCAGCTTCGGCATCGCCGCCGCGGCCGGGTCGTCGGCGTAGGTGCGTCGCATCTCTTCTTCGAACGATTTCGCGTACAGGCCGTCGACGTCGTGGTTGCAGTCGTCGGAGAACAGCAGGCCGCCGGCGCGTGTGAACCGCGCGAGGTTGGCGCGTTCGCGTTCGCTGAACCGGACGAGTTTGTGCCCCGTCATGAACAGGAACGGGAAGGCGAACAGTTCGTCGGAGTCCAGCGTGATGACGACTTCCTGCGGATAGACCGGGATCGTCGTGTATTCGATCAGGCTGTTGAGGACGTTGGCGGCCACCTTGGGGTTGTAGTCCCAGTCACCAGAGTCGTACCGCACCCGGGCGAACACGAATTCGCCCGGACGGGGGCCGGTCACCGGTGCGGGGGCCTGGCTCTGCGGCGGCATGGAGAAATTGTAGGTAGAATCGAGGGCATGAAAAAACATCTCCTTTCCGCGCTTGGTGTGGTGGCGGCCCTGACGCTCGTGTTCTCGATGGCGGAGACGCCCGAGGCCCAGCAGCAGCGCGCCAGTCCCCACGAAACGGTGACGGCCACGGTGGCCGGCGCCAAGGTCAGCATCACCTATGGCCGGCCGTACATGAAGGGCCGCGCCATCTTCGGCGGACTCGTGCCGTGGGACCGCGTGTGGCGCACCGGCGCCGACGAGGCCACCACGCTCACCTCCGACAAGATGCTGATGTTCGGCAACCTGCACGTGCCGGCCGGCTCGGTCACCCTGTGGACCCTGCCCAGCCAGAATGGCCCGTGGAAGTTCATCATCAACAAGGAAACCGGCCAGTGGGGCACGGCCTACAAGGCTGAAAACGACCTCGGCCGCGTCGACATGAAGACCGAGACGCTGTCGGCCCCGGTGGAACAGTTCACCATCGCGATCGAGACCGCCGGCAACGGCGGCCAGATCACGATGAGCTGGGACCGGACCAAGATGATCGTGCCGTTCGGGATCATGTAACTCGCCAATTGGGGATTGCGGATTTGGGATTGGGGATTTCGGCGGGCGCACCGCGTCAAATCCTCAATCCCCAAATCCTCAATCCCCAATAACACCCATCTGTTAACCCCCCTCCCCCCGCCCCGTATTGGCCCTGTGAAGGAGTTCGCATGGGCATGACGAGTGGCATCCGGCGGGTTGTGGCGGGGCTGGTGGTGACGATGGCGGGGCTGGCCACGGGCTGGACCAGTGCCGTCGTCCAGGCGCAGGTGACTGGGGCCGCGACCCAGCAGTCCGCCGAATTCACCCGAGGTGAGTTGCGCCAGCTGATGCAGAAGTTCCCCCCGGCGCTCGGCCGGGTGCTGGTGCTGGATCCCACGCTCCTGACCAACGAGGACTACCTCAAGTCGTACCCGGCCCTGCAGCAGTTCCTCACGCAGCATCCCGAGATTCCCCGCGACCCCCGGTTCTACCTGGCCGACTGGGTCGACAGCGCGTATGCGTTCCAGCGGCAGCCGACCGACCCCGCCGTACAGGCCGCGCAGTTCGCCATGTCGAACTGGCGCAACCTGATGGAGTCGGTCCTGTTCTTCTGCGGCTTCGTGGTCTTCACGACCGCGCTCGGCTGGCTGGTCAAGTACATCGTCGACCACCGGCGCTGGCTGAGGGCCAGCAAGATTCAGTCGGAGACCCACGCCAAGATCCTGGAACGGTTCACGAGCAGCGAGGACCTCCGGGCCTACATGGAGTCGCCCGCGGGCCAGAGCTTCCTCAAGGCCACGCCGCTGGCCACGGCGCCGGCGGGCGGCAGCGCCGCGCCGGTGGGCGCGCCGTTCAACCGCATCCTCTGGTCGGTCCAGGTGGGGGTGGTGGCCGGGGCGGTCGGCATCGGCCTGCTGGTCATCAGCTGGCGCCAGGAGTACGTCGATGTGGCCCAGATGATCGGGGCCTGGGGCACCCTGGCGATCGCGCTGGGGCTGGGTTTCGCGATCTCCGCGGTCGCGTCTTACGTCATCTCCCAGAGGCTGGGGTTGTTGGACCAGAATAGGGACACCAGACAGGCATGACGATTCGAGACGTATTGGTGCGCGGACGAGCGATAGGCCGGACCGAGGCGGTCCCCGAAGTCGACGTCATCCTGCAGATGGACGAGGACGCGTTCCGGGGCTTCTACGAGCGCACCTCGCGGATGCTCTGGGCCTATCTGGCGCGCCTGACGGGCGACCGGCAGCAGGCGGATGACCTGCTGCAGGAGTGTTACTACCGGCTGCTCCGCGCGCAGGTGCCCCTCGAGTCCGAGTCGCATCGCCGGCACTACCTGTTCCGCATTGCGACCAATCTCGTGCACGACGGTCATCGGCGCCGGAAGACCCAGGTGGCTGAGGTGGAAGGCGCCGATGTCGAGCAGCTGGCGGGACACGGCGACCATGGCGTGGACGTCGAGCGCCGGCTCGAAGTCGGCCGCGCGATGGAGCAGCTCAAGCCGAAGGAACGCGCGATGTTGTGGCTGGCGTATGCCCAGGGCGCGTCGCACGAGGAGATTGCCGGTGTGGTGGGCGTACGCCGCAGCAGCGTGAAGGTGCTGCTCAGCCGCGCGCGGCGCAAGCTGGCGGAGGCGTTGTCATGACGATGTCGTCGCCCCAGGCGTGTCCGCACGAGCGCGACGTGCTCGATCTGGTGGCGGTGGGCCAGTGGCCGGCGCGCGCCGATGCCGCGCTGCAGGCGCACGTGGCGCACTGCGCGTGCTGCGGCGAGGTGGCTGCGGTCGCCTCTGCGGTGCGCGACTGGGCGGATGCGGCCCCGGCACCCAAGGTGCCCGACGCCGCCGTGGTCTGGTATCGCGCGCAGGTTCGTGCGCGTGAGGAAGCGGCCCGCCGTGCGTCACGGCCCGTGCTGGTGGGGCAGCTGTTTGCCCTCGCCACGGTCGTGCTGGCGGTCGCAACCCTGGGGCCCGGCTGGGGCTGGTTCACCGCGCTGGTGCCTGACTGGACAATGCCCGCGTGGTCGTTCGACCTGTCAGCGATGTGGCCGAGCCTGCCGACGTTGGCGGATCTTCGTCAGTGGAGCTGGTTCGGCTGGGCCGCGCTTGCGGCCGGCGTCACCTGGCTCATCGCCGGCTCAGTCGCCCTGGTCCTCGCAGCCCGGGACTAGGCGCTCCGCGCTTCGCACTCCGCACTCCGCACTCCGCACTCCGCACTCCGCACTGAAGTCTGCTACACTTGGTTCCTCTCCTCTTCGCGCCGGGTTCCCCGGTGGTCGAGTTATTCCCCCGAAGGATCTGTTTGTGCCTTTTTCGAAGTTAGATCTCCATCCCAGCCTGGTCAAAGCGATCAAGGAGCTGGGGTTCGTCCGGCCCACGCCTATTCAGGCCGATTCCATTCCGCCCGCGCTGCAGGGCCGCGACGTGCTGGCCTGCGCCATGACCGGCAGCGGCAAGACCGCGGCGTTTCTGTTGCCCATCATCCAGCACCTGATTGACGCTCCGCGAGGCGCGACGCGCGCGCTGGTGCTGACGCCCACACGCGAGCTGGCCGCGCAGGTGCTCGAAGACCTGCAGGACCTGGCCGTCCACACCCCCGTCTCCGGCGCCATCGTCATCGGCGGTGTCGGGATGGGCCCGCAGGAACACGCGTTTCGCAGCGGGGTGGACGTCATCATCGCGACTCCGGGACGCCTGCTCGACCACATGAAGGCGCCGTACGCGAAGCTGCCGAAGCTCGAGTACCTCGTGCTCGACGAAGCGGATCGCATGCTCGACATGGGATTCCTGCCGGAGATTCGAAAGATCATCCGGCAGCTGCCGCCGCGCAAGCAGACGTTGTTCTTCAGCGCGACCATGCCGCCGCCGATCGCGGATCTGACGCGCGAGATGTTGAAAGACCCGGTGCGTATTGCCGTGGAACGGCAGGCCGGTCCGGCCGTGGGCATCACGCAGGCGGTGTATCCGGTGGCGCAGGAGCTCAAGTCGGCGCTGCTGCTGCACCTGCTGAAGAGCGAGGCGATGGAGGACACGCTGGTCTTCACGCGCACGAAACATCGCGCCAATCGCCTGGCGGACTTTCTGGTGAAGAGCGGCGTGAAGGCCGATCGCATTCACGGCAACCGGTCGCAGGCGCAGCGCACGGCCGCGCTGGCCGGGTTCAAGGACGGCAAGATCCAGGTGCTGGTGGCCACCGACATTGCGGCGCGTGGCATCGACATCTCGGCGCTCGGGCACGTGGTGAACTTCGACGTGCCGCTGGTGCCCGAGGACTACATCCACCGGGTGGGCCGGACGGCGCGCGCCGAGGCGACCGGCGACGCGTTTACGTTTGTCGCGCCTGATGAAGAAGCCGACCTGCGGCGCATTGAAGGCGCGATCAAGAAGCGCCTGCCTCGTGTGACGGTGCCGGACTTCGATTATTCGGCCCGGCCCGCGCAGAAGCTCGAGATTCCGCTCGCCGACCGCATCAAGGAAATTCGCGCGCGCAAGGCGCAGGAACGCGCGCGCGCGGCCGAGAAGGCCGCGCGTCGAGGCGGGGCCGGCGCAGGCGCGTCAACGCCGTCGGCGCGTCCGCGCCGCCCGGGTGGCGGCGGGTTCGCCGGCCGGCGGTCGTTTGGGCCCCGCCGAGGGCGGTAGCCAGGAGCTTTCACCATGGAGGGCCATGGAGCGCCATGGAGAAGGCGTAGCCGTGGTTGGGGCCCGGCTTCGCCGGGCCTGGCGGAGCGAGGAACCTGCGAAGGAAAGAGATAGGGAGACTGGCGCTCTCTTTCCTTCGCCGGTTCCTCACTCCGCCGAGCACCGCCTCTTGGCGGCGCCAACCACGGCTCCTCCATGGATCTTCATGTCCTCCATGGTGAGCTGATCTTGATCTAGAACGTCGCGACCAGCGCCACGGCCGTGATGGTGTCGGCCTTGCGGAACCCCGGCGGCGGCGTCTTCACCCAGCGCCACGTGTGCTTCACCTTGAGCGAGAAGGTGGCGTTCACCCGGGCGGTCAGGCTGGCGACGTTCTGCAGACGCTGGTCGCCGGCGTCCTCCAGGGACGTTTCGGCCACGGTCTCGTTGTCGAACGACGCGGTGTCGCTCAGCTCCAGCGTGTAAGTGAGTCCGGACGTCGCGATGGCGGCCGACACGGTCCCGGCAGCGACACGGGCTTCGTGGGCGTAGCCGGCGGCGGCCTTGAGCGTCAGGCGCTGCCGTTCGGAGGTCACTGCCGCAAACGCCACACCCGCCTCGATGGTGTGGCGGTTGCGGATCCCCGCGAAGCGGTCTCGCTGGTAGGCGTATTGGCCGCGCAGCGTCAGCCGTGCAGTCAGCGCCCGGCCGGCCTCCGTGCCAATCGACGTGGACTGCGCCTTCACCGCATCCCGGTCCTTGTTGCGGATGAACGCGGCCTTCGAGGTCACCGTCCAGCCATCGGCCCGCGCGATGGTCGTCACGCCTGCCCCCAGCGTCTGCGTCGACGAGTTGCCGGTGGTGCCCACGTACGACAGTTCCGCGCTGCCTTCAAAACCAGGGGGAGGGGGTGGGGTCGCGGGCTGCGGGGGCTGCAGGCCCACGAGCCACAGGCTCAGGAACATCCAATCCACGTCGTTGTCCTCCTATCGCAGGTGTTGGCCGGTCTCGAGGTAGTTCGTCACGTAATCTCTCACGGCCACCTCGACCGGCATGACCGGCGCGAGATAACCCGCCGCGCGCAGCTTGGTCATGTCGGCGCACGTGTCGTACTGATACGCCTTGGCGATATCGGCCGGCATGTCGAAGTACTCGATGACCGGTTCGCGTCCCATCGCCGAGAAGATGGCGCGCATCAGCCGGTTCCAGTCCGTGGAGGCGCCCGTGCCGATGTTGAAGATGCCGTGGTGCTCCGGGTTGTCGAGCAGCCACAGGGTCATCGCGATGGCGTCCTTCACGTAGATGAAGTCGCGCCGCTGGCCGCCGTCCGGGTATCCCGGGTGCTGGCTGCGGAACAGGCGCACCTTGCCGGTGTCGCGGATCTGTTCGAATCCCTTGCACACCATCGAGCGCATGTCGCCCTTGTGCCATTCGTTGGGACCGTACACGTTGAAGTACTTCACCGAGGCGATCTGATCAAGACGCCCGGTGTCGCGCGCCCACAGGTCGAATTCGTGTTTTGACCGCCCGTACAGATTCAGCGGGCGAAGCCGATCGAGCCGCGCGTGATCATCGGAGTACCCCTCGGCGCCGTCACCGTACGTCGCGGCGCTGCTGGCGATGACGACCCGGGCTCCGGCGTCCAGCCCGGCCTCACACACGGTTTTTGAATATTCCAGGTTGTTCTCGCGCAGATAGTCCCAGTTCTGCTCCGTCGTACTGCTGCAGGCGCCCAGGTGGACGATGGCGCGCATGCGGTCACGCCATGCTCCCGCTTTCAGTTCGGCCAGGAAGCGATCGTGGGGCACGTACTCCGAGAACCGCAGCGGCGCCAGGTTGGCAATGCCCTCCGCCGACGGCCGGGTATCGACGCAGACGATATCGGTGTGTCCGCGCTGGTTGAGCGCCCAGACGGTGGCGCTGCCCAGGAAGCCGGCCGCGCCGGTCACCACATGCATGCATCCATTATGGATGGCGAAGTGGCGAGATGGCGAGGTGGCGAGATGGCCGGGTGGCGAGGTGGCGAGGTGGCGAGATGGCGGGGTGGCACACGTAGCGCGGCCGGCTCTGTCGGCCGCGGAGGCGCCTCTTGACAGTCGGGTCTTCGTCCCGTTACAGTCTGTCGCGTGACAGTGCGTAACACATCAGGACCGTTGACCGGGCTGCAGCGCGCCGTGCTCGATTTCGTCTCGGTGAAGGGGCCGGTGACCGCGGAGCAGGTCCGGGTCGGGATTCATCACGCGCATCCGCTGAAGGATTCGAGCATTCGCACGATCCTCCGGCGCCTGGAGGCGCGGGGGCTCGTCAGCCACCAGCAGGAGGGCAAGGTGTTCCTCTACAAGGCCGAGACGTCGCCGGCGCGGCTGGCCGCCCGCACGGTCAAGCGCATGATTGATGGCTTCTGGTCCGGCTCGGCCGAGCGCTTCCTGGCCGGCCTGGTCGATGAAAAAGTGCTGACCGCGGCCGAACTCGAGCGACTCGCGAGGAAAGTGAGGGCCCGCAAATGACCGCCGCGGCCATCGTCTCGCTCCTGGCGGAGGTCTCGTGGCGCGCAGTCGTCGTGGCCGCGCTCGTGGGCGTCGCGTTGACCGTGTGGCGTGTCCGCTCGGGCGCCGTGCGTCACGCTGCGTGGACGGCCGTGGCCGTCGTGTTCCTGCTGATGCCCGTGCTGCTGCCCGTGACGCCGGTGCTGACAATACCGGTGGCAGCACCGCTGCCGGTTCGTGACCTGGCGGCCCCTGACTCCGGGGGATCAGTCGTGAGTCCAACGCCGATCGCGGCCGCGCCGACGGCTGCGCCGGCCACCGGCTCCCGCAGCGGCGTTCGCCCGTCGTCTCCCGTCGTTGAACGGGCCCTTGTGGGCACGGTCGGCCAGTCTGATTTGTCGCCCTCACGAGAAGCCTGGCTGGTGGCGATCTGGCTCGTGGGCATGACAGTGAGTCTGGTCTGGCTCGCCGTGGGCTGGCGCTGGGCGCGGCGGCTGGCGGCGACCGGGCGGGTCAGCGAGGTCGATCCGCGCGTGTACGAGTCGCCGGCCCTGACGTCGCCATGCGCGGTCGGGGTGTGGCGCGGCCGTGTGCTGGTACCTTCGTCGTGGCGTTTGTGGCCCGTCCAGCGCCGGATGATGGTGGTGACGCATGAACTGGCGCACCTCGAACGACGGGATGGCCTCATCGCCCTGATGGCCCGACTGACGCGGGCCGTGTTCTGGTTCCATCCGCTGGCGTGGTGGCTGGAGCGCCGCATCGCCGTGGCGGCCGAACAGGCGTGTGACGAACGCGTGCTCGACGCCGGGCACGACGCCGAAACGTATGCGCAGCTTCTGGTTGATTCCGCCAGCGTAATGCGACGGCGCCGGGGCCACGCCGCTTGGGCAAGTCTCGGTATGGCAGGCGGACGCCAGATGGGGCGCCGCCTCGATCGCGTGCTCTCGGGACGCCTCGTCCGGATGCGAGTCAGCCGGATGCTGGGCGTGGCGACGACGGTGCTCGTGTGTGTCGCGGCTGGCGTCGCGTGCGGGCCCCGGCCGGCGGCGTTACAGCCCGACCCCGATGTCACCCGTCAGATTGAGGCCCAGCGCGCACGCCAGGTCCGTTGGGACGCCCTGAAGACCATGACGAAGGAGGACGCCGCTGCCCTGCTGCAGCAGTTCCGCGCCAATCCGGATGATCTTCAGACGGCCGAGACCCTGCGCTGGTACTACCGTACGCGATGGGAAGGGCAGATGACGTGGGCGGAGGCGCGAGATGTCCTGCGATTCGTGTGGCTGGCGACGATAGAGCGGCATCCGGAGTCACCGAGCATCGAGTGGCGGCTGACAGCCGCCGAGGATCCCGAAGGTCACGCGCAGGCGGCGGTGCTGTGGGAGTCGCACCTGAAGAACCCAACCGTGTCGGCGCGTGTGTACCGCAATGCCGTACGGTTCATCGAGGCGACTGACCGGCCCGCGCCGAGCGACTGTTGATCGAGGCCGTCACGCGGTATCCCGAGTCTCCTTCGCCTGTATACCCCTCCGAGAGGGGCACGGAGGCACGTGCCGTGGGGACGGAGGTGTGGCGCTCCGCTCTGGGCACGCTCTACGCCCGATGGGTCTCGGGTGCGGTGCGCGATCACCTCGGGCGGCCGGAAATCGACGAGGCCGCGGCTCATTCGACCTTCGGTCGTTCAGCGCGTGCCGCGCTGGAGGTATCGACCGACGCCGTGGTGTTGACGGCCGCAGGCCAGTTCCTGGTCAGCCGCATTTCCGGACCGAACGGTGAGCCCGGACCTGCCGCGCCCCGCGAACTGGGCTACGCGCTGCTGGCGCGAGCGCTGGCCCTCGACCCGACGAACGATCAAGCCAGGCATTGGAATGACTTCGAGCGACGCATCGACGAGATGCGCGCGTTGTACGCCAGAGTCGAAGCGAGCCTCTCGGTCCCGTGGACGGCCGCCACCCCGGATCGGGCCGAGACGCTGACGGTCGAGGACCAGGTGGCGCTGCTGCCGCTGCTTGTGTCGCACCACTACAGCCGGGCCGAGATGACCGGCTACTACCAGAAGGACCAGGCCGGTCGCATGGCGCAGATGGCGACGGCGCGTGACTTCGCCGATCGAGCGATTGCATTGCTGCGAGTCCGTGCCGCCCAGGGCGACGCGAGCGCGGCCCGCCACGTGGACGATATTGAGATGCTCCGCGGCGCGACTGCGTGGGCGTTTGGCGATCGCGACGGCGCCCTGCAGAGCCTGGTGACGACGGCGGATCTCGCCGTCACTTCAGGTGAATACACGCTGGAGATAGGCACGTACGCCCGGCAGAACCTGACGCATGCGTTGCTGACGGCGGGGGAAGTCGATGCGGTGGCCACGCACTACGAGCGTGTGGCTCCCTTCTCGGGCCGCGATCGGTCGCAGCACGAAGCCACGGCACGGGCGCTTCGTGAGGGGCGCATGCCCGCCATTTACCAGCGACAACTCGCCGGCGCCGTCCAGTAAGCGCGGCCGGGTCTGCCGGAGGTAGACGCGGGCGCAGGTAGCGAGGCCGGCTCTGCCGGCCGCGAAGGACGGCGCCCCAAAGACCGGGGCGCCCTACGAATGTCGGGGCGCCGCGCACTGCGCACTCCGCACTCCGCACTGTTCCTCACTTCAACGAAAACGTGACCGTCACCGTCATGATGACGGGGATTGGCTGGCCGTTGAGTCGCGTCGGCGTGTAGCGCCACTGGCGGACCGCGTCGATTGCGGCATTGTCGAGCAACGGCACGGATCTGAGCACCTTGACTTCCGTGACCAGACCCGTCGCATCGATCGTGGCCTCGAGGACCACGAGGCCCTCCACACGCGCGGATTGCGCGATCGGTGGATACACGGGCGGGCGGTAGTACGTGCGCACCGGGGCGTCGATGATGCCGCCGACGCGCCTGGGCGCGGGTGGTTCCGGGGGAGGCGGCGGCGCCGAGAGCCCCGTGCCGGCGCTGCGGTCGTTCAGCAGTCCGGTGAATCGGGCGCCGGCCGCGCCAGTGGGGAGGCCGCCCGGAATCGGTGGCAGTGACGACGCCTCCGGTCGTGGCACTTCCGGACGGATCTCATCGGGTGCCACCACCGGCGCCGCATCAGGGTTGACCGACGGCACGGGCGCGGGCGGCGTCACCGGTACCTCCGGTGGAGGCGGCGCGATGGAGGCGATCACCATCGGCGGCAACGGCGTATGCACGTCCGGCATCTCGAACGCCGCCAGCAGCGGCCAGACAAACAGCGCGACCAGCGCCAACGCATGCAGAAGAACCGAACCGGCCGTGACCCACGGACCTGAACGACGACGAGCGGGAGGGACGAGGACCTGATCGAAGAACGAGCGCGGCATGACACACCTCTTTCTCAGTGCGAAGTGCACAGTGCGGAGTGCGGAGTGCACAGTGCGGAGTGCGGAGTGCACAGTGCGGAGTGCGAAGTGCGGCGCCGTGTAGAGTGAGACACCGGGGGAGCGCGAAAGGTTCGCGCGGCCGGATCAGCGGGCGAGTGCGGGGCCGGCGACCGCGTCGCGCAGCCGGAGGACTGACGGCGCCGGTGTGGCCACCACGATCAGGCCGCCAGCGGCATCGAGCTGCGCGGGCGTGACCTCGAGATCGATGGCGAAGTCACCGGCGGACCGGATCTCACCGAGCAAGGTCGCACCGCAGGAGATCAACACCGGCACCGGCGATGTGGCATCGAGCGTCAGATGGCCGCGCACGGTCAGACGCACACGCTGCCCGCCGTGACGGATCAGCAACTCGGCGGCGGCCGAGGCCTCGTACGCCAGGCCGCGAGGGCCGGTGTCCGGCAGCGCGCGGCTCCAGCCCGTCCCCAACGCGACCAGGGGCATGGCGGCCGGCGCGGCATCAAAGCCCTCGAACTGCACGGCGTCGGGACGAAGCGTCCCAGCGCCATCTCGCACCGTCAAGGTCACGGTCGTGTAGGGCGACGCGTCATTACCCGATGATGCCCACTCGACCCACCGGACCTGACGCTCGGGTGCGCTGGCCAGCGGCCACCGGTCGATCACGTCATCGCCAACGGCCGTTTCGACGACCAGCCCCGCAGCGGGATCGACCACGCGCGCGGTGATCACCGCGCGCGTCCTCTCACCGTGTCGTCGCACATAAGCCGGCGAGGCCATGTTCTCTGGCGCCTCTCCGGCCAGCTCGGGGCTCAACGCCCAACCGCGGCCCAGCATCCAGAACGGTGGCGAGAGGCGCCACCAGTCGATCTCATACACGCGCAGACCGGCGACGAGCCCGCGGACGCGCGCGTCGAACCTGGGCTGTCCGCCGGGGATCGTCGTGCGTGGATCGAAGCGCGCCAGGTCCGACCGTGTCGGGTCGGCGAGAAACCAGACCGTCTCAGTGGCGCCCGATCGCCAGAACTCCACCAGCCGCATCGTCTCCTCGCGAGCGACGAGGCGAGGTTTGTTGATCGGCCACTCGACCATCCGGTACTCGAGCGCGCGGGTCGCGGCCCACCAGGCCCGGTGGTGCGCTTCGATGCGCGGCAGCGCCGACGGTCCGGCATCGGCGCGCACCTGGTCGAGCGCCAGGAACACCGGCGCGCCGGCGGTGTACGCCTGCGTCACGGGCATCATCCACCAGAAGCCGGCGATCGTCGCGACGGCCGCCGCAACCGGACCCACCCGTGTGCCGAGCCACGCCAGCGCAAGCGCCGCCAGCCCTCCGGTCACGGCCACGGTGGGCAGCGCGTAGCGGATCGTTTCCACCTCCTGGAAGAGCACGTGGAACGCGAGATACGGCAGGGTCAGCCACAGCACCCACACCGGCGAGAGCCCCCGCCATCGCCCGAGGCGCCACAGGCCCGCGGCTGCCAAGGCAAGCACCAGCAGCGGCAGGCCGAGGTCCTGCCACGGCACGATGAACGTGTACCGCAGGTCTTCAAGCAAGGCATTCCAGGATGGCTGTGTCGCCAGCATCGCCACACCCGTGACGTCCTGCCGGCCCTGACTGCGCAGCAGTGAGAGATACCGGTCGAGTCCGCCGGTGATGATGAGCATCGGAACTGCCCACACCAGGCACCCGAGCACACTGCCGGCGACCAGGCCCAGCCACGCGCGATGTTCGCGCGATCGGAGCAGCTGGATGCACGCGACCAGCAGTGCCGGCAGGCTCAGCCACAGTGTTTGCGTCCGCACGCCGATGGCCAGACCGGCCACCACGCCGATCAGGCTCCAGCGCCACCACGCACCGGACGCAGGCGTCGCGCGCATCTGCACCAACGCCGCGGCCTGCACGGCCAGGCCCAGGCACATGCCGGGTGTGTCGGTCAGCGGTCGGGCGGCGGAGAACCAGTACAGCGGTGTGACCGCGGTCACGCACGCCACCGCGACGGCCCAGGTGGGCGGCACGCCCAGGGCCCCCCACCACCACGCCAACACGAACACGCCGGCGGCGCCGGTCAGGATACTCAGCCACGCGAGTCCCGCGGCAGCCTTGCGATCGCGCGACCAGTCGGGCTTGATAGCCGAGACCACGGCGGTCGACGCCTTGGCGGCGGCGATATACACGGGGTAGCCGGGGGGATGCGGCTGGTGACGGCCGATGTTGAAGTCCTCGACCCCCAGCGCCATGTTGACCGAGTCCTCGTCTTCCAGCGTGGCCGGCAACGTGACGGCATGCGCCCCGAGCACGATCAACGAGGCCGCCGACAGCACCAGCCAATGCCGTGCTGTTACAGCCACACACCGCCCTCGTCAATCTGCACCCGCGTGGCGCCGGTCAGCGCGTCGAGGGGGACGACCGCCACCGGGAACGTCCGCCCGTAGAGCTCGCGCGCGACGATGGCGGCCAGCGCGATGAAGGAGTCGACCTTCGGCAGCAGGATGGCGGCCGGCGCCGTGCCCCGCCGCACCGATTCAAGGAGCACGGCCGTGGTCGTGCTCGAGCCGCGCGTCCAGGGCAGCGCCAGGACCAGGCCCGAGAGCGTGCGGCCAGACAGCGGGTGCCGGCGGTCGATCACTTCACCCGAGGCGGCGTCGAATCCTCCCCAGAAGCTGAGCGGCGCGGGGCTGATGACGAGCGGGCCGGTGGCGGTGCCGGCCACCAGCATGCGTTCATCGATGCGGGTGCGGTTCACGACAACCTCCAGGCCGAGTCGTCACGCACCACCGAGCCTCTGACGGCCGACTCGACACAGTCGGCCAGGCTGCCGTAGGTGATCGCGCGGTTGAGCAGGCCGGGGACGTAATACGCGTACTTACCCGAGTTGGTCATGATGGTCTTCACCGAGGGCGGCAGCATGGGCGTGGCCAGCACGCAGGTATCCACCGTGAGGCGCCCGCCAAACGATTCGAGATCCTGCAGCACCCCGCTGCCGGCGGCCAGTTCACGCATCATCCGGCTGGTGGTGACCAGGAATTCCACGCGGTCGGCCTTGCGGCGGCCACGCACGAGCGGCGCCAGTTGCCGGAACTCTTCGATCGAAAAATGCGGACTGCCCAGCAGGACCAGGTCGACCTCTGCGCCATCGACGGTGCTCAGTTGCCGGCGCGTCTCGTTGAGCGCCGCGAGATCGACCCGATGGATCACCTCCGGCGCCCGTCCGCCGAAGGCCGCGTCGCGCGTCGGCGCTTCGGGTGTGATGCCAACCAGGTGGAACAGCGCGACGGAACCGGACGAGGCCGCTGCGGCGCCAAGCGCCTTCAGTTGGTCGTCGGTCGGCCGCACCGTCAGGCCGTCGACCACCGGAATGCGGTCCTCGGCCAGCCGGCCCAGCAGGAAGCCCAGCACCGGGTAGAACTCGTCACGCGCCTGCAATGACGCGGGCACGCCATGCAGCTCCACCAGCACCTGGCCCAGGCGGCCTTCGTCGGTGTGCAGGCCCACGTACGGCACGCGCCCGGTAATCGCGGCGCAGATATCGAACAGGTCGGGGTAGCGTTCGGTGCGCGCTCCCACCACCGAATTGGCGAACACGATCGCGTTGGACTCGCCCCACGCGATCTGCTGACCGAACGACGGCCGCGCCTCGGTCTGATACGGCGCGCACGTCCACGTCTCGGTGCAGCCCATCGAACGGTAGGCCACCATCTGCCGGTGGGCCTTGCCAGCCCAGTCCGGCGGCACCGGCCATTCCTGCCAGTGGTGTTCATCCACACCGCTCACGTTCAGAGACGAGGGCACGGCCACACGCGCGCCGAGTGACGCGAGCCGTTCGGCAAACTCCAAGCCTGCGTCGCCGACGTAGATCGAGCTGTCAATGTGCGCGTGTGTCACGTCCAGCAGCCGCGGCGCGTCGACGATGGCCGCCATGCGGCTCACCACCGACATCGCCAGCTGCACCGCCGGCCCCATCTCGCCGGCCGCCATCGCGCGATCTCGTTCGGTCAGTTCCATCCGTTCACCATCACTCCATCGATCCATCGATCCATCGATCCATTGATCCATTGATCCATTACGCCGTTCTTCTCACAATCAGCATCGTCTGATCATCGGACTGGCCGCCGTGTATGCGGCACGCGTCGAACACGGCGCGCTCGAGGTCGACGAGGGACGCCTGTGTCCCGGCGGCCGCCACCGCCGCCCGCAGGCCCTCGTAGCCCAGTTCGCGATCGTCTCCGTCGAAAACCTCCAGCAGGCCGTCGGTCACGACCAGCAGGGTATCGCCGGGGGCGAGCCACAGGTGCCGGGTCTCGTACGCCACATCGTCGAGCAGGGTCAGCGCCAGCTGGGACTCGCCGACCCAGGTGACCGGTCCGGCGGCTTCGACGTGCAGCATCGGCGGATGTCCGGCCAGCACGTACGACACGCGGCCCTGGTCGTCGATGCCGAGCAGGGCGGCGGTGATGAACATGTGCGGCTGCCGCAGGCCCGCCATGATGTGGTTGACCCGTGTGGTCAGCGAGCCCACTTCGGTCGTGTCAGTGGCGGCGGTGCGGAACGCGGTCTTGTACATCCCCATCACCACGCCCGCCGCCACGCCGTGTCCGCTGACGTCGGCGATCGTCGCCAGCCAGGAGCGGTCCGTTCGCAACACATCCACGAGGTCGCCGCCGACTTCACCGCTGGGCCTCGACACGCCGCGCCACTCGAGGGCCGGCGTCCGGTCGGCCAGGGCCGGCACCAGGGCGCCGTGGATGTCACGCGCCAGGCGAAGTTCCGTCTGGACGGCGGCAAACCGCACACCCGCGCCCCGGATCACGATGAGGAAGCTGATGAAGGCCAGCACGAGGCTGCCGATGGTCAGGACGCCGACGGCCCTGAGCCGGTCGGCCACGGCCGCCAGCGTCTCACCCTGCAGCTCGATCAGCGGCGGCGGGCTGGGTAACCACCGCGGGAGCAACACCGAAATACCCAGGTGCGCGAGGACGGGGATGCCGATCCAGCGTGGCGCCCGTGTGCCGAAGATCGCGAAGACGATCGCAATGGTCCCCGAGTAGACCGTGATGGCTGCGATCTCCCACCACGGGACGAGCTGCAGGCGGAAGGTGCTCTGCAGGAGTCCGAGGGGGGCAAACGAGCAGAAGACGCCCAGGTACATGGCGATCTGCGCCGACCAGGGCATCGAGGCGAAGAACTGGCGGGCGAGGCGCTCGTCGGCGGCGTAGGCCACACGGGATTGTGGATCGGAAATAAGATGGCGAGGTGGCGAGGTGGCGAGATGGCGAGAGGGCGCGGTGACGCGATGACGAGTTGGCGAGGTGGCGCGACGCTTGCGGTGCTGCTGGTCATCCTGATGGCGGGCGCGGCGGCCCAGCAGCGGCCGCGGCCGACGGCGGTGTTGACGCCACTGGCGGAGGCCGACGCGGCCCGGGCAGGACGCGAGATTCGGCTGGCGATGCGGGTGGTGCTGCCCGCGGACGACCTGCACGTGCAGTCCAACAAGCCGCGTGAGGAAGGCCTGATTCCCACCGTCATCACGGTCACGCCTCCCGCTGGCGTGTCCATCGAAGAAATCGTGTATCCCGGGGCCAGTGAGTTCTCGGTTGCGGGATTCGATCAGCCGCTGCTGGTGTATGGCCACGACTTCGTGATCGGCGTACGCGCCCGCATTGATGCGTCGGTTCCCCTTGGCACGGTGCAGATTCCCGCGCGCGTGCGCTACCAGGCCTGCGACAACCTCGTCTGTTACATCCCGCTCACGGTGGAGTCGCGGTGGACGCTGCCCATCGTGGCCGCGTCGGCGACCGTGACACCGCAGTATCAGGACGTGTTCAAGGTCATCCGGTTCGGCACCGGGATCAAACCGCCGGCCGAGCCCGAACCCGAGCCGGTGCCGGCCGTGACCGGGCCACCCGGCGCGACGCTCGAGTCGGTGGCGCGCCTCGATCAGTTCGAACAGCGATCGCCGGCGGGCAGCTACATGACCCGCGACGAGTTCCTCACGTTCATCGCCAATGCCGAGGCCGGCATCACCCCCACGGGATGGTTCGAGGGCCGCGGCCCCCTCGCCATCATCGCCATCGTGCTGCTCGGCGGCCTGGCGCTCAATCTCACGCCGTGTGTGCTGCCGATGATTCCGATCAACCTCGCCATCATCGGCGCGGGCGCGCGCGCGGGGTCCCGGCAGCGCGGCTTCATCCTGGGCGCCAGCTACGGCGCCGCGATGATGCTGGTGTACGGGCTGCTCGGGCTGGTGGTGATCCTCACCGCCGGCGCGTTCGGCGCCATCAACGCGTCCCCCTGGTTCAACCTGGCCATCGCGGTGGTGTTCGTCGTGCTGGGTCTGGCGATGTTCGACGTCCTGTTGATCGACTTCTCCCGGTACTCGTCGGCGTTTCAGCCGAAGCCGGGGCAGCAGGGCAGTGTCACGCTGGCGTTTTCGATGGGCGCCGTCGCCGCGTTGCTGGCCGGCGCGTGTGTGGCGCCGGTCGTCATTCAGGTGGTGCTGTTTGCCAGCGACCTGTACGCCACCGGCACCGCGATCGCGCTCGCGCTGCCGTTCGTGTTGGGTCTGGGGATGGCGATTCCATGGCCGATCGCCGGCGCCGGCATGGCGGCGCTGCCTAAGCCCGGCGCGTGGATGAACCGGGTGAAGTACGCCTTCGGGGTGCTGATCCTCGGCACGGCGGTGTATTACGGCTACCTCGCGTACACGTTGTTTGCCGATCGCTGGGTGGACAAGGCCGAGGTCAGCGCTTCGGTCGAAGAGATGCTCAAGAGCGGCTGGCATGCGTCGCTGGCGGCAGGGCTGGCCGAAGCGGAGCGCGACGGCAAACCGGTACTGCTGGACCTGTGGGCCACCTGGTGCAAGAACTGCCTGGTGATGGACCGGACGACCTTGAAGGATCCGCAGGTGCTGGCCGCGCTGGAGGGGTACGTGAAGATCAAGGTCCAGTCGGAAGATCTTGATGACCCGGCCACGGCCGCGCTGATGGAACGATTGGGCGCCGTGGGGTTGCCCGCGTACGCCATCTTCCAGCCGCGCAACTGATCCCCCGCGTATAATCCGCGCACCATGCGCGCGTTGGTTGCTCTCTTCGCTCTGGTTCTGTCTGCCGGCGTGTTCCAGCCGCCCGCCCTGTGGGTGGAAGCCCCGGGCCTGCTGGGTGACACCGCCGGCTGGACCAACAAAGTCGAAGTGGCCGACCTGGATGGCGACGGCCGGCCCGACCTGCTGTTTGCCAACGGCGGCGACTATTCGACCCCCGGCACGCCGGAGCTGAATGGCGCCTTCGTCAATCAGGGCGCCGGGCGACCGTTCGTTGATCGCAGCCGGCAGGTCTTCGGCGCCACACCGGATCTGGCGCGTGTCATCAAGGCGCGCGACGTCAACGGTGACGGGCGCGTCGACATCCTCGTGGGGACGAGCTACCAGACACAGAGCCGGCTGTATCTGAACGAGGGCGGCGGCGCCTTCCGTGAGGTGACGACGACGCATGTGCCGCAGGTGCCACTGAGCGTGGGCGACCTCGAATTCGGCGACGTCGACGCCGATGGGGATCTTGACGTGGTGCTGGCCGACTGGGGGGCCGGCAACAACATGACCAACGAGGGCGGGCGCACGCGGTTGTGGCTCAATCAGGGGGATGGGCGCTTCACTGATGCGACCGACGGCCGCATGCCCGCCGCGCTGGTGCGCTTCTCCTGGGACGTCGAGTTCATCGATGTCGACAATGATCTCGACCTCGACATTGCCGTGTCGTGCAAGCGGTGCATCGCCGGCCTGTTGTTCAAGAACGACGGCGCCGGCACGTTCACGCACGATCCGCAGGGCCTGCCGCAGTACACGAACAACTACGAGTACGAACCGATGGACCTCGATGGTGATGGGTTCCTCGACCTGGTGACGATCAACGACGGCGAGATCGTGGGCGAACGCGGCGCCAATCGGCGCGAGCACGTGTTCCGCAACGATGCCAAGGGACGGTTCCGCGACGCGACGGCCCAGTGGTGGCCGGTTGAGGCGAACATCGGCGAAGACGACAACATGGTGGCGTTCCTCGACGTGGACTCGGACGGTGACGCGGACTTCGTCATCGGCTCGCTCAGCGGCCCGGACCGGCTGCTCGTCAACGACGGCCGCGGTCACCTGTCATTGCGGCGCGACGTCTTTGCCGGCGCCGAGACGCCCGGCACGTTGGGGCTGGCGCTGGCCGATCTCGACGGCGACGGTCGTATGGACGTCATCCAGGCGCAGGGGGAACATCCCACGGCCGTGCAGGAACGCGTGTACCTGGGCACCGGTCTCCAGCCCGACACCGCGCCGCCGGTGGTGTCGCTGGTGACGGTTACTCCGTCGTCTGGTGGCGCGCCCGTGCGGGTACGCGCGCGTGTCCACGATCGCAAGAGTCCCAGTCTTCCGACTGAATGGCGGGAAGTGGTGGTGGAATCGGCCGGGCCGTCCGGCATCGTCCGCACCGCCATGCGCTGGTACGGCGAGTACTTGTGGGCCGCGGACGTGCCGGCCGGCGCGGGCGCGGTCACACGCGTGTGCGCGACCGACGCCGCCGGCTTGCGGACGTGCCAGGCGCCTACGCGATGATGTCGTGCAGGACCTTGCCGGCCACGTCCGTCAGCCGGAAGTCCCGGCCGCTGAACCGGTAGGTGAGTTTGGTGTGGTCGATCCCCATCAGGTGGAGGATCGTCGCGTGCAGGTCGTGCACGTGCACGGGTTTTTCAATGGCCCGGAAGCCGAAGTCGTCCGTCGCGCCGTAGGTCATGCCGCCCTTGACCCCGCCGCCGGCCAGCCACATCGTGAAGCCGAACGGATTGTGATCGCGCCCGCTCTGCGTCACGCCCGCGTTGCCCCCGACTTCCACGACGGGCGTGCGGCCAAACTCCGAGCCGCACACCACAAGCGTGTCCTTGAACAGTCCGCGTGACTTGAGGTCCTTGATGACGGCCGCAAACGGCTGGTCGGAATCCTTGCCCGTCTTGCGGTGCAGCTGGATGTCGCCGTGGTGGTCCCACGGGTCGCCCTTGGCGTAATAAACCTGCACCATGCGCACGCCGCGCTCCACCAGGCGGACGGCCATGAGGCAGCCGCGCGCGGTGCTGCCCGTGCCGTACAACTCGAGCGTGGCCTTGCTCTCCTTGCGGATGTCGAAGACGTCCGGCGCCTCGGTCTGCATGCGATACGCCGTTTCCATCGACGAGATGGCGGCTTCGAGATTGGCGTCACGCGGCGGGGCGCCCGGCCGGAGCCGGTCCAGCCGCGCCAGCAGATCCAGTTCACGTCGCTGTTCGGGCAGTGTGAACTCGGCGTTGTGGAGGTACGACACCAACTGCTTGGGGTCGAAGTCCTTGCCGATGATCTGGTCCTCGCGTTCGACCCGGTCCGAGATGAACGTGCCCTGATGCACGGCCGGCAGGAACGCGTTGTTCCAGAGCGGCGGGCCGACGGTGGTCGGCACGTCAGGGCACAGCACCACATACCCAGGGAGATTCTTGTTCTCCGAGCCCAACCCGTAGGTCAGCCACGAGCCCAGCGACGGCCGCCCGGCCTGCGTGTGGCCGGTGTTCATCATCAGCATCGAGGGTTCGTGGTTGGGGATGTCGGTGTAGACCGACCGCACGAAGCAGATGTCGTCGGCGCAGCTGCCGACGTGCGGGAAGATCTCGCTGACCTCGATGCCGCTCTGCCCGTATTTCTTGAACGTGAACGGTGAGCGCATCAGCGCGCCGGTCTTGCGTTCGGTGGCAATCGTGCCGCCCGGCAGCGGCTGCCCGTGGTACTTGTCGAGCATCGGCTTCGGGTCGAACGTGTCGACCTGGGACGCGCCGCCGTTCATGAACAGGAAGATCACGCGTTTGGCGCGCGCCGGATGATCCAGCGGCCGTGGGCCGATGGCCTGGCCGTCGACCAGCCCGGCGGCCGACAGTGATTCGCCGACCAGGCTTGCGAAGGCGAGCATGCCGAAGCCGTTGCCCATGCGGCAGAGGGCTTCGCGGCGGGTGACGGGACGAGTGCCTCGATGTGACACGGCAGACAGCCTCAGTTGATGAACAGGAACTCGTTGGCGCTCAGCAGCACCTTGATATAACGCCCCAGCGCGGTCACCGGCTTCTTGTCCTTCGCCTCCGCCGGGTTGGCGACGCCGGGCTTGACGCCGGCCATCATCCCGTCAGGCGGGGGCGCTGCCGGCGCTCCAGGCGCCGCCGTCGCCGGGCCACTGCCGGCCATCTTCGCATCGGCCGCCGCGGGCTTGGCGGCTTCGGCCTTGCGCTCTTCGTATTGCCGCATGGGCTCGGTTGCCAGGAACTCCACGCCCGCGGCCAGTTCGTCGGCGGTGGGCGCGCGCCCGTAGAGCCGGCGGTACAGGTCTTCCACCCGCGCGGCGTCGGTCGGCAGGGCGGCGACGAGTGCGCCGAGCCGCTCCGCCTGCTGCTGCATGAAGTCGCTGTTCATCAGGAACAGCCGTTGCAGCGGGACGTTGGTGGCGAACCGCTTCTCGGCCGACTGGTTTGGGCTGGGGAAGTCGAACAACTGCAGGAACTCATCGAGTTTGTAGCGGCTGACGCGGCCGTAGATCGTGCGGCGCGCGTAGAGCGGCGTGAGCGCGGCCGAGGGGCCGCCCATCTTCTCGTCGAGTGACCCGGCGACGAACAGCACGGAGTCGCGCAGCTGTTCCGCCGTCATCCGCGACCGATTGGCGCGCCAGTACAACCGGTTGCCCGCGTCCTTCTCGACGTTGGCCGGGTTGGCGTCCGCGCTCAGTTGATACACGGCGCTTCGCAGGATCTCGCGATGCAGCGCCTTGATCGACCCGCCCCGTTCCAGGAACCATCCCGCCAGGTAATCCAGCAGCTCAGGATGGCTGGGCGCCTCGCCGTTCCAGCCGAAGTTGCTGGGCGTCTCCACCAGGCCGGTGCCGAAGTGCCCCTTCCAGATGCGATTGACGATGACGCGCGCCGTGATGGGCTGGGCGAGAATCGCGTCAGCCAGTTCGAGCCGGCCGCTGCCCTTGGTGAACGTCTGCCGCTCGGCCGGCGCCAGTACCGTCAGGAAGCCGCGCGCCACCTCCGGGCCGTTCCGGTACGGGCTGCCGCGCAGCGCCACCGGAAGATTGCGCGGCGTGTCGAGGTCGCGCACGCCGTGGACGTACGGATACGCCTCCGGCATCGCTTTCTCCATGGCGGCGATGTCGTCGCGCAGGCCCTGAATCAGCGCGCGGCGGTCGGGACCCAGCTGGCGCTCGAGGCCCCACCCGCGGAACGCGAGCAGGCCCGGCCGCCCACCCATCGGGCCGACCGACACGTCATGCAGGTCGCGCGAGAACACGTCGTTCCAGAGCGACATCCGATCGGTCGCCATGGTCTTCAGTTCGAGGCCGCACCCCGGGCAGAAGTCGTCGTTGGTGATGAACTCGTTGGGTTTGTTGGCGGGCTCCTTCTTCTTGGTGCCCGGCAGCGCCTTGGCCGCGATGATGTCGTTTTCTTCCTTCACCGCGCGGTACTCGAGCACCACGTCGACGAGCAGCGACTGGAACTCCTTGGCGAGGCGCCGGGCTTCGGCCTCCGTCCCGCCCGTCTTGATCATGTCCTGCCAGGGCTTCAGGAAGCCGTAGAAGGTCGGAGGTTTCTCGAGGAACCGCAGCCAGCGATCGAATAACTCGTAGTCGAGTTTGTTGGCGTCGACCACGCGCGCCTTTTCTTCCTTCGGCTCTCCCGTCACGCGCCAGGCTGCGACCATGTACTTCTCGCTCTGGAAGGCCAGCGTCTCGGCCAGCTGCCGCGACTCGTTCGACATGTACGTGCCGAGCAGCTGCTGCTTCTTCTCGATCGCCTTTTCCTGCGCCTTGTAGGTGTCGACGATCGCCTTGGGCGCCTGGGGATATTCGTGGTACTCGGTGTTGAGGAAGACCCCGGCCATCGCGTAGTAGTCGGTGGTCGGGATCGGGTCGTACTTGTGGTCGTGGCAGCGGGCGCAGCCGACGGTCAGTCCGAGGAATCCGCGGCTGACCGCGTCGACGCGGTCGTGCCGTTCATCGGCGCGCGTGATCTCCACCGCGCCGTTGTCGTAGTACCACGGCCCCAGGCCGAGGAACCCGAGCGCCGGCAGCTGTCGCACGCGCTGGCTGTCGTCGAGCAGGTCGGCCGCCAGCTGCGCGCGCACGAAATCGGCGTACGGCATGTCGTCGTTGAAGGCCTTCACGACCCAGTCGCGATACAGGTACGCGTTCGGATACGGATTCAAACCGCGGCCCTGAGGATCCAGACTGCGGTAGTCGTCTTCGCCGTAGCGCGCGACGTCGAGCCACATGCGGCCCCACGTTTCGCCGTAGCGCGGCGACGCCAGCAGGCGATCGATCACCGCGTCCCACGCGCCCGGCGACGTGTCCTTGAGGAACGCGTCGATTTCGGCAGGCGTCGGCGGCAGCCCGGTGAGGTTGAGCGTGACGCGGCGCAGCAGCGTGAGCCGGTCGGCCGGGCCCACTGGCGCAAGGCCCTCGCGTTCCAGCCGCGCAAGGATGAAGCGGTCGATGTCGGTTTTCGCCCAGCTGGTGTTGGCGACCGGCGGCGGCGCGTGGGCGGCCAGCGGCCGGATGGACCAGAACGCGCGGTGTTCCGCCGTGACCGGCTTTTCCTGGGAGGCCACCGGCGCCGGCGCCGGCGCGCTGGAGGCCGGCCAGGGCGCGTCAGCCGCGACCCACGCGACCAGTGCGTCGATGTCCTCCTGCGGCAGGCGGGACTGGCCACGCGGCATGCGCGGGATGCCCGGATCGTGTCGCACCGCCTGAATCAGCACGCTTGCGTCGGGTTTGCCCGGGACGATCACCGGGCCCCCCTCGCCGCCCTTCAGCAGCGCCTCACGGGAGTCCACGCGCAGGCCGCCCTCCGCGTTGTCGGTGTGGCACTCGTAGCAGTGGCGGACGAGCAGCGGCCGGATGCGCGCCTCGAAGAACTCGGCCGACTGCGGCGACGCCGCTCCGGAGGGCAGTTGCACCATCGGTGCGCGGCCGTCCACCGAGACCGCAAAGGCCGCGGGCCACGAGAGGACAGCCAGCCAGAACAGCAGGAACACGAAGGAACGCGAGTGGCGCATGCGGGTGTCGAGGGGAGTGCCAGTTATTATGCCCGCATGAGGACACTTCGCAACCGCACGGTCGTGCTGGCCTGTCTCATCGTCGCCGTCGGCCATCTCGGCTCCGCCGCGCAGGGACCCGCAGCCGGCACATCTGGCGTCCCTCCCGCTTTCGAGCTGCCGTTGACGGCCCTGACGTCAGACGCGGTGGTGGCGGTGAAGGGGGACCGCCGCCTTGCGGCGTCTGACGATGCGGCCTGGGTCGTTGACGCGGCGGCTGGGACGGTGGCGAAGATCGATGGCAAGACCAACCAGCTCGGCACGCCCGTGGCGCTGGGGCGTGCGGCGTGCGGCGGGGCCCTGCCGGCGTTCAAGGCCGTCTGGGTGCCGCTTTGTGACCCGCCCGCGCTGGCGCGTCTCGAACCCGAGCTGGTCAAACCGCCGGTGCCGGCGACTGCGACCATCCGAGGGGCAGGCGCGCTGGCCTCCGCGGCCGGGTCTCTCTGGATGGCGATGCCCGCCGCCGGGGTTCTCGCGCGCATCGACCCGGACACGCAGCGTGTGGTCGCCGAGATTCCGGTGGCCGGAGGTGTCACCGAGGTCGGGGTGGCGGGAGAGTCTCTGTGGGTCGCCGGAGGCACCCAGGCCACGGTGACCCGTGTGCACGCGCACACCAACCTGATCGGCGAGGTAGTGACCGTGGGGGCTGGCCCGGTGCGGCTGGCGGCGGGAGAAGGCGCCGTCTGGGCGCTCGGCACGGGGGCAGGCACCGTGACGCGGATCGATCCGGCCACCGCGAAGATCGCGGCCACGGTGAAACTGGGCCGGCCGGCGGCCGGCGCATCCGTGGCGGCCGGCGGCGGAGGCGTGTGGGTGAGTGCGCCGGGTACGCCGTTGTTGCGGATCGACGCCGCGTCAAACGCCGTGACACATGTCTTCACCGGTGACGGCGGGGGCAGTCTTGCGACCGGCGGCGGCGCCCTCTGGCTGGCGGCGACGTCCGACGTCGTCTGGCGAATCGACCCGAAGCGGGTGGAAGCGACGCGGCAGCCGCGCGTGCCTCGGGTGGCGGACGACGGCGTGCCGGTCAGCACGGACGGCGATCCGATCTATTCGACGTTTTCGCTCTGCGCGATCGATCCGGACACGCAGCAGTCGGGCGCTGCGGTCACCACGCGAGTGCCCTTCGTCGGACGCGCCGTGCCGCACGTCCGTGCCGGGGTTGGCGCGGTCTGCACGCAGGCCTCGACCCGCGTCGAAAACGGTCGGGAGGGATTGGATCTGCTGGCCAAGGGCGTGGCGCCCGCCGATGCGCTCGCGCAGTTGCTGGCCGCGGATCCGCAGCGCGAGTCGCGACAGGTGGGGATCATCGACATGCAGGGGCGCACCGCCGCGCACACCGGGAAGCAGAACGGGGCGTGGGCGGGCAGCAAGCAGGGCCTGCACTACACCGTGCAGGCCAACATCATGGTGGGGCCCGAGGTCATCGAGGCCGTGGCGCAGTCGTTCGAGTCCACGCGCGGCACGGGCATGCCGCTGGCCGAACGCATGATCCTGGCGATGGAGGCGGGGCAGGCCAAGGGCGGCGATCGTCGCTGGGGCAACCTCCAGTCGGCGGCGATCAAGATCGCCGACCCGAACACGCCGGGCCGCGGCGGCGACAACATCGCGCTCGCCATCGAGGTGGGGGAACATCCCGAACCGGTGGCCGAGATGAAGCGCATCTACCTGACCACCGCGCGCCGGCTGGGCTACCGCAGTTTCTCGCGCATCGACGGCCCGGATGTCGTCGAACTCAAGCGGATGTTGCATGCACTGGGTTACTGGCGCCCGACCCTGGCGGAGTTTCCCGCCAGCGCCAACACACGTGAGTACGGCCTGTTCGACGACGAGGCGATCGCCGCGGTGGACAAGTTCCGCGAGGACAAGGGACTGACATACCCGGGCAATCCGGCGGGTCTGGTGGACGGCCGGTTCATCGACGCCCTGCGCGCGGCGTATTTCGCGAAACGCAAGGGAGGGTAACGCGTCTCCGGCTGCCGTGCGCGATACACTGCGCGGCATGCGCCACGCTGTTGTCCTTGCCCTGACCCTTGGCCTTGTCGCGTGCGGTGGCCGTGCCGAACCGCCCGCGGACGTCATCTACACGAACGCGCGGATCTGGACCGGCGAGGCCGCGCAGCCGGAGGCGCAAGCCCTCGCCATCGCCGACGGCCGCATCGTCGCGATTGGTGATGCGGGTGAGGTGGAGCGGCATCGCATCGACGCGACGCGCGTCGTGGATCTGGGTGGCGCCCGTGTGGTCCCCGGCTTCAACGACGCGCACTGGCACTTGCCGACGCGGCGCACGGCCGACCTGGTGGAGGCCGGCAACGTCGCCGAGATCCAGCGCCGCCTGCGCGAGTTTGCCGCCACGCTCGGACCCGACGAGTGGGTGACCGGACGCGGGTGGGGACCGTCGGACTTTCCGGACAACCGCGCGCATCGCCGGTATCTCGACGAAGTGTTTGCCGATCGGCCGGTGGTTCTCACCGACCGCGATGGGCACCAGGTGGTGGTCAATTCCCGCGCGCTGGCGTTGGCCGGCATCACACGCGCCACGCGCGATCCCGAGAACGGCCGCATCGATCGCGACGCCCGCGGCGAGCCGACAGGGGTCTTGAAGGAAGCGGCGTCGGGGTTGGTGCGCCGGCTCATGCCGGGGTTGACCGCCGATCAGGTGTATCGCGCGCTGATGGAACAACTCGACAAGGCCGCCTCGTTCGGGTTGACCTCGCTGCAGGTGGCCAGCGGCAGCGGCGCGTCGGGCATCGAGTTCGAGGCGTATACGCGGGCGTTGCGCGAGGGGACGTTGAAGGCGCGGCTGCGTGTGGCGGTGCCGTTCTCCCGGGACATCACGCCGGAGCGGCTGCAGGAGTTCGTCGCGTTGCGTGACGCGCATCGCGACGGCCTGCTGCAGTTCGGGATCGCCAAAGGCATGCTGGATGGCACGGTGGATGCGCACACCGCGGCCATGCTCGACCCGTACGCCAATCACGACGACACGGGCCTGCCGATGTGGTCGCAGGAGGATCTCAACCGCGTCGTGACCGACTACGACCGCGCCGGCCTGCAGGTCCAGCTGCACGCCATCGGCGATCGCGCGATCCGGATGGCGCTGGACGCGTTTGAACAGGCGGCGCGGGTCAACGGCCCGCGCGACCGGCGCCATCGCGTCGAACACGTGGAGGTGCCGGACCTGGCGGACCTGCCGCGCTTCACGGCGCTTGGGGTCATCGCGTCGACCCAGGCGATGTTCGCCAGTCCCGACGCGATCACGCTCACTAACTACGCGCCGGCGCTGGGGCCCGAGCGCGCCTCACGCTCCAACGCGTTCAAGTTGTTCGACGACGCGGGCGCGGTGCAGGCGTTTGGCAGCGACTATCCGGTGTTCACCATGGAAGTCATGCGCGGCATCCATGCCGCGGTCACGCGCCAGTTGCCCGACGGCACTCCGGAGGGCGGCTGGTATCCCGAGGGGAGAATCCCGGTGGACGCCGCCGTGCGTCACTTCACGCGTGATGCGGCGTACGCAAGTTTTGAGGAAGGCGTGAAGGGGACACTGGCGGTCGGCAAGGTGGCCGATTTCGTGGTGCTGTCAGAGGACATCTTCGCGGTGCCGCCCACGACCCTCCACCAGGTGAAGGCCCGGCTGACGGTCATGGGCGGCCGCGAGACGTTTTCGGCGCGCTGAACTACTGCCGCTTGCCGTTGCTGACGAAGCGGACGCACTGGCCCTGATTGGCGAACTGGTCGCCGTAGTCGCGCCAGCCGTTGTTCATGCAGTCCGCCTTTGAGGCCGGAATTGGATCGAAGTCGTACACGGTCTCGCCCGACGTGGTCGTCACGACGACGTTGTCGAAATACCCGTCGAGGCCGATGTCGACGTTGGTCGTGTCGCCAAGGTTGATGGCGAACGCTCGCAGCGTGGCACCAGCGCCCATGGCGGCGGGACTGGCCGGGCAGGGGAACGGTGAAGCCGCGGCCCCACCCCGCGTGGCCACCGGGTACGTCGCCTGCGGATCAAACGTGACGGTCGTGAATGACGTCGTCGATCCCGTCGCCGGGAGGATGTCGTACCGGCAGTCGTAGAACTTGGTGGGCGACGAGACCCCGAAGTTCGCGTAGACGTTGGCGTAGTACTGTTTGCGGTCGCCTGCATCGCCGCCCGCCCCGATCAGGAAGTCGTATGAAATCGACTGCACGTCCGCCATCGGTGTCACCAGGAACAGCTCGCCGATGAACTTCTTCGCGGCGACGCCGCTGATGGGCGGGACAAAGAGACTGCCGCCGCCCGAGGTGGCCGGACCGAATGTGAACTGGTACGGCACCGCATTGTTCGGGTCGCGGGCGAACACCCAACCGCCCGGATCGTTTTCGGCGGCGGCCGTGTTGCCGCTGATGTAGGTCACATGACTGCGGGCCGCGGCCGACACAGTCACAAAGGCGGCAGCGCAGAGCACCGTTGCCGCGAGGATCGAACGAAGAGTCATGGGTCCTGTCCCCTTTCAGATGGAGAGGCTGGGTCGCCGCCGAGATGGTATATCCATATGGCGGACCCGGCAAGCGCACCGGGCGTCACCGGTTCGTCACAATGCGGCGGCATCGTAGTTCCTGAATCGACCAAGGAGGGTCAGCCCATGCATCGACGCACATTTCTCCGCACCGCCGCGGCAGCCGCCGCCGGCGCGGCCCTGCCGCTCCAGTCCCTGCTGGCGCGCGCGGCGATGGGCGCGCCCGTGCGCACCGCACTCGGCTATGGACCGCTGGCCCCGGTCAACGATGCCACCACCGGCCTGCCGCTGCTGCATCTGCCGCCGGGGTTTTCGTACTTCACGTTCGGCTGGACGCGAGACCCGCTCGACGGTGGGGCGCCGACGCCGGAGATGCACGACGGCATGGCGGCGTTCCCGTTGGCGCCGGGTGTCGTGCGCCTGGTTCGCAACCATGAGGTGGGCGTGTCTCCGGCGTTCGCCGCGGGTCTGGCCTACGACGCGGCTGCCGGCGGCGGCACCACGACGCTGGATGTGGACCTGAACGCGGGCCGTGTCTTGCGCGCCGTGCCAAGTGTGGCCGGCACAATCCGCAACTGCGCGGGCGGACTGACCCCGTGGGGATCGTGGCTGACCTGCGAGGAGTCCGTGCTTGACGGCGCTGCGGACCAGCGACTGGGGCAGACCCACGGATGGATCTTCGAGGTGCCGGCTGATGGCCGCGCGACGGCCCAGCCGCTGCGGGCCATGGGCCGGTTCGTGCACGAGGCGGTGGCGGTGGACCCTGCCACCGGCTTCGTCTACGAAACGGAAGACGCGACACGCTCCGGGTTTTATCGTTTCGTTCCGAACGAGCGCGGGAACCTCGCGGCCGGCGGGCGGCTCGAGATGCTGGCCGTGAAGGGACAGCCGCAGCTCGATACGCGCAAGGGGCAGAAGACCGGCGTGACGTACGACGTCGAGTGGGTGGCGATCGACCGTCCCGAGCAGGCGCACGTCGATGATGCCAAGCGAGACGGTACGGGCGTGTTCGAGCAGGGGCTGCAGAAGGGCGGTGCGACGTTCGCGCGGCTCGAAGGCGCCTGGCACGGCAACGGCGAAATCTATTTCACCGCGACCAGCGGCGGGAACCAGTCGCGCGGACAGGTGTGGGCGTTCAGGCCCGCCGACCAGACGGTGCGCCTCATTTTCGAGTCGCCGGGGTGGGACGTGCTCGACATGCCCGACAACCTGTGTGTCAGCCCCCGGGGCGGCCTGGTGCTCTGCGAGGACGGCGGAGGCGGGGCCAACTACATTCGCGGGCTCACGCTCGACGGCGAGATCTTCGACTTCGCGAAGAACAACGTGGTGCTGGCGGGGCAGCGAAACGGTTTCTCGGGGGATTTCCGGTCACGGGAGATCGCTGGTGTCACCTTCAGTCCTGACGGGCGCTGGTTGTTGTTCAACATCCAGACCCCCGGCATCACCTTCGCCGTCACGGGCCCCTGGTTCAACGGGGTCCTGTAAAGCGCTTGTCCGCACAGTAGGCATGTAGGCATGTAGGGCCTGTTGCAACAGGCATTTCTTTGAATTCCTGTCTACATGTCTACATGCCTACTGTGCGGACAAGCGTAGAATGGGCCCCAGGGAGGATTCACATGAAGAAACTGGGACTGTTCGTGGGCGCGTGTGCCATCGTGGCGTTGGTGGCGGCTCCGGCCGTGCAGGCCGATCCGGTGAAGGTGACCGGGGAACTGATCGACGTGATGTGCGGCACGGGCAAGAAGGCCGGCGACGGCCACAAGGCGTGCGCCGAGAGCTGCGCCAAGCGCGGCGAGCCGGTGGCCGTGTTCTCGAAGGACGGGATGTACACCATCACCGGCCCGCTCACCGAGAACAAGAACGCCAAGCTCATCGAGTTCATGGCCAAGCAGGTGGTCGTGACCGGTGAAGTGACCAAGGACAAGGATGGCAAGATGACCATCCTCGCCACGGCCATCGCCCCGGCCGGCAAGTAGCGACAACGTCCCCGGCGCCCCATGTATTGGCAGCGCATGTCGGCACACGCCCGGTGGCTGGCGCTGGGTGTGCTCGTGGCCGGCGCCGCGCTGACCGTGTGGACGGCGGGTCGTGACCAGGCCGCATCGCCGCTCGACGACGAAGAGGTTGTCGACGCGGCGGTGCCGGCCGCTGATGCGCCGCTGCAGGCCAGGGCGGCCGTGGCGTTCCGCCGGTGGCAGGATCCCACCGGTCAGATCAGTGCCGACCTGCCGGCCGGTTGGACGATCGACGGGGGATTGGGGCCCGATCGATCGCTCGGCCAGTTTCGCATTCAGGCCGAGTCTCCTGACCGCCGCAGTCTGATCACCCTCGGGCACAACTGGGTGTCGTTCATGGAGGCCGCGTCCGGGCCGTACCAGCCGGGCCCCGCGACCGTTGAGCGTTTCCTGTTGCCCGACTTCCTGCGACAGCGGGGGTCCACCGACGCGCGCGTGGTGTACCGCACCCGTGTGCAGCGCGTGTCCATGCCCACGGCGATCGGCATGCCCATTCCATTCGACAGCGGCACGATCGCCATCCTGATGACCGATGCGCAGGGCCGCTATTCGGTCGCGACGACCTTTGCCGAGACCATGTACATTCCCGTGCCCGGAACCCCGGGCCTGTGGCGGCTGCGGTTGTTTGCCACGGCCGTCGCGCCGGCCGAGGCGCAGGCACAGGCCGACGTGCGCGCGGCACTCGATCGCGCCAACGCATCGCTCGACCTGTCGAAGGCCTTCTTCGACGAATGGAACCAGGCGGCGGAGCATTCACGCCGGCAGATGCAGGAATACAGCCGGCAGATGGACCAGGCCTTTTCCGGGTACCTGCAGTCGATGCGCCGGGCCTCGCCGGGCGGCACGCGGCGGGACACGGCCGAGGACTGGGCGACCATGATGCGGGGCGGCCAGTACGGGGAGGATCCGGAGACCGGCACCCGCGTCTGGATCACCAACGATCAGTCGAACTGGTGGATCAACGATCGCGGTGTGGTGGCCGGCAATGAGACCGGGGCGCCTCCGGCGTCCAACGACAACTGGCGCCGTCTCGTGCCGAAGGGGCAATGAGCCGCCCGTCGTGAACTGTGGACGGCCGGGTGCGTATTGGTGATGAGGAGATTTCTGATGACCCGACGAGCGGTACTGCTGGCGTGTGTCCTGTTTCTGTCCCCCGTGCTGGCCGCGCAATCGCCGGCCCCGGCCAAGGCCGCTGACCTGACCGGCAGCTGGTATGGGACGTTCATCATCTCGGTCAACGGCGAGCAGGTCGACGAAGACGAGGCCTACATGACGCTGACGCAGAAGGGGACGGACTTGACCGGCACGGCCGGCCCGAATCCCGACCAGCAGTGGCCGCTGCAGAACGGCAAGGTCGACGGCGCCAAGGTCACGTTTGAGGTCCAGGCCGACGGCCCGATGCTGAAGTTCGCTCTCACGCTCGTGGAGGGCCGCCTCAAGGGTGACGCCAGCGCGTCGATGGACGGCCAGTCGATGACCGCCAAGGTCGACGTCGGCCGCCGGCAGTAGCCGCGGCCGCTTGTCCACACAGTAGACATGTAGGCATGCAGGTTTTCCTTCTTAGGATCTACATGTCTACATGCCTACTGTGAGGACGACAGTGCTTTCGTCGCGGCGCGAAGTCCTTCGAACGCCTTGCCATGAACGTGGCGCACGCCGCTGCGTTCGACCAGCGCCCGCACGTTCTCCGCAGTGATCCCGCCGCCGGCGAGGATGTCGATGCGGCCGGCCGCCTGATCCACCAGCCGGCGCAGCTGCGCCGCGCCGTCGAGCGCGCGGGCCGGGCCGCCGCTGGTCAGCACCACTGACACGCCCAGCTCCACCAGCGTCTCGAGTCCTTCGGCCTGATCCGCCAGCTGATCAAACGCCCGATGAAAGCCCACGGCCATCGGCCGTGCCCGCGCGATCAGGTCGGTCATCAGGGGTCGATCGATCCGGCCGTCCCGGGTCAGCGCGCCAAACACCACACCCGGCGCCCCGGCGCGGCGGGCCGCGTCAATGTCCACCCGCATCACGTCGGCATCACCGTCGTCGTAGACGAAATCACCCACGCGCGGCCTGACAAAAATGTGAACGGGGATGGTGACCGCGGCCAGGGTGCGCGTCATCAGGCCCAGCGATGGTGTGACGGCGCCGTCGTGCAGCAGTCCGCACAGCTCGAGACGGTTGACGCCCGCGGCCTGGGCCGCCACGGCGCCGCCCAGTGATTCCACGGCGGCTTCGATGAACACCGGCCGATGATACCGGTTCGTGTTACGCTCTGCGCGCCGCCGACCGGGCCCGCCGTGGCTGCGGGCTCTCCGGCGACGAGGAGGGACACCGTGGCGTCACTGCAGACTCGTGTGGTCAACATCCTGAAGTCGCCGGCCACCGAATGGCCCGTCATCGCCGGGGAGGCGACCGACGAAGGCCGGCTCTATCGCGAATACATCATTCCGCTGGCGGCAATCGGCCCCGCCGCGACGTTCATCGGGTGGAGCATTCTCGGCGCGTCGTTGCCGCTGGTCGGGTACTACCGGCGGCCCATGATGAACGGCCTCACGGCGATGGTGGTGTCGTACGTGCTGGCGCTCGCCGGGGTGTTCCTCTGCGCGATGGTCATCGAGTGGCTCGCGCCGAAGTTCAAGTCATCCGGCTCGCGCGTCGACGCGCTGAAGCTGGTGGCGTATGCGTCAACGCCCGGCTGGATCGCCGGCGCGCTCAACGTGTTGCCGGCGCTGGGCGTCCTCGGGCTCCTGGCCGCGCTCTACGGCATCTATCTCTTCTATCTGGGCCTGCCCGTGCTCATGAAGACGCCGGCCGATCAGGTCATCATCTACATGATCGTCTCCGCCATCGTCGTCATCGTGGTCGGCATGGTCATGGCCACCATCACGACGATGTTGGTGGGCGCCGGCGCGATCGCGACCATGTGAGACGGGGCCCCCGTGGCGCGGCCCGGTCTGGCGGCCGCGATTGCCAGAGATGGCGAGATGACGAGGTGGCGATGCACCGCGTAGCGCGGCCGGACCTGGCGGCCGCGATTGCCAGAGATGGCGAGATGACGAGGTGGCAATGCACCGCGTAGCGCGGCCGGACCTGGCGGCCGCGATTGCCAGAGGTGGCGAGATGACGAGATGACGAGGTGGCGAGGCACCCCGTAGCGCGGCCGGGTCTGGCGGCCGCGGTACGGCAGGGGCGACGGGGCCCCGCGAGTGAGGTTGTCGGGAGTCTGAGGGCGAAGCCCGAAGATGAAAAAATGGAGCCGGCGATCAGACTCGAACTGATGACCTGCTGATTACGAATCAGCTGCTCTACCAACTGAGCTACGCCGGCCCGGCGGGGAGTGCGCTCTGTCCCACCGTTGGTGGCGGGGCAGACCTTGAAGTGTAACATGCCAACGCGATGGTGCGCTTCGGCACGTTCGAGTTCGAGCCGGAAACCGGCGAGCTGCGCAGGAACGGCGGCGGCGCCGGTGCCGGCACCGTGCGCCTCGAGCCGCAGCCGGCCCGTGCGCTGGCCTTGCTCGTCGCGCGCGCCGGCGACATCGTCACGCGCGAGGAACTGAAGGCCGCGTTGTGGGGGGATGACACCCACGTCGACTTCGATCGCGGCCTGGCGTACTGCATCAGCCAGGTCCGGGCCGCCCTGGGTGATGCGGCCGACAACCCGCGGTTCGTCGAGACGCTGCCGCGGCGCGGATTCCGGTTCATCGCGCCGGTGACGGCGGCCGAACAGAACCGGCCGCCCTACGGCGAATTGGCGGCCCAACAGACCGGGCCGCCCTACGATACCCGGCCGCCCTACGGACGGCTGGCTGTGGCCGTCGTGCTCATGGCAGCCGTCGCCGCGGCGGCCTGGTGGTGGAGCGTGGACCGGCGCCCCGTGCTGGCGGTCGCCATCTTCGACAACGAAACGGGCCGGCCCGAGCTCGATCGATTCACCACCGGGTTGTCCGACGCGCTGGTCGCGCATCTCGGGCAGCTCGACGCGGCGCGCATCGGTATCGTCGGCAACGCCCGCGCGCTGCGCATGCCGCGATCGTTTCGCGACCTGAACGAGATTCGCGAGACCACCGGCGCGAGCCACATCATCCTGGCGCAACTGCAGAACACCGATACGGGCCTGCGACTCATCGCCCACCTGATTCGCCTGAGCGACGGCCGCCACGTCTGGGTCAAGCGTTTCAATCGTCCGGCGCACGTGGAAGGGCTGGCCGACCTCGAACAACAGCTGCTCACCGAGGCGACGATCGGTGTGCGGGAGCAGGTGATGCAAGTGGCGGCGGGTGGCGGCAAGTAGCGGCGAGTAGCGGCGAGTAGCGGCGAGTAGCGGCAAGTGGCGGCAAGTAGCGGCGAGTGGCGGCAAGTGGCGGCGGGTGCGGTCCCTGACGGGTGACCGTATCTTGTTGAAGGCATGGGCACTTCACGCCTGACGCGACCCTGACGCGACTTTTTCTGCGGACGGCCGTAAAACGCCGGCATGACATCACTTTCACGCCGCTCAATCCTCGCCGCCACGCTGCTCGCGCCCTGGACCCTGGACCCCCGGACTCCGGACCGATGGAAGGACGCAGGGAGCAGGGCACAGGGCACTGGGATCAGGGATCAGGGACAAGGAATCAGGGACGATTTTCCGGCGCAGGATCCAAGGTTGGTGCAGGAGGTCGTGGGCGCCAGTCACTCGAACCTGGCCCGGGTGAAGGAACTGGTCACGCGGCAGCCCTCGCTGGCCAAGGCCGCCTGGGACTGGGGCTTCGGTGACTGGGAAACCGCGCTGGGCGCGGCCTCACACGTCGGACAGCGCGAGATCGCGCGCCTGCTGCTCGACCACGGCGCGCCGCCCACCATCTATTCGGCCGCCATGCTCGGCCAACTCGATACGGTCAAGGCGTTCATCGGCGCGGATCCTTTGGCTCACCGCCGCCGCGGCCCCCACAGCATTCCGCTGCTGTCGCATGCGCTCGCGGGCGGACCGGACGCGGCGGGTGTGGTCGCGTATCTGAAGGCACTGGGCGGCGCGGATGAGCGCCTGGCGGTCGTCCCGTTGTCAGCGGAGGACCAGGCCCGCGTGACTGGGACCTATCGCTTCGGCCCTGGCGATCGGGAGGTCTTCACCCTCGACGTCGCGCGCGACATTCTCGGCCTGACGCGGGCAGGCGGCACACGCCGCAATCTGTTCTGTCTGGTGAACGATGCCAGCGGGTGGACCTTTTATCCCGTCGGCGCCGAAGCGGTGCGCATCAAAATACACAGGGCCGGCGACCGCGCCGAAACGCTCACGATCGCCGACCCCGAAATCATCCTCACCGCCCACCGGGCCTGAACCCTGTGGACTTTGTGGACCCTGTGGACCCTGTGGACCCTGTGGACCCTGTGGACCCTGTGGACCCTGTGGACCCT
>CAYYFE010000033.1:43452-48735 GCA_964471115.1 uncultured Solibacteraceae bacterium
TGTGGACCCTGTGGACCCTGTGGACCCTGTGGACCCTGTGGACCCTGTGGACCCTAGCCCTTCGCCTTCGCCTTGGCCTTGCGATACGCAATCCAGCGCTTGCGAGCCGCCGCGGCGATCCGCTCGCGGGCTTCCGGCGACATGTTGCGCTTGGCCTTGACCACGGCCGCGCCAACCTTGCCGCCCGCGCGGCGCAGGTCGCCGCCGGCCTGGCCGATGTCCACCTTCATCTGCTGAGCCACGCGAATCACATGGTCAAGCTCGGCGGCAATTTCCGCCCGCTGCCGCTTCACGGCATCAACCTTCTGTGCGATGCGCCCCAACATCTCGCCGACCTTGTCGGCGGCGGCGTTGAGTGATGAATTGCCGGTACGAGTGCGTGCCATGTATGACTCCCTCCTGAGGAGCTGCCTTCATCCTACTACTTTGTTCAGCAAGTGAATGAAGAAAGATACTCTCCCCAAGGATTCGTCGGATCGATTCACGGGCGTCCGTGCTGCGCGTCAGGCCAGCACGCGAATCACCACGCGACGGTTCTGCGCGCGGCCATCCCGCGTGTTGTTCGGCGCCACCGGCTTCTCTTCACCGAAGCTGATGATGTTGATCTTGTGCAGCGGAATCTGGTGCGCCTCGTAGAGGTACCGCTTCACCGCGTCCGCGCGCTCCATGCCGATGCGCTCGTTGAGCTCGGCCGGGCCCGTGGCGTCGGTGTGGCCCTCGATCTCGAAGAACACCCCCTTGGGATCCGCCTTGAGCTGCGCCACCAGTTCATCGATGCGCGTCTTGGCGGCCTCGGGCAGGTCCGTCGAGTTGAACTGGAAGTTGCCCTGGTCTTCGCTGATCACCACCGAGTAGATCAGCCGGCGCGATGCGGCCGCCACTTCCTCGACCTTGGCGCCCACCGCCTTCGCTTCGTTCTCTGCCGCGCCCGCGCGCGCATTGGCGGCGTCCGCCGCCGACGCCGCGTTGGACGCCGCCGACTGGGCCGCGCCCGCCTTGGCATCCACCTCGGAAATGCGGCCTTCGTTCTGCTTGGTGCGGGCCTGGGTTTCCTCGAGACTGCCGGTCAGTTGCGTGACCTTCCCCTCGACGGTGTCCACACGGGTGTTGACGTACCCCTTGGTGGCACAGGCGGCTCCGGCCGAAGCCGTCGCCAGGACGAACATGGACGTGAGAATCAGACGACGCATGAGGATCCTCCTTTCAGGATCGTGGAGAGACGACGTACCCGGCGCGGGCACGTACGGTGTGAGACTGGACGGTACGAACGGTGAGTGGATGCCAGCCCGGACGCAGGTCCGGCTCGAAGGCCAGCAGGTAGTGCCGGCGCAGGCTCGACAGGATTTCCTCCTGCGCCCGCGCGATGCCCACGCCGGGCGTGGCGGCAAACAGCCGGCCGCCGGTGTCGTCAGCCAGCGTGCGCATGGGATGGTCCGCCGCCACGTCGACATACCCGGCCTTGGCCGGTGTGCCGGGCGTCATGACCGCGATGAGATACAGCGGCACATCCAGTGTCGCCGCCAGCCGCCGGACTTCCGCCGGACTCGACAGGCTGCTGGTGTCGAGACCATCGGTGTAGACCACGACGCCGCGGCGGGGGTGGGCGTCCAGCGCAGCCGCTTCACTGGCCGTCCTGACTGCGTCATACAGCGAGGTGGACCCGAACGCCCGCAGGTGTTCCAGCGCCAGCTGGTGGGCCGGGCCGACGGGGCCGAACCCTTCCCGCAGGCTGACGTCCTTGTCGAAGCTGAAGACCGCCGCCCGGTCACGGCCCTGTTCGAGGGATTGCAGCAGGCCCCAGGCCGCGTGGCTGGCGGGCGTGAACGTGCCGTTCACCTGCATGCTGCCGCTCGCGTCGAGCAACACGGCCACCGTCACCGGTCCCTGGTCGCCGGCAAACTGCACGATGGGCCGGGGCTGGCCGTTGGACTCGATGCGGAAATCATCCTTGGTGAGCCCGGCGACCGGCGCGCCCGTCTTCGGGTCGGTCACCGACACCGCCACCGTCACAAGCCGCGTCGTCGAGGTGAACGTCGGCGGCTGCTGCTGCGCGGCCAGTGCCGTGGAGGCGGCCATCAGCACGAGCGGAAGGGCGAGTCGGTGAACCATGCCACCCCCTGTCTCTTCACGTTCCGTGCCAACTCGATTCCGCCGCCTCGCCACCTCGCCACCTCGGCAACTCGCCACCTTGGCATGCCCCGTGGGTATGTAGTTCCTACCCGGACGGGTAAGATCGCCATATGCCGGTCGTGCCGACGCTGATCGTGGTGGTGAGCCTGCTGCCCGTCCCGGAGGGACAGGCGCGCCAGCAGGCGGCCGACAGTCTGGTGCGCGCGCGGCAGGCGTACAACGAACAGCGGTTCGACGAGGCGGTCACGCTGGCGGGGCAGGCGGCGGGCGAGCCGTCCCTGGCGCAGTCGGCGGCGCTGGTGCGCGGCCGGGCCCTGCTCGAGCGGTACCGCCGTGCCGGCGACGTGGCGGATGTCGCGGTGGCACGCCAATCCCTGGTCGGGATCGACCCACACCTGCTGCGGGACAGCGAACGCGCCGAACTGCGACTGGCCATGGCCGAGCTGTTGTTCGTCGATGAGCAGTTCGGGGCGGCCGCCGAGGTGTTCGCGCGCGCGCTGGAGGAGACGTCCGAGCGGCAGGCGCGTACGCGGGTGCTGGACTGGTGGGCTTCGTCACTGGATCGCCATGCGCAGCTGGCGTCGGATGCCGAGCGGCAGCGCCGGTACGCGCAATTGCTGTCCGGGCTGGCGGCCGAGTCGGTGGAGACCGGCGTGGTGTTGTACTGGCGCGCCGCCGCGTACCGCGGCCTCGAGGATCTCGATCGCGCCTGGGCCGTGGCAATCGCCGCGTGGATTCAGGCGCCGCTGCACGCCACTGGCAGCGCCGTAATCACACTGCGGAACGACGTCGATCGGCTCATGCGCGAGGCGATCATTCCCGAACGGGCGCGCCACGCCCCGCCGCCGGCCGATCCCGCCGCCGTGCGTGTGGCGCTCTCCGCGGAGTGGGACGCCATCAAGGCGCGCTGGAGCATAATGGCGAAGTGAGAGTCCTGCTGGGCGTGCTCGTGCTGGCGCTGGCGACCGGGGCCTGTGCGGCGAAGGCGCAGGCGCCGGTGACGACCCACACCCCGGCGCTGCAGCCGCCGTCGCCGCCGGCGCGTGTCATCGTGCCCGCGCCGGAGCAACCCACCCTGCCGCCGGCGGAGGAACCGCCGCCGGCCGTGCCGCCGTCGCGGCCCGCGCCGCCGGCCGCATCGCGGCCACCGGCCACCACGACGACACCTCCGGTCGTCGACCCGCCCTCGCCGCCGCCGTCGCTGCTGCTCACGGGGGCGAACGCGGCCGAGTTCGAAAAACGAGTGCGTGCGCAGATGGCGCGCGCCGAAAGTGATCTGTCGCAGATCAACCGGCAGTCACTGGGTGCCGATGCGCGGGGACAGTTTGACGCCGCGCGCGGCTTCCTCCGCCAGGCGGAAGAGGCGCTGAAGGTGCGCAACCTGGTGTTTGCCGGCCAGCTGGCCGACAAGGCCGCCACCCTGGCCACGCTCCTGCGGAAATGAGCTCGGTGGTCATTTCTCATTTCTACGCGGCGGGCAGGGTCACCGTGAACGTCGTCCCCTGACCCACCACCGACTGCACACTGATGTCGCCGCCGTGCAGTGACACGGTGCGGTAGACCAGCGCCAGGCCGATGCCCGATCCTTCCGGCTTGGTCGTGAAGTAGAGGTTGAAGATCTTGTCGAGGTGCTCCGGCGCGATGCCCGTGCCGGTATCGGCGATGGTCAGCAGCGCCTCGCCCGTGGACGCGCGCGAGGCGCGCAGCGTGAGTGTGCCGCCTGACGGCATGGCATGGCAGGCGTTGATGGCGAGGTTCAGCAGCGCCTGATGCAGCAGCGCGCGGTCGCCCAGCACCTCCGGGGCGTCGGCCGTCACGTCCACCGTGACGCGGACGCCGGTCTTGCCCGCCTCAGCCGTGACCACCGGCAGCACTTCCTCGAACAGCACCTGCGCCGGCACCGGCGCCATGGTCAGGTCTTCTGGCCGTGTGAACGTCAGGAAACCCTGCACCACGTCATCCAGCCGCCGCATCTGCGCGGCCAGCACCGCGACGTGTTCCTCGGCGCCCGCATCCCCGGCCGTCTGCATCCGCAACAGTTCGAGATGCAGCCGCATGGCGTTGAGCGGATTCTTCACTTCGTGCGCGATGCCCGAGGATACGCGTCCCAGCGCCGCGAGGCGCCGGGACATCGCCGTACGCGACAGGGCGCCGGCGGCGTGTTCACGCGCCAGGCGCGCGCTGACCGTGTTGAACGATTCCCCCAGGCCCGCCAGTTCATCGTCGGCCGGCAGGTCCAGCGTGACGTCGGTGTCACCCTGACCCAGTCGCGCCAGGCCGGCGCGCAACAGCAGGATGGGACGCAGCAGCCACTGCGACAGCACGAGGGCCACCAGGACCGCGCCCAGCAGCAGCGCACCCGCCGTAACCACCGCCGGCCGCAGGGCGGTTTCCAGCGCGTCCCGCAACAGCAGCGTGGAGACGCCGACCCGGATGGCGCCGAACTCCTGCGGCCCGCCGCCCGAGTCGAGCATCAGCGGGATGCGGACTTCGCGCGTCAGGCCACCCGGGGTGTACAGCGCCCGCGCCTGCGCCCACGGGGAGGCGTCGAGCAGCGTCGAGAGGTCGTCCACCGGCGGCAGGCGCATGCGCGCGCGGCTCGGGTCACTGTGCGCCAGCGCGATGCCGTCGCGGTCGACGACGGCCGCGTACACCGCGTGGGGGGAATACGCCGACAGCTCCAGCATGGTCTGCAGGCCGGAGTCGGTGGCGATGGCCGCGGCCAGATCCCCGCCCTGCGCGGCGAGCTGCGCCGTCCGCTGGAACACGCCGTTGGCCACCAGGTCGGCGCGCTCGCGCGTCTCGGCGAGCAGCAGGCCGGCCAGCGCCAGCACCGCGTAGCCGCCCATGATCGCCACGACCGTGAACACGATCGCGGTCACGCCGGCGACCTGTTTCGTTCGCAGCGACAGCGCCATGTCAGTCCGCGTCGGCGCCCTCGCGCGCCGCTTCGCGAGCCAGCTTGTTGTGCAGGGTCTTGAGGCTGATGCCCAGCAGCTGCGCCGCCTTCGTCTTGTTGCCGCTGGTGTGGGCCAGGGTGATCGCAATCAGCTGCCGTTCGGCCTCGTCCACCGTCATCCCCGGACGCAGGACCGGGGCATCACCCGCGGGCCCCGGCGCGGGCGCGGCCGCGGCCGGCACCGCCGCGGCGGC
>CAYYFE010000034.1:0-47662 GCA_964471115.1 uncultured Solibacteraceae bacterium
CATCCCCTCAGGCCCGCGGCCGCCGCTGGGCGGCCCGCGCCCGCTGCCCTCGCAGCCCGTGCGCCCCGGCCAGCCGGGCCCGGGCCGTCCGCCATTTGGCCAGCAGCGTCCCGGCCAATCGTCGTTCCGTCCGGCGTACTCCGGCGCGCGCGGCAAGGGTCCGCGCCGCGACGACCGCCAGTCGGCTCCGGTGATGCCCGAGGCGCCGCCGCCCATCACCAAGCTGATCACGCTCGCCGAAGGCATGACGGTCAAGGACCTGGCCGACAAGCTCGAGGTCAAGGCGAAGGACGTCCTGAAGAAGTTGATGGACCTTCGCATGATGATGACGATCAACTCGACGCTCGACGGCGAAACCGCGCAGCTCATCGCGCGGTACTTCGGCGCCGAGGTCCTGATGCGGTCGTTCGAAGAGGAAGTCGTGGACGTCGAAACGACGGCGTCCAAGCCCGAGGATCTGGTGGAACGCGCCCCGGTCGTCACCGTCATGGGTCACGTCGACCACGGCAAGACGACGCTGCTCGACGCGATCCGGCAGGCCAAGGTCGCCGAGGGTGAAGCCGGCGGCATCACGCAGCACATCGGCGCGTACTCGGTGCAAGCCAACGGACGCCGGCTGGTGTTCCTCGACACGCCGGGTCACGAAGCGTTCACGATGATGCGCGCCCGCGGCGCCAAGGTGACCGACATCGTCGTGCTGGTGGTGGCGGCCGATGACGGCGTCATGCCGCAGACGCGCGAAGCCATCGATCACGCCCGCGCGGCCAAGGTGCCCATCGTGGTGGCCATCAACAAGATGGACAAGCCGGGCGCCAACCCCGAGCGGGTCAAGCGCGAACTGGCCGAACTGGGCCTGCAGCCGGAAGACTGGGGCGGCACCACGGTCATGGTCGAGGTCTCGGCCAAACAGAAGACCAATCTCGATCAGCTGCTCGAAATGCTGCTGCTCGTGGCCGACCTGGGCCAGTTCAAGGCGAACCCGACGCGCATGGCGCAGGGCACGGTGCTCGAAGCCAAACTCGACAAGGGCCGCGGCCCGGTGGCCACGGTGCTTGTCCAGGACGGCACAATCCGCGAAGGCGACTTGTTCATCGCCGGCACGATCGACGGCAAGGTGCGCGCGCTGTTTGACCACGTCGGCCGCAAGGTCAAGGAAGCCGGACCGGCCACGCCGGTCGAGATCCTGGGTCTGTCGGCGCTGCCCTCGCCGGGCGACATCCTGCAGGTCATCGACGATCCCATCAAGGCGCGGCAGGTGGTCACCTACCGGCAGGCGCAGGCCAAGGCCAAGGCGCTGGGCGCCCGCGGCTCGCGTCTCACGCTCGAATCGCTGCAGGCGCAGATGCAGGAAGGCCAGCTCAAGGAGCTGGCCATCATCATCAAGGCCGACGTGCAGGGTTCGGCCGAAGTGCTGGCCGACACGCTGGCCAAGCTGAGCGACGACCGCGTGAAGGTGCGCATCATCCACACGGGCGTGGGCGCCATCAACGAGTCGGACGTCCTGCTGGCGAGCGCGTCGAAGGCGATCATCATCGGCTTCAACGTCAAACCCGATCGCAACGCGGCCGATGTCGCCGAGCGCGAGGAAGTGGAGATCCGCCAGCACTCGATCATCTACAACGTCACCGACGAAATCCGGAAGGCGATGTCGGGACTGCTCGAGCCGACGCTCAAGGAAGCCCGCATCGGCGTGGCCCAGGTGCAGCAGATCTTCCGCTCGCCCAAGGCCGGCACGATCGCCGGGTGCATCGTCAACGAGGGCCGCATCACCCGCGCCGGCGACGCGCAGGCGCGCCTGCTGCGCGGCGGCGAGAAGATCTGGTCGGGCCGCATCAGTTCGCTGCGCCGCTTCAAGGACGACGTGTCCGAGGTGAAGTCGGGCATGGAGTGCGGCATCAGTCTCGACAAGTTCAATGACATCGAGGTGGGCGACCTGATCGAGGTCTTCCAGATCGAGAAGATCGCGCAGACACTCTGATGGCGCAGGGATCCCGGCCCGATCGGGTGGGCGAACAAATCCGCCAGGAGCTGAGCCAGATCATCGGCCGTCAGATCCAGGATCCCGGCCTCGGGTTCCTGACCATCACGCGCGTCAAGGTCACGCCGGACCTGCAGCTGGCGCGCGTGCACTACACCGTGCTCGGCGACGAGCGCCAGCGCGCCGAGTCGCAGAAGGTGCTCGAGCGGTCCATTCCCCACCTGCGCCGCGAGATCGGGTCGCGCATCCGCCTGCGGCGGGTGCCGGAACTGCAGTTCTTCTACGACAAGTCCATCGAACATCAGGACCGCGTCGAGCAGATCCTGCTCGAATTGAAGAAGGAGCGGGATTCGCAAGTGGCGGCGGGTGGCGAGGAGCGGCAGGACGAGGAATGAGTTCTGCCCGTGACGTCGCGGCGGCGATTCTCGCCCACGACGCGTTCCTGATCACGTCCCACGCGCGGCCGGACGGCGACGCCATCGGCTCCCAGCTGGCCATGGCGTTTGCGCTCGACGCGCTGGGCAAACACGTGCGCCTGGTCAACAAGGACGCCGCGCCCGCGCCCTATTCCCACTTCCCCGGCGTCCCGCGCATCGTGGTGGCCGATCGGGCCGACCCCATCGCCGGCCTCGACGAAGCGACCATCGTGATGGAGTGCGGCGATCTGTCCCGGCCGGAGGTGGCCGGCCTCGAGCGGCCCACCGTCATCAACATCGACCACCACATCGGCAACGCGATGTACGGCACGGTCAACTGGTTCGACGCCTCGGCCGCGGCCTGCGGCGAGATGGTGGCCGACGTCATCGACGCGCTGGGCGTGCCGTGGACGCCGGACATCGCCGCGCACCTGTATCTCGCCATCGCCACCGACACCGGCGGCTTCCGCCACGGCCCGATGTCCGAGCGCACGTTCCGCGCCTGCGCGCGCATCGCGGCCACGGGCGTGTCCACCGCGCAGCTCTCGCGCGAGATCTTCGACAGTTTCTCGATCGGCCGCATCCGGCTCACCGGCGCGTTGCTGAACGCGATGACGCTGCACCACGACCAGCGGCTGGCCGTGCTCTATTACGACGACGACCTGCTGGCCGCGTGCGGCGCGACCACGGACGACACCGACGGCCTCGTGAACCTGCCGCTGGGCGCCAAGGAAGTCCTGGCCGTCGCGCTGGTCCGCAAGCAGGCCGAGGACCGGTACCGCGTCAGCATGCGGTCAAAGGGCGCCGTCAGCGTGCGCGACGTGGCGGTGGCCCACGGCGGCGGCGGCCACGTCAACGCCGCAGCCTGCTCCATCGCCGGCTCGCGCGACGCGGTGACCGCGACCGTCATCGCCGCCATCGGCGTCGCGCTCGCGGATCGCCGCTGAGGGCCGGCGTCAGCGGCTGAGGTACCGCGCGACGAAGCGGTGCACCGCGGCGGGCACCTCCTTGATGGTCTCGTCGGTCCGCCCCTTGATCAGCCACGACGCGGCGAACACCCACAACAACAGGGCCTCGGGCCAGAAGATGGCCCGCTCGAAGTACGACGCGACGGCAATCCACACCAGGCACGCGATCATCGCCACGCCACACGCGCGGTAGAGCCGGTTGCGCCAGATCTTGTCGGGCGTCGGCGGCGGCGCGCCGGGCGCCGTCTTCGGGAACAACACCAGCGCGAAGAAGATGAACGCGCTGAACAGGACCGTGGCCGACACGTAGTGGACGATGCCGATCCCGACCGTCCACCACGCCGTGCTCGCCTGCGCCACCGGAGGTTCCGTCGGAAACACCGCCACCCCCGCCGCCGCCACGCCGGCCACCACCGCCGCCACGCGGTCCTGCCGTTGCCAGGTGTTGCCGTAGCCCCGGTAGGTCAGGAGGAACACCGACAGCGCCGCCAGAATGCCGGCAAACGCAGGCACGCCTTCCGTGAAGTGGTAGGCGCTGATCGACGTCAACAGCCGGGCGGGGACCTCGGGATCGGGACGCCAGCGGTTGAACACCACCACGAGCAGCGGCAGACTCAGCCCGAGCCAGCCGATGACCTGTCGATGCAGGTGGCTGGATCGGTCGTCAGGGCCGCTCCTGGGCGCCATGGGACGGGCATCCTACCACGGGCCGCTGTGATACCCTTGCCCGGATATGTCCGAGTACATCTTCTCGTCCGAGTCCGTGGGTGAAGGGCATCCCGACAAGGTTGCCGATACGATTTCCGACGCCATTCTCGACGCCTGCCTCACGCAGGACCGCCGCAGCCGCGTCGCCTGTGAAACGCTGGTCAAGAGCAACCAGGTCGTCATCGCCGGCGAGATCACGACGAAGGCGAAGTTCGACTACAACCAGGTCATCCGCCAGGCCATCCGCGGCATCGGCTACGTGAACGCCGACGACGTCTTCCACGCCGACACGGTGTTCATCACCAACCTGCTCACGACGCAGAGCCCCGACATCAGCCAGGGCGTCGACGCGATCGCCGCCGAAGGCAAGAAGAAGGCCGAGCAGGGCGCGGGCGACCAGGGCCTCATGTTCGGTTACGCCAGCAACGAAACCCCGGAACTGATGCCGGCGCCGATCATGTTCGCGCACCGCCTGGGCCGGTACCTCTCGAAGGTGCGCAAGGCCGGCAAGGTGTCGTGGCTGCGTCCCGACGCGAAGAGCCAGGTCTCGGTGCGTTACCGCGACGGCGTCCCCGTCGAAATCACCAACGTCGTCATCTCGACGCAGCACACCGATGACGTCAAACACTCGACCATCGAACAGTTCTGCATCAACCAGATCATCCGCAAGGTGCTGCCCAAGGGGATGCTGAACCGCAAGACCGAGTTCCTCATCAACCCGACGGGCAAGTTCGTCGTCGGCGGTCCTCACGGGGACTCGGGCCTGACCGGCCGCAAGATCATCGTCGACACGTACGGCGGCATGGGCCGGCACGGCGGCGGCGCGTTCTCGGGCAAGGACCCGTCCAAGGTCGATCGCTCGGCCGCCTACATGGGCCGGTACGTGGCCAAGAACGTCGTGGCCGCGGGTCTGGCCGACAAGTGTGAAGTGCAGTTCGCCTACGCGATCGGCTACCCCGATCCGGTCAGCGTGCACATCGACACCTTCGGCACGGGCAAGGTCTCGGATGCGGCCATCCTGAAGGCCGTCAACGCCGTCTTCAACTTCAAGCCGGCCGGCATCATCCAGACGCTCAAGCTGCTGCGGCCGATCTACTCGCACACCACCAACTACGGCCACTTCGGCAAGACGACGAACCTCGACGCCATCACCTGGGAAAAGACCGACAAGGTGGGCGCATTGAGGAAGGCGACACGTTAGAGACGGTTGTTATTGGGGATTGAGGATTGAGGATTGGGGATTTGACGGTCCCAAATCCTCAATCCTCAATCCTCAATCCTCAATGTCGTGACGGGCGTTCTTCTGATCGATAAGCCCTCCGGTCCGACGTCACACGATGTCGTGGCCCGTGTGCGGCGTACGGCCGGCGAACGCCGCGTGGGCCATGCCGGCACGCTCGACCCGGCGGCCACGGGCCTGCTGGTCCTGATGCTTGGCCAGGCCACGCGACTGTCGTCGCTGCTGGTGGGCCACGACAAGGTGTACGACGCCACGCTGCGCTTCGGCTTCGCCACGACGACCGACGATGCGCAGGGCGAGCGCCTGAGTGACCAGGCGGCGGCGACGGCCCTGCCCACCGATGACGCCATTCGCGCGGCGCTCGACGCCACACGGGGCGACTTCGACCAGATGCCGCCGCAGTTCTCCGCGAAACGTGTCGACGGCCAGCAGGCGTATCGCCTGGCCCGCCGGGAGCAGCCGGTCGATCTCAAGACCGCGCGCGTGACGTTGCACGCGTGGGAGTGGCTCGGCCGCGACGCGGCCGATACCGTGAGGGTGCGCCTGCGGACATCGGCCGGTTTCTACGTGCGGTCGCTGGCGCGGGACCTGGGCCAGGCGCTGGGCTGCGGCGCACACCTGGCGGGCCTGCGGCGCGTGCAATCCGGCCCATTCACCGTGGACCACGCCGTGCCGCTGGCAGACGCCGAGCAGGCCGGTCCCGCCGTTGCCGCGAGCGTCATCCCGATGGCCCAGGCGCTGCCCCACCTGCCAGCCGTGACTGTCTCTGAAGCGGGCCTGACGCGCGTGAGACACGGCAACCCGATTGGCCCCGGGTTTGTCGACGGGCCGTGGGTGCCGCTGCAAGCCACGCCGGGCCGAGTCCGGCTGCTGACGTCAGAGGGCCAGCTCGTTGCGCTGGCCGACCTCCGGGGCGGGCAGTTGCATCCGTCGGTGGTCCTGATCGGCTGAGGCGGCGGGTGGCGCGGCCGGTCAAACCTCTGGCGCCGCCGGTCAAGTCGGAGCCGCCTCCGCGCTCGTCTCCTCCTTCCAACTACCCCGGGGCACGCGAGAGGTCGAGGCGCGAGCGTGCGACGTCACGTCATGTGCCTCCGGGGTCAAGGAGGAGTCATGAAAACCTGTCCGACCGCAGTTGCCCGTCTTGGTGTTTTGTGCACCGTCCTCTCCGCGGCGCCCGCGCTGGCCCAGTCGCCGCTCACCCGCAGCATCCCGATCCTGCACGTACACACGGCGTACGAAGACTGTCACTTCGACCTGCACCCCGAATTGACCCGCGCCGAATTCGACGAGTTCGCCAGGGAGATTGGCTCGGTGTTGCGCTTTCGGCAGTTGGGTGACACGACCACGCTGGGACGCGGTGTCGTGGACATCGGCCTGCAGTGGACACGTTCGGCGATCGACGACTCGAAGGGCGCGTGGAACAACACGATGTCGCACCCTGGCGCCGATCACTACCTCGGCCGCGCGTTGTCCATCCCGCGCCTGACCGCGCGGGTGGGGGTCAGCGACTCGGTGGACGTCGGCGCCTGGGGCGCGATCAACCCGTCATCCAACTACGGCCTGGTGGGTGTCGACACGAAGGTGGTGCTGATGCGGCAGGGCGCGTCGCGGCCCGTGTCGGTCGCCGTCCGGCCCAGTGTGGCGGCGTTGGTGGGCCCGCGTGAGGTGTGGGCCGCCGCGGCCAGCCTGGACGTCTCGGTGAGCCGCACGATGGGCCCGTTCGCGGTCTACGTGGGCGGCGCCTCCAGCGCGTCCGGGGCGTTCGAGCGTTCGCCGGATGTGGACCTCGACCCGGCGTCTGGCACGGACTCGGTGGGATACGCCGGTGTGACGTGGACGTGGCGGGGCGTTCAGGTGGCCGCCGAGGTGGAAAAAGGGGTCCTGACCAGCGTCGGCTTCAGGCTGGGCAAGCGGTTCTGAGCCGTTAACTCGTTACCAGACAACGGGTTCGGAGGCCGGCTCCACCACGACTGGTGGGGCCGGCTGGCCCGGCGGCCCCGATCCGGGCTACAATTAACCCTTTGTTGGCGTAAGAGTTACGGCGTTCTGGTCCCGCGCACTCCCGCGCACTCTGGAACGCGCGTGAAAGGACGACAGACCGTGCTCAGCAAGGACCGCAAGACCGAAGTCATCACCACCTACAAGACCCATGACGGCGATACCGGCTCACCGGAAGTGCAGGTGGCCATTCTCTCGGAACGCATCGCCTACCTCACCGAACACTTCAAGACCCATGTCAAGGATCACCACTCGCGGCGCGGCCTGCTCAAGCTCGTCGGCCAGCGACGCCGGCTCCTCGACTACGTGCGGCGCAAGGATGCGGACCGCTACCTGGAACTGATCAAGCGCCTGGGCATCCGCAAGTAGCCCACGCGTCTCCCGCGGCACAACGCACCACGCACACGAAGGACAGCACTCATGCATCGAAGAGAACTCACCGTCGGTTCGTCGACCCTGTCGATTGAGACCGGCAAGCTGGCCAAGCAGGCCGACGGCTCCGTCATCATCCGGCAGGGTGACACGATGGTGCTCGTCACGGCCTGCCACGCCGCGAACCCGCGGGAAGGCATCGACTTCCTGCCGCTCACCGTCGACTACCGCGAATACACGTACGCGTCGGGACGCATCCCCGGCGGCTTCTTCAAGCGCGAAGGCAAGCCGGCCGAGAAGGAAGTCCTGACCAGCCGCCTGATCGACCGGCCCATCCGGCCGCTCTTCCCCAATGGCTGGCGCTATGAGACGCAGATCGTCGGCCTGCTGATTTCGGCCGACTCGGACAACGACTCGGACGTGCTGGCCATCACCGGCGCGTCAGCGGCGCTGGCGCTGTCCTCGATCCCGTTCCAGAAGACGATTGCCGGCGTGCGCATGGGCCTGGTCGACGGCCAGTACCTGGTCAATCCGACCTACGCGCAGCGCAAGCAGAGCAAGATCGATCTGGTCGTGGCCGGCTCGAAGGACGCGATCATGATGGTCGAGGCCGGCGCCAACATGGCGACCGAAGAAGAGATGGTGACGGCCCTGGCCAAGGCGCACGAAGCCATCGGCCAGATCGTCGATGTCATCGACGGCCTCAAGGCCGAGATCGGCAAGACCAAGAAGGTCGTCAAGGCCAAGGAGATTGCCCACGACTTCTACCGCGAGGTGGAAGAAAAGGTCTACCTGCCGCTGGCCGAGGCGATGCGCATCCGCGAGAAACTCGACAACTACCTGCGCGTCGACGAGGTCCTCGCCGAACTGGTCGCGTCCTACCCCGAGGAGGACGTCGAGCGCCGCTCGTCGGCCAAACACATCTTCAAGGACCTGAAGGAAAAGGTCATGCGCGACGAGATCCTCGAGCGCGGGCAGCGCCTCGACGGCCGCCGCTTCGACGAGATTCGTCCGATCTGGACCGAAGTCTCCGTCCTGCCCCGCACGCACGGCTCGGCCGTGTTCACGCGCGGCGAGACGCAGGCGCTGGTCACGGCCACGCTCGGCACCGACGACGACGCCCAGAAGATCGAGAAGGTCGACGGCGAGATGTACAAGCGCTTCATGCTGCACTACAACTTCCCGCCGTTTTCGGTGGGTGAAGTGCAGTTCCTGCGCGGCCCCGGCCGCCGTGAAGTGGGCCACGGCGCGCTGGCCGAACGCGCGCTGGTGCCGGTGCTGCCGGCCGAAGGCGAGTTCCCCTACACGGTCCGCATCGTGTCGGACATCCTCGAATCCAACGGCTCGTCCTCGATGGCGTCGGTCTGCGGCGGCTCGATGGCGATGATGGACGCGGGCGTGCCGCTCAAGGCGCCGGTGGCCGGCGTGGCGATGGGCCTGGTGATGGACGAAAAGACCGGCAAGTGGGCGGTCCTGACCGACATCGCCGGCGCCGAGGACCACTACGGCGACATGGACTTCAAGGTCGCGGGCACCGCCGAGGGCATCACCGCGCTGCAGATGGACATCAAGGTGGCCGGCATCACGATGGACATCATGCGCAAGGCGCTGGAGCAGGCCCGCCAGGGCCGGCTGCACATCCTGGGCAAGATGGCGGAGACCCTGCCGACGCCGCGCGGCCACATCTCGGCCTACGCGCCGCGCATCGTCACCATCCGCATCCCCGTCGAGAAGATTCGCGACGTCATCGGCCCCGGCGGCAAGACCATCCGCGGCATCGTCGAGAAGACCGGCGTGAAGATCGACGTCGAGGATGACGGCCGCGTCAACGTGGCGTCGTCGGACGAAGAGGCCGCCAAGCGCGCGATTGCCATCATCCAGGAACTGACGGCCACGCCCGAACTGGACAAGACGTACCTGGGCCGCGTCGAACGGATCACCGACTTCGGCGCGTTCGTCGAGGTGATGCCCGGCGTCGACGGCCTGCTGCACGTCTCGGAGATCGCCAACTACCGCGTGGCGAACGTCCGCGACGAGCTGAAGGAAGGCGAGCAGATCCTGGTCAAGGTCATCAACATCGACCCCTCTGGCAAGGTGCGGCTGTCGCGCAAGGCGCTGCTGGGCGAAGGCGAAGGCACGTCGCCCCGCTACCCCGGCGCCGGCGACGCCTACAAGGCGGAGCACCCGGACGATGGCGGCGACCGCGAGCGCCGCGACCGCGGCCCGCGCCGCGACCGCGGCGACCGGGGCCCGCGCCGGGACAGGCACTAGGGGTCCACAAGGTCCACAGGGTCCACAAGGGGACTGGGCAGCGACGCTGCCCGGTCCTTTTTTTTCGCCGGCGCGCAGGTGGACCTCATGGCCGTTACCGTTCCGGCCGATACTACGAGTGAGCAGTCTAATCAGGCGAGGGAGGGTCGAGGTGCAGCACAAGACGCGTGTCGGGCCGGGCAGGTTCGTATGGGTGGGCCTGTGCCTGGCCGGAATGGTGGCCACGGCGGCCGCCGCCGCGCAGGCGCGCCGCGACGTCTCGGTCACCGCGCGCAAACATGAGTTCCGGATCGCCGGGTCCGAGCGGGCCGAGATTCAGGTGGCGCAGAACGACCTGGTCCGCATCACGCTGGTCTCGGAAGACATCCCGCACAGCTTCACGCTGCCCGACTACCGCATCCAGAAACGCGTGGAACCGGGCCGCGAGGTCGTGTTCGAGTTCCGCGCCGAACAGGCCGGCCGCTTCGAGTTCTACTGTTCGATGACGGCGGATCGCTGCCGCGAACAGGGCATGACCGGCACGCTCATCGTCGGGCCGCGACCTCCCCAGCCGCGCTGAGACGTTCGTCAATCGTCGGATGTTTGTGGAAGAACCAGCGCGTCCACGCCGACGGCCGCTCCTCGGCCAGATGACGCGCCCCCATCCGTTTCAGCGCTGACGCAAAGGCGTCCGGCGTGCCCGTCCAAGCCAGGGCCAGCCGGTCCGCCGCCCGTTCGTGCGCGCGCGACTGCGCGAGGCGCACGGGCCGCAGCAGCCACCACACCAGCCACGCCACCAGGGTGAGCCAGGGCAACGCCGTCAGCGTGGAGGGGCGCACCACGGCGTCCGCCACGCCGAGCGCCACCGTCAGTACGACGGCATCCAGCGCGGCCTTGCGCCAAAGGTCGCGCCGCTGGTGGTGCGCAAGCTCGTGCGCGACGACCACGGCCACCTCGGCCTCAGGCCAGTCCTGCGCCAGGTCGCGGCTGAGGAGAATGGCGCCCGCCGGGCCGAGCCCCGTCACCACCGCCGTGGCCGACTCGCCGGCGTCCGCCCACTCACGGACGGGCACGGCGCGACCACAGACCCGTTCGGCGAGCCCCGCCACCTGCGCGAGCAGCGTGGGCCGGGGCACCGCCCGGCTGGCGGCGGGCGTCCGCAGCACCATCCCGGCCATCGCCGTGGCCAGCAGAATGGCCGGCGCGGCCAGCACCCCGGCGGCCAGCCACCACCAGGCTCCCGCGCGCGCCATCACGCCGGTCACCACCAGGGCGCCGGCCACGGCCAACCCGGCGCCGACCGCGGCATCACGCAGCAGCGACGGCCAGACGGGCGACGCCCGGGCGGACCGGCCGCGACGGCGATCCTGGGCGGCCGCATACCAGGCGACGGGCAACGCAAGGAGTTCCCAGCTGACGGCCAGCACGGCGGCAAACGCCAGCACCGGCATCGTGGTGCCGGCGGCCCACGCGGCCAGCGCGCCGGCCAGCGGCGTCAGGCTGACCCCCAGCAGCCAGGCGGCGCCGACGGCCACCGAGGCCATCTGCGCGCGCCGGTGCTGGCGCTGATGCCGGGTCGCAGTGGACTCGTTCAATTCATCTGGACGGAGATCAGCTTCGACACGCCCGGCTCTTCCATCGTGACGCCGTAGAGGCGGTCGGCGATCTCCATGGTCTTGCGGTTATGGGTGATCAGAATGAACTGGGTGTGCGACTGCATGCCCTGCAGCATCTCCACGAACCGCCCGATGTTCGCATCGTCGAGCGGCGCGTCGATTTCGTCGAGCAGACAGAAGGGGCTGGGCCGGTACTTGAAGATGGCGAACATCAGCGCCATCGCGGTCATCGCCTTTTCACCGCCCGAGAGCAGCTGGACGTTCTGCAGGCGCTTGCCCGGCGGCTGCGCGATGATGTCGATCCCGCTTTCGACCTGGTTCTCCTGATCGATCAGCACCAGCCCCGCGCGGCCGCCGCCGAACAACGTGGCAAACGTGCCTTCGAAGTTGGTGTTGATCACCGTGAACGCCTCGGTGAACCGCTCCTTGGTGATCACGTCGATGCGTTTGATGGCTTCGGCGGTCTGCGCGATCGAATCGAGCAGGTCCTTGCGCTGGGTGGTCAGGAACGTGTGGCGCTGTTCGAGTTCATCGAACTGATCGATCGCCATCATGTTGACCGGGCCCAGCCGCTCGATCTTCTGGCGCAGCGAGGCGATGACGTCCTCGGGCGCCAGCGGCGACTCCGACACGTCCGCTGCCATGGCCGGTGCCTCGGTCGCCTCAGTGGTCGGCTCGACGCCGGGTTCGGCCGCGGCCGCCGGCTCCCCTTCGTCTTCATCGGCATCGGGTGCGCTGGCGGCCGCCAGGCGCGAGGCCGGCGCCGCCAGTTCGCCGGCCGCCTCCATGCGCGCAACCTCCGCCACGACGTCGTCGATGGACGCGTTGACGGTTTCCAGGCACGAGGCCGCCAGGTGCGTCAGATCCGCCTGCGCCGTGGCGCGAGCCACTTCCGACTGCATGACCGCGGTGCGCACGCCTTCGAGGGCCTGCCGCGCGCCGCGGATGTCGTGTTCACGTTCGCCGAACTGCGCGCGCAGCGTGTTGACGGAGTCGTCGAGGCCGCGCAGGCTCTCGCGCAGCGTGGTGAGCGCCGCCACGTCGTCGTCGAGCAGGCGTTCGGTCTCGACAATCGACTGCCGCAGCTCGCCGCGGCGCGCGTCGGCGCGCGCGATGTCGTCCCGGCGCGCCGTCAGGCGCGCCTGGATGTCGGCCAGCATTTCGCCCAGGCGACGCCCCTCGGCTTCGAGGGACGACAGGCGTTCGCTGACGGCAATCTGTTCGGCGCGCGCCTCACTCACCCGCCGCAGCTGGGCCTCGGCCTCGGCCCGGCTCGACTGCAGCCGCGCCAACACGGCGCCCAGCGACTGCTCGGCCTCGACCTGGCCGGTTTCGTGCGCGGTAATCGCCAGCAGCGCATCGTCGCGACGTTGTTCGGCCGCGCGCTCTTCTTCTTCGCTGCGCCGCCGTTCGGTCGTCACCAGTTCCACGCGCCGCGCCACACGGGCCACCTCATCGGTGGCACGCTGCACATGCCCCTCGAGGCCGACGATGGCTTTCTCCTGGTCGTGGTGCCCGCGCGAGGCGGCGGTCAGCTCGGTCTCGGCGTTGCTGATCGCGAAATCGGCCGCGTTGACGTCGTTGGCCAGCGAGTGCGCCCGGTCATTGGCGTCCTGCACCTGCGCGCGCAGCGCCTGGGCTTCCGCGCGTGTCTCCAGGATGCCGTGGGTTCCCCCGGACACGCCGCCTTCCACGACCGCGGCGCCATGGAAGACTTCGCCGTCGCGGGTGGCCACCGGCGCCGCGACCGACGCCGCCAGCGCGCGCGCGTCGGCAAAGGTCTCGGCGACAAACGCGTCCGGCAGGACGCGGCGAATGGCGTCGGCGTAGGGCCCCGTCACCTGCACGACCTCCCGCAGCGCGCGGGCGCCCTGCGGCGCGACGCCGGCGTCACGCCCCTGGCCGGCCGCCGCGTCGGCCAGGACGACGAATCCGCATCGTCCGTGATGGCGATCGCGCAGCGTGGCCAACGCCTGCACGACCTGCCCGGCGCGATCGACCACGACGTGCTGGAGCAGATCGCCCAGCAGCGCGTCCACGGCGCGCTCCCATGAGGGTTCGACCTGCAGGTAGTCGGCCACGGCGCCGTGTTGCCCCACGGTCTCCGGCGCCTCGGCCAGCAGGAAGCGCGCGGCCTCGCCAAAGGTGGCGCGGCGCCGCTCGATGTCTTCCAGCGACTTGAGGCGCGCCTCGAGGCTCGCCACTTCGCGATGGACCTGGCTCAACTCGCGCACCAGCCGCTCGCGTTCGGCGCGCGCGCCGGCCAGCGCGGCTTCGGCCGTTGCCCGGCGGCTGGCGGCATCGGTCAGCGCCTCGCGGGCGCGGCCCAGCGCGGCGGTGGCCTCGTCACGATCGCGCGCGGCGCGATCGGCCTCCTGGTGCAGGTCGCGCAATTCCACTTCAAAGCGCGCGCGCTCCTGCGCCACGCGGTCGCGCGCGGCGGCCGCCGAGTCACGCGCCGTGCGCAGCGCCGACAACGTCGTGGCCGACGCCATCACGGCGGCGCGGGTCTGGTCGGCTTCCTGCTCGACCCCCTGGGCCGCGGTCTGGGCCCGCTGGTAATCCTGTTCGCAGGCCGCCACCTTGCCCTGGGCGTCGGCCAGCGTGGCGCGCGCCCGGCCGATGGCCTCCTGCTGCGTGGTGATGGCCTGCTGCGCGGGCGCGATCCGTCCATCCAGATCCGCCGCCTCCACGCCAAGCGCCTCGATCCGCTGGCCCAGGTCCTCGATCTGCCGACGGTCGAATGCCGCCTGCTGCTGATGCCGGCCGATCGACAGCTCCCGCTGATGCGCCTGCTCGCGCGTCTCGGTGGCGTGCCGTTCCGCCTCGGTCAGCTGCAGCCGGACGGTTTCCAGCGCCGTCTCCAGTTCGGCGACGTGCGCCGCCGCGGCGGTCTCGCGCACGCGGGCCTCTTCCAGCCGCGCGTCGGCCTCGGCGATGTCGCGCGCCAGCGCGGCGTGCCGCCGGGCGAACTGCACCTGCTCCCACCGGCGCAGTTCCTCGCGCAGCCGCTTGTACCGCCGCGCCTTGGCCGCCTGGCGCTTGAGCGCGCCGCGTTGTTTCTCGACCTCGAAGATGATGTCGTCGACGCGCGTCAGGTTCTGCTGCGCCGCGTCGAGCTTCAGTTCGGCCGACCGGCGGCGCGCCTTGTACTTGGTGACGCCGGCCGCTTCTTCGATGAGCGATCGCCGTTCGGCCGGACGCGACGACAGGATCTGGCCGATCTTGCCCTGCTCGATGACGGCATACGCCTTGACGCCCAGGCCCGAGTCCATCAGCAGGTCGTGCACATCGCGCAACCGGCAGACTTCGCCGTCAATCAGATACTCGCTCTCGCCCGACCGGTACAGGCGCCGCCCGATCTCGACGTCGCGCGTGACCAGCGGCAGCGCGCCGCCGGGACCGGCGGCCGGATCCTCGTCGAGGATCTCCAGCCCCGGCTCCAGCGCGGGCGTCATGCCGACCTGCGTCACGTTGGCCAGGCGCAGCCGCACCTCGGCCGACGCGGTGGGCTTGCGCGCATCGCTGCCGTTGAAAATGATGTCTTCCATCCGCTCGCCGCGCAGGCTCTTGGCGCTCTGCTCGCCCAGCACCCACGTGATGGCGTCGACGACGTTGCTCTTGCCGCAGCCGTTGGGACCGACGATGGCGGTCACGCCCTCGTCAAACGACAGTTCGGCGCGATCGGGAAAACTCTTGAAACCGTTGATATGAAGTCGGGACAGTCGCATTGAGAAAAATCAGTCGGGACGGCGCGTGACGCCGGGCAGCTGCCGCGCCTGCTCGAAGAACTGCAGGGCGAACTGTGCCTGGGGGTCCACGCGGGACAGATGGCGGCGGGCTTCCTCCACGCCGAACAGGTCGAGGTCGACCTCGTACTTGATCATCGCGCGCAGGAACGCCGCGTCGGCGGCGAGCGCGGCCTGATCCACGCGCACGCGCTGGTCGGCCAGGTACTGCGCGAACTCCTGCAGCATCGCGTCGGTCACCGTCCAGCCGCGCGCCACCTTGTGCGCGGCGGCCGAGGCGGCGGCGGGCCGCTTGTCGCCTTCGGCGGTGAACCGTTCGGCGAAGCCGACGAAGAACCCGCGCGTGAGCAACTGGCGCGAGAACCGCGACGGATCGAACCCTTCCACCGGGCCCGCGAAGAAGTGATCCGGCTCGATGCCGCCGCCGCTGTAGACCTTGCGGCCGGCATCGGTGTATTTCAGCTCGTCGGCCGCGTGTTCACGCGCCGGCGCCTGATCGCGCTGCGCGTACGTCAGATACTCGTCGAACGTGCCGTCCCACGGCCGCTGAATCATGCGGCCGCTCGGCGTGTAATACCGGCCCGTCGTCAGCGCCAGGCCGGCGCCGTTGCTGATGCGATACACCGACTGCACCAGCGCCTTGCCGAACGTCGTTTCGCCCACCACCAGCCCGCGGTCGTGATCCTGCACCGCGCCGGCGACGATTTCCGACGCGCTGGCCGAGTTGCGGTTGACCAGCACGATGAGCGGCGTGGTCGTGTCGCCCTGTTCGGTGGCCGGGTAGTCCTCGTCGATGTTCGGGATGCGGCCGCGGGTGGCGACCACCATCTGGCCGCGCTTGAGGAAGCGGTTCGACACGGCGATGGCCTGATCGAGCGGTCCGCCCGGGTTGTCGCGCAGGTCGAGCACCAGCCGCTGCAGCCCGTCGCTCTTCAGCTTGGCCAGCGCCTCACCCAGCTCGCGGTCGGTCGTCTCGGAGAAGTCCTGCAGCCGGATGTACCCCGTGCCCGGCGCGATCATGAACGCGGTGCGCACCGTGGTGATGTTGATCTCGTCGCGTTCGACGTCCAGATCGATCAGCGCCTCGACGCCCGCGCGGCGGATGGAGATGTTGACCGCCGTGCCCTTCGGCCCGCGCAGCTCGGCCACGGCCTGCTCCGACGTCCAGCCCTTGGCCGACTCCCCCTTGATGCGCGCGATGACATCACCGCGCCGGATGCCCGACCGGTACGCCGGCGATCCCTCGAACAGGTTCGTCACCGTGATGTCGCCGTTGACGACCACGATGCTCAGGCCGAGGCCGTAATAGGTGCCTTCCTGCCGCTCGCGGAGCTGCGCGTACTGGCGGGGATCGAAGAAGCTGGAGTGCGGGTCGAGCGTGCGCAACATGCCGTCGACCGAGGCGTAGACCAGGTCCTCGGCGTCGAGTTCCTCGACGTATTCGCGCTCGACGGTGGCCAACGCGGCGGCAAACAGCCGGCTCCAGTCGGTGACCTGATCGTTGGCGGCGCCCACTCGATTGCCAAGCAGGCCGCCCGCCAGGGCGGCCACGACGACAATGACCGCCGCTGCGGGAACGCTGGAATTGCGCATAGGTCTTCTGATCCTACACCTCGGCGGGCTTCTTCTTCTGGAAGACCCAGGCGACACCGATGGAGATCACGTAGAGCACCAGCATGGGCGCGGCAAAGAGCAGCTGGCTGGCCGGATCCTGTCCGGGACTGGCCAGCGCCGCCACGATGAAGATGATCAGGACGGCGTACTTGAAGTTCTTCAGGAGGAACCGCGGCGTCACCAGGCCGAACCGGGCCAGCACGAACACGATCACCGGCATCTGGAAGATCAGCCCCAGGCCCAGGATGATCCGCAGGTAGAGTCCGAACGCGTCGTTCCAGGTGGGCTCCCACGCCATCCACTCCGGAACGAACCCGGACAGAAACCCCCAGGTCACCGGAAACGCCAGGTCGTGCCCGAACCACGCACCGCCCAGGAAGAGTGCGGTCGACGTGAAGACGAAGGGAATCGCCAGCTTCTTCTCCTTGGCGTAGAGGCCGGGCGCGATGAAATACCAGACCTGCAGCAGGATGAGCGGCGACGCGATGATGACCGCCACCAGCAGTCCCGGCTTGAAGATGACCATGATCGGGTCGAGCGACCCGACGCCCTGCAGCTTGCCGCTGGGCGTGGCCGCGACCATGGTGGCGGTGACAAACGCCAGGATGTCCTGGATGAAGATGAACGCGATGACCAGCGCGCCCAGCACCGAATAGACCGAGTACAGCAGCCGGCGCCGCAACTCATCGAGGTGCTCGAGAAAACTCATGCGGCCGGGGCCGTCCGGCGGAAGCGGGTCGTCCTCGGTCATCACGGTCGGCGACGGCTACTGCTGGCCGCGGGCGATGGTCTCGGGCGCCGCCGGCGAGGGCAGGGCGGCGGGATCGGTGGGCGCGGGCGCCGCGGGGGGCGCCGCCTTCTGGCGTTCCTCGAGCGAGATTTCCTCGTCGAGCGTATGTTTCAGCTCGTTGGACGCCCGGCGGAACTCCTGGAGCGTTTTGCCCAGCGAACGGCCAAGCTCGGGCAGCTTCCGCGGGCCAAAGACCAGCAGGGCCACGCCGAAGATGATGATGAGTTCGCCCATGCCCAGCGAGGGAAACATAGCCAGTCCAGTATACCCCACCGGACCGGAACCGGCCTGAAATCATTGACTTGGCCGGTTTCAGGTGTACCATGGCCGTCAGGGTTGTGAGGCTGGGGATCGCCCCCGGCCACCCGGGTTTCTTTGAGGAAGGCCAACATGAACCGACTCCATGGGGTTGCCCTGTTTGGCGCGCTGCTGGCTGTGGCCACGCCCGCCCAGGCGCAGAACGCATCGCAGGAGCAGGCAACCAACACCGCCGACGTCCGGCCCGCCACCACCACGGTCAACGGCGACACGGGCCTCTGGTTCGTGCCGACCGCCGAAGTGCTGCGCGACCGCAAGTGGTCGTTCAGCTTCTACCGGCAGAACCACGACTATGGGCAGGGCTTCACCGACGTGACGCACTTCCCGATCACGGCCGCCGTCGGCCTCCGCAATCGCGTGGAGCTGTTCGGGACGTTCGAAGCCATCACGCGCATCGACCGTGACACCCGGCCGATCTTCTTCCAGTCGATCGGCGAGACCCGGGACTCGTCCAACGGCGGCGTGGTCAACGAATACCCGCTGGTCAGACAGGGGTGGATCGGCAACCGCATCGGCGACCTGCGCCTCGGCCTGAAGTTCAACATCGCCTCGGAGGCCGACCAGAAGGCCGCGGCAGTGGCGGTGCGCGCCGGCGTCAAGATTCCCACGGGCGATGATGACCTCGGCGCGTCGACGGGCAAGGTCGACTACTACGCGGACCTGATCGCCAGCAAGAAACTGTCGGTGTTCGAAGTGTCGGGCTACGGCGGCATGATCGTCCGCGGCAACCCGGACGGCTTCGACCTGTCCAACGGCATCCGCTACGGCGTGGGCACCGCCTTCCCGGCGACCTCCGCGCTGCGGTTCACGCTCGAGTGGTATGGCGAGCGGTATCTCGACTCCACGGCGACCGCACCGGCCAACTTTCTGGGTGTCGACAACTCGGTGGCGCCCACGTCCACGCCGGTCGCCAGCCCGCTGTTTGGCGCCTTCGGCGTCACCTGGCAGCGGCCCAGCGGCTTCTTCCTCGGCGCGGCGGCCAACTGGGCCGTGTCGACCAGCGACCGCGGCGATGCGCGGTTCTGTGTGACCGGCACCACCGCCTGCCCGGCGGCCTTCTCGGCCTCGGTGCGCGACCGGTTCGGCGTCCAGGTGCGTGTCGGGTATCACCCCGGCGCGCGCAAGTACGTCGCCCCGCCGCCCCCGCCGCCTCCACCGCCGCCGCCCGCGCCGCCCACGCCGCCGGCCAACCGGCCGCCCACGGTGCGCGCGGCCTGCGACCCGTGCACGGTTGAGGTCGGCCGCGTGTCGACCGTCTCGGCCGATGCGCAGGATCCGGACGGCGACCCGCTGACCTATCGCTGGACGGCCAACACCGGCTCGTTCACCAGCCCGGCCAACCGCCAGACGCCCTGGACCGCGCCCAACACGCCCGGCGCCGTGCCGGTCACCGTGACGGTCACCGACAGCCGCGGCGCCTCGGCCAGCGCGTCGGTCACCATCCAGGTGGTGCAGCCGGTGCAGCGCGACTTCGTCTTCGAAGACGTGCACTTCGAGTTCGACCGCTACAACCTGCGGGAAGACGCGCTGCGCGTCCTCGACGAAGCCGTCACGGCGATGCAGGCCAACGCCTCGCTGCGGCTGCAGATTGAAGGCCACACCTGCAACATCGGCACGGCCGAATACAACCTGGCGCTGGGTGAACGCCGCGCCGCCGCGGTGCGCGAGTACCTCGCGACGCGCGGCATCAGCGGCGATCGTCTGAGCGTGGTCAGCTACGGCGAGGAACGGCCGAAGTTCGACAACTCGCGCGAAGAGACGCGCCGCATGAACCGCCGCGCCGCGCTCGTCGTCCGGCTGCAGTAACAGACCGCGCGGTCGTCGCGCGGTCCGATGAATGGATCGATGGACTGATGGATCGATGGATCAATGGGATTCATTGATGCATCGGTCCATTGATCTTTTTGGCCCTGATCCCTGTGCCCTGTTCCCTGTGCCCTGTGCCCTGTGTCCATCCGCCCTTCCCTCGCCGCTGACATCGCCCGGCTGATTGACGAGCTGGTGGCCGACGATGGGCAACGGCGCGCGCTGGCCGTGGCCCGTCTGGCGGTCATCGGCAGCCGGGCCACCACCGCCCTGCTGACCGTGGCCGGCGACAGCACGCAGCGCGTCGAGGCGCGCATCGCCGCGCTCGAGGCGCTGACCGCCTCGGCCGATGCACGCACCTGCGCGCTCGCCCAGTCGCTGGCCGCCGGCGAGGGCCCCGACGAGCTGGCCGTGGCGGCCATCGATCTGCTGGGTGAGCTCGCGCGAGGGACGGGGTCCAGGGCGACGCAGGCCTTCGATCGGCTGGCCGCCCTGGCGGTGGCCGCCACGGTCGCGCCCACCCGCCGGCTGGCCGCTCTGACGGCGCTCGAAGGCCAGCCCGACAGCCTGCTGCGCCCGCTCTACGAAGCCCTGGCGCGGGACCCGGCGTCGCGCGTGGTGGCGCGGGTCACACGGCGGCAGTCGGGCGCGCTCGAGCCGCTCGACACCCTCGTGGCGCGCGGCCTGCCCGCCGACCCGGACGTCGTCGGGGCCGTCGTCCGGGACGATGCCGACAAGGCGACGCTGGCGACGCTCAAAAAAGCCGTGGACGCGGTGAGACAGCGTGAACGTTCAGCCGCAGGCCCCGATGCGCGGGCGCGATGGGCTGCCGTGCGCGGCGCCCTTCACCAGCAGCTGGCGGAACGGAACAGCCGGCTGGCGCTCTACGACCTTCGCGAAGCGCTGGCCGAGGCCACCGGGCCGCTGCCGGTCGGCTTTCTGTCGGCCGCGGCGGCCGTGGGGGACACCGCCTGCCTGACACCACTGGCGCACGCCTGGGTGCACGCCGCCGAAGACGACCGCTGGTGGCGCGAGCATCTGGCCGACGCCTTCCGGTCGATCGTCAAACGCGAAGGCCTGACGCGGCGCGACCCCACGCTCAAGAAGATCCTCGAGAAGTGGCCCGCCGCCGGCCTCCTGGTCGCCACCGCAAAACGCGCGTAGTTCAGTTCACAACGAGAACTGGAGCCGGGCCGGTGGCCGCGTTCGCGGCGCCCGCCGGCGGGAGGCATGTATTTCTACATGTCTACATGCCTACTGTGATGACTAATAGGCTTTGGCGAACCAGGCCTTCACGCGCGAGGCGCCGTTGCACTTGATGCACGTGCCGTCGACCGGCGTGGCCGGCAGCGGAATGTTGCGCAGCGTGGCCTGCGTCTCGGCCTTGATGGCCGCTTCGCACTCCGCGCTGCCGCACCAGCTGGCGATCACGAATCCCGGCCGTCCTTCCATGGCCGCGGTGAATTCGGCCCAGGTCGCCGCCTCGGACGTGTGTTCCTCGCGGAACTGCCGCGCGCGGGCCAGCAGGTTGTCCTGAATCGCCTGCAGGATCTCGCGCACACGAGTGGTGAGGTCCGCCATCGGGATGGACGCCTTCTCGCGTGTATCGCGGCGCGCCGAAAACACCGCGCCCTTTTCGATGTCCTTGGGCCCCACCTCCAGCCGCAGCGGCACACCGCGCAGCTCCCACTCGGCGTACTTCCAGCCGGGTGAATTCTCTTCCGAGGCGTCGAGCTTCACGCGGATGCCGGCCGCCGTGAGCTGATCGCGAATCGCCTCGCAGGTGGGCAACACGGTGTCCTTCCAGTTGCCGCGGGGAATCGGAATGATGACGACCTGATGGGGTGCGATGGCCGGCGGCAGCACCAGTCCGCTGTCGTCGCCATGGGTCATGATCACGCCGCCAATCAGCCGCGTCGACACGCCCCACGACGTGGTCCACGCGTACTGCACCGCCTTGTCGCGGCCCTGGAACTGAATCTCGAACGCCTTGGCGAAGTTCTGGCCGAGGTTGTGCGAGGTGCCGGCCTGCAGCGCGCGGCCGTCCCCCATCAACGCCTCGATGGAGTAGGTGCGCGAGGCGCCGGCGAACTTCTCGCTCTCGCTCTTGATGCCGTCGACGACGGGCATTGCCAGTTCGCGTTCGGCGAAGTCCTTGTAGAGCGCCAGGATCTTGAGCGTCTCTTCCTCGGCCTCTTCGGCGGTCTCGTGCGCGGTGTGCCCTTCCTGCCAGAGGAATTCGGTCGTGCGCAGGAACGGCCGCGTGACTTTCTCCCAGCGCACCACGTTGGCCCACTGGTTGATGAGCACGGGCAGATCGCGCCACGACTTGACCCACTTGGCGTACATCGTGCCGATGATCACTTCCGACGTCGGCCGGACGATCAGCTTTTCCTCGAGCTCCTCGTCGCCGCCCCGGGTGACCCACGCCACCTGCGGCGCGAACCCCTCGACGTGGTCCTTTTCCTTGAGGATGAGGCTCTCGGGAATGAACAGCGGGAAGTACGCGTTGACGTGCCCGGTGGCCTTGAAGCGCGCATCGAGCAGCCGCTGAATGTGTTCCCAGATCGCGTAGCCGTACGGCCGGATGACCATGCAGCCCTTCACGGGCGAGTAGTCCGCCAGCTCGGCGCGCCGGACGACATCGAGATACCACCGGGAGAAGTCCTCGGACCGCGGCGTGATCTCCGTCACGAACGCGTCCGCTTTCCCCTGTCCGCCCTGCTTACCCTGTTGTTCTGCCAAAGTCGTGTGCTCCAGCCTGCTATCGTAACCTGTCACGATGATTCCCTCGCGCATCGACGTCACCCACGGCGCCGGCGCCTACGCGGTGCTGGTGGGCCCCGGCCTGACGCGGCGGCTGCCGGCGCTGCTCTCCGAGCACGGACTGGTGGCGGACACGATCGTGGTGACGTGCCCGCCGGTCTGGCGGGCGCACGAACGCTGGCTGCAGCCGGTGCTCGGGGGCCACAAGCCGCTGGTCATTCCCGACGGGGAACGGGCCAAGACCCTGCCCACGGTGGCGCGCCTGTACGACGGCCTGGTCGGCCGGCGGGCGGACCGGTCCACGGTGGTCCTGGCGGTCGGCGGAGGCGTGGTGGGCGACGTCGCGGGGTTTGCGGCGGCCACCTACCTGCGCGGCCTGCGGGTCGTGCAGGTGCCGACCACGCTGCTCGCGCAGGTCGACAGCGCGATCGGCGGCAAGACGGGGGTCAACCTGGCCGCCGGCAAGAATCTGGTGGGCGCCTTCCACGCGCCCTCGCTGGTGGTGTGCGATGTCGAGGTGTTGTCGACGCTGCCGCGCCGCGAGTTCCGCGCCGGCCTCTACGAAGCGATCAAATACGGCGTCATCGCGTCACGGCCCTTGTTCGATCGCATGGCCGGCACGCTGGCGGCAATCTTCGCGCGCGAACCCGAGGTGTTGACGCCGCTCGTCGCGGAGTGCTGCCGCATCAAGGCGCAGGTGGTGATGGAAGACGAACGCGAACGCGGCCCCAGGCGCGCGCTCAACTTCGGTCACACGGTGGGACACGCACTGGAGGCGATCAGCAAGTACCGGCGCTTCCGGCACGGCGAAGCCGTGGGCCTGGGCATGATCGCCGCGGCGACGTTGTCGGTGCAGCGCGGCGAGTTTCCCGCCGGCGACCTCGAGGCGTTGCGCGGCCTCATCACCGCCATGGGCCCGATCCCGGCCACCACCGACCTGAAGATTGCCGACGCGCTCGACGCCATCAAGCTCGACAAGAAGGTGGCCGACGGCACCCTGCACTTCGTGCTGCCGACGCGTATCGGCGCCACCCGCATCGCCAGCGACGTCACGATCAAGGAACTGACGATGGCGCTCGGCGCGATTGGATTGAAGTAGCCCGGCCGGGTCTGACGGCCGCGATCCGCCTCAGCGAATCCAGCCCGGCGGGACACCGGCCTTGCGGCCTTCCTCGCGAATGTCCTCGATGGCCTGCGCATCGGCGGCGACCTGCTTGGTCAGCCGTTCGCGCTCGGTCAGGGCCGCTTCGCGCGCCTGCATGAGGATGGCGCGCTGCGCCGGGTCGTCACGGCCCGCGATGTCGGCGTCCAGCGCCGCGATGCGGCTGGCAAGCGCGTCCAGCAGCAGGCGATTACGCGTCAACGTCTCACGCGCGGTGGTCAGGCGCGCCTGCCACCAGGCCTGGTCCTTGACCGGCGCCGTCTCACCGCCGGCGGCCTTGGCAGCCGGATCGACCGCTTTGGCTGCGGCGTCAGCGGCCGTCGCCGGGGGCGGCGCGGCCGGCCGCGGCGGCGGCGGGCCGATTTCGGCGTCGGTCAGTTGGAAGGCCGAGGCCGACGACACCTGCCGGCGCACCGCCTCACGCAGCGCCGCCTCGCCCAGCGACGCCGGCGGCGCCTGCCAGACCTGCACCACCACCCAGAGCCAAATCGCGACGTTCACCAGACCTCCCGCCAGGCCACCAGTGTGACCCGATTCTCTTCGCGCCGGACCGTGGCCTCGAAGCCGCGCCGGTGGCCGCCCGACGCCACGGCCTCGGCCCGCAGCGTGATCTGCCCGTTGGCATCCGCGCCCGGGTTGGCGTCCCCGTCGGCCGGGTCATCCCTGACCCACGTGACCGTCTCCATCCCGCCTTCGCGGCCCGTCGCCACACATCGCCAGCGCGGCGTGTCGTCACCGGCGGGCAGCCGCCCCGCCAGACTCCGATTGAGAGCCTCGGTCCGCTGTTCGACGTCGTTGCTGAGCGCCACCACACCCATCGTCCACGCCCCAGGCACATCGTTCCAGGTGGGCTGCGCCTCGAGGGCCGCCAGCGCGCGCGCGAGGGCCGATTCGGCACCATAGGCCTGCCCCGCCGCCTGCCGGTGCCGGGACGCGACCTGCCGTTCCGTGTGGCTGACCAACGCGAGTCCGGCGGACGCCGACGCGGCCAGCAGCGACACGAGCATCACGATCACCATGGCCGGTCGCCTCGGACCCGCACGGCCGCATCGGTGGTGGCAGTCATCGAGACCCGCCCGGCCGACAGCCGCAGGTCGAGCCGCACGCGTGTGATCGCCAGCGCGTCCTCGTCGAACATCAACGCACCCGCACTGCGCCACGGTCCATCCGCCAGCTGCGCGATCGGCAATTCTCCATCCGGCGTGAAATACCGCACCGTGAACTCGTCCACATCGTCGATCAGCGCCTGAGCCGCCGACGCGCCAATGGCCAGGCGCACGACACGGGAGGCGCGGTCCCATTCGTAGGTACGCACCGCGACCTCGGCCACCGCCGCCCCGGCCGGCGCGGTCTCGCCACTGCCGGCCAGCGCGGTGAACGGCACCCGCGTGCCATCAACCGGGCCGGCACGCCCCAACACCACGAGACCCGAGGCATGGACGACGCCGAACAGCACGTTGGCGGTGAAGCCACACGCCGGCCGGTCGCCCGGGCAATGCGCGGCGGGAGCGATGGTGACGGCGGAGGCATCAGCCGCCGCAGCCACGGCCAGCGTGGCCTGCGCCGTGGAGCCGGCGACGCTGAGCGTGGTGAACACGTCGGTGCGCGCCGGTTCGGCGGGCAGACCTGCGTGCAGCAGGCGGCGCGGCCACACGGCGGGTGTCACGGCTGCGAGCGGTGTCGCCCCCGAGATCAGGTCGGCCCCACCGCCGGCGGCCTGCACATCGCGCGACATCTGGTCGAGCGCCACCCGGCTGCGCTGCTGCAGGTCGAACGTCGTGGGCAGGCGATCCGCCAGCCGCATCACCTGCGCCAGCAACGCCACCGCGCCGGTCGCGACCAGCAACACCAGCGCCAGTCCGATCGCGGCCTCGATGAGGGTGTGCCCGTCGGCGCGGTGCATCACCACACCCGTCGCACCGCGGCCTCGGTGACGACCGGCGCGCGCAGGCGCGCGCTAGATACCTCGACCGACAGGCGCCACAGATTCGCCGAGGCGGCGTCAGGCTCGGCGCGCCAGCGCACGGCAAACAGGCCGCCGGCGTCGGTCTCGCGCCCGTGCCGGTCGTACTGGGCGACGCCATCGAGCGGCGCCACCGTGAGCGATCGCCACTCCTCCACCGTGCGGGTGGCCACCAGCGTCGCGGTGGTCTCCAACTCCGCATCGGTGGCGGCCCGGGCGCTGGCCGACAGCAGCCCGGCCACCCCGGCCAGGGTCACCGACCCGACCGCCATCGCAATCAGCGCTTCGACGAGCGTGAATCCCGCACTCACCGGCATGGGTGAAGCCAGAAGCAACTCCGGGGCCAGTTTCAGGCCGGGGTTTGCCGGGGAAATCGTGTGTGTCTGGCAGAAAGTGCGTACACCGGCCGGTCAGGCCATTGCAGTTTTCGCTCAATACAGGCCGAGGTACCAGGCCAGCAGCGGTTCGCCCACCTGCGAGGCCACCAGCGCGGCGCCGGCCAGGAACACGCCAAACGGCAGCTTCGTTCCCATCGTCCCCCGGCCCGCGGCGGCGAGGCCGACACCGACGATCGCTCCCACCAGCGTCGAGAGCAGCAGGACGACCCAGACCTGCTGCCACCCGAGGAACGCGCCAATCATGGCCAGCATCTTCACGTCGCCCAGGCCCATCGCGTCCTTACCCGTCGCACGCAGCCACGCCCAGCGGATGCCCCAGAGAATCCCGGCGCCGACGCACGCGCCGAGCACCGCGGCCACCGGCCCCGGCGGCACCACCACGCTGAACGCCAGCCCCACGCCCAGGCCGCCCAGGGTGAGCGGGTTGGGCAGGCGGTACGTTTCCAGATCGGTGGCCGCCAGCGCGATCAACAACGCCGTGAACGTCAGACGAGAGGCCAGCAGCCAGCTGACCTCGCCCACCTGCCACGCCTGCAGCGCGAACAACACGCCGGTCACCAGCTCGACGAACAGGTAGCGCGGTGTGATGCGGGCGCGGCACGCGCGGCAGCGGCCGCCGAGGATCAGGTAACTGACGACCGGCAGATTGTCGCGCCAGCGGATCGGCTGCCGGCAGTGCGGACAGCGCGACGGCGGTGACACGATCGACTCGCCGGCCGGCAGCCGCGCGATGCACACGTTCAGAAAACTGCCGACCATCAGGCCGAAGACCAGCGCGGGCCACACCGGATCGATCGTCATCGCCCCGCCAGTTCCGCCAGTCGCCGCTGGGCCAGATCCCGGATCCACCGCTCATCGGCCTGGGCCAGCTGTTCGAGGATCAGCCGCGCGGCCTCGCGGTCGCCCCCTTCGATGAACATCGCCGCCGCCAGGGGCTTGAGCCAGATGGGCGCGCCGGGCATCGCCGCGGCGCGTTCGATCTGGCGCGCGGCTTCGGCGCGATCGTGACCGTGCCAGTAGTGCAGGAAACCCAGGTACTGCGCGTATTGCCAGCGGTGAGGATCGGCGCGCAGCCCCTTCTCGAGCAGCGCGAGGCCCAGGTCGAGGCGGCCCGCTCCGCCCGGTAGCGGCTCAGCGAGAAACAGCGCGCCGAACTGATACGCGGTTGCGAAGTGAGGGTCCAGGGTCGTCGTCACCTCGATGAGCGGGTGCAACAGGCGATATCGCCCTTCGTAGGTGAGCGACCGGCGCTCGCGGCCGTAGTGCTGCACCGCGCGAATCCAGTAGAGGTCCGCCAGCACCGAATCGAAGCCGAGCGCCAGATGCGCCACGGTGGAGCCGTCGGTGACGTAGAGAATGTCGTCGACGGCCGGTTGCGGCGGGTACTGTCGATCACGCGCCTGCAGCACGACCGACGACACGGCCACCGCGGCCAGCGCCAGTCCGCCCATCAGCCAGCGCGGCACTTACGTGAACTCCCGTCGCGAGAAGATCGCCACGGCCGCCGCGAGCAGACCGGCGGCATACGTCGCCGCGTACACCACGGTCAATCCCACGTAACCCCAGGCGACCGGACGCCCGTTGACGACGGCGGCCTTGATGTCGAATTCGGAGAACGCCGGAACGGCGTGCCCGGCGGCCTGCACCAGAACGGTGAGCCACGCGGCATCGGCCGCCGTGAACGTCCGCAAGTCCGCGGCGAGCAGGCCGACGATCCAGACCCCGAGCGTGAGCACCACGGACATGACACCGCTCGATGAAAACGTGGAGACCAGCAGCGCCACCGCGGTCAGCAGCAGCAGTTCGGCGGCGATGAGCAGGAGCGGCTTGACCAGCGCCGGGTCGAGCGCCGGCACGGCCCAGGCGCGCACCTGCTCGGGCGGCGACGCCAGATGCATCCACGCCAGCACGCCGGCCAGCGCCACCCCCATGCAGGCGACGTTGACGGTCAACGTCGCCCCCAGGCCCACGAACTTGCCGATGATGAACTGCCACCGGTGCACGGGCTTGGACAACACGCTGAAGATCGATCGGCGTTCGATTTCCCTGGCGACGAGACCCACGCCGATGAACACCGCCATCAGCACGCCGGACAGTTCGATGGCGGCCAGGCCCAGATCCTTGATGATGCGAATGTCCTGTCCCGCCGTGATCTGGCCGATGAGGACCGACGCGGCGACCAGCACGATGGTGAAGCCGCCGATCGCGAACAACACGCGATCGCGCACGCTTTCCTTGAACACGTGGATGGCCACCAGCCCGATGTGGGTCATGACACCCGCTCCAGGAACACGTCTTCCAGCGTGGCGCGCAGCGCGGTCACGCTGTCGAGCGCGCCGCCGCGCGCGGCGAGATCGGCCACAAACGGCTCGGGCCGCTGGTCCGGCCCCAGGGTGAACGTGTAGCGGCCGTGCGCGATGCGCGTGGCGTGGACACACCGCGCCTGCAGCGCCGTCACGGCGGCCGGGGTGAGACCCGACGCGGTGACATCCCACCCGCGCGTGTGCCCGGCCGTGAGTTCGGCGGTGGCGCCGGTCGCGACCAGATGCCCGCGGCGAAGGATCGCCACGCGGGTACACAGCAGTTCGGCATCCGACAGGATGTGGGAGCTGAACAGAATCGTCCGTCCGGCATCCCGCAGTTCGAGAATCAGCTCACGCACGTCGCGCCGGCCGATCGGATCCAGTCCGGACATGGGTTCGTCGAGGATGATGAGCGCGGGATCGTTGACGAGCGCCTGCGCCAGGCCGAGGCGCTGGACCATGCCCTTCGAGTACTGCCGGATGGGCCGGCGGCGGGCGGCGTCCAGTCCGACGCGGTCGAGCAGCCGGGCCACCCGCGCCGTCCGGTCCGCGGCCGGCACGCCGCACAAGCCCGCGAAGTAGCGCAGCAGTTCCTCGCCGGTCAGGTGGTCGTAAAACGTCGGATGTTCCGGCAGAAACCCCAGCGCCCGCCGGGCCTCGGGATCGGCCGGGCTCCGATCGAACACGGTGATGCGCCCCGCCGTGGGGCGCAAGAGGCCGGTCAACAGTTTCAGCGTGGTGGTCTTGCCCGCGCCGTTGGGCCCCAGCAGCCCGAAGACCTCCCCGCGCGCCAGCTCGAACGTCACCCGATCGAGCGCGCGGTGCCGCCCTCGGCGCAGGAACCCGGTCGAAAAATCCTTGGTCAGTTCCTCAGCGCGGAGCAGCATTCATCCTTCGGGCCTACTGCCCCCCGGCCTTCTTGATCTCGTGATCGAGCAGCACCTCGAGCCACTGCGGCTGCAGGTTGCCCAGCACACGCACGCCGTTGATGAAATACGTCGGGGTCTGGCCGATCTGCAGCGCGACGCCATCGGACACGTCCTGACGCACGCCGGCGAGCACGGTCGCATACCGCTCGGTGAAGTCCGTCCGTCCCGTCACGGTCTGGTACCCTTCACGCACCTTGTCGGCCGTCAGCTGCGGCTGATTGTCGAAGAGCCACTTCTCCATCTCATCGGCGCGCCCGGCTTCCCGCGCCAGGCGCAGGGCCACCGACGCTTCACAGGCCGCGAAATGGTTCATGTTCGGCGTGGAGAAGTTGCACTCCCCTTCGAGCGGAAAATCCTTGACGACGTATTTGATCGCGCCGGGATGTGACTGCGCGAACTTCTCGAGAATCGGCTTGTGCCAGACGAAGCCCTCGCGGCACGACGGGCACTGGAAGTCGTTCCACTTCACGATGACGACCTTGGCGCCGTCGGCCGGCACGCCGACGTCCACACGCGGCTTGGCGTCGAACTCCGCCAGCCACTGCGTCACCGCATCCGCCCCTGGCGCGGCCTGCGCGGCCTGATTGGTCGGCGCCTCGCCGGCCTTCGGCAGATTGTCCTTCGGGAACCAGGCCAGTGCGGTGCCCGCGCCGACCAGGAACACCAGCGTGGCCACGAAGGCCGGGGTGTTCTGGCTCAGCGCCTGGAGATCCCGGCCAAGCCGGCCCGGCAGCTGACTGACCGGCACCGACGACGCGGTGCCGGAGGACAGGAAGATCACGGCCACCGCCACGTAGGTGCCCAGGCACAGCAGGCAGGCGGTGCCGAGCACGAAGAACGAGGCGTATGCGAGGTACAGCACCACGGCCAGGCCGACCGTGGACCACGCAAAGAGGTACGCACCGGCGGGGCTGGCGGCAGTCTTGGCGTCGGCCGTCGCGGGCGTCGCGAACGCGGCCAGCAGCACCGCCACGCCGAACCAGATCAGGCCAAACAGGGCGGTCGAGATCCCCTGAAACGATCCGTACTGGCTCAGATACACCTGTGAGCAGTTGAACGTCGCATTGACGTCACAGAAGCTCGTGTAAGAGGGGTCGGTCAGCAGCCGGTGGTGCACCCAGGCGGATGAACCGGCGAAACCCAGCCCGGCCAGGCCGGCCAGCAGGATCACAAAACGTGTGCGCGAGGTCATGGCACGTCGTTGTACCACACTCAGGACGTACATGGTGCGGAGTGCGGAGTGCGGGGTGCGAACTGCGGGGTGCGGGGTGCGCAGTGCGGGGTGCGCAGTGCGGGGTGCGGGGTGCGCAGTGCGGGGTGCGCAGTGCGGGGTGCGGGGTGCGAAGTGCGGGGCAAGGGTGGACACGCGCCCCCCCTTGCCCCCAGACCCCGTCGGACCTCGGACCTGTCGGACCTCGGACCCTGTCGGACCTCGGACCCAGTCGGCCCCTGGACCCTGGACCCTCGGCCCCTGGACCCGTTACTGAATCGGCGTCGCGGGCGCGCCGAACGGCTCGGTCGGCGCCGCGGCGGCCGACACCTGCCACACCGTGTTGCTGGCGTTGGTGGCGTAGGACTTGCCGCCGGTCGTGCCGAACGTCTGCGGAATCGCCGTCGAGTAGTACGCCGTCTGCGTCGCCGTGCCGTTGCAGTCGTTGGGGCCCACGGCCGCGCCGGCGCCGGCCGCCAGCGTGAAGTTGTAGCCGCTCTTCTGCGGCGCCGCGACGGACCCGAGGTCCGGCGAGATGAACGGCACGGTGGTGCCGGGAGGCGGCGTGCCGAGCACCGTGAAGGCCACGGCATACCCGTTGTTGCCGCAGGACGCCGAATACGCGACCTCCGACGAGTTGACGACCTTGAGCGACGCCATCGCCGACGTCTCGTTGCCCGTCATCCGCGCGCGCAGCAGTCCGGGCACTGCAATCGCCGCGATGATGCTGATGATCGCCACGACGATCAGCAGTTCAATCAGTGTGAAACCTTCATCTCTGCGCTTCATGACGTTATATCCCTTCGCCTCCAGCCGACCTGGGCACCGACATGGGGCCCGCATCACGCGGCTCCTAGCGGTTCGACTTAAAGGCAACGTTGGTACCAGGTCCGAACTGACACGAGCGCACCTGCCCAACCCGCACTTCACTGCGTGTTTTCACGCACTTCGCCCGGCGCCAGCGCGCCGATCACGGTTCTGTCGCGCCGATCGCAACTCTGCACGACCAATTCTGTACGTCCACGCACGACTCCTGCACTTCGCACTCCGCGCTCCGCGCACTCCGCACTCCGCACTCCGCACTCCGCACTTCGCACTCCGCACTCCGCACTAGGACAGCTGACTGATCAAGTCAAACAGCGGCAGATACATCGAAATGACGATGGCGCCGACGATGACGCCGAGCACGGCAATCATGACCGGCTCGAGCACGGTGACCAGGCTGGCCACCGCCACGTCCACTTCGTCTTCGTAGAACTCGGCAATCTTGCCCAGCATGACGTCGAGCGAGCCGGTGGTTTCACCCGCGCCGATCATCTGGGCCACCATCGGCGGAAAGACGCCCGAGGCCCGCAGCGGCGTGGCAATCGTTTCGCCGCGTTCGATGCGCTGCCGGGCCTGGCCCACGGCCTGCTCGATGACGGCGTTGCCCGACGTGCGCGCGGTGATATCGAGGCCGGCCAGGATCGGCACGCCGGAACTGATGAGCGTCGACAACGTCCGGCAGAATCGCGCGACCGCCACCTTGCGCAGAATCGGCCCGATCAGAGGCATCCGCAGCATCGTGCCGTCGACCCTCAGCCGCCCGGCCGGCGTCGCGTAATACCGGCGGAAGAGCACGCCCAGGCCGAAGGCGCCGGCCACCAGGAACGGCAGCGCCGTGATCAGCAGGTTGCTGGCCGCGATCACGATCCGGGTCGGCAGCGGCAGCTCGGCATTCAGGCCGGCGAACAGTTCCGCGAAGGTGGGAATGACCTTCCACAGGATGCCGGCGACCACGATCGCCGCAATGCTCAGCACGGCGGCGGGATACACCATCGCCGACCGCACCTGCGACTGCAGCTTCACCTGTTTTTCGATGTAGGTGGACAGCCGCTTGAGGATCGTGTCGAGGATGCCGCCGGCTTCACCAGCCGAGATCATGTGGGTGAACAACGGGCTGAACGCCTGCGGCTGGCGCTCCATGGCCTCGGCCAGCGACGCGCCGGCTTCGACATCGCGCTGCACCTTGCGGATCGATTCGGCCAGCCGCGCGTCGGGCTCTTCCTTGGCGAGCAGCTCCAGGCACTGCACCAGCGGCAGCCCGGCGTCGATCATCACCGACAGCTGCCGCGTGAAGACGGCCAGGTTCTTGGGCGGCACCTTGCGGGCGCGACCGCCGCGGGAGACGGCCGGCTTGACGGCCTTGGCCGGGAGACGTTGTGTGCGTGTGGCGGTGGTCATGCGACGCGTCCTCGTTCAAACATCGCCTGCAGTTCGTCCCGGTTGGAGGTCGCCGACATGGCGGTCTCCCGGGTGATCTGGTGCGACTGCGCCAGCCGCGCCAGCGCCTGATTCATGGTCTGCATTCCGTATTTCTCCTGTCCGGCCTGCATGCTCGAGTAGATCTGGTGCACCTTGTCGTCGCGGATGAGGCTGCGGATGGCGGGGGTCGCCACCAGAATCTCCAGCGCGCACGCGCGGCCCTTGCCGGCGGCCTTGGGCAGCAGCGACTGACACACGATGCCCTCGATGACCAGCGACAGCTGCGTGCGAATCTGCGCCTGCTGGTGCGCGGGAAAGGCGTCGACGATACGCGTAACCGTCTGCGCGGCCGAGTTGGTGTGCAGCGTGGCCAGCGTCAGGTGGCCCGTCTCGGCCAGCTTCATCGCGGCCTCCATCGTCTCCAGGTCGCGCAACTCGCCGACCAGCACCACGTCGGGGTCTTCACGCAGCGCGGCGCGCAGCGCGTGGGAGAACCCGCGGGTGTCGGCGTGCAGTTCGCGCTGGTTGACCAGCGACATCTTGTGCGGATGCAGGTATTCGATCGGGTCTTCAATCGTCAGGATGTGCGCGGGCCGGGTGCGGTTGATCCGGTCGATCATCGCCGCCAGCGTCGTGGACTTGCCCGAGCCGGTGGGGCCGGTGACCAGCACCAGTCCGCGGGGCCGATCGGCCAGCCGGCCCAGGACGGCCGGCAGTCCCAGTTCCTCGAGTGTGCGAATCGTCTCGGGGATGAGGCGGTAGACCGCGCCGATGGCGCCCTTCTGCATGAAGACGTTGCAGCGGAAGCGCCCGACGCCTTCCAGACCAAAGGCCAGGTCGAGCTCCCAGGTTTCCTCGAAGGTCTTTTTCTGCCGGTCGGTCAGGACGCTGTAGGCCAGCGCCTGGGTGACGTCGGGCGTGAGGTCGGGCGCGTTCAGCCGTTGCAGGTGGCCGTCCACACGGACCTGCGGCGGACTGCCCACGGCCAGGTGAAGGTCGGAGCCGCCCAGGGCGGCCGTTTGTTGCAGCAGATCAGGCAGCGTCATCAGATCACCGTTTCCCGCATCACGTCATCCACCGAGGTCAACCCTTCGCGCACCTTGCGCAGGCCGCTCTGGCGCAGCGTGACCATGCCTTCCGCGACGGCCTGGCGCCGGAGCTCGCTGACCGGCGCGCCGTCCAGAATGAGCGCGCGCAACGCCTCGGACGAGGCCATCACCTCGAACAGGCCCACGCGGCCCTTGTAGCCGGTGCCGCCGCAGCGATCGCAGCCGCGGCCGCGCCAGGTCAACAGGCCGTCGAGTTCATCGGGCGCGAAGCCGGCCTCGACCAGCGCATCGGGCGACAGCGGATCCAGCGCCTTGCAGTGGTCGCAGATGCGGCGCACCAGCCGCTGCGCGCAGACGAGGTTGACCGAGCTGGCGACCAGGAACGACTCGACCCCCATGTTGACCAGGCGGCTCACCGTGCTGGGCGCGTCGTTGGTGTGCAGGGTCGACAGGACGAGGTGCCCCGTCAGCGCCGCCTGCACCGCGATGGCCGCCGTCTCGGCGTCGCGAATTTCGCCGACGAGGATGACGTTCGGGTCCTGGCGCAGGAACGACCGGAGTGCGGCGGCAAAGGTCAGACCGATGCCGTCACGCACCTGCACCTGGTTGATGCCCGCCATGTTGAACTCCACCGGGTCCTCGGCGGTGAGGATGTTGGTGCCCGGCTGGTTGAGCTGGGCGATCGCCGAGTACAAGGTGTTGGTCTTGCCGCTGCCGGTCGGGCCGGTGACCAGCACCATGCCCCAGGGCCGCCGGATGGCCGACTCGAACTTCGCCAGTGCCGGCGCGTCGAACCCCAGCCGCGTCATGTCGAGCCGCAGCTGCTCGCGGTCGAGCAGGCGCATGACGATCTTCTCGCCGAACAGCGTGGGCAGACAGGACACGCGAAAATCGATCTCGCGCGTCTGGCCGTGATCGTTGAACCGCGCCTTGATGCGGCCGTCCTGCGGCAGCCGCTTCTCGGCGATGTCGAGCTGCGCCATGATCTTGATGCGCGAGGTGATCGGGTCGCGGTACTTGAGCGGCGGGGCCATCACCCGCTGCAGCACGCCGTCGATGCGGAAGCGGATGCGCAGTTCCTTTTCGTACGGCTCGAGGTGAATGTCGCTGGCGCCGCGTTGAATCGCCGACAGCATCAGCGCGTTGACCAGCCGGATGACCGGCGCCTCGCCGCTTTGTTTTTCGAGCGCGGCGGCATCAATCGCCTCGGTATCGGCGACGACCTCGATGCCGTCTTCCCCGGCGCCGCCCAGATCCTCGAGCGCGCGCGAGACCAGGTCGGCCGCCGGCGACTCCACCGGCGTGGCCGACTTGCCGTAGTACCGCTCGATGGCCTCGCGCACGGCGGTTTCCGACGCCACAACCGGCTCGACATGCAGACCGGTCATGAACCGGATGTCGTCCATCGCCGGCACGTTGGTGGGATCGGTCATCGCCAACGTCAGCGCGTTGGCGGACCGGCTGACGGGAATGACCAGGTACTTGGCCGCCGTTTCCGGCGGCACCAGGCGGACCACCGACGCGTCGAGGTCGAAATGCCCGAGCGCGATGGCCGGCACGCCGTATTGCCGGCTCAGAAGCGCGGTGATTTCATCGTCCTGGACGAAGCCGAGTTTGACGAGGTTCGACCCGAGGCGCCCGCCGTTGGCACGCTGGTGCGCCAGGGCCTCTTGCAGCTGCCCCGGCGAGATGCGCTGTTCGCGCACCAGAAGTTCTCCGAGCCGTACGGCCATCCTCGCTCCTGCCGGCCAGGAGCGGGCCCCGTGCGGCGGCTACCAGCCCGCGCGCAACCCCACTCCGAGTCGGCGTCCTCCGTCTCCGTTCGTCACCCCGGCGTGCAGGTCCAGCCAGGTCCCCGGCCGGACCGCCAGACTGGCCCCGGCCGTGCCCAGCCACCCGTCATCACCGTCTGCCAGGTTCCGGCGAAGGCCGGCCCGCAGGACGGCGGTCTTGGTCACCTGCACCTCGGCCCCCCCAGCCAGCAGCTTGGAGGGCTCTAGGTCCATAGCAAGGGTCAGGCCAGCTTTGGGAATCACGGCAATGCCGACCCGGGACTGCCGCCCGACGGCCACCACGGCCCCGCCCGGGGTCTCGAATTCAGGCTGCCGGAGGTTCCGAATCGTGCCGGCCAGCCGCACCACGCCGAGGTTGTACATGGCCGACACGTCCAGGTCGAACGCGCCCGTCGACCGGGTCGGCAACGCCCGCGCCCGGTCCAGTTCAGCCTCGGTGTCGGTCCCCTCGGCCAGCCCCGTTCCCGCTCTGGCACGCACGTATCGCAGGGTGGTGCCCACGACAAATTCGTCGGTCAACGATTGCAGCAGCGACACCGCGTAGTGGCGGGCCTCGAGCCGCGTGGTGGGAGCGCCGGCGCCACCCGAAATTGTGATTTCGTCGAGGTCCAGGATGCTCACGGCCACCGGCCACGTGCCCAGACTGACAAAACGGGCGCTGCGGTCGACCGGCGGGGTCGTCCAGTTCCCGTTCCGATCACCAACTCGAAATTGGACCCACTCTATTGTCGCTCCCGCCGGCTGACCGCTGGCCAGTCCGGCCGGGTTCCAATGGGGGGCGGTGGCATCGTCCGCGACGGCGACAAAGGCGCCACCCATACCAAGGGCACGTGCCCCAATCAGCTCGAACCCCTGGGCGCGGGCGGGTCCCGGGACCAGGATCAGGGCGGCCGCCAGCGCCCAGCCAGCCGCCCGCACGCGCCGTCTCACCGGTTGAGTCATCAGGGGCAGCCTATCAGGAACCCCTGTGGCAAACCGGTCGTATCTGTTCGCGACGGTACAATGTGGGGATGCTCTGGCTCCACGTGTGCCCCCAGTGGCCTTCAGTGTTAGCCCGGATGCCCCAGCCATGACGACAACCACTGCTCCTGACGCCCCTCCCCTGCCCGGTCTCATCTCGCGCTTGATTGGCGTGATCACGTCTCCGGGTGAGACGTTCCCCCACATCGTTCGGACGCCCAAGGTGTCCGGCGCGCTGTTCGTCGTGGGCCTGATCATCGCGCTGGCGCAGGGCGTGCCGCAGTTCACCGAACGCGGCCGCGCGGCCGCGCTCGAGATGCAGGTGCAGTCGATGGAGGGCATGGGCTTCACGGTGACCGACGAGATGTATGCCGAGATGGCCAAACGCAGTCAGTCGCCCGTGACCGCGTACACCACACTCGTCTTCACGTTCCTCTCGGTGCCGTTCTGGTCGGTGCTGGTCACGGCCGTGATGTGGGCCGCGTTCAACACCATCCTGGGCGGCACGGCGACGTTCAAACACGTGATGGCGGTGGTGGTCCATTCCCAGATCATCGGCGCCATCGGCGCGGCCGTGGCGGCGCCGATCATGTACGCGCGCGGCCAGATGAGCGCCACCGGCGTCGCCAACCTCGGCGCCCTGGTGCCCGGGCTGGACGAGTCCGGGGTGCTCGCGCGCTTCCTGGGCACGATTGACCTGTTCATGGTCTGGTGGCTGGTGGTGCTCGCCATCGGCCTGGCCGCGCTGTACAAGCGCACCACCACCGGCGTCGCCACGGGCCTGCTCGTGACCTACGCCGTGATTGCTCTCGCCGTCGCCTTCTTCTTCGCAGGATAGCCATCGCAATGAACCGAAAGAAACTCGTCATCGGCCTCGTGATCGTCGTCGGTCTGGCCGCCGTCATCTACGCGAACCTCAACTCGAACCGGACCACGGGCGTCGTGGTGGAAACCGAGAAGATTGCCCGCCACGATCTGGAAGCGATCGTGTCGGCCAGCGGCAAGATCCGCGCGCAGCGCACCGTGAACATCAGCGCCGAGACGATGGGCAAGGTCGTCGACCTGGCGGTCAACGAAGGGGACCGCGTGTCGGCCGGCCAGTTCCTGCTGCAGATCGACCCGCGCAACCTGCAGACGCAGGTCAACAGCCGCGAGGCGAGCCTGGCGGCGGCCCGGTCGCAGCTGCTCGAGACCCAGCGGTCGGTGGACAACGCGCGGACCAACCTCAAGCAGGCCGAAGACAACGCCCAGCGCCAGCGCGAGTTGTTCCGCGCCGCGCTGATTCCTCGCGAGGTGCTCGACCGCGCCGAGGCCGAGCTGAAGCTGCGCGAGACCGAGCTGGCGCAGCGGGAGCAGTCGGTCAAGACGCAGCAGACCCGGCTCAAGACCGACGAGGCGGCGCTCGAGAACGCCCAGTTCGACCTGAACAAGGTCCGCATCGTCTCGCCCATCGCGGGCATCGTGACCCGCCGCAACATCGAAGAGGGCGAAACGGTGGTGGTCGGCACGATGAACAACGCCGGCACGGTGCTGCTGACCATCGCCGACCTGTCGGTGATTGAAACGGAGATCGAAGTCGACGAGACCGACATTCCCTTCATCGCGGTCGGCCAGCCGGCCAAGGTGAAGATCGACGCCTTCCCCGATCAGGAGTTCCCGGGCCGGGTGACGGAAGTCGGCAACAGCGCCATCCAGACGGCGGGCGCGGCCACCACGCGCGCCACCAACTTCAAGGTGGTCGTCACGCTGGAGGGCGAGGTCCCGAACGTGCGCCCCGGGTTCACCTGCACGGCGGTCGTCACCACGGCGACCCGCCAGAAGGCGCTGGCGGTGCCGATTCAGGCGACGGCCGTCCGCGAGATGGTGGTCAACGCCGACGGCTCGCTGGTGCGTGAGACGCCGGCGGCGCCCGGCCAGCCCACGCGGCGGGCGACGGCACCGGCCGAGCTGCAGCCGGGCCAGGAGCGCAAGGAGATCGAGGGCGCGTTCGTCATTCGCGACGGCCGCGCGATCTTCACCCCCATCAAGGTCGGCATCGCGGGCGAGAAGTTCTTCGAGGTGCTCGAAGGGCTGTCGGACGGCGATGAAGTGATCACCGGGCCGTTTTCGTCGGTGCGCACCCTGCGCGACGGCGACCTGATCAAGGTCGTGCCGCCGGCCACGACGCGGCCCACGACGGGCGGATAGTGTGCAGCAGTTCGTTGAAGCGGCCAAGCTCGCGCTCTCGGCGATCTGGGCCAACAAGCTTCGGTCGTTCCTGACCGTCCTCGGCAACATCGTCGCGGTGACGTCGATCATCGCGGTGGTGTCGCTCGTCCAGGGCCTGAACGCGTCGGTGTCCGACACGATCACGTCGCAGGTCGGCGCCGACACGTTCATGGTGCAGCGCAGCGGCCCGACGCGCACCGAGGAGGAACAGCTGCGCGCGGCGTCCAACCCGCGCCTGACGTTCGAGGACGCCGCCGCGGTGCGCGCCGCCAGCGAGCGGATTCGCCTGGTCATGGTGTCGTCGGGATCGAGCGCCGAGGTCAAGGCGCGGCGCGAAACGCTCGAGTCGCTGTCGATTCGAGGCGTCACCAAGGAATATTCGCAGCTGCCGACCACCGACATCGTGGAAGGCCGGGCCATCTCGGCCGCCGAGTTCGACAACCGCCGCAACGTGGCGATTCTCGGCTGGGACGCGGCCGACCGGCTGTTCGGCGCGCTCGATCCCATCGACAAGGAAATCACCATCGCCGGCGTGCGCTTCCGCGTGGTCGGCATTCACAAGAAGAAGGGCGCGCTGTTCGGCCAGTCGCAGGACGAGTTCGCGGTGATCCCGCTCGGCGCGTTTCAGCGGCTCTTCGGCACCCGCACGTCCATCTCGCTCACGGTCATGCCGACCGACCCGTCCGTGGTGCGCGCGGCCATGGACGACGCCACGCTGGCGCTGCGCATCCAGCGGCGCCTGCGGCCGGCCGAGCCGGACAACTTCGGCATCGTCACCTCGGACACCTTCCTGGACCTCTACGACCAGGTCACCTCCGGCGTGTTCGCGATTCTGATCGGCGTGGTCAGTCTGTCGCTGGTCGTCGGCGGCATCGTGATCATGAACATCATGTTGATGGTGGTCACGGAGCGCACGCGCGAGATCGGCCTGCGCAAGTCGCTGGGCGCCCGGCGGCGTGATGTGTTGTGGCAGATCCTGACCGAGTCGATCACGCTGTCGACCTTCGGCGGGGTCGTGGGGACCACACTCGGCTTCCTGGTCGCGTTCATCATCAGCCAGGTCACCCCGCTGCCGGCCATCGTGGAGCCGTGGTCGGTGGCCCTGGGCATCTCGGTCACCGCGATCGTCGGCCTGTTCTTCGGGCTCTACCCGGCCATGCGGGCGGCGTCGCTGGACCCGATTGAAGCGCTGCGAAAGGAATAGTCATGCGCTGGGGTCTGTTCAACGAAATCCTGGTCATGTCGTGGGACACCCTCCGCGGCAACAAGATGCGGTCGAGCCTGACGGTGCTGGGCATCGTGATCGGCATCACGTCGATCGTGGGCATGACCTCGCTCATCCGCGGCTTTGACGAGTCGCTGCGCGAATCGATGCGCGCGCTGGGGCCGGACACGATCACCGTCGCCAAGTTCTCGGGCATCAGCATGGCGGCCGGCGGCGACTTCCAGCAGCTGCTGATGCGGCCGAACATGACGCCGGAAGACGCCGAGGCCATCGAACGCGACGCGCCGTCGATCGGCATCGTCGACATCATGCTGGGCGACGGCGGCCCGCCGACCCAGGAGCGGGTGTACTACCGCAACCAGCGGTCGAAGATGATCAACGTCCTGGGCACCACGGAGCGATGGCCCGATGTGGTCCGGGTGCCGCTGGCGGAGGGACGCTTCTTCACCAGCGGCGAGGTGGCGAGGCGCCGGCATGTCGTGGTGCTGGGCCAGACGCCCGCGCAGGCGCTGTTCCCCAACCAGGACGCGGTGGGCAAGACCGTGCGCCTCGGCCTGGTCGAATACGAAGTGGTGGGCGTGGCCGACAAACGCCCCAGCCCCGGCGGCTTTTCCCTGGGCGTCGACGACTTCGTCGTCATTCCGCAGACGACCTATCAGAAACAGTTCGGCATCCGTGCGTTTCGCCAGGGCCGGGGCGAGATGCGCAGCATCCTGATTTCCGCCGTCCCGCGTGAGGGCGTGCCGCGCGAGGTGGCCCTGCGCGAGGTCGAACAGGTCATGCGGACGCGGCACGGCCTGCGCCTGGACGAACCCAACGACTTCGACCTGGTGACGCAGGACGGCATCATGGAAACGTGGGACACGATCTCCCAGGCCACGTTCCTGGCGCTGGTGGCGATCTCGTCGATCGCGCTGATGGTCGGCGGCATCGGGGTGATGAGCATCATGACCATCACCGTCACCGAACGCACGCGCGAGATTGGCGTGCGCAAGGCCCTGGGCGCCCGGCGCGTCGAGATCCTGTGGCAGTTCCTGCTCGAAGCGGTGTTCCTGACCTCGGCCGGGGGTATCCTCGGCATCCTCTGCGGCGCCGGCATCGGCCTCGCCGTCCACCTGGCGACCGGCTTCCCCGTCTCGCTCCCCTGGTGGTCGTTTGCGATTGGCATCGGCTTCTCGGCCAGCATCGGCGTCTTCTTCGGCATGGTCCCCGCCATCCGCGCGTCACGGATGGATCCGATCGAAGCCCTCAGGTACGAGTAGGCGCCGCCGGACGCGGCGCTACGGAAACAACGCGTCTCTGGTCTCGAGCGCGTCGTGGGCGCCGAACAGGATGAACGCCGCGCACAGGACGACACAGGCGGCCAGGACGGCGCGATCGCGCGGCGACCACGCCGGCGCGGCCGCGGCGCCGGCAAACAACAGCAGGAACATCTCGTAGGACCCGCGCTGCGCGTTGCCGACGTGGCCCCAGATCACCGGGAACGTCAGCGACAGCGAAAGCACGACGTACACGCCGAGCGCCAGCGCGACCCGGCGATCGAGCGCCTGCCGAAGCCGCCAGATCACGCCGCCGGTGACGAGCAGGACGACCGGATACCACGTGGCCGCCCGGGAGACGGCCGCAGCCTCGGGGAAATAGGTGCCATGCGCGATCGCCGACCACACGTCGACGATCCCCTTCAACGGAATCCCCACGTTGCTGGCGGAGTACAACAGGCCTTCCCAGCCCCAGTCGCTCCACAGCACGCCGGCGACATACAGGCGCCAGAGGATCAGCGGTACCGCGGCGGCGGCAATCCAGCCGCGGACGCGCGGGGACCAGGCCGGCAACGGCCGCAGCACCAGCAGAGCCAGCAGCACCAGGCCGGTTTCGCGAATCAGCAGGGAGATCGCGAAGAACCCGAACGCCAGAACGTGCCGCCGCTGGCGCAGGCAGCCGTACCCGGCCAGCAACGTGGCCGCCGCGAGCGGTTCCGGCAACACGACGCGCACCGATTGCCAGAACCCCGGAACGGCCAGCACCAGCAACCCCCACCAGACCGAGCGGCCGGCGGCCTGCGCCAGCCAGGCGATGGCGCCGGCCGTGCCGGCGATCCCCAGCAGCACCAGCCCAATCATCACCGCCGGATACCACCGCCACCGATCGAGCGCCAGTCCCCGCACCAGCCAGACGAACCCGATCCGGCCGAAGCGGTACGGCGCCGCATCCACGGCGTCGCGATACCGCTCCGGTTGGTCGTGAAACCGCCGCATCAGCGGATCAAACGCGGCAAGGAACATGAACTGCGCGTCATACCCATCGTCGGGCAGCAGCGCGAGCGACGCGCGGATGTCGTGGCGGCCGGCCACCAGCGGAGAGCGGTCGAAGCTGCGTTCCGAGATGCGCAGCAGGCCCGAGTAGTTGTCGTTGAACTGGCGCGCGCTGTGCCGCACCGCGAGGCCGTACGGCAACAGCGCGAGCAGGGCGACGGCGGCCACTCCAACACCGGGCCGGCGAATCCACGGCGCACGCACCAGGCGGATCGCTGCCGCGAGCAGCCGATGCCAGAGCGCGATCAGCTGTGGGGCCAGGATGACGCCGGTCACGGCCACGAACGAGCGGACGGGCATCACGATCAGGTACGGCGAGAGCCATGGCGCCAGCACGACGGCCACCAGCCATCCTGCGGCAATCACCACCAGGAGGAGATGCACGTGGTGCGCGTAGCCGGGCCAGGTGGTGGGCCGTGGGAGGACCCACAACACGGCCACGACGACCCACACGACGAACCACCACACCGGCGCCGCGCGCTCGGGCACGAGCGACGCCGCCGGTGTGATGTAGAACGGCACCAGGCGTGTGGAGGCGCCATGATGAGTGGCGACTTCGAGGAACTCGAGCGTCCAGCGGTGGTCCGGACCTGCGACCTCGATCACGGGCGGCGCAGCGCGAGGCCAGCCGCTGGTGACGGCGCAATCCACGCGCCGGGAAGCGCCGGCGGGCACCTGCGCCTCGCACACCGCGCGCCCATCCACGCGGATGATGAACCGCTGGGACACGGCCGCCGGATTGCCGATGACGGCAATCAACGCGAGCGGAGCCTCCAGATTCCACGCCCTCGCATCACCGCTGCTGGCGACGGCCAGCGCACCGGGGCCGGCCTCGAGGGGTGTTCGGACGAGTTTGACCCGGACGCCGTCAAACGACACGAAGACGCGGCTGGCGAACACTGCGCCAAGCGCGGCCGCACACAGCACCGGAACCACCAGCCGCCGCGCCCATCCCGCCATCGTCTCCCCCGCAGGATCCGCACAACCCGCCCGTCACGTCAAGGCGCACCTTGTGCACCTTGTGGACCCTGTGCACCCTGTGGACCCTGTGGACCTGTTATGCTCCTCCTGATCGCTGGAGGGATCGCCTATGAAGGTCTTCGACGCGGCGGACATCAGGAACGTGGCCCTGGTGGGCCACAGCGGATCCGGTAAGACGCAATTGGCGGCGGCGCTGCTGTATGACACCGGCGCCACCCCGAGACTCGGCAAGGTCGACGATGGCACGACCGTGACCGACTACGACGAAGAAGCCATCGCCCGCAAGCACACACTCTCCTCCTCGCTCGCCTGGTTCGAATTCAACAAACGCAAGGTCAACCTGATCGACACACCCGGCATGGGCAACTTCCTCGGCGACGCACGCGCGGCGTTGCGGGTCGTGGAAGCGGCCCTGGTGGTGGTCGACGGCGTGGCCGGCGTGCAGGTGTCGACCGAGCAGGTGTGGGAAGCGGCGCACGACCTGAACCTGCCGCGGCTGATCGTGGTCAATCGTCTCGATCGTGAACGCGCGAGTCTCGCGCGCACGCTGGAGTCGCTGCACCAGGTCCTGTCGCGGTCGGCGGTGGCCGTGCAGTGGCCGATCGGCGAAGAAGAGGACTTCCTCGGCATCGTCGACCTGGTGACGATGCAGGCGTGGACGTTTGCGGCGGATGGCAGCGGCAAGGCGACCGCGGGACCGGTGCCCGACGCCGTGAAGGGCGAGGTGGACGCCGCGCGCGCGACGCTGGTGGAAGCGGTCGCCGAAACCGACGAAGCGCTGATGGAGCGGTTCTTCGAGCACGGCACGCTCACGCAGGAGGAACTCGAGGCCGGTCTGGCGAAGGCCGTGCGCGCCAGCCACCTGTTCCCGGTCTACTGCGCGTCGGGCCTGCGCAACATCGGGGGGCCGCTGCTGGCCGAGGCCATCACGGCGCTGGTGCCCTCGCCGGCCGATCGCCCGTTCCCCGGCATCGGGCCCGACGGCGCGCCGGCCACACGCGCCGCCGACCTGAAGGCGCCGCTGGTCGTCTGGGTGTTCAAGACCATCGCGGATCAGTTTGCCGGCCGCATTTCGCTGTTCCGCGTGATCTCGGGCACCTTCAAGTCCGACAGCACGGTGCAGAACGTCACCCGCCAGGCGCCGGAACGCGTCGGACACCTGGTCGTGCTCGAAGGCAAGACGCAGATGCAGGTGCCCGAGGTCCATGCCGGCGACCTGGGCGCGGTGGCCAAGCTGAAGGACACCCACTCGGGTGACGTGCTGGGCGAGGCGAACACCGGCTTCAGCATCCAGCCGCTGTCGTACCCGGAGCCGGTGTTGTCGTACGCCATCGTGCCCAAGACGCGCGGCGACGAAGACAAGATCAGCGCGTCCATGCACCGGCTGCAGGACGAAGATCCGTCCATCGGGTACACGCGGGACGAGCAGACGCATGACCTGCTGTTGTCGGGTCAGGGGCAGATGCACATCGAAGTCACCGTGGCCAAGCTGCGCCGGCGGTTCGGCGTCGAGGTGGAACTCAAACCGCCGCACATCCCCTATCGCGAGACCATCCAGCTGCCGACCGAAGCGCACGGGCGCCACAAGAAGCAGACGGGCGGCCATGGGCAGTTCGGCGACTGCAAGATCCGCGTGGCGCCGCTGGCGCGCGGGGCCGGCTTCGAGTTCGAGGACGACATCTTCGGCGGCGCCATTCCCAGGCAGTTCGTGCCGGCCGTGGAAAAAGGCGTGCGCGAGGCGTGCGCCCGCGGGTTCGTCGCCGGGTACCCCATGGTCGATCTCAAGGTCACCGTGTTCGACGGGTCGTACCACGACGTCGACTCCAACGAACTGTCGTTCAAGATGGCCGGGCGGCTGGCGCTCAAGGACGCCATGGCCCGCGCCAAACCCACGCTGCTCGAACCCATCATGGCGGTGGAGATCTTCGCGCCGTCGGATTTCGCCGGCGACCTCATGGGCGACCTCAACGGCCGGCGCGGGCAGATTGCCGGCATGGACACCCGCGGCGGCAGCACCATCATCCGCGCGCACGTCCCGATGGCCGAGATGTTGACCTACGAGCAGACCCTGACGTCGACCACGGGCGGCCGGGGCGGTTATCACATGGAATTCCACCACTACGCCGAGGTGCCCGCGCACCTGCACGCGAAGATCGTCGCGGCCGCCCAGGCGGAGCGGAAGGGGGTTCAGGTCGACGAAGAATGACCTCCGAGCTCGTCTTTGGTACAGTCGAGCCATGCGGCGAATTCGACGTTCGGCCGGGGCGGCGCTGGTGGTCGCGTCGGCGGCCCTTGCGGCACAGGCGCCGGTGCAGCCGGAGTTCCCCGTGTGGCTCGACGGCCTGCGCGCCGAGGCGCTCGGCCGGGGCATCAGCCAGGCCACGGTCGACATGGCCCTGGCCACGGTGCAGGCGCCTGAGCCGGTCATCCTGGCCCGGGATCGGGCCCAGCCCGAGCAGGTGCAGAGCCTCGACAGCTACGTCCGCCAGCGGGTGACGGCCTCCGTGCGCCGGTCCGCGCAAACCATGTACACCCGGCACGCCCAGGTGCTCCGGCAAGTGGAGCGGGACTACGGCGTGCCACGGTCGGTGGTCGTGTCCATCTGGGGCCTGGAGTCGAACTTCGGCCGGTTCACCGGGGTGCGTCCGACGGTGCCGGCCCTGGCCACGCTGGCCTACGATCCGCGCCGGGCCGCGCTGTTCCGGCGTGAATTGCTCGATGCACTCACCATTCTCGACCGCGGCCTCATCCCGCTCGATCAGTTGAAGGGGTCCTGGGCCGGCGCGATGGGCCAGCCGCAGTTCATGCCGTCGAGTTATCTCAGGTTCGCGGTCGACGTGGACGGTGACGGCACCCCGAACATCTGGACGTCGGAGGCCGACGTCTTCGGGTCCATTGCCAACTACCTCAAACACGCCGGCTGGGTCGACGGGGAGCGGTGGGGCCGCGAGGTGCGGATCTCGAAGGCGGTCATGGCGCGCATCGAGTCGACCGTGCCCATGCGCGCGAATGGCTGCCGCGCCGTCCGCGAAATGACCGAAGCCCGCCCGCTCGCCGAGTGGGCGCGCCTGGGTGTCACCCTGCCCTCCGGCGCGCGCCTGCCCCGCGCCGACATGGAGGCCTCACTCGTCCGCGGCGTCGCCCGCCACTTCCTCGTCTACCGCAACTACCACGCGCTCATCGACTACAACTGCGCGCACTCGTACGCGATCTCGGCGGGGCTGTTGTCGGATGCCGTCAAATGACAGAACAGTGCGAAGTGCGAAGTGCGGAGTGCGGAGTGCGGAGTGCGGAGTGCGCAGTGCGGAGTGCGCAGTGCGGGGCCTCCACGAGCATGTTCAGTTCCAGCGCAGTCCGCGCAGTTGATCGAGATTGACGTTCCCGCCGCTCAGCACGCACACCACACGCGACCCGGTCGGCGCCTTGATGAGGCCGTGCAGGAGCGCGCCGACGGTGGACGCCGCGGCGCCCTCGGGCACCAGCTTGGCGTAGTGCATCACCCACACGACGGCGTCGAAGATCTGCTCGTCGGGCAGTGACACGATCTCGTCGACGTACTCGCGCACGATCGCGAAGTTGCGCGTGCCCACCGTTTTCACGCGCAGTCCGTCGATGATGCAGTCCACGCGATCGAGCGTGACCAGCCGCCCCTCGGCCACGCTGCGCTGCATCCCCGGCGCGCCGGACGACTCGACGCCAATCACGCGGATCTTCGGGTTGAACGTCCTGGCCGCCTGGACGACGCCGGAGATCAGTCCCCCGCCCCCGATGGGCACCACGATGACGTCGACCTCGGGCCAGTCCTGCACGATCTCCAGGCCGACGGTCCCCTGCCCCATGATCAGCTGGTCATCATCAAACGGGTGGATGTAGGTCAGGCCCTGCTCGGCCACGAGTTGTTTCGCCTTCTCGTTGGCCTCGTCCCAGATGGTGCCGTGCAGCACGACCTCGGCGCCGTACCCCCTGGTGGCGGCAATCTTCGACGGCGTGGCGTTTTCGGCCATCGCGACCACCGCCCGGATGCCGTGAATCTTCGCCGCCAGCGCCACGCCCTGCGCGTGGTTGCCGGCCGACGAACAGATCACGCCGCGGCGCTTCTGCTCGTCGGTGAGAAACGTGAACTTGTTGAGCGGGCCGCGGATCTTGTACGAGCCCGTGCGCTGGAAGAGCTCGGCCTTCAGGCGCACGTCGAAGCCGGTGGCCTCCGACAACACGCGCGAGGTCAGCAGCGGGGTGTGCTTGACGTGCGGCTCCATCCGCGCGCGCGCGGCGATGAATTCGGAGAGGGCGGGCAAGGGCATGGACCTGAATTGTAGGGCTGTCTCTTATACACATC
>CAYYFE010000035.1:0-45814 GCA_964471115.1 uncultured Solibacteraceae bacterium
GGGCAGGCGTCGACCGTGGCGCTTGCAATTCGAGCCGCGTTCGGAATATGGTCACAATGTGACTAAAATAACGCCCGCCGCGATGCTGGCCGAATTCGAACTGCTCGTGATGGTGGCCGCCATTCGTCTCGGTGGCGGCGAGGCCCACGCGGTGTCGATCGCCGCGGACATCACCGAGCGGACGGGCCGCCCCGTCCGACGAGCCAATGTGTACATGACGCTGCAACGGCTCGAGGACAAAGGCCTGCTCAACACCGCGCTGGGGGAATCGCGGCCCGAACGCGGCGGAAAGCCCCGGCGCCTCGTGGCGCCCACACGGGAGGGACTGGCCGCCGTCCGCGCCACCATGTCCGCCATCACCGCCATGACGCGCGGAGTGAAGATATGACCCCGCCCGGATGGACGGTCCGCCTGCTGCGGCGGCTGGCCCCGGCGCCAGAGGCCGACGTGCTCGTGGGCGACCTGGAGGAAGCACATCGCGCGCGCGTCGATCGCCGCGGCCCCGTCATCGCGGCGCTGCTGACGTCGCTGGAATCACTGGACGTCGCCTGGATGCTCGTGGGCCGGCGGTCTCGACTTCCCCGCTGGTCGATGTCAGCGCTGGATCTGAAGCTGGCCCTGCGGATGCTCGTACGCTACCCCGTCCTCAGCGTCATCGGCACGGTGTCGCTGGCGGCCGCCATCGCGCTCGGGGCCTCCGCGTTCGCGTTCATCTCCCTGTTCCTGTGGCCCCGGATGCCGTTGCCGGATGGCGACCGGATCGTGCAGGTCGTCCTTCGCAACCTCCCCGAGAGCCGCGACGAGCCGAGTGTCGCCGCGGACTACGTTCGGCTGCGCGACAGCGCGAGCACCCTGGCCGATTTCGCCGCGGGCCGCATCCTGGCGCGCAACCTCACGATGGGCGACGGCATCGTGGAGCCCATCATGGTGGCGGAAACCACCGCGTCGATGTTCGGCATGGCCAGAGTCGCGCCCATCGCCGGCCGTGCGCTGACCGATGCCGATGCGAGCGCCGCCGCGCCGCCGGTGATGGTCCTGGGCGAACGCCTCTGGCGCGAACGCTTCGGCGCCGATCCGACCATCATCGGCACGCGCCTGCTCGTCAGTGACGTGCCGACCACGGTGGTCGGCCTGATGCCGGCCGACTTCCGGTTCCCCGCCTCACACGAAGTCTGGCAACCGCTGAAGATGGACCCGGCCGCCACGCCGGGCGCCGGGACCACGATGCGCATCTGGGCGCGGCTCCGCCCCGGCGTGGACCACGACACGGCCAACGCTGAACTCGCCGCCATCAGCACGCAGGAGGCCAGGGCCTCCGTTCGGTCGCCGATGGATCCTGAAGTCAACGATCCCGAGGAACGGATGCTGATCGCGTCCATGAACGGGTTCGTCGCGTTGCTCGTGCTCCTGGTCAGCGGCAACGTCGCGCTCCTGATGTTCGCCCGCGCCGCCACGCGCGAGTCCGAGATTGCCGTGCGCACGGCCCTCGGCGCGAGCCGGGGACGGCTGGTGGTCCAGTTCTTCACTGAAGCGCTGGTGCTCAGCGCCATCGCCGGCACCGCCGGCCTCCTGCTCGCGCAACACGTGATGGTGTGGGGCGTGAATACGTTCTCGGTGGTGGCCAACGACGGCAAGCTGCTCGACTTCTGGATCACGCCCACGTTGCCACCGATGTCACTCGCGTACGGCATCGGTCTGTCGGTGCTGGCCGCCGCGGTGACCGGCATCCTGCCGGCCGTGAAGATGACGCGCAGCCTCTCGTCCCGGCTCCGTGCCACCACCGCCGGTGGCGGCGGACTGTCGTTTGGCGGCGTCTGGACCGTCGCCATCGTGGGCCAGATCGCCGTGACGATGGTGTTCCCGGCGATCATGTTTTTCCTCCAGGGGCAGGTGCAGCGCACGGAGCGCCAGGAGATTGGCGTGCCGGCCGACCGGTATCTGACGGCAATCCTCGGCCAGGACAGTGCCATGTCGCGGCCTCGTTTCGAAGCGGTGGTCCGGCGCGTGCGTGAGGATCTGGCCGCGACGCCGGGCATCGGTGCGGTGACGGTCGCCGACCGGCTGCCGTTTGCGTGGAATGGACACTATGAAATCACCGTGGAGGACAGCCCGGGCCATCTGGTGAGCTCGGCGTCCGTCATGCCGGACTACTTTGCGGCGTTCGAGGCGGAGCCCATCGCGGGGCGGTTGTTCGCGCCCGGGGACTACGTCGGACCGCCGCGGGTGGTGGTCGTCAATCAGTCGTTTGTGACCCACGTGCTGGGTGGCCGCAATGCGATCGGGCGGCGCTTCCACTACACCCGGGCCTCGAACGACGGTCAGATTCCGCCGACGGGATCCACGCCCACCTGGCTCGACATCGTCGGCGTCGTGCGCGACCTGGGCATGGCCGTGCCGCCCAACCCCAAGACGGCCGGCGTGTATCTGCCGCTCGACCTCGGTCGCGTCGAGGCGGTCTCCGTTGCGGCACGGGTCTACGGCGACATGACGGCCGCCAGCAACACGTTGCGCACGATTGCCCGGAACGCGGACCCCGCGCTGCGAGTGGCGGACGTGCAGCCGCTCAGTCACATCCCCATCAATGGCGTGAAGACGATGGGCTACGTCCTGCGCGTGCTCAGCATCGCCGGCGCCATCGGCTTCACGCTGGCGCTCTCGGGCCTGTATGCGGTGATGTCCTTCGCCGTGTCGAGGCGCACGCGCGAGATTGGCATCCGGATGGCGCTCGGGTCCACCGGGCCCCGCGTCGTGTTGACGGTCCTCCGCCGGCCGATGAGTCACGCCGCCATCGGCAGCGTCCTTGGAGGGGGCCTGGCGCTCCTGGTCTCGATTCCCATCAGCATCACGCCGGCGGTCGTGGCCGGCTTCGTGGGGTACGTGTGTGTCGTGTTTCTGATTTGCCTGATGGCGTCGGTGGCCCCCGCCAGACGGGCGCTGCGCGTGGACCCGATTTCCGCGCTTCGCGCCGACTAGGCCCGGGCGGCCCTAGTTCTGGACGTAGATGTAGCGGGAGCCGATGCCCTGGACCCGTCCAAGCGAGTCGGTGACCAACCAATCGATCTGGTGAAGTCCATTGGTCAAGGTCGTCGTGTCGAGCACGAACGACCCAATCGCCCCGCTGCCTTCCGCGATGTTTCGGTATGCCGGACCAAAGAGCGTGGCGATGTCGTCGTTGCAGGTGCCCGGCGCCGGGAAGTTCGTCCCGTTGGTGCCGCGGCATTGGCCAAACGTCGGGCGGCCCACGAACCGACCGTCGACCCGAACCTCGATGGTCGAGCCGTCCACCGGAATGATGGCCGCCCCTGGTGTCAACGCCCAGCCGAATATCACGACCTGCCCACTGACCGTGGCCCCCTGCGTCGGCACGTCGATCGTGCCGAATGGGGTGGCCGCAGTATCGTTGGCGCCCATCACCGTCTTGGCGCCCAGGTAGGTCTGGAGTCCGTCGCCGTCGTGGGCGTAGGCGTGCAGGTGGATGGGGCCATTGCCCTGATTCGGCAGCATGTTGGTGAGCACCGCGAGTCCCCAGCCGGCGCGGCCGTTTCTCGGCGTCTCGGGAAACAGCGCCGCCACGTCCGGCCGCGCGCCCTCAATGAACAGGGCGTCGCCCAGGAAGATCAGATCACTCTCGACGCCCACGGGGTCGCGATAAATGGCGACGCGCGTGACCTCGACATCGTCGAGCGCCCACCCGGTGACCGAGATCGTCCCGCTGACCGTCGCGCCGTCGGTCGGGGTATCAAAGAATCCCCACGGTGCGGTGGGAGCCACGTACCGCAACAGGATGGGAATCTCCGGCGTCGTGGACGCGCCAGGGGCCGTGAAACGCACCGTGCCGAGCTGCATCGAGGCACCGGGCAGGACCGCGCCCTCACGAATCGCCACCTGGAAGGCGCCCGCCCCCACGTGGGACACCGGCCCCGCGACGCCGGCCATCGAGCGCAACTCCAGGACATTGAACGAATCCTCGAGAACGACCGACCACGCCAACGAGGCCGCACCGCTGCCCTGGGTGGTGACCCGAACGGTCTGGGCGCCGGTTCGTGTCGCGCCCGAATCGGCAAACGCGAGAGAGGACCGATCGACGAGGAGGGTGCCGGGGTCGACGATCACATCGGCGACCGCGCTGGTCTCGAACGTGCCGGTGGCGGTGTACTTGGCGCGCACGATGATCGCGTAGCGCCCGGACGCCAGGCCCGACACCATGTATTCCCATCCGGTGCGCAGGTCCGGAATTCCGAAGTGGGCGTCGATGTCGGTCCGTGTCAGACCAAGCGTCGCCTGGCCGAGGAGCTGGTCTGGCCCGCCGGCGCCCGGCCGCGCCCAGACCTCAATGGCCTCGACACCGTTGCCGGCGGCCACCGTCATGTCCGCGGCCCAGCCGAACACGCGGAACGGCTGCGTGACCGACGTGGCCGTCGCGGGGCCCTCGAGGTGCAGCAGCGGCTGACGCACGAGTTCGAACGCCGAGACGGCGGCCGGCAGCGCGGCATCATCGAGCGCACTCGTGGGTTGGGCGGTCACGGTGTAGATGCCGGCCGGCAGGCGCCCGATCCGTTGCCGGAATCCCGAGCGGAGATACGCCTGGCCAAACGCGGCGGCCACGTCGGGCCGGTCCACGGCGTCGGTGATCGAGGCGAGCGTGTGACTGGTGCTTCCCGACGTCGCGGTCACCTGCACAGACCTGACACCCGCGCGGAAGGTTGGTCCCCCCTCGCGCCGTTCCGCGGCCCAGCCGAGCAGGTCGAACGGCAGGGTGAACTGGCCGCCGTTCGGACTGTCGATGTACGCGTGCGGAATGACCTGTTCGACTCCGACGGCCTGACCGGCAACCAGGAAGGATCCTGCGCGCGGCTCGTTGTGCGGCGGAACCGAAACGACAATCTCTGCCGGACCTCTGCCTGACGGCGGTGTCAGGGAGAAGAACGGGTTGGTGGCGACCGTGGCCCATTCACAGTCCGCCGCGACGGGAAGGCTGACCACTCCCGAGCCCCCCTCGTGTCTCACTCGGATGAGGCGGGTCGACAGCTCGACGAAACACGGCGGGGCTGCGGCCACGGTCGAGTGACTCACGGCGACTCCCGCGCCACGAGTGGTGATGGACTCGTTCGTGGGATCGATCAATGCGGTGCCGAACCCGCCCACGACGGCCACGGACGCGCCGTCGCCAACGACGGATGCGCCTGACCCGGCCGATGCGGCCATCCCTGATCCCGGCGGCACGTCCAGGAGGGCGCTCAGGGTCATGCTGGCGATGTCGATCACGGCCACCTGATTTCGTGCCACAAACGACGTCGGTGACGTGCGCCAGCCGCCGGCGAAGCGGGGGACGTAGAGTTTCGACCCGTTTGGCAGCACGGCCATCTGGTGGACCAGACTGCCGACCACCGAAGGAAAAGTCATGGCCGTCAACTCCGGGAGGTCGACCTGAGCCCGGTTGGCGCCGGTGGCCGCATCGAAGGCGAGAATGCTGTCAAACCCACTGAGGTTCCATGTGCCGGTCGAATGGCCCACGAACAGCCGCTGGCCATCCGGGCTGACCGCGATCTCATACGGCATCTCCAACGTGGCGTGCGACGCGGAGACGGCGGCCGTGGCGAGGTTGACGACCCACACCGTGCGACTGTCGATCGGCGCGAGGGCGTAGACGGTGGTGTCGTCGGGCGAAAGGGCGAGGCGGGAGGCAGCGCCGGGCAAGGCGATGGAGGTTTCGATGTGCCGCGTCGACGCGTTGATGACGACGATGCGCGGCGTACTGAGGTCGCTGGCGAACAGTCGCGCACCATCGCGGCTCTGGACCAGGGCGCTCAGGCCCGCGCCGATGCCGGTCGCCGTGACGGTGTGAGACGTGAGATCAACGACGAACAGGTCACCGTTCGTCACAAAGGCGGTGTCACCGTCCGGGCTGATCGCCACGTGTGGTGTGACTCCGCTGACCAGCGGGCCGATGGTGATCGTGGCCGTGTGTGTGCCAGTGACAGTGTTGATCTGAGTGAGCCGAACCGTTGGGGGGTTGCCGGGGAGATGGCCCACTGAATAGGCCAGATGCTGCGCACTCGCTGTGGCGGCAAGTAACAGGAACGCAACCGCGAAGCTACAGATGCGAATCACAGGCCCTCCCAGTGCAAGAACGACGCGCAGACCCGGGCGATCCGGCCTTAGTGCCCCAGTATGCCATAGTCCAGCCGCGCGCCGGTTCGAGCGAAAGCCGAATTGTTCGGTGCCGGACGCGTTGCGTGTCCTGCAGACATTCGACAAGATTCGGTGGCATGCACCTCACTCGACCCGCAGCGCGATCGCTGGCGCTGTCCCTCGTGTGGTCGGCGTGTCTCGCCGTCGCGTTGGCGGTCCCGGCGCAGGAGCGGCCGCGTGAGACGTGGCCGCAATGGGGCGGACCACGGCGGGACTTCACCTCAACCGCCACCGGTCTCGCGTCGGCGTGGCCTGCGGCGGGACCGCCGCGCCTGTGGTCGCGCGCGTTGGGCGAAGGCCACTCCGCCATCAGCGCCGACGACGACCGCCTGTACACGGTCTATCGACCACTGGTGCCGACTGGCCACGCGGACGTCGAAGTCATCACCGCGCTGGACGCCCGCACGGGCACCACGGTCTGGGAACACCGTTTCCAGTCACCCATGGCCGGGGTCGGGTTTGGGCCGTACGTCGGGCCTCATACTGCCCCGCTGGTCTCGGACCGGCTGGTGTATGCGGCGGGGAGCCGGAAGCAGTTGTTCGCCCTCGACAAGACCACCGGCCGCGTCGTCTGGTCGCATGACCTGATTCGCGAATATGGCGCGCCGGAGGGCGATCGCGGCTACGCCGCCAGTCCGCTCCTCCACGACGGACGGCTCATCGTGGCCGTCGGCGGTCCCGGTCAGTCACTCGCGGCGTTCAACGCCGTCACGGGCGCGCTTGAGTGGAAAGCCGGACGCGTGACTCAGAGCCCGGCATCGCCGATCCTCATTGAGTTTGGCGGCCAACCACAGGTCGTCTACCTCGGCGGCAATGCCGTGGCTGGTTTTCGTCCGGCCACGGGCGAGCAGTTGTGGCTGTATCCGCACGCCACCTCGGCCTCACTCAACATCAGCACCCCCCTGTGGTCGAAGGCCGACAGTCAGCTCTTTGTCTCGGCCGGCTACGGCACCGGCAGCCGGCTGCTGAACCTCGAACAGCGGGGTGCGTCGACCATCGCGATCCAGCGATGGGCCAACCATCGCGTCCGTTTTCACTTCAGCAATGCTGTACGGGTGGGGCCTTTTATCGTCGGATCGAGCGGCGACTTCGGGCCGATGTTTCTGACAGCCGTGCGCGCCGAGACCGGCGAGATCGCCTGGCAGGACCGCACCTTCGCCCGGGCGCAGCTGCTCGTCGCGGATGGCAAGCTGCTCATTCTGGACGAGGATGGCCGCGTGGGCCTGGCGCAGGTGACGGAAACCGGGCTGAAGGTCCTGGCCAGCGCACCGTTGTTGGAGCCGATGGCGTGGACGCCCCCCACACTGATCGGCACCCGGATGTTCGTGCGGGACCGCAAGACCATTGCCGCCTACCACCTCGGGCGCTGACGGCGCGTTGGCCTTGGCGGACCACTGACGACGTCGGAACCGGTCCAATATTCATAGCGTAGTAAACATAATCAAACCGATCAGGCAGCTGACCATCCCCCATGCGCACACGTCGTCTCGTCCGCATCGTGTTACCCGTCCTCATCGGACTGGCCCTCGTGGCGTGGCTCGTGCCGCCCCAGATTGCGCGCTGGCAGACGCGGCAGGCGCTCGCGCAACAGGCGGCGGCGATTGCTGCGCACCGGGAGGCGCAGCGGGCGACGCCGGCCACGGCTCCGGTCCCGATATCCGCGGTGACACCGCCCACGACGCCTGCAGCCGCAGCCGTCGCGACGTCCGCGGCCACGCCAGCGATGGCCTGGACGACTGACTGGACGGGGTTCCGCGGAGCGCGGCGCGACGGCCATTACCGTGCAGGCGCGATCCGGACCGACTGGACGGCACTGCAGCCGTTGTGGCGGCAGCCGGTCGGCCGCGGCCACGCGTCGTTCGTCGCGGCGAATGGACACGCGTTCACCATCGAACAGCGGGGCGGCCAGGAGGTCGCCGTGGCGTACGACGTCCTGACGGGGCGGGAACTGTGGACGAACGCGTGGGAGGCGGTCTTTATCTCCAGCAGCGGTGGAGGTCCTGGTCCGCGGGCAACCCCGGCGTTCCATGACGGCACACTGTTCGTCCTCGGCGCGACCGGCGAGCTCCGGGCGATCGAGGCGTCGAGCGGCACCGTACGCTGGCGCGCGAACATCCTGGATGACGCCGGCGCCGTCAACCGGGATTTCGGCATCGCGGCGTCGCCGTTGATCGTCGGCAATACCGTCATCACCGTGGCGGGCGGTGGCGGCGGACGCAGCCTCGTCGCCTATGACCGCGCGAGCGGCCGCATCGCCTGGTCGGCGCTCGACGATGAACCGTCCTACGCGTCGCCCGTCCTCGTGCCGCTCGCCGGCATTGAGCAGATCGTCGCCGTGCTCGGCAATCGTGTCGTCGGCCTGTCGACGGATCGCGGCAGTCTGTTGTGGGAGTCCCCGTGGCCCTCGGATGGCGGCACCCACGCCGCTCAGCCGGTGATGCTTGGCGACAACCGGATCTTCCTCTCGTCGGGCTCCGGCATCCGGGGACTGGCGCTGGAGGTCACCCGCGACGGCGACCGGCTCTCCGCACGTGAGCTGTGGCGGACGAACCGATTGAAGAACAGCATCTCGAGCTCGGTGTATCACGACGGCTTCATCTACGGGCTCGACCTGGGGATCCTCGCCTGCATCGACGCCGCGACCGGAGAGCTGAAGTGGAAGGCCGGTCGCTACGGAGACGGCCAGACGCTGCTCGCGTCAGGCCACCTGGTCCTCACGACTGGCGACGGTGAGGTCGTGCTCGTGCGTGCGACACCCGAATCCCATCAGGAAGTCGCACGCCTCACTGCCGTCGAGGGAGGCGTCATGAACCACCCGGCGCTGGTGGACGGCTTCCTCGTCGTGCGCAACGGGAGGGAGATGGCCGCGTTTGACCTGCGTCCGAAATAGTCCAGCGAGAGCAGGTGCCGGATGAACACAGAGTCGCGGACGGCCTCGTTGGGGATATCCGGCAGGTACGTGCCAACCGTGGCGGTCAAGTCGCACCACACGCGCGACGGTGCGGACGATCAGGCGGCCAATTGGATGTCCGTTTTCCGGTGGCGTCGCCGATCCGTCGACACGTAGTCTGACGACATGTCCGAATCCGTCGACCGCGACTACGTGCTCGGCACTCATGATCAGGAGATTGCGCGTCTCGGTCTCCAGCATCGGGTGTGGAGATCACGGGTAATTGACGCCTGGGCCCGCGCCGGCATCGGGGCCGGACAGACGGTCATCGACGTGGGTGCCGGCCCGGGATATGCCTCGGTTGATCTGGCTGAACTCGTCGGATCGACCGGACGAGTGGTCGCGATCGAACGGTCTCAACGTTTCCTCGCCACGCTGGCATCCGAACGGTCCACGCGGGGACTGGTCCAACTCCAGGCGCACGAATGTGATCTGGACGACCTCGAGCGTCTGCCCGTGACCGGAGCTGACGCCGCATGGTGCCGGTGGGTCCTCGCATTTGTCCGCGACCCCAGGCGCGTGCTCACCGCGATGGTGGCAGCGCTTCGCCCGGGCGGCGTGTTGGTCCTGCACGAGTACTTTGACTACGCGACCTGGCGTCTCCTGCCGCAGGTGTCCACCTTCGAGGCGTTTGTCGAGGTCGTGATGACGACGTGGCGATCCGAGGGTGGAGAGCCAGACATCGGCCTGCGCCTGCCGACGTGGCTGCTGGAGGCGGACGTCGAGGTCACGAGCGTCGTGCCCTACATTGACGTCACACGGCCCGGCGAGCCGCTCTGGGAATGGCCCATGGCATTTTTCCAGACAGGCGTGGATCGGCTGGTCCACCTGCGCGCGATCGACGCACAGGGCGCGTCACACATGCGCGCAGATGTCGCGGCGCATGCAGCCACACCGGGCGCCATGATGATGACGCCTGGTGTCCTGGAAGTTGTGGCCCGGAAGCGCGACCGATGACGCGGTGGGCGGCATGAAGGAAGATACAGCCATGATTCGTTACGAGGGCCGCCTGTTTCGCTCAATTGACAACTCGACCGGCGGCGACGTCGGTGCCGCGACGACGTTCCACTACCGGCAGTGGGAGGATGTGGTCTGGGCGACCTACTCCGGTGGCGCCGTTCGATTCGGCACCTTGCTCGCCACAGTAGATGCCGACGGAAATCTGGACATGCGGTACCAGCATCTCTCCGTCGACGGCCAGTTCAAGACGGGCCAATGCCACTCACGTCCAGAGCAACTGGCTGACGGCCGCCTGCGCCTTCACGAACGATGGCAATGGACGGGGGGCGCTGAGGGCGAGGGTGTCTCCACTATTGAGGAAGTCCACCACGACCTCCTGCGCCCGCGCTAGCTCACGCCCTACCCCATCTTCTGCATCGCGGCGAGGAACTCCGCGTTCGACTTGGTCTTGCCGAGTTTGTCGATGAGCAGTTCCATCGCTTCGACCGGCGACAGCGGGTTGAGCACCTTGCGCAGCACCCAGATGCGGTTGAGGTCTTCCTTGGTGTGCAGCAGTTCTTCCTTGCGGGTGCCGCTCTTGATGATGTCGATCGCCGGGAACACCCGCTTGTCCACCAGCTTGCGATCCAGGTGGATTTCCATGTTGCCCGTGCCCTTGAACTCTTCAAAGATCACATCGTCCATGCGTGAGCCGGTGTCGACCAGGGCCGTAGCCATGATCGTGATCGAGCCGCCCTCTTCGATGTTGCGGGCCGCACCAAAGAAGCGTTTCGGCTTCTGAAGCGCGTTGGAGTCGAGACCACCTGACAGCACCTTGCCCGAGGGCGGCGCGACGGTGTTGTAGGCGCGCGCGAGTCGCGTGATCGAGTCGAGCAGAATGACAACGTCCTTTTTGTGCTCGACCAGACGCTTCGCCTTTTCGATGACCATCTCGGCCACCTGCACGTGCCGCTGCGCGGGTTCGTCGAACGTCGACGAGATGACTTCCCCACGCACCGAGCGCTGCATGTCGGTGACTTCTTCCGGCCGCTCGTCGATGAGCAGGACGATGAGATACACCTCGGGGTGATTGGTCGTGATCGACTGCGCAATGTTCTGCAGCAGCATCGTCTTACCCGTGCGCGGCGGCGCGACGATGAGGCCGCGCTGGCCCTTGCCGATGGGCGTCATCAGGTCCATGACGCGGGCCGACACGTTGTCGGCGCCGGTCTCGAGCTTGATGCGCTCCTGCGGATACAGCGGCGTGAGGTTCTCAAAGAAGAGCTTGTTGCGCGCCTGGTCGGGCGCTTCGAAGTTGACGGCTTCCACCTTGATGAGCGCGAAATAACGCTCGCCGTCTTTCGGCGGCCGCACCTGGCCGGAAACGGTGTCGCCGGTCTGCAGGTCGAACTTGCGAATCTGCGAGGGCGAGACGTAGATGTCGTCCGGGCCCGGCAGGTAGTTGTAGTCCGGCGCGCGAAGGAACCCGAAGCCGTCGGGCAGCACTTCCAGCACACCTTCCGAGAAGAGGAATCCGCTCTGCTCGGTCTGGGCCTTGAGAATCTGGAAAATCAGGTCCTGCTTGCGCATGCCGGTGGCGCCGGCGACGTTGAGGTCCTTGGCAACCTGGGTGAGCTTCTGGATGCTCATGTCCTTCAGGTCGTTGATGTTGAGCAGGGGCGCCCGCTGGGGCTGCGGGGCATCGGGGTTGGCCGCCGCTTCGGCTTCAAGCTTGGCCTGTTCGGCCGCGTATTCGAGAGCGGGATCGGCTACCGGGAGGTCGTGATGCTGTTGCCGGCGACCGCCGCCGCCGCCGCGTTTGTGGTGATGTGCCATGAGAAATCTTCGTACTTGGGTAGGTTATTAAGTTGGACTTGGGGGAACGAACGGGGACGAACAGGGGGAGTTTACCACACCTCGTGGTTCATGGGTTCATGGGTTCATGGGTTCATGGGTTCATGGGTTCTGAGGTTCCGTTCCAGGGTTCGGGGTTCCGGGGTTCCAAGTTCTGGGTTCCGAACCCCAGCACCAATGAACCCATGCACCCATGAACCGACGAGCGTTAGTACCTAATCGGCGTGTCGCCGATGCCCAGGATCGAGCAGGCGACGCGCGGGTTGAGGCCCAGGGCCTGGGCGCGGGTGATGACCTCCGGAGCGTCGGCGCCGGGGTTGAGCCAGACGACCGGAATGCCCTTGCGGGCCAGTTCCTCCATCACCGGCAGGCCGGCGTCGGCCGGCAGATACACGGAGGCCTCATCAATCGGCCCCGGGTAGTCGAGCACGCTCGGGTAGGCCTTCTCCCCTTCCACCTCGGGCGCGGTCGGATGAATTGGAATCACGGTGTAGCCCTGCTGCCGGAAGGCACGCAGCGCCTTGTTCCCGAACTTGCGGCGGTCGGTGGAGGCACCGACGATGGCGACGATGGACACTGTGTTGATTCTACTAACGATTGTCGATGCAGGTCGCAGGGCTCAGGGCTCAGGGCACATTTGCGGACGTGCACGACGCGACGCCCTCCGCTTGCGGCGATTCCCAGTGCCCTGCGCCCTGTGCCCTGTGGCCTGCTGATCGGTTCGTGGGCGTGAGTCGCGCCGGCACCGACGAGGGAGCGGGGCCGTGGGTCTACACTAGGGGCATCTGGCACAGATCCTGCTTCATTTGAAGTCGAAGGGTGTCATGCCGTGTAAGAAAGGGAGGGTATCCAGGATGGTTCGATCACTCACGCGCACGTCCATCGCGCTGGCGACGGCGGCGTTGTTCCTCATGCCGCAGGCGGCGTTTGCCGCGCAGCACCAGCACATCGCCACCGACGCCGCGCGCGCACGCGCCATCGCGGCGCACACACAGTCCCAGCAGCAGACGCGCGACGCCGTGACGTCACTGCTCCGCGTGCCTGAGGTGCAGAAGGTGGCCGAGCGACTGGGCCTGAAGGTCACCAACGTCGAGGCGGCGGTCGCCACGCTGACGCCGCAGGAACTGGAACGGCTGGCGGTTCCGGTTCAGCGCGCGCAGGGCGAACTGGCCGGCGGCTCCACCATCGTCATCTCGACGACGACGTTGCTGCTGATCATTATCATCATCATCCTGCTGGCCGACTGACACACGACCGGTGATCTGGCCCGAAGCCTAGTCGGGCCAGATCACGCTCCACCCAGCCGAGGCGGTGAATCCGCCGCCTCGCAGGCCGTGCGCCACATCCAGTCGAATCGCCGACGTGCCGACCGGCACCCGCAGCCCGATGCCGGCATCGACCCACCAGATCGACGGGCTACGTCGTGGCGGCAACCGATGCCAGGCGCGGGCGACATCGATGAACGCCGCCGCACTCACCCGCCCCAATGCCACGAACCGCAGCGGACGACTGTGCTCGACCGTCGCCTGCACCAGCGTGCGACCAAACGCCTCTCCCCGCACCACATCGTCTTCCAGCAGCGAATGCGCGCGGAGCAGCGGCCGACGCGACGCGCCGGTGCCGGCGCCAGCCCACAGGGCCAGCGGCGCCCCGTCAGGCACCGAACTGAGGTTGACGCGTCCCCACGTCGCCGGCGTGGAGAGCGATGTCGCCGTTCGCGCCGCGATGCCCGCTGACAGCGCGTGGAAACGCGGTCCGGACTTCGGCCACCACCGCTCGGCCTCCGCGAAGACGGCCACACGATCGCCGAACCATCGGTGGTCGACGCCGAGGCCGCCGCTGAAGGCCGTCGTGTCATCAAAGCGATCGTTGGCCAGCGACACCCGCACGCGCAGATCTCCAGTCAGCCAACTGGACCACCCGACCTCGATGCGCCGCCGCCGTTCGCGCGTGAGCGCAGCATTGATGTCGTACGCCTGCCGGTCCCACGACACGGCGCTGTCGAACACACCAGGGACGCCGTCCGGTGCCGGCACGGCGACGGACGCGCGAATGTGCGGGCGCTCGTCGGACCACCGGGCCGCGACCCGCAGCGCCTCACCGCCGCCGGTCAGGCCGATGACCGGCACATCGACGCTTTCACTGATCACCGCGCGTCCCACGGTCACGATCACGGGGATGGGCGCCATGGGCACGACCTCACGTTCGGCGACCTGGATGACCACCTGCGCGAGCCCCCCGGTGCCCGGCGTGTATGAGACATTCGCGGATGCGATGGATGGCACCGCGCGGACACGCCGGCGCGCGCGCGACAACGCGTCAGCGGTCAGTTGTTCGCCCGCCCGCAGGCCTGAGGCAGCGACGATGACGGGATGGCGGGTGCGGTCGGCCCCCTGCACACTGACGACGTCAATCCGAGGTGCACCCAGCGGCGCCCACACATCGAGCGCGCGCTCCACTTCGCCCGTGAGGTACAGACTCGTCGCCAGCGTCTCGCGGGCGTTGCGGTCGCCCGCATCCCGTTCAAGCGCGGCGGTCGCAAGGTTGATCGCCTCGGCCCAGCGGGACTGCAGGAACCGCAGGCCCGCCAGTTCCCGCAGCGGCGCGGCCTCCGCCGGGCACAGGGCCCGTGCGGCCATCAGACCGCGTTCGGCGGCGTCCATCGCGTCGGCGCCGGCCAGGGTGACACTCTCGGCGACCAGTGAGGCACACGGCGAACGTGGCGCGGTCTGCGTCTGGGCCGCCGTTGCGGCTGCCGGGCGCTCCGCGCGCGACGATGGAGGCAGGACGAGCAACATCCAGCGCCCGGCGGCGCGCCACGCACGGTCAAACGCCGCCCACGACTCGGTCCGGAATGGCGCGCGGGCCGGATCGTGAAACACGACCAGCTCATCCGTGGCGCCCACCAGCACGACGTAGTGGTAGGTCTGCGGCGCCACCTCGATCAGCGCGATCAGGGGACGGCCGCGGGCCAGTTCCTGCCGCAGACGGTCGCGCGGATCGTCCGGCACATCCGCCAGGAGCAACGATGTCCACCCGCGCGTGCGGACCGCGTCAGCCAGGTCGCCCGTGCGAATGCCCTGCCCTGGCACGACCAGCGGCTGCAGGTCGGCCGATCGCATGGCCGTCTCGCCCCAGTAGCGCAGAACCATTTCCACCGCGGCACCGCCGCAGAGATCTCGCGTCTGCGTGATGTAGGGCACGTCAATCAGGGGCCGGGCCTGCGCCCATCCACCGCAGACCAGCAGCACCGCGGAAAGCCGGCACAGCCGGTCAATCACTCGCATCAGGCTTGTCGTCTACTTCCGCCTGGCCGCCGTAATCGCAATCGGCGGATCCAGTGTCTGTGTACCCGCGCGCACAGCGGCGGCCTGGATCTTTTTCACCACGTCCATGCCCGCCACCACACGCCCGAACACCGCAAAACCCTGGCCGTCAGCGTTACGTCCACCGCCGAAGTCGAGCGACGGCTGATCGCCGATACACACGAAGAAATCCGCGCGGGCCGAGTCCGGCTGCCCGGCGACCCGCGCCATCGACACGGCGCCGTCCACGTGACGCAACCCGGTATCGCGCGTGCGTTCGAGCGCGACCGCAGGGAACGTCGGCCCCTCCCCTCTCGGCGCCGCCCGTCGCGTGGCCTGCACGACCTGGATCGGATGTGTGGTGTTCGTCTCGGTGTCCGGCCGCACGGTGCGCGTGAACCGGCCGCCCGTGTACCAGCCTTCATCCACGTACCGCAGGAAGTTCGCCGCCGTCAGCGGCGCCCTGGCCACGTTCACCTCCACCACAATCTCCCCCATCGTCGTCTCGAACACGACGGTGACGGGGGGAGGCGTTGGTGACTGGGCAACGCTCGACACCGACAGCAGCATTGCGACAACCGCGGCCGCCAGACCCGGCCGCGCTACGTCGTCAGCTCGCCATCTCGCCATCTCGCCACCTCGCCATCTCGCCATCTCGCCACCTACATGCCCATCTTCCCAGGATTGAGAATCCCGTGCGGATCGAAGGCCGCTTTGAGACGACGCATCAGCGCAAGTTCCGCGTCGGAGAGTTCCAGCGGAAGATACCTGGCCTTCGCGAACCCGATACCGTGTTCGCCGCTGATCGAACCTTCGAGCGCGACGACGCCGCGGAAGAGATCCCCTTCGGCTTCGTGCGCGCGGCGGATCTGGTCGTGGTCGTCTGGCGTCACCATGATGTTGACGTGGATGTTACCGTCGCCGACGTGACCGAAACACGGAATCCGAAGCCGGTACCGCTCGCGCAAGGTGTCCACGAGCTCGAACAGTTCAGGAATGCGCGCCTTGGGCACGACGACATCGTGATTGAACTTGAGCGGCGTGATGACCTTGAGCGACAACGAGATCTCGCGACGCACCCGCCAGAGTTCCTGACGTTCCTCGTCGTCGCGCGCGCGACGGAACTCGGTGGCCCCGGCCGCGCGGCAGGCGGCTTCCACGCGCTCGGCCTCAGCCGCCACCTGCTCGGCCAGGCCATCCACCTCGAGCAGCAGGATGGCCGCCGTGTCCTCAGGCGCAAGCGATCGCACCTGGAGATACGCCGCGACGGCGTCCAGGGAGTCGCCGTCAATCAGCTCCAGCGCGGCAGGAATCACCCGCGCGGCAATGAGGCGCGTGACCGCGTCCACCGCATGCCGCACACTGGGAAAACTGGCGCGCATGGTGATCTGCACCGGCGGCTTCGGAATCAGCCGCACGATCACCTTCGTGATGATCGCCAGAGTCCCCTCCGACCCCACGAGCAGATGCGTGAGGTCATAGCCGACGACGTTCTTGACGACCTTGCCGCCGGTCTCGATGACCTCACCGGTCGGCAATACCGCCTCCAGTCCGAGCACGTACTTGCTGGTGACGCCGTACTTGAACGCGCGCGGACCGCCGGCATTCTCCGCCACGTTGCCGCCGATGGCCGACTGCCGCAGGCTGGCGGGATCAGGCGGATAAAACAACCCCACCGCTTCGACCGCCGCCTGCAGGTCGCCCGTAATCACGTTGGGCTCCACCACGGCCAGCAGGTTGCCCTCGTCGATGTCGAGAATGCGAGTGAACCGCTCGAGGCTGAGCACCACGCCGCCATGGACCGGCACCGCCCCGCCTGTGTAACCCGTACCGGCGCCTCGCGGCACCAGCGGCGTCCGCGTGTCGTGGCACAGCCGCGCGATGGATGCGACTTCCGCAGTGGACCCGGGCGTGATGACGGCGTCGGCCGGCCGGCCTTGTTTGAGCGCGTCGACGCCGTAGGCCGCGCAGGCCGCGGCGTCCGTGAACACGTACGACGGCCCGACAATCGCGCGAAGCCGGTCGAGAACGTCGGCAGCCAGCGGCACGGGGATCAGCGCGGCTCGTGTTTGCGCGCGAAGCGGATCAGCCGCGTGATGCCCTCACGCAGCCGTTCCAGCGACGTCGCGTACGACAGCCGCATGAAGCCCGGCGTATCAAACGCTTCGCCGGGGGTCGTCACCACGTGTTCCTCGGCCAGCAGCGCGTCGGTGAAGTCCGCCGAGGTGCGGAAGCCGCCGGGCGAGAGGAAGTCGGAAATGTCCGGGAAGACGTAGAAGGCGCCCTGGGGCACGGCGGTGCGGAACCGCGGCTCCTCCGCCAGCCACGCCAGCACCTGGTCGCGGCGTTTCTGATATTCGGCCAGCATGTCCGTGACGCACTGCTGCGGCCCGGTCAATGCGGCTATGGCCGCGTGCTGGGTGATCGAACTGGCGTTCGACGTGGAATGACTCTGCAGGGCGTTGGCGGCCCCGATGAAGTTCTTCGGCCCCACGGCCCACCCCAGGCGCCAGCCGGTCATCGCGTACGCCTTCGACGTGGATCCCGCCAGCACCAGCCGGTCGCGCAACACCTCGCCGAAGATGGCCGGCAGGTTGTGCGGCGCGTTGTCGTAGATGAGCCGTTCGTAACAGAGATCGAGCACCACCCACCAGCCGTTGGCCGCGGCTTCCTTCGCCAGCACCCGGGCATCGGCCTCACTGAGGAGCGCGCCGGTCGGATTGCCCGGACTGTTGATGACCAGCCCGCGCGTGCGCGCCGTGGCCGCGCTCAGCAGCGCGGCGGCCGTGGGCACGAACCCGGTCTCGGCATGCGTCCGCACCACCACCGGCGCCGCCTCGGCCAGCTTGATCTGTTCGACGATGGTGGGCCAGCCGGGCGTATGCGTGATGACCTCGTCACCCCGGCCGAACAGCGCGAGCGCCGCGTGAAACAGCGCCTGTTTGCCCCCGGCCGTGATGATGACCTCATCGGCGCCGTAACTGATGCCGTAGTCCGCCTTGTAGCGATCAGCGACAGCCTGCCGCAAGTCCAGCAGGCCGCTGTTGGTCGTGTACTTGGTGCGTTGCGCGTCGATGGCGCGTTTGCCCGCGTCGGCCACGTGGGCCGGCGTCGGAAAATCCGGCTCGCCCGCGCCAAGATCGACCACGTCGACGCCGTCGCGGCGCAGCTTCTCGGCCGCCGCCGTCCCCTTCATCGTCGGCGACATGCCGACGTGCGCCATGCGCTCCGCGAGCCGGGTTGAATCCACTGCTATCCCTTCTTCACGCGCGCCCGCAGCGCCGCTTCCACCGGCGGCGGCACCAGGCCCGCAATCGAACCGCCCATCACGGCGATTTCCTTGACCAGCCGCGAACTGATGTGCGACACCGACGTGGACGCCACCAGGCAGACCGTGTCGACGGCCGGCGCCAGATGCGCGTTCATCGCGATCATCGGCTGTTCGTAGTTGAAATCCGCGGCGTTGCGCAGTCCGCGCAACACCGCCACCGCGCCGACACGGCGCGCGTAATCGACCAGCAGTCCCTCGAACGCATCGACTTCGATGCGGCCCGGTCCGGCGATGCCTGCACAGGCCTCGTGGATGAACGCCTGCCGCTCCTCGAGCGAAAACATCGACTGCTTGGCGGGGTTCACCAACACGGCCACGATGACCGTGTCGAACAGGCGCGCGGCCCGGGCAATCAGGTCGAGGTGACCGGACGTGATCGGGTCGAACGACCCCGGGAAGACAGCAATGCGCGGCGCGGCCATGAGTTACCGGTAGAAGGATAACGCGCTATCACCGGCTTCGAGCACGCGAACTCGCCGCAGGCCGCCCGCCTCGGCCGGTCCCGGCCGGGCGCGGCGATGCTCGAGCACCAGCAGACCGCCGGGCGCCACGTGCGCCGTACCCGCCGCCACCACGTCATCCAGCGACGCAATGTCGTACGGCGGATCGAGAAACACCAGATCGAAGTCGGCTCGCCCTGCCGCCCGCAGGAAGTCGCCCCGGATCACCGTGCACCGGCCGGCCACCCCGACCGCCTCGAGGTTCTGCCGCGCCACTTTCAGCGCCTTCGGCGAAGTCTCGTAGATGGTCGCGCGCGCGGCGCCACGGCTGATTGCCTCGATCGCCACCGCGGCGGTCCCCCCAAATCCGTCGAGCACGCGCGCGCCTTCCACGGTGCCGGCCAACACATTGAATAGCGTCTCGCGCAGCCGGTCCGACGTCGGGCGCACGTCGTCGGTCTCGGGACCGCGCAGGCGCCGGCCTTTGAGCGTGCCCGCAATGACGCGCACGTCAGCCGACTCCCACCAGGCCGAAGCGCTCGGCCCACTGCGCGCTGAGATAGTCGATGAGCGGCCGCGCGCGCGACTCATCGTCGAGCCAGGCGACGGCCGCGCGCCGCGCCTCCTCCATCAGCGTGTGATCACGCACCAGGTCGCCGACTCGCAGCGTGGGCAGTCCCGACTGCCGCGTGCCGAAGAAGTCGCCCGGTCCGCGAATCTCCAAGTCGCGTTCCGCGATGACGAAGCCGTCGGTCGTGTCGGTCAACGCATCGAGGCGGGCGCGTCCCTGATCGGTGATCGGATACTGGTACAGCAACACACAGGTGGACGGATGCTCGCCCCGGCCGACACGGCCGCGCAACTGGTGCAACTGCGACAAGCCGAATCGTTCGGCGTGTTCGATGACCATGATGGTGGCGTTCGGCACGTCCACGCCCACCTCAACCACGGTCGTGGCGGCCAGCAGGTGGACGTCGCCCCGCGCAAACCCCGCCATGACCTGCTCTTTTTCATCCGCCTTCATCCGCCCGTGGAGCAGCGCCACACGGTACTCCGGAAAGACCTGGTCCTGCAGCGTCTCGGCCATCTCGGTGGCCGCGCGCAGATCGACCTTCTCCGATCCTTCCACCAGCGGATAGATGACGTACGCCTGCCGGCCCTGTTCCAGTTCGCGCCGAATCAGATCGTGCACCTCGTCGCGGCGCGACTCGGGCCGCGCCAGCGTGCGAATCGGCTGACGGCCGGGCGGCAGACCGCGAATCACCGACACGTCGAGGTCGCCGAACGCGGTGAGCGCGAGCGTGCGTGGAATCGGAGTGGCGGTCATCACCAACACATCGGGCCGCTGGCCCTTCTCGCGCAGCGTCGCGCGCTGCATCACGCCGAATCGATGTTGTTCGTCGATGATCACCAGCCCCAGATCGCGGAACGTCACGGCGCCTTCCACCAACGCATGCGTGCCGATCACGAGGTGAGTCGTCCCGCTGGCAATCTCGGCCAGCGCCGCGCGCTTCTTGGCGGCCGTCAGACTCCCGGTCAGCGACGCGATGCGGAATCGCGAGTGATCCAGCAGCCGGCGGATGGTCAGGTAATGCTGGTCGGCCAGAATTTCGGTGGGCGCCATGAACGCCACCTGCAGACCGTTCTCCATCGCGACGATCGCCGAGAGCAACGCGACGATCGTCTTGCCGGCGCCCACGTCGCCCTGCAGGAGGCGATGCATGGGTTCGGGCCGCTGCATGTCGGTCACGATTTCGCGCAGGGCCACCTTCTGCCCCTCGGTCAGCTTGAAGGGCAACGCGCGGCGCGCGGCTTCCCGAATCCGATCGTCAACGACCACCGCCCGCGGCTTCTTCTCATCGGCCTGGCGCCGCTTGCGCAGCACCAGGCCCGCCTGGAACAAGAAGAACTCCTCGTAGATCAGCCGCTGCTGCGCCGGCGTGCCGCTGGCATTGAGCGCCTCAAGACTGGTGCCCGCCGGCGGAAAATGTGTGGCGCGGATCGCGTCGGCCCGCGCGGGGCGCGCCCCAAGCACCGACGGAGGCAGCGGATCCGACGGGTCCGCGGGCAGCTCGGCCAGCAGCTGGTGCACCAGCGCCCGCTGCATGCGCGTGGTGATGCTGCCGATCTTCTCGTAGACCGGGACGATGCGCCCGGTGTGCACCGTGACGTCGTCTCCCTCGACGCCCTCACCCACTTCACCGCGCACGATCTCGTATTCGGCGTTGGTGAACTGCAGCCCACCGGCGCGGTATTCCAGGAGGCCAAACAACACCACCTGCTGGTGCGGCTTGAAGACGTCCTTGAGAAACGACTGGTTGGGGAACACCGCGCGGACGGCGCCGGAGCCGTCGCGCACGACCAGTTCGAACAGGCGAAACCCGGGGCGGCGCGTGCTGCGCACGCCCGACGACAACACCTCGCCCACCACGGTCGCCGTCTGGCCGGGCCGCAGTTTCGCGATGGGTGTCAGACCCGCGCGGTCTTCATAACGGCGGGGAAACCGCAGCAACAGGTCTTCGACGGTGCGCAGACCGGCGCGTTCGAACTCCGCGGCGCGTTTGGGCCCGACGCCGCGCACGAACTGCAGCGGCCGCGACCACCAGTCTGTGGAGGGACGTGTGGCCACACCCGCCGCTACTGCACGACGGTCGCCGCGCCGCGGCGGACCTGAATCTCACGAATGCCGGAGGGCAGGTCGAAGGGTTGGTCAAGTTGCAGGCCCTGCGGCCACTCCTCGGATCGGGTGGACCAGGCCAGCACTTCCTGCAGCACCAGGCGCGGCACCGGCACGCCGCCGAGCGTGGCCGACTCGTACTTCAGCACGCCCTTGCCCGCCGATCCGGCCAGCGCCGCGCGAGCCACCAGCGCCATCGTGCCGCGCACGTAGGCCAGCGGATCCAGCATTCCGCGGGGCTGCGACTTCCGGATCACGTCGAAATCGATGAGCGCGCGTGTCTCGAACTGCTGGCCTTCGAGCAGTGCCAGCTGGACGTGCTGGATGCCGGCCGGCAACAACTCGGCGGAGTGATGGTGCAGATACGCGTTCAGCTCGCGGTCGGTGAAGGTGGTGCGCAGCGCCTCCTTCGGCGGCGGCGTGGCCAGCGGCCGCAGGACGACGGCCTGGAGTTTCTGCAGCGCGCGGTCGGCATCTTCCCGCGCCGGCGTCTGGGCGCGCGCCGAGACCACCAGCGCCAGCGCCAGCAGCGCCGCCGTCAGCTGTGGTGAAGGCCGCATGCCTTCATTGTAGACGCGGCGGCCCCCCCTGGCGCCCCTGTCCCTGGCGGGCCCGGGTGATGAAATCGATCTTCTGGCGCTCCATGTCTTCTTCGAAGAAGCGGAACGCCGCGCGCTGGCGAATGGTCAGGACCTCATCCACGGCCTGCCGCGCCGCGGCCACCTGCTGGGCCGCCTGCGCCTCGCCGTCCTCGTACCGCTTGAGCGCCGCGCCAATCGCCGCCTCGTCGCCGCCGGCAGGGCCAAACAGGCGCCGCAGCTCATTGATCTGCCGGTTGCGCTGCTGAATCTGCGACCGCCGCGCGTCCTGCAGCCGGTTCATCCGCGGAAAGAACTGCTGGTACTGCTCGTCGGTGAGCTGCAGCACCCGCTGCGCCTGCACCAGGGCGTAGGCGTCGAACATGGCCTGCAGCTGCTGAATCGGCAGGCCGGGACCGGGATTGGGCAGCTCGCCGCCGCGTCCGCGCTGTTGATTGGGCCGCTGCGGATTCGGGCCGGGCGGGTTCTGCAGCGGCGCACCCGCGGTCGCCAGGATCAGCAGCAGTGCCAGTGTCGTTCCCATCGTCAGTCACTCCCCTGCGCCAGTTCGGCCTCAAGCAGTTGCGCAAGCGCATCGCGCTCCGCCGGACTCAGTGTCTCCAGCGCCGAGGCCACGGCCATCGACGATGGCCGCAGCACCTCGTGCACCTCGTCATCATCCAGCGTATCCAGTACGCCGGCCACGAACTGCCACTGGACCGTGTCGTCCAGCAGCTCGACGTCGGTCACGACGCCGCCGGCGTCGGCCATGGTGTCCGCCGGCATCGCGGGCCGCGGCAACGACCACGCCACCACCGTGACGACGGCCGCGGTTGCCAGGGCCAGCCAGGCCCGCGCGGATCCGCGCCACCACGGCACCGCCGACGCGTCAGCCTCCGCCACCGCGGCTGCCACACGCTGGGGGAAGTGCTCCCAGAACAGCGGTGACGGCTCGGCCAGATCGCCGGTCTTCGACTCGGTCAGGCGCGCGTAGAGCGCGGCCACGTCGGCGAGCGCATCGCGGCACTCGGCGCAGGTCTCGACGTGGCGCAGCCGCGACGACGACAGCCCGCCGTCAATCGCCTCGAGACGTTCCTCGTCGGTCAGGTGCGGAGTCATGAGAGCAACCGTTTCAGATTACCAAGCGCGTGGAAAAAGTTCGCCTTCACGGCGCCCACCGAACTGCCCAGGATGGCGGCGATCTCCTCGTGTGAGAGCTCCTGGTACACCCGCAGCAGCAACGTGGCGCGTTGCTTGGGCGGCAGCTGCGCAATGGCGCGGCGGACTTCGGCGGCCTTTTCGCCGCGGGCCACCAGGTGGAACGGATCGTCAGCGCGCGTGTCGATGTGGCGCGTCGGCTCGAGTTCCTCCGTCTCCGGCTTGCGCGCCGAGACGCGGTTGAGGCACACGTTCACACCGACGCGATAGAGCCACGTGCTCAGTTGCGCGTCGCCCTTGAAGTTCTTCAGGCCCTTGAAGGCGCGCACGAAGACTTCCTGCGCCAGGTCCGCCGCGTCCTCGTGGTTGCGGACGAACCGGAAACACAGCTGATACACCGGGCGCTGGTGCCGCAGCACGATGGCGTCGAAGGCGGCGCGTTCACCGGCCAGAAACGCCCGCACCAGGCCGGCATCGTCCACCGCCGAGAAATCGGCCGAGGCCTTGGGGGCGGTCATCGAGGCTCCCCAGCAGATCGCCCGGGCGTGTCCCATGCCTGCTTAGACTGCCGCCCTCGCGCAGACGTTAAAAGCCGCTCCACCTCGTCGCGGGTGGGCAAGGCGCCCTGCGCCCCGAGCCCGCGACAGCTGAGGGCGGCCGCGGCGTTGGCGAAGAGCACAGGGTCCACAGGGTCCACAGGGTCCACAAGGTCCACAAGGTCCACTGGGTCCACAGGGTCCACAAGGTGCGTGATGAGAGCGGCGCGGAAGACGTCGCCGGCGCCGGTGGTGTCGACCACGTCGACCGGGAAGCCGGGGACGTGGACTTGGCGCCGGCCGTCCCAGACGACGGCGCCGGCGGCGCCGAGTGTGGCCACGGCCAGGCGCGGGCCGGCCGCCTGCAGCTCGCGCAGGCGACCCCGCAGGCCCTCCGAGACCACGAGCACGTCGATGTGCGGCAGCAGGTCCGTGAGGCCAGGGCCCTCGTGGTCCACGTCGGCGACCGTCAGCACTCCCACGGCGCGCGCGGCCGCGGCCATGGCGACGGACAGGCGGAGGTCGGTCATGTCGACCAGCAGCGCCTTCGCCCGAGTCACAAGGTGCACCGGTGGCGCGCCCGCCCAATCGAGCGCCGGGTCCCGCCGGGCCAACACCATGCGCGTGTGGACCTCAGTCTCGACGAGGATGACGGCCGTGCGCGTCCGGGCCGTCACCGTCCGACAGGCCGACGTATCGACACCCCGGTCAGTAAGCGACTGCTGCACCAGGCGCCCGGCCGGATCGTCGCCAAACGTCCCGACGCACGCCGTGCGCAAGCCCAGCTGCGCCGCGGCAGCCAGCGCCGTGGCAACTTGTCCGCCCGGCAGCTCCTGAAGACCTGTTAATGCGGCCTTACCGTCACCCTGCGGTAATCGCGGCAGGGTGGCCACCAGGTCGACTGAATTTTCGCCAACGCCGAGCAGATCCCACTCGCGTTGACTTTCGCCTTTCTTTTGCATACAGTCGGCCCGTGCAACCCCTGACCAAACGCCAGCGCGAAATTCTCGACTATCTCCAGGAATTCATCCAGCAGCACGGGTATGCGCCCAGCCTCGAAGAGATCGGCCGGCGCTTCGGCCTGTCGTCGCTGGCCACGGTGCACAAACACCTGACCAACCTGGAGGAAAAGGGCTTCATCCGCCGCCTGTGGAATCGCAGCCGGTCGGTGGAACTGCTGTCGGCCCGCACGGGCCAGCGGGCGGTAGAACTGCCGATGCTGGGCTACGTGGCGGCCGGCGTCCCCATCGAGGCCGTGGCCGGCAGCGAGACGATTGCCGTGCCCGAGGACCTGGTCGGCAAACGCGACACCTACGTGCTGCGCGTCAAGGGCGACTCGATGATCGACGAACAGATTCGCGACGGCGATTTCGTCATCGTGGAAGACCGCAAGACCGCCGACAACGGCGAGATGGTGATTGCGCTGGTCGGCGGCGCCGACGTGACCCTCAAGAAGTTCTATCGCGAGAACGGCCGGGTGCGCCTGCAGCCGGCCAATCCCACGATGCAGCCGCTGATCATGGACGCCTCCATGGTGCAGCTGCAGGGGGTCGTGGTCGGAGTCATGAGAAAGTACTGACATGTCCAGCCAGGCGCCCAAACAACTCAGCTTCACCATCGTGCCCGACGAGGCCGACGGCCTCGAACGCGTGTACGCCAACTTCTGCGCCGTCGGGCACACGCCGTTCGACATGACGCTCACCTTCTGCGATGTCCAGCCGCTGACCGAACGCGATCTGCGCACCGCTGAAGAGAGCCACGTCGTGAAGGCGCCGGTCATGGCGCGCATCGCCCTGCCCTTCTCGGTCGTCCCCGGCCTCATCAACGCGCTGCAGGAACAGATGCGCGCGATGCAGGACGCCCAGGCCCAGCAGCAGGCCGGCTGGCCCCAGGGGCCGCTGCACTAGAGTTCGTGGGCTCGTGGGTTCGTGGGTGCGTGGGTGCGTGGGCTGCTGGGTTAGTTGAATGGCCAAGCGGACGCTGAAGGCGGGTCGGCCAAAGTCGCAGGGCAAATCGATCCATCGATCCATCGATCCACCGATCCATGCCCGGGGGGTCTTCGACGCCCTGGATGTGCATCATCCGAACGCCTGGACCGAGCTGAATTTCACCAACGCCTACGAACTGCTGGTCGCCACGATCCTGTCGGCGCAGTGCACCGACGCGCGCGTGAATCAGGTCACACCGGCGCTGTTCCTGAAATATCCCGATGCCCGCGCGCTGGCGACGGCCGAAACGGCCGAGCTGGAAGCGATGATCCAGTCCACCGGGTTTTTTCGGATGAAGGCGAAGAGCCTGCTGGGCATGGCCAACGCCGTCGTCGACGAACACGAGGGCCGGGTGCCGTCCGACATGGACGCGCTGGTGAAGCTGCCGGGCGTGGGCCGCAAGACGGCCAACGTCGTGCTGGGCCACGCGTTCGGCGTGCCGGGCTTCCCGGTCGATCGGCACGTGCTGCGCGTGGCGGCGCGGATCGGCCTGATCAAGGGCAAGGCGGTCGAGGACGCCGTCGCCGCCGAACGCCAGCTCACCGCGCTGTTGCCGCCCGACCGATGGACGCGCGGGTCGGACGCGCTGATTCTGCACGGCCGGCGCATCTGCAAACCCACGCCGCAGTGCGAACGTTGCGGCGTCCGGCCGCACTGCGCGTACTATCGGCAGCATGGACCCCGCCACGTTTCCCGCCGACCGGTTTCACGCGCTCGTTGACGAGGCTGTCGCCTCGCTGCCCGAGCGGTTCCGTGAGGCCATGACCAACATCGCGATCGTCATCGAAGACGACCCGACCGACGCCCAGCTGGCCGAAGTCGAGATCGAACCGCCCGACACACTCTACGGTCTCTACGAAGGCACCCCGCTGCCCGAACGCCAGTGGGCGCACGGCAACGTCCTCCCCGACAAGATCACGCTCTTCCGCAACCCGATTCTCGAGGACTCCCTCGATGATGACGATGTGGTGGTGGGGATCGGGGAGACGCTCATTCACGAAGTGGGGCACTACTTCGGGCTGAGCGAGGAGGAAATCATGGAGATTGAGGAGCACTACTGGATGGCGAGATGACGAGGTGGCGAGATGACGAGGTGGCGACCGTCGCCATTTCGCCATCTCAGCACCTCGCCATCAGACAATCGTCACAGGTCTAATGTCATGAAAACGTCGGCCGTCTCGTAGGGCACGTCGGGTGGCAACGGGCCGTGGGTGAAGCCCATGCGTTCGTAGAGGCGCAGGGCGGACGTGAGGCGCGAACTGGAGACCAGCACGAGGCGGCGGGCGCCCATGACGCGCGCCTGCGCGATGCAGACGTCGACCAGCCGCCGGCCCAGACCTGACCCGCGCGCCGATTCGGCCACGGTCACCTTGACCAGCTCCACCTCGCCGGGCGCGTAAGGCGCCACCGCGGCGGTGCCGATGACCACGCCGTCGCGCTCGGCAATGAACACCGCGCCGCCTTCATCGATCACCGTGCCGCGTGGATCGGCCAGTGTCGGTTCGTCGGCCGGTTCGTAGAGATCGTGGGCGTCGAGCCAGGCGCGGTTGAGGCGGTAGAACGCCTCCGCATGGTCGTCGCGAAACGGCACGATCCGCACATCGTCAGTCACCGCTTCACCTTACCGCGCCCCGCGGCCGCGGGATAGACTCAGTTGATGCGCGCCTCGTCCGTGACACATCGCCCTGCGGGACATCGGCCGCGCAAACGCTTCGGTCAACATTTCCTGGCGCCGGCGTGGGCGGCAAAGGTCGTGGCCGCCATCAACACGCAGCCCGGTGATGTGCTGCTGGAGATCGGCCCAGGGGCCGGCGCCATCACCATTCCCCTGGCCGCCACGGGCGCCCCGCTGCTGGCGGTGGAGATCGATCGCGATCTAGCGCGCGATCTGTCGGCGAAGGCGCCGTCCAACGTGAGCGTGATCACGGCCGACTTCCTGCAGACCGATGTGGTGCCGTACCTCACGGCGCTGCAGCCCAACCGGCCGCCGGGCGCCGACGCCCCGCCCCGGCGTTTCCGGGTGGTGGGCAACCTGCCCTACAACCTGTCGTCGCCCATCCTGTTCCGGTTGGTCGAGTTGTGGGAGCAGCACGCCCTGTTCGCGGATGCCACGCTGATGCTGCAACGCGAGGTGGCCGACCGGCTGGTGGCCAAACCCGGCACGCGCGACTACGGCGTGCTCAGCATCTTCACGCAGCTGCACGCCGACATCACCCGCGCGCTGGACCTGCCGCCCACGGCCTTCTCGCCGCCGCCCAAGGTGCGCTCCAGCGTGGTGCGCCTGACGTTCCGCCGCAGCCCGGTGCGCATCGTGGACCTGCCCCTGTTCGAACGCCTCGTGAAGGGCGCGTTCACGCAGCGGCGCAAGACGCTCTCCAATGCCCTGAAGGCGCTCGAACCCACCGCCCCGGCCGTCATCGCCCTGGCCGGCCTGGACGGCAAGCGCCGGCCGGAAACCCTCTCGATCGCGGAGTTCGCGAAGCTGACCGAGGTGTTCGCGGAGGTACGGCGCGCGTAGCGCGCCGCCGATCGCGGCCCACAGAGCGGGCCGCGCTACGGGAGCGGCTCCGCACTCCGCACTCCGCACTCCGCACCCCGCACTTCGCACTCCGCACTCCGCACTTGTACGTCTGCGCCCCGCATGGTATAGTCCCCGTGTTTTCCTGCCTGTTTTCCCGGGTTGTCCCAGCGACCCACAGGTCGGACACGATGACCGCACCACGGCGCGCCTGCGCCAAGGTCCTGCCTGGCTGAGCGCCCGCTCGGCGACGGCTGGTGTTCGAGTGCGCGAGTGAAGGTCGCTGTCGATGCTGACGGCACACGGTACGACTGTCGGTGCACCGGCCGTCGAGGTGATCCCCATCGGGGGCCTCGGTGAGTTCGGTATGAACATGATGCTCATCGCCTGCGGCGACACGAGCGTGCTGGTGGATGCCGGTGTCATGTTCCCTGAACCTGAACTCTTCGGGGTGGATCTGGTCATCCCGGATGTGTCGGCACTGGACGCGTACGCCGGCCGCATTGCGGCCCTCATCCTCACGCACGGTCACGAAGACCACATCGGGGCGGTGCCCCACATCCTCAAACACGTGCAGGGCCCGGTCTACGCCACCGCGTTCACCCACGCGCTGCTGGCGCCCAAACTCGACGAACACGGCGTGGAGACCGACGGCCGGCTCATCACCGTCGCACCGAAGCAGACGGTGGCCATCGGGCCGCTGTCGATCGAGTTCCTGCGCGTCACCCACTCGGTGCCCGACGCGGTGGCGCTGGCCATTCATACGCCCCAGGGCGTGTTGATTCACACCGGCGACTTCAAGGTCGACCAGACGCCGCTTGACGGCGAACGGTTCGACCTGCACCGGCTCGCCGAGCTGGGCGCGCAGGGCGTGCTCGCGCTGTTCTCCGACAGCACCAACGCGGATCAACCCGGCACCACCGGCTCGGATCGCGACGTGACGGCCGGCTTCGAGGAGATCTTCTCGTCGGCGGGCGGCAAGCTGATCGTCACCGCGTTCTCCACGAGCATCTACCGCCTGCAGGTCATCTGCGACCTGGCCGAGCAGTTCGAACGCAAGGTCGCCTTCGTCGGCCGCGGCATGGTCCGCAACTCGGAGGCCGCCCTGCGGCTCGGGGTGCTGAAGGTGCCCTCGGGCCTGGTGATCGCGGACAGCGACGTGCGCGACTACCCCGCCCAGGACGTGGTGTGCCTGTGCACCGGTTCGCAGGGCGAACCCATGGCGGCGCTCTCACGGATTGCCATCGACGACCACCGGTTCGTCAAGGTGACCGACGATGACACGGTGGTGTTTTCGGCCCGGGCGATTCCGGGCAACGAAAAGGCGATCGGCCGGGTCATGAACCACCTGGCCCGCCGCGGCGCGACCCTGATTACCGACGGCATGAAACACGTCCACGTCTCCGGCCACGGGTCGGCCGAGGAGCTCAAGCTGGTCCTGTCGCTGGTGCAGCCCCGCGTGTTTGTGCCGATACATGGGGAGTACCGCCAGCTGGCCCAACACGCCCGCCTGGCGCGGGCCGTCTGCCCGTCGACCGAGGTCATCCCGATGACCGACGGCGACGTGCTGAGGCTCGATGGTGAGGGAGCCCGGGTGACGGGCCGGGTCCAGACGGGCCGCATCCTGGTGGACGGCACCCGCACCGGCGAAATTGCCGACGAGGTGCTCCGGGACCGGCGGCACCTGGCCGGCGACGGCCTGGTGGTGGCCGTCGTGGCCATCAACGGCCAGACGGGCGCCCTGGAACGGGCGCCCGAAGTGATTGCGCGCGGGGTCGCCGTCGACGCCCGCCAGGAGCAGTTGCTCAAGGAGGCGCCGGCCCTGCTGGCCTCGGCGCTCGAGGAGGCATCCCGGGAGGAACGCACCGACCCCGGTCTGATGCAGGAACGCGTTCGTGTGGAGGTGCAGCGCCTGTTCAAGCGGCGGGCCGGACGCCGGCCGCTCGTGCTGCCCGTCGTGCTGGAAGTGTGAGGAGACCCCTGCGTGTCTGATTCGGCGATGTCCCGACGTCTCAGTGAATTCACCGGTGTGGCGCTGTTTGCGGCCACGCTCATCTGGTTGATGGCGCTTGTCAGCTACACGCCCACCGACCCGGTGTGGTTCTTCAACAACGTGGTCGCCGCCGACGTCGCCAACTTCGCGGGCCGCATCGGCGCCTTCATGGCCGAGGCGTCCTACCAGTTGCTCGGGTATGCCGCCTACGGCATTCCGGTGCTCCTGGCGGTGGTGGCGTGGCATTCGTTCTGGTGCAGCAAGGTGGATGCGGCCTACACGAAGCTGGTGGGCGCCGGCCTGCTGTTTCTGAGCGTCGCCGCGCTGCTCTCACTGGCCTTCTCGGTCTTCGACCCGGCGGCGCGTCCGTTCAACGCCGGCGGCGTGGTCGGCGAACTGGTGGCGCGCGGCCTGGCCTCGCAGCTGAACCGCACGGGCGCCACCATCCTGCTGCTGACGACGATGGCGCTGGCCATCATCCTGTCGACGCAGTTTTCGTTCGGCCGCGCCACGACCGTGGCGGCCGGCGCCATGCGCGAACACTCCACGGGCCTCTGGGGCCGTCTGCAGAGCTGGCGCGAGGAGCGCCGCCGCGAAAAGGAACGCCAGGCCATCGTCAAGAAACACGTCGAAAAGGCCGGCAAGGAACGCGCGCCGGAAATCGCCACCAAGGCGGCCGGCGCCGCCGCATCGCTGCGCGCCGCGCGCCAGTCGGCCAAGCCGGCCGACGACCTGTTCGACGACGAGGAGGACGAGACGCCGGCGCCCGCCGCGGCGCGCACCTCGGCGGCCCGCCCGCCCGCGATCAAACGCGCCGCCCCTGTGCCCGTGACCCCCAGCCTGCCGCTCGGTGAGAAGGACGCGCCGCGCGCGCCGGTCGAACGCCGCAAGGGCGACTACGCGATGCCCCCGCTCACCCTGCTCGACCCGGCGAAGGAACAGGCCAAGATCGACGAACGCGAACTGATGGACTCCGCGCGGCTGCTCGAGGAGAAGTGCCGCGAGTTCTCGGTGGAAGGCACCGTGGTGCAGATTCACCCCGGCCCGGTGGTCACCACGTACGAGTTCAAGCCGGACGCGGGCGTCAAATACAGCCGCATCACCGGCCTGGCCGAAGACCTGTGTCTCGCGATGCGGGCCGAGTCGATCCTGATCGATCGGATCCCCGGCAAGTCCACGGTCGGCATCCAGATTCCCAACGCGAAACGCGAAGCCATTTCGCTGCGCGAACTGCTGGAGTCCGACACGTATACGCGGTCGGCCTCGCGCCTGACCATGGCGCTGGGCAAGACGATTCACGGCGAACCGATCGTGTCCGACCTGGCGACCATGCCGCACCTGCTGATCGCCGGCTCGACCGGCGCGGGCAAGTCGGTCAGCGTCAACGCGATGCTCACGAGCATCCTCTTCCGCGCGACGCCCGACGAGGTGCGCTTCATCATGATCGACCCGAAGCGCCTGGAACTGGGGATGTACGAGGACATCCCGCACCTGATGACACCGGTGGTCGTCGACCCAAAGCAGGCGTCCAACGCGCTGCGCTGGGCCGTGCGCGAGATGGAAGAGCGCTACAAGACGCTGGCCAAACAGGGCGTGCGCAACATCGAGCAGTACAACCGCAACGTGAAGGCGATGCTGGCCGAGTTGAAGGAGTCGCAGAAGGAGGCCGCGGAGGCCGAGGTCGGCGAGCCCCTCAAACCCCTCCCCTTCATCGTCGTCATCATCGACGAACTGGCGGACCTGATGATGGTGGCGTCGAAGGAAGTGGAAGAGTCGATCGCGCGGCTCGCGCAGATGGCGCGCGCCGTCGGCATCCACCTGATCCTCGCGACGCAGCGGCCCTCGGTGGACGTCATCACGGGGCTCATCAAGGCGAACCTGCCGGCGCGCATCGCGTTCCGCGTGGCGTCGAAGATCGACTCGCGCACAATCCTCGACGGCAACGGCGCCGAACAGCTGCTGGGCAAGGGCGACATGTTGTATCTGCCGCCGGCGTCGTCCCGGTTCGTCCGCATCCACGGGCCGTACATCTCCGAGCAGGAGACGGCGCGCCTGTGCAGCTTCCTGCGCAAGCAGGGCAAGCCGAACTACGACACCTCGATCACGGCGGAGGAGAAGTCGGCCGACAAGGTGGAATTCGAGAAGGACGACCTGTACGACGAAGCCGCGCGCATCGTGGTATCGAGCGGGCAGGCGTCAATCTCGTATCTGCAGCGACGGCTGCGCATCGGCTTCAGCCGGGCCGCGCGCCTGATCGACATGATGGAAATGGATGGCGTGGTCTCCCCCGCCACCAACGGCAAACGGGAAGTGCTCGTCGACAGCAACTACTTCGACGAAGTCGACGCGCAGTTGAGGTAACCATGAGACCAGGGCTTCGTACGGGGATCGCGCTGCTGGCCGTCGTGCTGCTGGTGCCGGCCGTTTCGGCCGCCCAGACCGCCGCCGTCCTGTTCGAACGCGCCTCCACGCGAGAGGCCGCCGCGCGCAAGTCGCCCACGATCGCCGCGCTGCGCGGCGCGGTGTCGGCGTACGAACAGGTGGTGCTGCGCCACCCGCGCAGCGGCTACTGCGACGATGCGTTGTGGAGCGGCGCGGAACTGGCGCGTCTGGCGTGGGAGCGGTTCGGCCAGGATGCGGACCGACGCACGGCCGAGCGTCTCTACGCCTGGCTGCGCAAGGAATACCCCACCAGCGCCCGGGCCCGCGAGGTCCCGGCGCGCCAGCGGAGTCTGGCCAGCAGCGCGGCGCCGGCGCCAGCGCCGCCCGCCGCGTCCGCGACGGCCCCACCGCCTTCGCCGCCCCCTGCGGCGACGCCGCCCGCGGCCCCGGCCGCAATGGCGACGCTGCGCCAGGTATCAGTGCAGCCGCTGCCCCGGGGTGACCGCGTGGTGCTCGAGTTCGACCGCGAGGTGCGCTTTTCGTCCGAGCGCATCACGGGCCCCGACCGCGTGTTCTTCGACTTGCCGCGCACCGACACTCCCGCGCCCGTGCAGGCCGCCGGTGAACGGTTGGCCGGCACGCGCGTGACGACGCTGCGATTCGGCCGGCAGCCCGACCAGACCACACGTGTGGTGCTGGAGCTGGCGGGCACGCCGACACACAGCGCGTTCGTGCTCTACAACCCCTATCGGCTCGTCGTGGATGTGGAGAGCGACACGGCGCCCGCGCCCACGCTCGCGCCCGCGCCGGCCCCCACACCCGCACCCGCGCCGCCACCTCCGCCGGCGCCAGCCTTGGCAGCCGCACCCGAGGGCCCGTCCACCGTTGAGACCGCCGGCCCGCCGCCTCCCGCGCCCACACCGGCGTCAACCACCGCCGGCGGCGACTACACCCTGGCGCGCCAGCTGGGCCTGAGCGTCTCTCGTGTGGTCATCGATCCCGGCCACGGCGGACACGACCCCGGCGCGCAGGCCAACGGGCTGACGGAAGCCGACCTCACGCTCGATGTCGCGCTGCGCGTCGAGGCCCTGCTCAAGAAGGCGGGTGTGGACGTCGTCCTCACACGCCGCACCAACGTGTTCATCCCGCTGGAAGAACGCACGGCCATTGCCAATCGCGAAGGCGCGGACCTGTTCCTCTCGATTCATGCCAACGCCGCCCGGCGGACGGCGGCGCGGGGCGTGGAGACCTACTTCCTGAACTTCGCCACCAATCCGGAAGCGGAAGCCGTGGCGGCGCGCGAAAACGCCACCAGCACGAAGTCCATGGGCAATCTGCCGAAGCTGGTGCAGCAGATCACGCTGAATGCCAAGGTCAAGGAATCGCGCGAACTGGCGTCGATGGTCCAGACGTCCATGATTCGCGGCCTCAAACCGCTCAACCGGACGGTGCAGGACCTGGGCGTCAAACAGGCGCCGTTCGTGGTGCTGATTGGGGCCGAAATGCCCAGCGTCCTGGCCGAAATCTCGTTCATTACCAACAAGAGTGAGGCCACCCTGCTCAAGCGGGAGAACTACAAGCAGCGGATTGCCCAGTCGCTGGCCGACGCGGTCCTCAAGTACCAGGCGTCACTCAAGAAGTCCGCGGGGCTGCCGGCTCCGGCAAAATAGAAGGACTGTGCAACCGCCCCAGCCTGACGCGTTTGTCGTCGAAATCATCCGACCCGAGACCCAGGAACTGACGGTCGTGGACGTGCTCGTCGGCTCGCTCGGCGTGGCCGGCGCGCTGGCGCTGCTGGCCGTGCCGCTCGGTCTGCTGGCGGGCTGGTTCCTCATCCGCCGTTCCCGCCGCCGCGGCCTGAAACACGACGCGCCGTCCATCCAGTAGGTGGGCTCGTGGGCTCGTGGGCTCGTGGGCGGGCTTGCCCACCGAAGCTGCGCGCGGAGCGCGCGTTGAGCGAAGGTGGGCCGGCTTAGTCGATGTGGGATGTGAGGCCGAGGTGGGCCAAGGTGCGGACGGCGACGCCAGTGGCGCCTTTGGCCTGGTAGGCGCGGCGTTCTTCGGCCCAGGCCGTTCCGGCGATGTCCAGGTGCGCCCACGGCCGATCCTTGACGAACTCGCGCAGGAACATCGCCGCGGTGATGGCGCCGGCCCAGCGGCCGGCGGAATTGATGATGTCGGCGATCTCGCTCTTGAGCAGGTCGCGGTATTCCTCGTAGAGCGGCAGCGGCCACAGGCGATCACCGGCGTCCTGCCCCGCGGCGCGCACGGTGTCGAGCCAGCGGTCCGGCGTCGCGAACAGGCCTGAGGCCGTCCGACCAAGCGCCACCATGCACGCGCCGGTGAGCGTGGCGATGTCGACCAGGTGCGTGGCGCCCAGTTGCTGCGCATACCAGAGCGCGTCGCCGAGGATCAGCCTGCCCTCGGCATCGGTGTTGATGATCTCCACCGTGGTGCCGCTGGCCGCCGTGAGCACATCGCCGGGCCGCGTGGCGCGCCCCCCCACCATGTTCTCCGTCATCGGGATGACGCCAATCACCCGGCGCGGCGCCTTGAGCAACGCGAGGGCGCGCATGGCGCCGGCCACCGCCGCGCCACCCGCCATGTCATCCTTCATCCGCTCCATGCCGTCGGCGGGTTTGATCGAGACGCCGCCAGTGTCAAACGTCACACCCTTGCCGATGAAGCCGAGCACGGGCGTCTCCGGCGCGCCGGGCGGATCGTGCCGGATGACCACCAGGCGCGGGGGCTCGGCACTGCCCTGCGCCACGCCGAGCAGCAGCCCCATCTTCAGTTCACGAATGCGCGTTTCGTCGAGCACGTCCACCGACAGACCGACGCCGGTCGCCATGGCGGCCACCCGCGAGGCGAACTCGCGGGGCGTCAGGACGTTGGCCGGCTCGTTGGCCAGCTCCCGCGCGAAGTTGGCGGACTCCCCAAGGGTGCGCCCACGGAACACGGCGGCGTCGAGCGCCGCGGTCTCCGCGCCAGGCGCGACGATGACGATGCGCTCGGGAAAAACACCGGCATCCCGATCGGTCTTGTAGGTGCCCGAGTCGAACTCCGCGGCGCTCATGCCGTCGGCGCCGATCTGCGCGGTGCGAATGGGATCCAGACCGGCCCGCACCACCCACGCCGCCGAGCGCATGGAGCGCAGCCGCGCCGTGTAACTGCAGGCCGCCGCCACGCGCCGCAGCCGTTCGGCATCGGCATCAGCCCGCCGGCCGGCCCCGACCAGCGCCACGCGATCGGCGCGATAGCCGCCCTGATTGATGCGGGTGATGAACGTCTCGAACAGCCGGCAGCGGAACTCGCCGGTCTCCCGCGCGCGCGCCAGGTCGCCGCCGGTCGACGCGTCCAGCCCCGGCAGATCCTCGAGGCGGTCACCATCCTCGAACACCGGCACGAACAGCATGTCGACGTCGATGGACTCGGCTCCCGCCGAGGTGCCGACAAACTCCGGTGATGGACTTGACTGACCCAACGCGCCGCCCCTTTGTTAGACTGCCAGTATCACAGTGAGACCGAGCATGATACCGCGGTTGGCTGCCCTTCTGGGCTTGACTGGTACATTGATCCTCGCCCCGGCGTGGACCCCCGCCGCGCGGGGCGATGACGCCCAGGGAAAAGGGCGGCCCAAGGCCGCGCTGCGCGTCAATCCCACCCTGATCTTCACCCCTGCCAGAATTGTCGCGACGGTCGAACTGACCGAAGGGGCCGACGACTATCAGGACTACTACTGCCCGAAGGTCGAGTGGGAATGGGGTGACGAGACCATCTCGGACGCCTCCGAGGACTGCGACCCCTACGAACCCGGCAAGAGCCAGATCCGCCGCCGGTACACCGCCGACAAGACCTATCGCGAACCCGGCCGCTACGACGTCGTCTTCCGCATGAAGCAGGGCTCGAAGACCGTGCTGTCCCTGCGGCAGTCGATCAGGGCGCAGTAGGGGTCCACAGGGTCCGTTCGTAGCGCGGCCCGCTCTGGGGGCCGCGGATCTAGCCCTTCAAGTCCGGCAGGGCCTTGAAATGATCGAGCGCCGCGGGGTTGGCGAGCGCTTCGAGGTTGCGGACCGGCTGGCCGTGGATGACCTGGCGCACGGCCAGTTCCACGAGTTTGCCGCTCTTGGTGCGCGGCAGCTCCGGCACCTGCACGATGCGCGCCGGCACGTGCCGCGGCGACGTGTTCGCGCGAATGTGCGCGCGCAACCGCTCCCGCAGCGCATCGTCGAGCGCGAGGCCGTCGGCGAGGCGCACGAACAGGACGATGCGCTCGTCGCCCTCCCACTGCTGCCCCACCGCCAGGCTTTCCATCACCTCGCTGAACTGTTCCACCTGCCGGTAGATTTCGGCCGTGCCGATGCGGACGCCACCGGGATTGAGCGTCGCATCCGAACGGCCGTGAATGATGAAGCCGCCGTGTGCGGTCCGCTCCGCCCAATCGCCGTGGCACCAGACGCCGGGGAATCGATCGAAGTACGCCGCGTGGTACTTGCGGCCGTCAGGGTCGTTCCAGAACCCGATGGGCATCGACGGGAACGGCCGGGTGCACACCAGTTCCCCCTGACCGCCACCGGCAGGCACCGGCACCCCGGCGCCGTCGAACACGTCGACCGCCATGCCCAGTCCCGCCGCCTGAATCTCACCCGCCCACACCGGCGCGGTAGGCACGCCGCCGACAAAACACGACACGATGTCGGTGCCGCCGGAGATCGAGGCCAGATGCACGTCCGGCTTGATCGCGTCATACACGAACCCGAAACTCTCGGGCGCCAGCGGTGAACCGGTGGACGTGATCGTCCGCACCGACGCCAGATCATGCGAGTCCCTCGGCCGCAGGCCGGCTTTGCGCAGCGCATCGATGTACTTGGCCGACGTGCCGAACAGGGTCACGCCATACCGGTCGGCGAGATCGAACAGCCGCCGGCCGTCAGGATGAAACGGTGATCCGTCGTACAGGACGATCGTGGCCTCCGACGCCAGCGCCGACACCAGCCAGTTCCACATCATCCAGCCGCAGGTCGTGAAGTAGAACACCCGATCGCCGGGTCGCACGTCGGCGTGCAACTGGTGTTCCTTCAGATGCTGCAGCAACGTACCGCCCTGCCCATGGACGATGCACTTGGGAACACCCGTGGTGCCGGAGGAATACAGGACGTAGAGGGGGTGGCTGAAAGGGAACCGGTTCAGGGGTTCAGGGGTTCCTGGGTTCCGGGGTTCTGGGTTCTGGGGTTCCACCACCCAGAGCGCCGAGAGCCCCTGGAGCTTCGCCGCGACCTGTTCGGCCTTGGCGCGGCAGTCGTGATACTTGCCGGCGTAGTGATACCCCGCCACCGACCCGCGCACCTTTGCCGTGATCTGCCCGAAACGATCGAGAATGCCCTGCACACCGAAGTCCGGCGAACAGGACGACCACACAGCCCCGATCGCGGCGCTGGCCAACGCGGCGATGACCGCCTCAGGGGTATTGGCCATGATGCCGGCCACACGATCGCCCGGCGCCACGCCTGCGTCGCGCAGGCGCGCCGCCCACCGCGTCACTTCCCCCCGTAGCTGCGCCCACGTCAGCACCCTCTCGGTGCCGGGTTCGTCCACCGCCACAATCGCCAGGCCATCGTCGGATCGCCGCAGCAGGTTCTCGGCGAAGTTGAGCCGCGCGTCAGGAAAGAACTGCGCGCCCGGCATGTGGCCGGCGTCGATCAGCCGACGATCCCCGCGGTCGCCGATGACGCCGCCGAAGTCCCACACCAGCGACCAGAACTCGGCTGGGTCGGCAATCGACCACTCGTGCAGATCGGCGTAGTGCGAGAACGTCCGGCCGGTCCGGCGCGCGGCCTCGGCGGTGAATCGCGTGAGCGCGGCGTCGGCCACCCGCGTGGCCGACGGGGTCCACAGCGGCGCGGTCATGTCTGTTTCAGAGCCCGGGCGCGATCGAACAGGTCGCGCACCGCCGGCGCGTCGAGCAACGCCTGCGACGAGGTCGGCAACTTCTCCGCGATACCGCCCAGCGCTTCGGCAATGAAGTCCGCGTTGGTTTCCAGAATGCCCTGCCACACGTCGGAGGAACTCGACGCCAGCCGGGTCATGTCGGCAAAGCCGCGGCCGGCCCACGCCACTCCATCCGGCCCCACCGCTTCACCCGAGGCCGCCATGAGCGCGGTCGACACCACCTGCGGCGCGTGACTGACGTGCGCCATCACGCGGTCGTGTGTCGTGGCATCGGTCCACGACGGCCGCGCCCCCAGCCCGGTCACGAAGGTCGTGAGCATCGCTTCGAGTGTCTCAGGGGCGCCGGCGGAGACCAGCAGCCACGGCCGGCCATCGAACAGATCGGCCCGCGCATGCGCCAGGCCGGAATGCTCCGAGCCGGCCACCGGGTGACCGCCGGCAAACGTGAGCCCGGTCGCCTGGGCCGCGCGCAGGACGTGGCGTTTGGTGCTGGCCACGTCGGTCACCAGCGCGCGCGTTCCGGCGGCGGCCAGCGCGGTCAACACGTCGGGCACCATCAACACGGGTGTCGCAATGACGATGAGGTCGCAGCCGGCCAGCTCGGCGGGCGTCTCCACCCGCCCGGCGATGGCCCCCTGCGTCACGGCCTCGGCAGTAATCGGCGCGGGGTCACACGCGGTGATCGTGACGGCCGGCCAGCGGCGCCGCGTGGCCAGCGCCACCGACCCTCCCACCAGCCCGAGTCCGACGATGCCGACGCGCTCGAACGGCGGCGCGCCGATCACGTCAGCGCCCCCAGCCGCGGCGGGCCATGGTCTCGACGCAGATGCTGCGGCCGATGGCCGGCGCGATGATTCGCAGCTCGGCCATGAGCTGATCGAACTGTTTGGGGAACAACGACTGCGCGCCGTCCGAGACGGCGTGGTCCGGATCGTTGTGCACCTCGATGAGCAGGCCGTCGGCGCCGGCCGCCACGGCCGCGCGCGCCATGGCGACGACCTTGTCGCGGCGTCCCGTGCCGTGGCTGGGGTCGCCCACCACCGGCAGGTGCGACAGCTGCTGCACGACCGGAATGGCCGACACGTCGAAGGTGTTGCGCGTGTAACTCTCGAACGTGCGGATGCCCCGCTCGCACAGGATGACTTCGCGATTGCCGCCGGCCAGGATGTACTCGGCCGACATCAGCCACTCTTCAATCGTCGCCGACAGGCCGCGCTTGAGCAGCACGGGCTTGCGGATGCGGCCCAGCTCGCGCAGCAGCGAGTAGTTCTGCATGTTGCGCGCGCCCACCTGCAGGATGTCGGCGTGCTGCGACACGACGTCGATCTGGCCGATCTCCATGACCTCGGTGATGAGCTTGAGATCGTGCCGGTCGGCCGCGCTGCGCAGCATGCGCAGCCCGTCTTCGCCCAGCCCCTGGAAGCTGTAGGGCGAGCTGCGCGGCTTGAACGCGCCGCCGCGCAGAATCTTCGCACCGGCGCGTTTGACGGCGGCAGCCGTGGCCTCGACCTGCGCCTCGCTTTCGGCGGAACACGGCCCGGCCATCACCACCACTTCGTCGCCGCCAATCCGCACGTCGCCAATCGTGATGACGGTGTTCTCGGGCTTGAAGGTCCGGCTCGCCAGTTTGTACGGCACCGTGATCCGCAGGACTTCGTGGACGCCGTCCTTGAGACCGATGAGCGCAGGGTCCCCCTGTCCGCCGCCGACCGCGCCAATCACGGTGCGGTTGGCGCCGCTGGACCGGTGCACGTCGTACCCCATGTCCAACAGATGCGCGACCACCGCCTCGACCTGGGCGTCCGTCGCGCCTTCCTGCATCACTACGACCATAACCTCTCCATTCTAAGCGTCAGACCGGTGCGCCGCTTCACGTTCCAAGCGGCGCGCTTCGTCGATGATTCGTTCGAACAACCGCGTGATGGCCGGGCCGTCCAGCGGACCGTGGCTGGCCGCGCGGACGTTGGCCAGCACCTCCGCTTCGCGCGCGGGTTGGTACACCGGCAGTCCCAGGGCTTCCTTCAGCCGGCCGATGGCCAGCGCGCACGCCGCCCGTTCGTTGAGCAGCGCGACCAGCTGCTGGTCCAGCGCGTCAATCCGGCCGCGCAGGTCGTCCAGGTCAGCCATGACGGCCCTTGAGCCGCGCCACCAGCGCGGCGGCGACGGCGGCTTCCTGCCCGGCAGGCGCGTCGGCGATGGCCTGGACAAGCGCGCTGCCGACCACGACCGCGTCGGCATACGCGCCGATTTCGCGGACGTGTTCGGGCGTCGACACGCCGAACCCCAACGCCACGGGCATGTCCGTGATGGCGCGAATGCGCTCCACGACCGGTCGCGCGGTGCCGGCCACCGCATCCCGCACCCCCGTGACGCCCAGGCGCGAGATGGCGTACAGGAACCCACGCCCGAGCGCCGCGGCGCGCGCCACACGCGCGGGCGCGGTGGTCGGACTGATGAGGAAGATGACGTCGAGCCCGTGCCGGTCCAGGGCCGCGCGCATGTCGTCGGCCTCCTCGATGGGCAGATCCAGCAGCAGGACGCCGTCGACGCCCGCGGCCGCCGCGCGCGCGGCGAACGTCTCGACCCCCATCCGCGCGACCGGGTTGACATAGGTGAACAACACGAGCGGCACCGCCGAGGCCTGCCGCACCTGCGCCACCAGCGTGAGCACATCGTCGAGCGTCGTGCCGGACCGCAGCGCGCGTTCGACCGCGCGCTGAATCACGGGCCCGTCCGCGATTGGATCGGAGAACGGCACACCCACCTCGACCACGTCGGCGCCGGCCTCGGCGATCGCGAGGATGATCTCGCGCGACCGGGCCAGGTCCGGATCGCCGGCCGTGACGTACGCGACCAGCCCGGTGGTCTTCGCTGCGCGCAGCCCCTCGAAGCAGGCGCCCAGCCGGCTCATGCCGCCCCTCCCGCGCGAATCGTCTCCACGTCCTTGTCGCCCCGGCCCGACAGGTTCAGCAACACCACGCTGCCACGCTCGAAGCGGCCCATCTGCTGCTGCACCCACGCCGCCGCGTGTGACGACTCCAGCGCGGGCAGCAGACCTTCCAGCCGCGCCAGCCAGCGGAACCCTTCCAGCGCGGCGGCATCATCAACCCACGCGTACTCCGTGCGGCCGATCGACGCGAGCCAGACGTGCTCGGGGCCGACCGATGGATAGTCGAGCCCGGCCGAAATCGAGTGCGTCGGCAGGATGTTGCCGGCCGCGTCCTGCAGCAGCAGGCTGCGAGTGCCGTGCAACACGCCGGCCGCGCCTCCGGCAAACCGCGCCGCGTGAGCGCCCTCGCGGATGCCGTGCCCGCCGGCTTCCACCCCCACCAACCTCACCTGCGCATCGTCGATGAAGGCATCAAAGATGCCCATCGCGTTGCTGCCGCCGCCGACACACGCCACGACGACGTCCGGCAGCCGGCCGGCCTCGCGCAGGATCTGATCGCGGGCCTCCGCCCCGATCACCGACTGGAACTCGCGCACCATCAGGGGATAGGGATGCGGGCCCAGCACCGAGCCCAGGATGTACGCCGTGTTCGCGACGTTGGCCACCCAGTCGCGCATGGCCTCGTTGATCGCATCCTTCAGCGTCCGGCTGCCCGCGTCCACCGACACCACGGTCGCCCCCAGCATCCGCATGCGAAACACGTTGAGCGCCTGCCGGGCCATGTCGTCGGCCCCCATGTAGACGATGCACTCGAGGCCGAGGGTGGCGCAGGCGGTGGCCGTCGCCACGCCGTGTTGCCCCGCGCCGGTCTCCGCGACGATGCGCGTCTTCCCCATGCGGCGCGCCAGCAGCGCCTGCCCAATCGCGTTGTTGATCTTGTGCGCGCCCGTGTGGGCGAGGTCTTCACGTTTGATGAACACCCGGACACCCGCGCCCGCGCCGAGCCGCTGCGCCTCGTAGAGCGGCGTCGGCCGTCCCACGAACGTGCGCAGCAGGTGCAGCAGGGTTGCGAGGAACTCGGGGTCCTGCCGCGCGGCGAAATACGCCTCGGTCAATTCCTCGACCGGCGCCACCAGGGTTTCCGGAATGAAGCGGCCGCCGAACTCGCCCCAGTAGCCGCGCGCATCGGGATCGCGAAGACCAAAACGGGGTGACGAGGTGGCGAGATGGCGAGGTGGCGAGGTGGCAACATCGCGAGGTGACGAGGTGGCGAGATGGCGAGATGGCGAGGTGGAGGTCATGAGCTCGGCAATGCGTGAATGGTCTTTGAGGCCCGGCGCGGATTCGACACCGGATGACACGTCGATGCCCCAGGGCCGCACGGCGGCCAGCGCGGCCGGCGTGTTGGCGGCGTGCAGGCCGCCGGCCAGGAGGATGGGCCGCTGCGCGGCCACCGCGGCCGCCAGTGTCCAGTCGGCTGACGCGCCGGTGCCGCCGCGGCGCGCCGGATCGTGGGCGTCGATCAACAGCAGCACATCAGCCGGCAGCGTCAGAGCGCGGTCGACATCAGCCGCCGAGGTCAACGACACGGCCTTGATGAGACGACGGCCGGGACGCCGATAGTCGCGCGGGTCTTCGTCGCCATGCAGTTGCACGGCTGTCAGGCCGGCCCTCTCCACAACGTCGTCGACCTCGGCCGGCGACGCATTCACGAAGACGCCGACCTTCCACACGTGACGCGGCAACCCCGCGGTGAGGCTGGCGGCGGTCTCCGGCGTCACGGCGCGCGGACTCTTCGGCCAGAAGACGAACCCCACCGCATCGGCGCCAGCGCCCACGGCGGCCTCGACGTCGGCGCGGCGCGTCAGGCCGCAGATCTTCACGAACGTCATGCGCCGGCCTCCCGCAGCAGCGCGCGCAGTCCGTCGCCGGGATCGACATCGGTCATGAACCGCTCGCCGATGAGGAACGCGTCGTACCCCAGCGCGCGCAGCCGCGTGAGGTCCGCGCCCGTGCGCAGGCCACTTTCGGCGACGGCGACACAGGACTCCGGCAACAGGCCCGCCACGGCGTCGTGGAGCGCCAGATCCACCTCCAGCGTTCTCAGATTGCGGCTGTTGACGCCAATCACCGTCGCGCCCGCGGCCAGGGCCCGATCGACTTCGTCGCGGTCGTGCACTTCCACCAGCGCGGCCAGCCCCAGCCCGTCGGCCTCGCTGAGCAACGATCGCAGCGCCGCATCGGTCAGGCCCGCGACAATCAGCAGAATCGCGTCGGCGCCGGCCGCTCGAGCCTCGACCAGCTGGAACGGATCGGACAGAAAGTCCTTGCGCAGGACGGGAATGGCCACCTGCGCGCGGACCTCCGACAGATGCTCGAGCGCGCCGTCAAAAAACCCGGCATCGGTCAGCACCGAAATGGCCGCCGCGCCGGCCGCTTCGTACGCCGCCGCAATCGCGCCCGGATCGTAGTCGGCGCGCAACACGCCACGCGAGGGCGATCGGCGTTTACATTCGGCGATGACCGAGACGCCGTCGCGGGCGAGCGCGTCGACGAACGCCTGGGCGCGCGGCGTCTGCGCGGCCGCCCGGCGCTCCACACCGGCGCGCCCGGCGCGCGCGCGTTCACGGGCCGCCGTGGCGGCCCCGGCCATCATGGCCGTCAGCAGGTCCAGGCTCATGCGCGGCTCACCTCGCGCAGGCGGTCGAGCGTCGCCCGCGCCGCGCCGCGATCCACCGCATCGGCGGCCAGCGCAATTCCCTCGCGCACCGAGGCCGCCCGTCCGGCGATCAGCAGGCCCGCGCCGGCGTTGAGCAACACGATGTCACGCGCCGGTCCCCGCTCCCCCGCCAGCAGACGCTCGATGAGCGCCGCGTTCTCGGCCGCCGACCCTCCGACGAGCGCCGCCTTGTCGGCCACCGGCAACCCGACATCGGACGGATGCAGATAAAACGTGCGGACCGTGCCCTCGTGATACTCGGAGACCTTCGTGAAGCCGGTGGTCGACAGTTCGTCGAGTCCATCCGCGCCGTGCACCACCCAGGCGCGCACCGTGCCCAGCAGCCCCAGCGTGCGCGCCAGCAACTCGGTGTGTTCCGGCCGCGACACACCCACGATCTGCCGCGTGGCGCCGGCCGGATTCGTCAACGGCCCCAGCAGGTTGAAGGCCGTCCGCACGCCCAACTCACGGCGGGTCGGCCCGGCGTGTTTCATCGACGGATGCCACGCCGGCGCGAAGAAAAACGCCAGGTTGGCCTCCCGCAGCGTCTGCACCACGCGCTCGGGCGGCGCATCAAGCGCCACGCCGAGCGCTTCGAACACATCCGCGCTGCCACACCGGCTCGACACGGCGCGGTTGCCGTGTTTCGCGACGCGCACCCCGCACGCAGCCACCACCAGCGCCGCGGCCGTGGACACGTTGAACGTGTGCGCGCCGTCGCCGCCGGTGCCGCAGGTGTCGAACACCTCGCCGACCGGCGCCGGCAGCGGCACGGCCTTGGCGCGCATGGTCGACGCGAAGCCCACCATCTCGGCGGGCCGCTCGCCCTTGAGCGCCAGGGCCATCAGCAGCCCGGCAATGTGGGCCGGCTGCGCCTGCCCGTCCATGATGATTTCCATCGCCCGCGCCGCGTCGGCCTGTGTCAGGTCCTCGTGGCGGCGGAGCGTCTCCAGCCATTGGGCAAACATCACCGCATCTCCAGGAAATTGCGAAGCATCTGGTGTCCCTCGGGCGTCAGCACCGATTCGGGATGAAACTGGACGCCGTGCACGGGCCACCGCTCGTGCGCGATGCCCATCACGGTGCCCTCTTCCTGCACCGACGAGCTGACGGAGAACCCCTGCGGCAGCGCGTCCCGGGGAATCACGAGGGAGTGATACCGGCCGACCTCGACCTGCGCCGGCAGGCCGCGGAAGATTCCCGTCCCGGTGTGCGTCACCACGGACGTCTTGCCGTGCATCGGCATCGACGCGCGTTCGACACGCCCGCCAAACGCAATCGCCAGCGCCTGGTGCCCGAGGCACACGCCGAGAATGGGCAGCGTGCCGGCCAGCCGCTGCAGCGCGGCCACCGACACCCCGGCCTGCTCGTGCCGGCCCGGCCCAGGCGAGATCACCAGGTGCGAGGGGCGGCGC
>CAYYFE010000036.1:0-19400 GCA_964471115.1 uncultured Solibacteraceae bacterium
CGGTCGTGCCGACGCCCGAATCGGTGATTGGGTTCCGGCCGGGCACCGAATTCAAGCTCGCCAACTACGAGCAGACGATTCAGTACTTCCAGCGGCTCGACGCGGCCAGCGACAAGGTGCTGATGCTGCCGATGGGCACGTCCACACAGGGGCGTCAGTTTCATGTCGCGTTGATCTCGAGCGCGGCCAACCTGGCGCAGCTCGATCGCCACCGTGAAATCGCCCGCCGTCTGGCGTCACCGGAAGGGCTGACCGAGGCCCAGGCCCGCGCGCTCGCCACGGAAGGCAAGGCCATCGTCCATATCGACGGCGGGCTGCACTCCACCGAGGTGGCCGGTCCCCAGCACACGCTGCAGCTGGCCTACGACCTGGCCACGCGCACGGACGCCGAGGTCACGCGCATTCTCGACAACGTCATCCTGATGTTGTGGCCGACGATCAATCCCGACGGTCACCAGATGGTGGCCGACTGGTACATGAAAAACGTCGGCACGCCGACGGCCAGCGCGCCGTTGCCCGGGCTGTATCAGGAGTACGTGGGGCACGACAACAATCGCGACGCCTACATGCTGAACATGGTGGAGTCGCGTGTGATGGAACACGCCTGGCGGCAGTGGGAACCGCAGATCGTGTACGTGCATCACCAGTCGTCGCCGTTCCCAACGCGTATCTGGCTGCCGCCGTTTGCCGAACCCATCGCGCCGCACGCGCCGTTCCTGATGTCGCGTACGGTCAACACGATCGGCATGACGATCGCGCAGTATCTGGAGGAACGCGGCCTGGTCGGCGCCACCCACATGGGCACCGGGTTTGACGCCTGGTATGCCGGCTACATCGACTACACGCCGATGTTCAAGAACCAGGCGGCGTTCTGGACGGAAACCGCGCTGGCCAACATGGCCGCGACGCGCGAATACACCGTGAAGGATCTGCCGCAGGCGTATCAGGACCTGCGGCCGCAGAGCCTGTACGCCAGCCCGTGGCCCGGCGGCCGGTTCGGCCTGGCCGATTCGATGGCGTACATGCACGGCGCCTCGATGGCCGTCCTCGACTACGCGGCGCGGTTCAAGGACAACCTGCTGTTCAACCGCTGGCGCGCCGGCCGCACCCAAATCGATCAGCATCGCGCCGCCGGTCCCTACGCCTACATCGTCACCGCGTGGCAACGGGATCCCGTCGCGGCGGTCGAGATGCTGCGGCGGCTGGCGTTTGCGGGTGTCCGGGTGTCACAGCTCACCGAACCTGCGATCGTCCAGGGACGCGAATTCCCCGCCGGGTCGTGGGTGATTCCCACCGATCAGGAGTTCATCGCGCTGGCGCGTCAGGTGCTCGACGTCCAGAAGTACCCCGACATCCGTGAATCCCCGGGCGGCGCGCCCGAACAGCCGTACGACGCCGCCGGATGGACGCTGCCCATCGGCATGGCCGTGGACACCGTCACGATCACCACGCCCCTGGCCGCCGACGTGCGGGCGAAACTCAAGCCGCTGGGGGTCGCCCCGGCCGCTGACGCCAGGCCGAGGCCGTACGATTCGTTGACCGGCAACGACGCTGCGCCGTTCGACAGCGCGCCCGGGCTGGGGTTCGACGCCCACCCTGTGGCCGCCGCGATCGTGCCGCCCTCGGCCAGCGTGAGCCTGGCGCCGGCGCAACGCGAGAACGATCCGCCGACCTCACAGATTGCCGTCAACGCCGCCGAGGTGAACGCGTTTCGTGCCATCAACCAGATTTGGAAGGCGGGTGGCACGGTCGCGTGGATTCCCGAAACGCAGACCCGCGCGTCTCATTACGTGCTCGGGGGTCTGGACGGCACGCGTATCAGCGAGATCCTGCGCCGCCTGCACGTCAATGGCCTGTACCTGCGCCGCTCTGACCTTCCGGCAGCCACGCTGCGCAAGCCGCGTGTGGCGTTGTTCCGCCCGCTCGCCAGCATGGATGAAGGCTGGACGCGGTGGGTGCTCGAGCGGTTCGAGTTCGAGTTCGCGTCGCTCACCGATGCCGAGCTCACCACGTCACCGCTGCGCGATCGCTTCGATGTGATCGTGATCACCGATGAACCGCGAGGTCCCCTGGTGGGTGGTGGTGGCAGGGGCCGTGCCGGTGGCGCAGGCGCCGCCGCGCCGGGGACGTTGCCCGAGCCGGATGCCGCGCGGGTCAAGGCGCTCGACGACTTCGTGCGCGCCGGAGGCACGCTGGTGACGCTCAACCGCAGCACCGCGTTTGCGATCGAGCACTTCAAGCTGCCCGTCCGCAACGTGTTGCAGGGCCTGCCCCGCAGCGAGTTCTTCGCGGGCGGCTCGTTGCTGAACGTGCAAATTGATACGACCCACCCGGCCATGTCGGGGTTCGCGCCAGAGGGTGCCGTGTTCTTCAACAACAGCCCCGCGTTTGAAACGCTCGACGGATTCAAGGGCAGCGTCCTCGCGCGCTACGGCGCCGAGGGCACACTGCTCGCGTCAGGGTATCTGCTGGGCGAGTCGCTGCTGCGCGGCAAGGCCGCCGCGCTGGAAGTGCCGCACGGCAACGGCAAGGTCATCCTGATTGGCTTCCGCCCTCAGTGGCGCGGCCAGACCTTCGGCACGTTCAAGGTGCTGTTTAATGCAGTGCTGAGGTGAAAAAGGGTTTCGGGTAGGGTTTCGCCGCGATCGCAGCGAAACCCTACCCGAAACCCTTTTTCAGTCGATCGGAAACACCTGACCCACGTCGTCGGCGGGGCGGGGGATGACGTGCACGCCGACCAGTTCGCCGACCTTGCGGGCGGCCGCGGCACCGGCGTCGGTGGCCGCCTTTACCGAGGCCACATCGCCGCGGACGATGGCGGTGCACAGGCCCGCGTCGACCTTCTGATACCCGACAAACGTCACGTTGGCGGTCTTCACCATGGCGTCGGCGGCTTCAATCATGCCGACCAGGCCGCGGGTTTCGACCATGCCGAGGGCTTCTCCCGAAGGTGCCGCTTTGGCGCTCATGCGTCGGTCACTCTACCAGATCCGCCCGCGGGCGGCGACGTCGAGCCGCTCAAACGAGCCGTCGTCATGCGCCAGCACCAGCGCGTCCATGAGGTTGGTCACCGTACAGGCATGGTTGGGGAGAACCCGCACGCGGTCGCCGGGGCGCAGCGGCGAGTCGGGTGGCACCCGGCAGGTGGCGTGTTCCTCCGAGAGGCGCTCGATGAGGATGGACGTGTCGGGATCGTCTTCGCTCGAGGACATGAAGACCAGCCCGTAGCCGGGCGCGCCGCCGAAGCCCCGGGCGCCGTCGTTGGTCAACGTCTTGCTGCCGCAGTCGAGAATCGCGCGGTCGGGCGCCGGGCGGCTGACGACCGACGCCACCACGAACAACGCGCACTGCGCGTACGTGGCCGACCCCAGGCCCACCTGGGTGCGGTCGTAGAACACGTAGTTGCCGGGGCGCATCTCGGTGATGCCGCGCTGGCTCGGCGCGAATGATGCCGTGGGCGTGGAGCCGACGCTGACTTCCTCCACGGCGACGCCCTTCTCGCGCAGCGTGGCGGCCAGCCCGGTCATGATCTCGGTTTCCGTGGCGGCAATCGCGGCCAACGCGTACGGCGACTCGGCGTGATACGCGTGTCCCGCGTGGCTGAGCAGCCCGCGGAACGACAGCCCGGGCAGGCCCGCGATGCGCGCGATGCGGTCGGCCACGTCCGGAGCCGCAGGGTCGACGCCGCAGCGGTGGAATCCGACATCCACCTTCACCAACACGTCCAGCGTCCGCCCCGCGCGCGCGAAGATGGCCGACCAGTCACGGGCCACTTCCTCATCGTCCACGATGATCGACAGCCGGATGCGGTCGAGCAGCGCCATCACGCGGTCGGCGTTGGTGGGATGGATGGGATAGGGCAGCCGGATGTCGGTGATGCCGTGATCGGCGAAGACCTCGGCTTCACCCAGCTTCGCGCAACAGATGCCGACGGCGCCGGCCTCGATCTGCATGCGGGCGATGCGCGGGCTCTTGTGCGTCTTGGCGTGGGGCCGGAGGCGGACGCCGGCATGCGAGGCGAGCGCCTGCATCCGCCGGATGTTGTCCTGCAGACGGGGGAGCGACACCACGGGATGGGGAGTGCGCGCGGTCATGGCGGTTTCAATTATGGGGCAGGGCGGGCATACAATGCCGGGTTGGGGGTACTCGGAATGCGCAGGATCGCAGGGTTCGGAAATCGGGTGGTGACGACGGTGTTCGCGGTGGCGCTGGTGACCGCGATGGCGACGCGCGCGGAAGCGCAGGGCAAGTTCGAGCCGCGCTCGGGCCAGGCCGGCAAGGACGTGGTGTGGGTGCCGACGCCGCAGGAAACCGTCGAGCTGATGCTCAACATGGCGAAGGTGACGAAGGAAGACTACGTCATCGACCTCGGGTCCGGCGACGGCCGCACCGTGATTACGGCCGCCAAGCGGGGCGCCCGCGCCCGCGGCATCGAATACAACCCGGACATGGTGGCGCTGTCGATTGAAAACGCGAAGACCGCAGGCGTCAGTGAACGCGCGGTGTTCGTGCAGGCCGACCTGTTCAAGACCGACTTCTCGCAGGCGACGGTGTTGACGTTGTTCCTGCTGCCCGACATCAACCTGCGGCTGCGTCCGCAGATTCTCGACATGCGGCCGGGCACACGTGTCGTGTCGAACACGTTCATGATGGGCAGCGGCGACGATGAGTGGGTGCCGGATGAGACGCGCCGCGTCTCCGAGGACTGCGTGTCCTGGTGCACCGCGCACATGTGGATCGTGCCCGCCAAGGTCAACGGCAAGTGGACGATGAACGGCCAGGCCCTGACGTTCTCGCAGAAGTTCCAGAACGTGACCGGCACGATGGGCAGCGCTCAGATTACCGACGGCAAACTGAACGGCACGACGATCACGTTCACCGCCGGCGGCACCACCTACACCGGGACCGTGTCGGCCGACGGCCGCACGATCACCGGCGCGAACTGGAAGGCCACGCGGTAGACCTGTAGCGCGGCCGGATCTTCCGGCCGCGATCAACGGCGCCCCGGACGATCGGGGCGCCCTACGTAATCAGCCCCAACTTCGCGCGGCGGCGGTATCCCGGGAAGACGCGGCTCGTGTCCCGGACACCGAGGTGTCCGGTCAGCGCCTCTGAGAAGACGTCGCGGAAGTCCGTGGTGATGGCCAGGTCCCGGCCTTCGTAGCGCTGTTCGCGCTCGAGGCCGGGCCACCGGCCGTACACCTTGCCGCCCTTGACGTTCCCGCCCAGCAGCAGCATGGCGTTGCCGTGGCCGTGGTCGGTGCCGCGCGCGCCGTTTTCAGCCACCGTCCGCCCGAACTCCGACATCGTCAACACCACGACGTCCGCCATGCGGTCGCCGAGGTCCTGCGCGAAGGCCGCGATGCCGCTGGCGAAGTCGTCGAGCCGGTTGGCGATTTGCGGGCCTTCATTGGCGTGGTGATCCCAGTTGCCGGATTCGGCAAACGCGACTTCCAGCCCGAGGTCGGCCTTCACCAGCTGCGCGATCTGTTTGAGCGCCTGGCCGTACCCGCTGTTGGGATACACGGCGCCGTTGGCCGGTGTGTAGCGGGTGACGTCCACCGACTGGAGCTGCTTGAGGGCCTCGAAGGCCTCCTTGCCGGTGGGGCGCAGCATGGCGTCCGCGGCGGCGGCGTACTGCGCCTCGAACGACGACTGCATCATCTCGCCGGCCTCGCCCGCGCGAACGCCGAAGCGACCGAGCTGATCGATGGCCAGCGCCGGCGCCGAGCCCTGCAGGGCGCGCGGCAGTTGCTGCGTCAGTGACACGGCGCGAAAGGCGCTGGCCTCTTCGTGTTCCTTCGCGTGCAGGTACCGGTTGAGCCAGCCGTCGCGGGTGCTCTTGACCCCCGGCGTGCCGCTTTCCATGTAGTCCTGGGCATCGAAGTGTGACCGCGTCGGGTCGTGCGAGCCCGTGGCGTTGACGATCGCCAGTGCACCTCGCTTGAAGTACGGGTGCAGCGGGGCCATGCGCGGATGGAGGCCGAAGAATCCGTCGAGGTCGAGCGCGCCGTCCGCCTTGCCGGGCTGCGCGATCGCGATCGACGGCCGCGCCTGGTAGTACGCCTTCTCGCCGAACGGCACGACCATGTTGAGGCCGTCGACCGCGCCCCGCTGGAAGATCGTGACCAGCACCTTGCGCCGGGTCTGGGCGGCCTGCGCGGCGCGTTCGAAGAACGCGGGCGCAAAGCCCAGGCTCAACATCGCGAGACTGCCGTTCTTGAGGAATACGCGTCGAGTCAACATGATGTCGTCTCCCCTGTTACCGGCGCTGGAATTCCGGCGACCCGAGCGTGAGGGCCACCAGGTGCTGCGGCGAGTCGGCTTTGGCCAGCGTCTCCTTCGTCATGGCCGAGACGTCGGTCCCCACCAGCGTCGAGACCAGCCGGGCCTGGGTGGCCGGGCTGGTGTCCGGCGCCAGCGTCCGCACGTTGACGCGGACCCCTCGCGCCTGTCCCTGGCCGCCCGACAGTGCGATGGCGAAGTTCAGCCGCTTGAGGAGCGCGCCGGTGTTCACCCAGTCTTCCGCGGTGTCGCCCCAGCCGGTCGGCGGTTGCGCGCCGTAGAGCGGCATGCCGAGCTCGCGCAGCGCCTGGACCAGCGGCGCGGGGTTGTTCACCGCGGCGCCGGTGGCGCGGACGGCCGACGCCACGAACTCGAGCGGCGTCTTCACCTTGGCCCGGCGCGCCTCGGCCGAGAAGAACTCGGGTGAGGTGATGACGGCGCGCGTCACGGCGCGCAGGTCGCCCTTCGTGTCGAGGAAGACCTTTGCGACCCTGTCGACCAGGCCTGCCGGCGGTTCGTCGGCGACGAACCGGCGCGCGAGCTTCGTCGCGATGAACTTCGCGGTGGATGGATGCGCGGCCAGCAGATCGAGCACCGCCTCACCATCCTGCTTGCCGCCGGCCTTGACGGTCCGGCCCAGCACGACCTTCGGGTCGTTGTCGTGCATCTGCGCGTTGAACTGGAACGTGCCGCCGTCACGGGGGCGATCGATCGTCCATCCGGTGAACGCCCGGGCCACGGCCACCACGTCGGCCTGCGTGTAGCCGCCGTCCACGCCCAACGTGTGCAGCTCCATCAGCTCGCGGGCATAGTTCTCGTTCAGGCCGCGGTTGCGCAGCTGCGTCAGCCGCTGTTCCTGTTGTTCGCGCTGAGTCTCGGTCAGCTGGCGCTGGCGCGCGCGGACCAGCGGCCGCTGCCGCTGCGCCTCGAGCGCGTCGGCCTGCCGCTGCGCGGCCTTCGGATCGACGCTCTGGAAGTTGTCCAGGTAGAACAACATCGCCGGACTTTCGGCCACCGCGCCCAGCATGTCGCGGAAATTGCCGAGCACGTGCGGCCGGATGGCTTGGTGCTCGTATTCGGTGAGGTACTGACGCACCTGGCCCTTGCCCGAGAAGACGTTGAAGTGGTTGAACCAGAAGTCGACCAGCACTTCCTCGAGCTGGCGTTCCGACAGCACCGCGCGGACCATGCGTGCCTGCATGAGGTCCTGCAGGACCTGCTGTTCCTTCTGGCGGGCCGCGCGCTGTTCCGGCGACTGGCTCTGCGGCTGGGGCGCCGCCGGCGGCGTCGCCGCCATCTGGGGATCACGCGCGGCCTCCCGCTGCTCGGCACGCCGCAGCGTCTCAGCCGGACCGAAGTAGTCCTTCCAGAGCTCGGCCGTGGTCAACGTGATCGTCGGATACGCCGCCAGCCGCTGCTGCACCGCCGCATCAGCGATGCGCTCGGGGTGCAACTGCTGCTCGATGTACGCGTCCAGCCCCATCGCGGCGACGCGGTCGACGTCGCCGGGCCGCGGACCGTAGCCCAACCGGTTCAGGGTGTGGACGATGGCGTCGCGGTCGGCCGGGCCGGGCTGGAACGCCAGCGGAGCGGCGCCAAGGCTTGCCGCCACCACAGCGGCGACCAGGCGCCCGGGGAATCGAGAGATCCGAGTCATGACTGCTTTGACCTGCGCTGTTCCCGGTTAGTTTAAGAGGAGATGGTGTTTCGCGACCTCGACGACCCCGCGCTGCTCGACCAGGTCTTTGACGCGACGTATCCCCTCTGGGGGGACGGCTTGAGCCGCGAGGCCTACGCCAAATGGAACCTGGCGCAGGGGCGCACCCGGTGGGGGCGCGAGCGTCTTCAACGGGTGGGCCTGATCGAGGCGGACACCGTGGTCGCCTCGGCGAAGCGCTACCTGTTTGACGTCACCGTCAACGGCGCGCCGATGCTGGCGCTCGGTATCGGCGCCGTCTTCACGCCGGAAGACCGGCGCGGACACGGGCTGGCCGCGCGCCTCATCGAGGCCATGGTCGACGACGGGCGGCAGCGGGGCTGTGGTGTCGCCGTGTTGTTCTCCGAGATTGGGGCTGCGTATTACGAACGCCTGGGCTTCACGGTGGTGCCCCGGACACTCGTGCCCGTGGACGTGCCACGATCGCGGCGCGGCGCCCCCGGCACGATGGTGCGCAGTCTCGAGCCGGCTGATCTGCCCGGCCTGGCCGACATCGCGGCGAAACACGAAGCGGCCAGTGACTTCGCGCTCCGGCGCACGGCGGATCTGATCGAGTTCAGCCTCACGCGCCATCGGCTGCGCGCCGGACTCGGGCCGGCCGGCCTGCGGCAACTCGAGGTGTTCGTCTCGGAGGAAGGGCACAAACCCGTGTCGTTCGTCGTGATCTCGCGAGGACCGTCGGGTGTGGTCCTTGAAGACTGCGGCGATCGGGATCCGGCCGGCGCGCGGATCGGCGCCATGCTCGAAGCGCTTGCCGAACGAGAGCCGTCACATCCCGACCGAACTCTGCGCGCGTGGCTCCCTCAGGGTATCCAGCCGCCACAACTTCAGCTCGGCAGTCCGTTCCCGGCCGCTGAAGTCATGATGATTCGCTCCATCATCACCTCGTCACCTCGTCATCCCGCCACCTCGCCATATCCGTACTGGCCCCAACTCGACGTCTTTTGAGTTCTTTGAGGCTGGGAATGTCACTTTCCGGTCCGTCTCACTGTCAAACAGGGCATGATGGCGGAAGTGAGTCGGAAGCGAGTGTTCACGATCGGGCAGTGGGCGCCGGCATTGCGGACGATGGTCAGCAGTGCGGTGGCGCCGTGCGGCTGCCTCGTGGGCGTGTATCAGGCCTGGCGTGGAGACACGATCGCGGTGGTGGATCAGCCGCACCCCCGCTGCGCCGTGCGGCACCGGGCCGGTGACGTCACTGACGACGGGTCAGCGGCGGCGACGACCGAGCGCCACTGAGATCGCGCGCGCGGCGTTGAGGCCGGTCTGACCTGTGAGTCCGCCGCCGGGATGTGAGCCCGCGCCGGCCAGAAACAGTCCGCCGATCGGCGCCGCGTAGTGATGCGCCCAGCCCAGCAGCGGGCGGCTGACCCACCACTGGTCGAGCGCGCCCTCTCCGTGGAAGATGTGTCCCCCTGTCAGTCCCCACAGTGAGTTCAGGTCGTCAGCGGTAATGACTTCCTGCTCAACCACCTGTGATTCGAGCGCCGGCGAATATTCGCGAAGCACCGACCACACACGCTGACTGATGACATCAGCCGGGATTCCGGCGGGCGCGTGATGCGCGTAGATCGACATGACGTGCTGGCCCGCCGGCGCCAGCCCCTCGTCATTGGCCGACGGCACGCTGATTTCGAGCCAGGGCAACGGCGAGGCGTCGCCGTACTTGACGGCATCGTGCGCGCGCTCGAGCGCGTCGATCGACGGTGCGATGAGCAGCCGTCCGCGCAGGGCGGCCTCGTCACCATCGAGGCCGGCGAACTCCGGCCGTGCCGACAGGGAGAGGTTGATCTTCGCCGTGACGCCGCGCGATCGGATCTGGCGCACGCGGCGCCTGAAGGTGACGGGCAGGGCCGCCGGGTCGACCAGCGTCTCAAACAGGTGCCGCGGCGGGATCGCCGCCACGACCGCATGCGCGCGAATCTCTTCGCCGGATTCCAGACTGACGCCGGTGGCCGTCTGGCCGTGCGTGAGCACGCGGGTGACCCGCGCGTTGGTGCGGATTTCGACGCCGGCGCGCCTGGCGATCTCGGCCAGGGTGTGCGTGAGCGCGCCGGGGCCGCCCTTGACGGTGACGCCGCCGCCGACCGGCAGGGGGTCCTCGGCCATGCGCTGCAGCAGCAACGCGCCGGAGCCGGCCGACCACGGGCCGACGGGATGGCCGAAGATGGCGCGCGCGGCAATGGCCGCCTGCACCAGATCGTGTTCGAACCACTCCGACACCAGGTCGGCGACGGCAATCGGCACGTACCGGCCCAGCTTCGCCAGATCGGCGCGGCCCAGCGCGCGCGCCCGGCGGCCCACCTGCAGCAGCCGCCACACATCCCCTGAGCCGGGCGAATCGATTGACGGCGCCGGATGGCGATTCACCTCGGCGATGACGCCGGCCAACCGCTGCATCGTGCCGACAAACGCCTGCCAGCGGCCGGCATCGTGCGCGGACACCCGGTTGATTGACGCGGCGGTCAGCACGTGATCGCGGTGGAACGTGACGTGTGGGCCGCCGGCCGCCAGCGTGGTCAGCACCGGTTCCGGTCTGATGAATTCAATCTTCTCGCGATCGAGCCGAAGGGCCCGGACGACATCGGCGGACAGCGGACCCAGCGCATGGCTCAGCGTGGCGTGTTTGAAGCCGGCCGCCGAGGTGCGTGTGACCGCCGCGCCACCCACCTGATCGTGGCGCTCGAGCAGCAACACCGAATACTTCCGGCGCGCCAGCGTGATGGCCGCCACCAGGCCGTTGAGGCCGCCGCCGATGATGATGACGTCGGTCATCGCTCAGCGTCCCTTCATCGCGGCAAATGCCGCGTTGCGGCCGGGGGCGCCCATGATGCCGCCCCCGGGATGTGTGGCGGACCCACACATGTACAAGCCCTTGATCGGCGTGCGGTAGTCGGCCCAGCCCGGCGCGGGCCGCAGGAAGAACAGCTGCTCGAGCGTGAGTTCGCCCTGGAAGATGTTGCCTTCCGACAGGCCGAAGGTGCGCTCGATGTCGAGCGGCGTCAGCACCTGCCGGTGGCGGATGAGGTTCCGGATGTTCGGCGCATGTTCGGCAATGGCATCAATGACCGCGTCGCCGAACGCTTCGCGATGGTCGTCCCAGTTGGCCGGCGTTCCATCCTCGTTCCGCAGATCGTACGGAGCGTACTGGACGAAACACGACATGACGTGTTTGCCCGCGGGCGCCACCGACGGATCCGTCAGGCTCGGAATGACGATGTCGATGTAGGGGCGTGTTGAGTACCTCCCATACTTCGCATCGTCGTACGCGCGTTCCATGTAGTTGATGGACGGCGAGATCGAGATGGCGCCGCGCAGATGAGGGCCGGCGCCGGGCAGGGCCGTGAAGTCGGGCAGGCCGTCGAGCGCGAGGTTGACCTTGCCCGATGAGCCGCGGAACTTGTAGCGGCGGATGTCTTCCACGAACTCGCCCGGCAGCAGGTCTTCGCCCACCATCTTCTGGAAGGTGAGGCGCGGATCGACGCTCGACAACACCGTGTTGGCCAGCACGTAGTCGCCGTTGTCGAGCACGACGCCGGTCGCGCGGCCGTTGCTGACGAGAATCTTGGCGACGGACGCCTCGAGACGGATTTCGGCGCCCGCTGCGCGCGCCGCCGAGGCGATGGATTCGGACACCATGCCCGTGCCGCCGCGGGACAGGCCCCACGACCGGAACGCGCCGTCGATTTCCCCCATGTAGTGGTGCAGCAGCACGTAGGCCGTGCCCGGCGACCGCACCCCGAGGAACGTGCCGATGATGCCCGAGGCCGACATCGTGGCCTTCAGGACGTCGGTCTCGAACCACTGATCCAGGAAGTCCACGGCGCTCATGGTCAGCAACTGGAGCTGGTTGTAGCGGTCGTGATCCGGCAGCGCGCGGAACCGGTTGAGGATCTCGGCCAGCGGCTTCAGGTCGCGCAGCCGCAGCGAAAACGGATCGGGCGGCGTCATGCCGAGGATGGGCTTGGCGAACCGGCCCATCTCGACCATCGCGCGGCCGTATTCGTCGTAGGCCTCGGCATCGGTCCGCGAATGGCGCGCGATCTCGCGGAACGTCCGGGCGTGATCGTTCATGCGCCACAGGTAATCCCCGTTGGGCATCGGCGTGAACGTGCCGTCGAGCGGCAGGATTTCGAGGCCGTGTTTCGGCAGTTCGAGTTCGCGGATGATCTCGGGCCGCAGCAGCGACACGACGTACGAACACACCGAAAACTTGTAGCCGGGGAAGATTTCCTCGGTGACGGCGGCGCCGCCGACGACGTGCCGGCGTTCCAGCACGACAACCTTGCGTCCGGCGCGAGCGAGATAGGCGGCGGTGGTCAGCCCGTTGTGGCCGGCGCCGATGACGACGGCGTCGTACTGCTGTGGCACCCGCACATCTTAACCGCAGTGCGCAGTGCGCAGTGCGGAGTGCGGGGTGCAGGGTGCGCAGTGCGGCGGTCAGCTGCAGGGGTGCAGCGTCGGGGCCACCTGGGCGATCCAGCGGGTCAGGCGGGCGACGGCGTCGGCGTCGGCCACGGCGGTGCCGAGCGGCGGCATCTGGGAGACGGGCCGGCGCGACTTCATGCGCGCCAGCACGGCGCTCAGGTCGGGCTGGCCCGGCGCGATCCGGCGCGAGTGTTCGGGCGAGGCGGGAATGGTCCACTTGCCGGGCCGGTCGAACGTGGTGGCCAGCGCCGCGGCGCAGGGTGCCGGGCTCGAGGAGGCCTTGACGTCGAAGTTCAGGGCCGCGAGCTCGCTGACGGCGTTGTGGCAGCTGCCGCAGTTGGTCGACAGATAACCGAGGATGGCCCGGGTTTCGCCGTCAGGCGCGTTGATCCGCGGTGACGTCTGCGACCACACGGCCGGGGCATTGGCGAGCCGGTTGTCCGCGATCAGCGCGCGCAGGGTGATCATGTCCGCCGTGAGGGGTTCGCCGTGGATGGCGGCAGGGTCGCGATCATCGGACAACTGCAACGCGGTGAAGCCCAGCACCTCCACGCGCCCGGCGACGTGACAGGCGCGGCAGTCGACGAGCGACGGAATCCTGTGGCGTTTACCCGGCGCCACCTCCGCAGCCGTCCACAGGCCGTCGGCCGGCGCCAATTCGGCGTCGGTCTGCGCGTCGTTCCAGACGTAGGTTGCAAAGGTCCACTCGCCGTTCCGCTTCCAGAGCAGGCGCGTCTCCACCTTGCGGCCGCCGAACGAAAACTCCTTCCAGAACTTCGTGCCGTCCGGGAAGTTCCAGTGGTCGGGATTTGACGCGTCGATCGCCGTGCCGGGCGGCAGGTACACCCAGCGCCGCTTCGCCGCACCGTCGGTCCACAACGGATACTGCGGCGAGAACAGCCGGACTGCGGGACCGTGCAGGACCTCGGACCCGCCGGGCCGCGGACCCGCAAGCCCCGTTTGTGACAAGCGCTTGGGAAGAACATCCTGCGCCACGGCCGCCCGCTGATACACCGCGGCTGTGAGCACCAGCAGCGCGGACGAAATCAGCAGACGGCGCGTGGCGCGGGACATTACCGGCCTCCCTCGGCCGGTTCAATCGGCTCGGGCACCTTGTTCCGGATCGGCTTGAGCGTCTGCAGATACGCAAACACGCTCTTGAGATCATCGTCGGTCAGGTTGCGGTAGACCGGCCACGGCATGGGCGGCAGGATGGGCCGGCCCTTGCCGAGATGGCGGCCCGTCCGAATGGCCGTGACGAACTGATCGGCGGTCCAGGCGCCCAGGCCGGTTTCCTTGTCGGGCGTGAGGTTCGCCGTGAAGCTCACACCCCACGGGCCGGCATACGCCGTGTTGGTCCCTGAACCGGCCCAGACCCACGCGCCTTCGAGTTTGGGTGCCGGCGGCATCTTCAGACCCTCCGGGTGGCCCGACAGCGCGCGGGCCATGTCGGGTTCGGGGCCGTTCGGGCCCAGTTTGAAGGGCGTGTGACAGTCGTGGCAGCCAGACGTGTTGACGATGTATTCGCCGCGGGCAACGCTGACGTTGTCGCTCGTGGCCGGACGGGTCGGATCGGCCGGAGTGGCGGACACCGCGATGGTGGTCAGCAGCGCGCCGGCCAGGGTGGTTGTGGCAACGGTGAATCGGGAAAAGGTCATCATGTCGTCTCCGCGCTACTCAGACGGAAGACGCCGGCGCGCGAACCCTAACGGCGCGCTACAAGTTCCTTAAGAACTTCCTATCGCGCGGATATACTCGCGGCGACGCCGTGACGCTCGACTCCGACCTTCGTTCCTTCCTTCAGCAGGGCCTGTCGATTCATCTGGGTACCCGGGACGCCCGGCGCGCGCCCAATGGCGCGCGCGTGGTGGCGGTGAAGGTGGAGGAGGGCAAAGACGATGAGGTGATCGCGTACGTGCCGGTGGCCGGGGCGGACGCCGTGCTGACGGATTTGAAAGCCAACGGCCAGGCGGCGTTGTCGTTTGCCCGGCCGGCCGACGACCGCGCCTGTCAGGTCAAGGGCATGTACGTGGACTCCTGGTCTGCGCCGCCGTCGGATCTGGATGCGGTCCAGGCGCAGTGGCAGGGGTTCATCACGCAGCTTGGGCTGGTGGGCATACCTGCCGAGGCGTCGGCCAACTGGGTCACGTGGCCCTGCGTGGCCATCCGCATCCGCGTTAATGCCGTCTTCGACCAGACCCCCGGCCCCTCGGCGGGCAAAGCTCTCATCAACGACTCTGCCGCCCCCCGGACCCCGTCGGACCTCGGACCCCGCCGGACCTTGGACCCTGGACCCGCCTTCGCCAAGGCTACGGCGGGCAAGCCGTCGGACCCTCCACTGTCTTCGCTCGCCTCCTGCTTCCAGGGCATCATCCCCGCGATGCTCTTCACGTGTTCGGCCGACGGGGTGCCGAATGCGGCGTACCTGTCGCACGTGGAGTATGTCGACCCGGCGCACGTGGCGTTGTCCTTCCAGTTCTTCAACAAGAGCCGCCGCAACATTGCCGAGAATCCGCAGGCGCTGGTCCACATGCTCGATCCCGATTCGGCGCAGGGGTGGGCGCTGCGGTTGCGGTACGAGCGGTCGGAGACCACCGGGCCGCTCTTCGACCGGATGGCGCTTCGCATCGAGGCGATCGCGTCGTACACCGGGCTGAAGGGCATCTTCAAGCTGCTGGCGGCCGACGTGTATGCGGTGACCGGTCTGTCGATGATCACCGCCGATCGCGGACACGAGCCGGACGGCGTGCCGCACCATCGCCGCGCGCTGCCCTCGTCCATTTTTTCGCTGACGGCGTTGCAGGACCTGTCGCAGCGAATCAACGCGACCGATTCGCTCGAGGATCTGCTCGACTCGATTCTGGCGGGCCTCGAGGAATTCTTCGGGTTCCGGCATTCGATGATCCTGCTCGCCGGCGACGAACCCGGCACGCTGGTGACCATCACGACACGCGGGTATGGGGAGCGCGGCGCGGGCGCCGAGGCGCGGTTCGGCGAGGGCATTGCCGGCGTGGTGGCCGAGGCGCAGAAGCCCATTCGCATCTCCGGCCTGCTGCGCGGCATGTTGTACGCCAACGCCGTGTGGCGCCGCGCCCAGGAGGGCGGGTTGTGCGCGGACCGCGCCGGCGTGCCGATGCCGGGCCTGCCCAATCCCGACAGCCAGTTGGGCGTGCCGCTCGTCGTGCGCGGCGAACTCATCGGCGTGCTGGTGATCGAGAGCGAGTCAGCCTACCGCTTCCACGAGGAAGACAAGGCGACCATCGAACTGCTGGGCTCGTATCTCGCCATCGCGATTCAGAACTGTCAGCTGCAGGACAGCGCCGAGTCCGCGGCGGAGTCGGCATCACCGGCGTCATCACCGGCGCCCGCCGCTGCGCCCGCCGGCGGTGGGCACGACCTGGTGTTTCACGCCGCCGACGAAGTCATCCTCGTGGATGGCGAGTACCTCATTCGTGGCCTGCCGGCGAAGATTCTCTGGAAGCTGCTGACGATTCGCGAGCGCGAGGGCCGCGCGGAGTTCACCAATCGCGAGCTGCGCCTCGACAAGTCACTGGGCCTGCCCGACTTCAAGGACAACCTCGAGACCCGCCTGCTGCTCCTGCGGCGCCGGCTCGAACAGAAGACCCCAGACATCCGCCTCGTCCCGACCGGCCGTGGGCGTTTTGCGCTCGACGTGCGCGGCGTCCCACGACTCAAGGTTGCGTCGGCCGGTTGACGCGGCTCGGTGACGTCCCTCCGTCACGGTCTGGTGTAAGACCGTCCCATCGTTGTGCGCTGCAAGCGGCGGCCTTCCTACACTGCGCAGATGCGATTGCGAATCGGGCTTTCACTCCTGGCGTGTGTCGCGGCGGCCGGTGTTTCGGCTCTGGAGTCACAGGCGCCGCCGGCCACGGGACCGCGGGCGCTGTATTCAGTGGCCGCCGCATTTGATCCCGTGAGAGGCCGCCTGGTGGTCTTTGGCGGCTTCGGCCAGGGCGGGTACAGCGGCGACACGTGGGAGTGGGACGGCGTCACGTGGACCCGCACGTCCGTCACTGGTCCCGAGCCGCGAAATTCGCCGGTCATGGTGTTCGACCGTCGTCGCAACCGGATGGTGTTGTTCGGCGGAGATACACGCGATCGGCTGTTTGGTGATACGTGGGCCTACGACGGCCAAACCCGCGCGTGGACGAAACTGGCCGACAGCGGGCCGGCGCCTCGAAGCACGCACATGTTGGCGTATGACGCTGCGCGGGACCGTGTCGTGCTCTTCGGCGGATTCACTGGTCGGGACGGGCGGCGGCTCATCGGGTACCTGCCGGATACCTGGGAGTTTGATGGGACGACGTGGGTGCGTGTGGCCGAGTCGGGGCCGTCGGGACGCACGCTGGCCGCGTTTGCGTACGACGCGGCGCTCCGCAAGGTCGTGATGTTCGGCGGCTCCGGCGCCAGCGACGGTTCCGGGCCTCCACCGCCATCTGCCACGTTCGGCGACACGTGGGAATGGGACGGCCGGCAGTGGACCGAGGTCGGGGGCGACGCCCCGCCTGCCCGCGACCACGTGACCATGGACTTCGACGCGGCCCGCAACGGCCTGGTGTTGATCGGGGGGTATGCGCCTGGCAGCGGGCAGCTGGGCGATGTCTGGCAACGGGTGGGATCGCGATGGAGTCGCGTCACCGCCGCCAACACGCCGGCCCTTGCCGGTCATCGCGTGATCTTCGACACCAAGGCCTCACGGCTCCTGATCTTCGGAGGCTTCGGTGGCGGGCAGGGACCGAGCACCGACATCTGGGCGCTGGCCGGTGGCGCCTGGACTCAGGTGGGGCGGTAGGCGTCTGGACCCCGGGACCCTGGACCTGCCAGAATCTCGTCCATGCCCGTCGGCACCCCGTTCCACGAACGCACGTTCCCGCTGTGCCAGAGCCTGAACTATCGCGACTGGGCCGGGTACTACACGGTCAGCGCCTACGAGGCGCACCACGAACACGAATACAACGCCATCCGAAACGGCGCGGCCCTGTTCGACATCTCGCCGCTGTTCAAGTACCTGGTGACCGGGCGCGACGCGGTGCGGCTGGTGGACCGCGTCATCACGCGCGACGCCCAACGCCAGCAGATCGGCCAGGTGGTCTACACCCCGTGGTGCGACGAACACGGACGGGTGCTTGACGATGGGACGGTGAGCCGGCTGGGGGAGCAGACGTTTCGCTGGACGGCGGCCGAGCCGAACCTGCGCTGGTTCCGCGAACAGTCCGCGGGCCTCGACGTCTCGATCGACGACATCTCCGAGCAGACCGCCGCGCTGGCGCTGCAGGGGCCGACATCGGCCGCGCTCCTGAAGAAGGTGGCCCACGCCGATCTGGCCTCGCTGAAATACTTCCGCGTCACGTCGGGCACCATCGGCGGCGCGAAGGTCGACATCTCGCGCACGGGGTACACCGGCGACCTTGGCTACGAGATCTGGATGGACGAGGCGGACGCCACGAAGGTGTGGGACGCGCTGATGGCGCACGGGCCGGCGCACGGCCTCAAGCCCGCCGGCATGCTGGCGCTCGACGTGGCGCGCATTGAAGCGGGCCTGCTGCTCATCGATGTGGACTTCTTCAGCGCGCGCAAGGCGCTGACCGACTCGCAGCTCTATTCGCCCTTTGAACTGGGGCTGGGCCGGCTCGTGGACTTCAACAAGGACCACTTCGTGGGCCGCGACGCTTTGGCTGCTGAACACGCGCGCGCGCCGAGGCGCCGTATCGTCGGCGTGGCCGTTGACTGGCCGGCGGTTGAAAAGCTGTACGAAGCCGTCGGGCTGCCTCCGCTGGCGCAGGCCACCGCCTCACGAGTGGCCGTGCCCGTCTTTGCTGGCGGCAAACAGGTCGGCCGCATGACGTCGTCCACCTGGTCGCCGATTCTCAAGCAGATGATCGGGCTCGCGACGGTGAACGCCGCGTGCGCGGCCGCGGGCTCGAAGGTCGAGATCGAGCACACGGTCGACGTCGTCCGTCACCGCGTGCCCGCGACGGTGGTGCCGACGCCGTTTTGCAATCCCGCCCGCAAGACCGCGCTGCCGGCATGAAGCTGTACGAAGAGCTGGCCGAGTACTGGCCGCTGCTCTCGGCGCCGGAAGACTACGCGGAGGAGGCGGCGTTTTACTGGCGGGTGATGCAGGGCGCGCGGTCAGCGCCGATCCGCACGGTCCTCGAATTGGGCAGTGGCGGCGGGAACAACGCGTCATACATGAAAGCCCACGCGGCGCTCACGCTGGTGGAGCCTGCGGAGGGCATGCTGGCGCACAGCCGACGCCTGAATCCGGAGTGTGAGCACCTGCCGGGGGACATGCGCGACGTGCGGCTTGGCCGCGTGTTTGATGCCGTGTTCATCCACGATGCGATCGCCTACATGGCAACCAGGGATGATCTGCGGCGCGCGATGGAGACGGCCTTCGTGCACACGGCGCCTGGCGGCGTGGCGCTGTTGTGTCCCGACTACGTCCGCGAGACCTTCCAGCCCGGCACCGATCACGGCGGGCACGATGGCGAGGGCGTCAGTTTCAGGTACCTCGAATGGACCTCGGATCCGGACCCCGACGATGAGGCGTACACGGTGGACTATGTCGTCGCGGTTCGTCGCGGCCACGAGCCGCTGATGATCGACACCGATCGCCACATCGAGGGCCTGTTCCCACGCGCCACCTGGCTGCAACTGCTGGCAGAGGCCGGTTTTGCCGGCGCCCGGGCCGTACCGCTCGAGCACTCCGAGGTCGAGCCGGGCGTACACGAGGTCTTTGTCGCGACCCGACCGTAGTCTCGGCCGAGCGCCGATTGATGTACCAACACGCTTGCGTCCGTTACCGACGATGGTATCGTCGTCTGCGGAAGCCGACGATGTCTGAAGCACGGTTCGATCGAATCGACGAGCGCCTGGACGTGCTGACTGCCGACGTGGCGGTGTTGAAGACCGACGTGGCCGAGTTGAAGGCCGACGTGGCCGGGTT
>CAYYFE010000036.1:19500-43236 GCA_964471115.1 uncultured Solibacteraceae bacterium
GAAGACCGACGTGGCCGGGTTGAAGACCGACGTGGCCGGGTTGAAGACCGACGTGGCCGGGTTGAAGACCGACGTGACCGGGTTGAAGACCGACGTGACCGGGCTCAAGGCGGAGACGCGCGACTTGCGCACCCACATGGGCGTCCTTCACGAGGAAGTGCTGGACCGGATCGCGGCTCTTGGCGCGGACGACAGCCTGCGGCGCGAAATGCAGGCCGGATTCGCCGAGATCAAGCGAATGATTCTGGACCACGCCGTTCCCGGCGAGGCGGCAGATCGACACTTTGCCGCGACGCTCGCCGACCACGAACGGCGGATTCGAACTCTCGAGCAGCGATAGTCAGTCCCGCAGTGCGATGACGGGGTCCACCCGCGCCGCCCTGAGCGCCGGAGCCAGCAGCGCGCACATCCCGGTCAAGACGATGGCACCGGCCGCCAGGGCGTAGGCGACCGGCTCGAACCGGGAAGCCCCGAACAGCAGCGACTGCGCGGCCTGATGTCCCCAGGCGGCCAGCATCAGACCGGCGACCATGCCCATCCAGATGGGCGTGAGGCCCGACCGGATCACTTCGGCGACCAGGCGTGGCGGTGCGGCACCCAGCGCCGCGCGGACGCCGAACTCACGCATGCGCTGCGATACGACATGGCTGGTCACTCCGAACACACCCACCACCGTGAGCAGCGCCGCCGCCACGCCAAACAACATCGTCAACGCCGCGAGGAACCGGCCGCGGCCATAGGCGCGATCGAGGTGACTGCGCATGGTGGCGACGCCGGACACGGCCTGGGTGGCGTCGACGTCCGCCACCGCGCGGCGGATGGCAGGCACCAGCGCCATCGGGTCGCCTGCCGCGCGCACGGCTACGGCCATCAGGCTCATCGACTGCTGGCGATAGGGAAGGAAGATCTCCGGTCGCGGTGGTTCGCCGGGGCCGCGATGGTGAACGTCGGCGGCCACACCAATGATCTCGATCGCCGGCGCGGCCGGATTGCGCGACAGGCGCACGTACTTGCCGACCGCGGCATCACCCGGCCAGAGACTGGCGGCCAACGACTCGTTGACGATGGCCACGCGCGGCCCGTCCATGTCGTCGTGCGCGTCGAAATCGCGGCCGGACCTGAGCGGCGTGCCGAGTGTCGTGAACCAGCCGTCCCAGATCAACTGGTAGCCGATACGAACCTGTTGTCCCTGCGGTGGCAGCGGCCGGCCGTCGGGGTATACCGACGTCCCGAAGTCGTCGCCGCCAATCGGCAGGGTGACGGCGCCCGACGCCTGCTGCACTCCTGGCAGCGCGCGGATGCGATCGAGTACGGCGCCGTAGAATTCCCGCTGTTCCGCCTGGGAGCCGGCGCTGTCGCCGGACAACATCAGGTTGAAGGTCACCAGGCCATCCGGGTCGAGACCGACGTCCACGTGTTGCAGCCGCCAGAGGCTCTGGGCAAACAACGTCGCACCCACGAGCAGCGCCACGGCCAGCGCCACCTCCGCCGCGACCAGCAGTGAACGGAGGCGTCCGGTCGACGTCGCCAGGTCGGAGCCGCGAAGGGTGTACGCCACCGACTCGCGTCGCAGCGCGACCATCGTCAGCACCCCGAGGAGCACCGCGACGCCGAGCGTGATGGCGGCCGTCCACAGGAGAACCGGAACGCTCAAGCCGACCGCGTCGAGGCGTCCAACGCTGGGCGGCGCGACGGACACCAGCGCAGGCATCGTCAGCCAGGCCAACGCCACGCCGGCGGCACCGGAGACCGAGGCGAAGGCCGCGCATTCCACCGTGACCAGCCGCAGCAGGCGCGCGCGGCTGGCGCCAAGGGCCGTGCGCACCGCGAACTCCCGCTGGCGGGTCGCCTGCCGCACCACCAGCAGGCTGCCGACGTTGACACACGCCGCCAGGATGACCAGACCGCTCGCCAGGAGCATGATCCAGAGGGGCTGGCGCACGGGACCCAGCAGTTGCGTTCGCGCGTCCACCAGCGTCGCACCCTTGCCCTCGTCGGTCGCCGGGTGTTCGCGCGCCAGTTCGGCCACGACCCCGTCAAGCTCCTGCTGTGCCCGGCTGACTGCGTGGCCTTCCTTCAGGCGGGTCACCAGCCGGAGGTACCCGGTCGTCCTGTCCATGCGGCCATCACCGGTGCCAGGCACGGCGCGTTCGGGCACGTCGGGCGGCGGGGCGCAGGCCCAGAACAACGGCGGGTTCTCCGCAGACACGGTCGGCACCGTCGACGGCCAGTAAAACGACGCCGGCATCACGCCAATCACCGTGCGCGGGCGTCCGTTCATCACGACCGATTGGCCGATGACCGAGGCTGACCCGTTGAACTGGTCGCGCCACTGCCGGTGGCTCAGCACCACCACGTCGCGGTCGGCATCGGCAGCCGTGAAGGTGCGGCCCAGCAGCGGTGTTGCCTGCAGGACGTCAAAAAACGACGCCGAGACACTCGTGCCGTACCAGCGCTCGGTCGTGTCGCGGCCGGACACCGTCATCGACAGGTGCGCAATCAGTGCGGCCCGTTCGATCGACGCGACGCGGCCCGCCAGATCAAGGGCGCGGGCGGGCGCGAGTGGTTCTTTGGCTCCCGCGGCATTGACGTTCCAGATGAATTGCACACGGTCCGCATCCGCAAACGGCAGCGGCTCACGAACGACACCCTGGACCAGGCTGGCGATGGCCGTGTTGAGGCCGATGGCGCCCGCGAGGATGACGACAATCGACAGCGAGGCCACCGGTCGGGCCGCGGCGGTTCTCCACACGCTGCGAAGATCAGCACCAAGTCCGTGGCCCCACGGCTCGCGCGGACCCACTCGCATTTGACGATGAGCATCGCGGGCGCTGTGGAGGATGGCGAGCCACAACGCGACGCCACGATGCCGGCTTTCGAGATCCGCGAGGATCTCGTCGCGATACCTGGCGGGGATGAGCCGCGCGAGCGTACGGGCGATCATCGCGACCGTCCCTTCGTGAGCGCCGGTTCGAGGCCGTCGGCGAGGAGCGCGAACTGCCGCCAGGTGCGCCGCACCTCGTCGAGGCCCGGCTCGAGCAGCTCGAAGTGCCGCTTGGCGCGGCCGCCCCGTTCGGCCGTGGGCGCGCCCATGTACGACCGCACCAGCCCGCGCTGCTCGAGGCGATCGAGGGTCGGGTAGATCGCGCCGGACGTGATTTCACGGCCCGTCGTGCGGCCGATTTCTTCGCGGATGGCCGCCCCATGGGCGCCCTGGCCCGCTCGCATCAGACCCAGCAGGATGACCAGTTCCAGTTCACCGAGGACGTGTCGTGGTGGCATATGTCCTATCCAACAGGACATATAGACGGGACTGGACCGCCGGAGGTTGGCCTCACCACCGCACGTGCAGCGCCACCCCGCGACGCCGGGAGCCGACCACAGGCACCAGTTCGACGGCCGCCCGCTCGAAGATCACCTCGCGGCCGGGGATCAGCGCGTCGATGGCCGCGCCCCCAAGGCCGCCCGCAATGACGCCCATCAGGCCGCCGAGAATGGCCGATCCCAACGTGGTTCCCGTGCAGGTGTCGCTTTCGCAGGTCGCCTGCACCAGATACGCGGCCCCGGCTCCGCCCACAATCGCCGTGGTGATGGCTCCGGTCATGATGCCGTTGTGCAGACTGTCGCGGACTTCGATCCGGCGAATGGCGGTCTTCGTCAGCGTCTCTGTGCCAGCGGCTGATGTGAGCGTGATCGCCTCAGCCGTCACCCTCGTCACCGTACCGTGATGCAGCCTGCCATCAACGGTGGTGATCCACGCCTGGCGTCCCTGGGCGGGATCCTGCGCTGTCGCAGCCGCTGGCATCGACAGGAGGAACGCCGCAACAACGACGACCAACCCGGGTGTTCGCATCTTGCACCTCTCTACTTCAGATATGCGAATCCCCGGCCCCGATGGGCTCATCGGTGCTTCCCAGCGTTTCGACGATGAACCGGTCGAAGGCGTAGAGCAGGTCTTCCCGCGCCGAGTACGGGCCCGGCCGGTAGGCCCGCGAGCTGATGCCGCGCTGCGCCAGCTCGCACACGTGCCAGTCCTGGCGATTCGTCATGTCCCAGAACTCGCGCACGTCATCCAGCCGGAAGCCGGCCTTGGCCAGTTCGTCCGGATGGAAGTGCCACTCGCAGACCAGCCGGGTGCGGTCGGGCGCCAGCGGCCACAACGTGTGGGCCATCACGTAGTCAGGGTGCGCGCTGATGAGCAGGTTGGGGAAGACCGCGTAGTAGTAGACCTGACGCTGCAGCGCGGGTGACAGACCGGGCAGGCAGGCGCGCGGGCGCGAGCCGTCCATCGACATCGTCTCGACGCCCTCGTTCAGGTCCATGCGGCCCCCCATATAGGTGGGGCAGAGCGGCTCGTTCTCGCCGCTGAGATAGTGCGACAGCCGATTGAGCGCCGGGTGCAGGTTGGGACAGTGCAGGCACTCGCTGAAGTTCTGGATGACGAGCTTCCAGTTGGCCGCGATGTCGTAGGTGATGCCATCGCCGCGCCGCAGGTCGCCCATCCGCCACGGCGCGAACTTGGACGGAAGGTCGGCGAGTTGCCGCTCGAGTGAATCACCCTCCCCGGAGAGCCGGACGAAGATGAATCCGTCCCACACGCCGGCGGCCGCCTGCAGCAGCGGGTACTCCTCGCGGCGAAAGTGCGGCGACTGGTCCATGTGCGGCGCGCCGATCAGCCGTCCCTCGAGGTCATACGTCCACGCGTGGTACTCGCATTGAATCGACCCCTGGAAGCGGCCGCGTTCCTCGAAACACAGGGCCGTGCCGCGATGCCGGCACAGGTTGTGAAACGCGCGCACCGCGTCCGGCTCGCCGGGCCGCGAGGTGCGGACGATGAAGAGGGAGTCGCCGGCGAGGTGGCGCGCGATGAAGGAGCCGTACTCGGGCAGGTCGGCAAACCGGCCGACACACACCCACATCCGGCGGAAGAACCGGTCGAGTTCCCGTTCGAAATGCGCCGGGTCCGTGTAGTACTTCGCCGGCAGCGTGTAGGCATCCGGCGGCATGGGGGGACGGGGTTTCGCGGACATTCGGTGGCGCCTCCGGCGCTTCGCCCAATATACTCACACCACCCATGGCCGAACTGCGACGCGAACTGGGCAAGTGGGACCTGACGGCGATCGGCGTCAATCAGGTCATTGGCGGCGCCGTGTTCCTGATGCCGGCCCTGCTGGCCGCGCAGATCGGGGGCTGGAGCGCGATCGCCGTGGCGATGGTCGGCGTCCTGTCGATGCTCATCGCGCTGAACTTCGCCGAGGCCGGCAGCCGTTTCGACGGGACGGGCGGCGCGTACCTGTACACGCGCGCGGCGTTCGGCCGGTTCGTGAGTTTCGAGGTCGGCTGGATGTTGTGGGTGACCCGCGTCACCAGCTGGGCCTCGGTGGTCAACGGCCTGACCACCGCGCTGGCGTACTACTGGCCGTCGCTGGGCGCCAATCAGGCCGGGCTGGCCCGTGAGGCGGTCATCACGGGCGTGATCCTCACGCTCATGACCATCAACGTCATCGGCATCCGCCAGAGCGCGTGGGTGGTCAACGTGCTGACGGTCGGCAAACTGACGCCGCTGGTGTTGTTCATCCTGCTCGGCCTGCCGTACGTGACCTTCGACGCGCTGATGCCTGATCAGCCGCTCGCCTGGTCGCAGATCTCGGCATCGGCGCTGTATCTGATTTTTGCCTACGGCGGCTATGAAGTGGTGGGCGTGCCTGCGGGTGAGACGCGCGATCCGAAACGCGCCGTGCCGTTTGCCATGATCATGACGATCGTGATCGTCGGCACGGTGATGACGCTGTCGCAGATCGTCGCGATGGGCACGTTGCCGGGCCTGGCCGAATCCCGCACGCCGCTGGCTGACGCGTCGCTGTTGTTTCTGGGCGCCTGGGGCGCGCTCATCATGACGACGGGCGGAGCCGTGTCGATGACGGGCAACAACATGGGCCAGGCGCTTTCGGGTTCGCGGAACCTGTTTGCGTTGGCCGAACAGGGCGACCTGCCCAAGGTGTTCGGTCGTGTGCATCCGCGGTTCCGAACGCCGGATGTGGCCATTGTGTTCACGTCACTCGTGGCGCTGGCGCTCGCGCTGTTCAGCGATTTCGCCACGCTGGCGGCCAGCAGCGCCGTGAGCCGGCTGATGGTGTACGCCGGCACCTGCGCGTCGGTGCTGGCGCTGAGGCGGCAGGGGCCGGCCGCCTTCACGATTCCCGGTGGACCGGTGGTGCCGGTGGTGGCGCTGCTGATTTCCCTGGCCATTCTGTTCGGCGCCAGTCCGCTGCAGCGGCAGGTGGGCCTCTACGCGGTGGGCATCGGCGCGGCCCTGTACCTCTTGGCGAAATGGAGAGAACGATGAAGCGATTGCTGCTGGTTGGCGCGTGTGCGGCTGTACTGTGTGCCGTGCCGGCGCTGGCGTCTGCGCAGATGGTGATCCTGGTGCGTCACGCCGAACGCGCCGACGCCGGCGCGCCGGCGGGCGCGGCGATGCAGGGCAATCCGGATCCCGAGCTGTCGGCCGCGGGCAAGGCGCGCGCGGAGAAGCTGGCCGGGATGCTGAAGGACGCGGGCGTCACGGCCATCTACACGACGCAGTACATCCGGACGAAGGACACCGCAAAGCCCCTGGCCGATCTGTTGAAGATGACGCCGGAGGTCATCCAGTCGCGCGATGCTGACGGACTCGTCGCGAAGATCAAAGCCCAACCCAAGGGCGTCGTGCTGGTGGTGGGCCACTCGAACTCGGTGCCGGCCATCATCAAGGCGCTGGGCGGTCCGGACGTGACCATCGGCGAAAGTGAATACGACAACCTGTTTTTCCTCGCGCCCGGAGGGCTGCTGACGAGGATCCGCTTTTGAGCTCGGAGGTCATTTTGCCGAAAATGACCTCCGAGCTCATTTTCGGGGGGATCGTCGTCCTGCTCCTCACCGGGTGCGCGACCGTCACGCCGCGGCCGGTGGCGCCGCCCAATGCGCCGACGCTGGCCCGGATGTGGGACGCGGAGCGCGTGTCCTCGCCGCTGTCCCCACTGGTTGACCATGCCGAAGTGAAATCGCGGGTGCTCGCCATCCAGAAGACGGGCGCGCCGTTGTTCCGCGTGCAGGAGGAAGGCCGGTCGGTAGAGGGGCGCGAGATCTACAGCGTCTCGTTCGGACGCGGCCCGTTCATCGTGATGATGTGGTCGCAGATGCACGGCGACGAGCCGACTGCGACCTCGGCGTTGTTCGATCTGTACGAGTACATCCGGCGGCACGAACACTCGCCGGCGGTGACGCAGCTGCTCGACCGGTTGACCGTGCACACGGTGCCGATGCTGAATCCCGACGGCGCGGAGCTGTTTCAGCGGCGCAACGCGCAGAACCTCGACATCAATCGTGACGCGCTCGACCTGGCGTCGCCGGAGGCCCGCCTGCTCAAGGCCCTGCGCGATCGATGGCAGGCGCACGTCGGGTACAACCTGCACAACCAGAACTGGCGCACACAGGTGGGTGAGCCCGGCCGGGGGGCCGCCATTTCGTTGTTGTCGGTGGCGTACGACGAGGCGCGCTCGATGAACGATGGCCGTCTGCTCACCAAGAAGCTGGGCGCCGTGATTCGCGATGCGCTCGAGCCCTACGCGCTCGGACGAATCGGCCGCTACGACGACAGCTTCGAGCCACGCGCGTTCGGCGACCAGCTGACACTGGCGGGCACCCCCGTACTGCTCATCGAAACAGGGCCGTGGCCGGATCCGCAGCCGGATCCGATGCTCGTCCGCTTGAACTACATCGCGCTGATCCGGTCCCTGCACGCGCTGGCCAACGGGTCGGTCCACGATGCCGATCCGGCGCGGTACGACTCGTTGCCCGAGAACCGCGGCGGCGGCTTCCACACCCGCTTCCTCGGCGCCACCGTGGTGCGATCCGCGGAGGCGCCGCCGGAGACGGTCGACGTCGGCCTGGTCGGCGTCCGCCGTGTGCGGTTCGACGAAGGCCGGCGGACCGCCGTGCTGCAACTGACCGTCGGCGGCATTGGTGACCTGGGGTTGTCGGCCACGCTCTTCGCCATCAACGCTCAGGGCCGCTTCCTGGCGCCGCTGCGCGAAGGCGTGCGCGAAAGCGAGGTCATCGAAGCCACGCTGGAACAACTGGTGCTCAAGGCGGGACCCAACGTTCCGGCCGACCTCATGCTGCTCGTGCCCATGGGCCAGCTGGCCTATCGCGTCGAGCGTGTCGTGCGAGCTGAGACCGTCCTCGGAGTGAAGTAGATGCGAATTGCGATCATCGGCGCCGGCGCGGTCGGCGGGTATTACGGCGCCCTGTTGTCGCGCGCGGGCGCCGAGGTGTCATTCGTCGCGCGTGGCGCGCACCGGGATGCCATCCGCGCCAACGGCCTGCGCATAATCGGGGTACAGGGCGACTTCACCGTCAAGCTTCCGGCCGAAGACGATCCAGCCCGTATCGGGCCCGTCGACGTCGTCATGCTCACCGTGAAGACGTACGACAATCCATCGGCATTCCCGTTGATTGCGCCGCTGCTGGGGCCGGACACCTGCGTGCTGACGCTGCAGAACGGGGTGGACAGCGCCGACGATCTGGCCGCGGTCGTTGGACGAAGCCGGGTCATCGCCGGACCCACCTACGTGGCCACCGCCATCGAGGCGCCCGGCGTGATTCGTCAGACCGGCTCGCACCGGCGCATCGTGTTCGGCGAGGTGTTCGACCCGCCCGCGCAAATCACGGCCCGCGTACGAGACCTGGCCGCGCTGATGGTGGCGGCCGACATCCACGCGGAGCCGGTGGCGGACTCGCGCATTCCGCTGTGGGAGAAGTTCATCTACCTCGCGCCGTTTGCCGCGTTCACCGGCGCCGCGCGGCAACCCATCGGACCGCTGTGGGCCGACCCGGAGTCGCGCGGCACCTTCATGGACGCCGTGGCCGAAGTCGAGCGGGTCGCCCGCGCCACCGGCATCGCCGTCGCGCCAGACGTTCGCGACAAGATCGCGACCTACACGGGCGGCATCCCGGCGTCCACACGATCATCACTGCTCATCGACCTGCAGGCCGGCAAACGCATCGAAGTGGAGTCACTGCCGGGCTCGGTCGTCCGCCGCGGCCGCGCGCTCGGCGTCCCCACGCCCATCATGCAGGGTCTCTATGCCGTGCTGCGGCCCTTGCGAGATGGCGAGATGGCGAGATGGCGAGATGACGAGATGGCGAGATGATGCGGTGACGAGATGACGAGCGTCCTGCTGACGATGGCGGCCGGCGTGGGGGCCGGTGCGCTGGGCGCGATGCTGGGCCTGGGCGGCGGCATCTTCCTTGTGCCGCTGCTCGGCATCGGCATGGGCCTGCCGATGAATCACGCCGCAGCGATCAGCCTCGTCACCGTGGTCGCCACGTCGAACTTCGTCTCGGTGTCGTCGGCCGGCCGTCGCGCCGCCAACCCGCGACTGGCCATGGCCCTGCAGGTCGCCGCCGCGTGCGGCGCACTTGTGGGCCTCGAGATTCTCGACTGGATTGACGAGCGCACCCGTGAGCAGGTGTTTGGCGGCACCGCGCTGCTGGTGTCGGCCGTCATGGTGTCGCGCCTCGACAAACGCAACGTGCTCGACCCGGCGATCACCGACGTGGGGCTGCTCGGCGGGTATCTTCCGGATCCGGACCTCGGCCGCGACGTGGCCTACCGCGTCAAGCGCGCGCCGTTTGCGCTTTCGGTGGCGGTGGCGGCCGGTATCATCTCGTCGTTGGCGGGCGTCGGCGGCGGCATTCTCATCGTGCCGGTCCTCAACTCGTGGTGCGGCGTCCCGCTGCGCGCGGCGGCGGCCACCAGCGCGGTGATTCTGGGCATCACGGCGCTGCCGGCGGTCATCGATTCCATCGCCAAGGGGTATCTCGCGCTGCCGTACACCACCATGGCCGCGGGTGCCGTGCTGGGTGTACTTGCCGGATCGCGCGCGGGCTTCTGGATTACGCAGCGCGTGAGAGTCCGGTCGCTCAAGATCCTGATGGCCGTGATTCTCGCGGTCGTCGCGCTGGAGTACCTGTACCTGAAATGAGCAACACCGCCACCCTTCTTCGCTCGTGGCTCCGCCTGGCCATGGCCGGCACGTCCGCCTGCCTCGGCCTGGGCCTTGGCATCGCGCTGTTCGTCACCGGCCCTGCCGCCGAAGTCGGCGTGGCGCTGATCTGGACGGGCATCGGTCTGCTGATCCTCGTTCCGGTCGTCAACGTGCTGGCGGTGTTCCTCGAAGAGTGGCGCGAGCCACCCCGGCGTTTCGCCTGGGCCGCGCTTGCCGTGCTCGCGTTGATGGGCTGGACGATCTTCGACCGGTTCAGGTAGTCAGCGGTCCATCTCGGCAAACTCTTCCGGGCTGGACGGGATCGCGCCGGCCTGCGCCGCGACTTCGCGCAGGCGTTCATCGGCCACCGTGCGCATGCGGTCGAGCAACGATGAGATGCGCTCGGTCTGACGGACGATCGCGTCGATTTCCGCAGAGGCCGCCGGGTGCAGCTTCTGCAGGATGCCGCACTGGCCGGCAATCACCTGCAACCCGCTGTTGATGTCGGTCGCAATCGCCAGCGTCGTCTCGGCCGTGGTCTCCATGGTCTTGTACCGTTCGAGCGCCTCATGCTGATGCTGCACGACGTGCGCGAACGCAAGAATTTCGGCCAGCGGCTGCATGACGTCACGGTGCCGGGCGTCAAACGCCGCCCGCGATTTTGAAATGACGGTGAGCGCGCCGATGGCGCGGTTGCGGGAAATCAGCGGCAGGATCAACAGGGAGTGGAACCCCTGCGAGGCCAACACGCCGGCGTCGTGAAAGTCCGACGCAAACGTCGACGTCTCATCGATCAGGACGGGCTCACAAGTGCGGATGACCTGCCCGAAGATGCTGCGCTCGAGCGAGAACTGCAGCTCGGGGCGCGGCCGCCGGCGCCGTTCGGGCTCGCTGACACGTGAGCTGTAGACCTGCACCGACTGGCCATCGTCTTTGACCAGCGCCAGGCCGAGGCGGTCGCAGGGAATCAGTTTGCCGATGCGGCGCGCCAGCGCCTGAAACGCGAGGGCGACGTCACGCGACCGGCCGGCCGTGGTCAACATCTCATTGAGCGCGCCGATCTGTTCGACCTCCGACAACGTGGCGGCGTGTTGGTCGTGCTTGGTCTGCAACTCGGTCTGCAGTCGGCTGACCGCGCGCATGGCCGAGCCCGCCAGCGTGGCGATGGCCGTCCAGGCCACCACCAGGTGCAGCGCTGTGGCCTGCCCGGGGGTGATCAGGTCGCGCCCGGCCAGCGCCCACACCACGACCTGGCCCACCGCCGTGGCCGCAATCGTGAGGGGGAGCGCCCGGCTCTCGGTCATCAATCCCTGAGTTTGTACGCGTCGGGCACCGGGCGCAATGGGCGATCGAACCAGGCGGGCCGGCGGGTGCCGTCGGGGCCGGGCGCCGGCCGCGTGCGGGCCATCCATTCACGATACAGCTCGTGGGACCGGCCGGTATCGACCATGACATCGCCGTACTTGTCGTCAGGTCCGGCCTTCTCGAGGCGAACACGCTGATGCCAGCAGTGCATGCCGCTGACCGGGTCGGGCTGCACCGGGAAGGTCACGTTCTGGTGCACACCGACTTCGGTCCACCAGACCCGAGCGCTGTCGGCATCCTTGCTGTCAAACGGCTGTGCGCCGTGCACCTGGCGCATCTGGAACTTGCCGTCGCCGGATCGCTCGATGCGGACCAGCGCCGTCGCATTGCGCGACCCGCCCTGCTGTTCATCCAGACGCCATCGTCCGAGGTGGTGCGACATGCCGACCACGCCGGGGCGGATGCCCTCGGTGACCCAGGCGCGCGTGACGAAGAACCCGATGCCGGTGTGCACCTTCACCAGATCGCCAGTGCTGATGCCCAGACGCGTCGCGTCGCCGGTGGCCATCCACAGCGGGTTGCTGTGCGAAATCTCGTACAGCCATTTCACAGGCGACCGCGTGTGAATCAGCGTCGGCAGCCGGAAGTTCGGCAGCAGGTCGAACTCGTTCTGGGAGCGATTCAGATCGCGCCAGTAGACGTGACCCGGCACGTACCGGGGAATCGCGTGTTCCGGCCAGCCCCACTGCGCCAGGGTGGTGGAGTAGAACTCGAGCTTCTTTGTCGGCGTATTGAAGCCGTTGGCCTCGTACGCCTTCGCGCTGTAGGCCTCATCGTCCACCTTGAAGACGCCGTACTTGCGCATGTACTGCAGCGGCGACAACGACTCCGCGGCGGCGGCCTCAGGCAGGCCCGGCACCGAGTGCTCGAACATCCACCCGTAGTAGTCGTCCATCGTCATCTGTTCGCCGGGACGATAGGGTGATTCGAAGTACTGACGGATGCCGAGCGAGCCGTCGGGGTCGATCTTCCACGACAGGGCGATCCAGAACTCGCTCTCTTCCCAGACTTCACCGGGGTTCGCTTCGTGTGTCGCGCCGACCGGCGATCCCTTCTTCTCGAGCGCCACGCGTTTGACCGGCTGCCGGAATCCCAGCCAGCGTCCGGCATGTGTCTCCTGGCTCATCGTGTCGTGGCGTTCGGTTCCGAGGCCCATCGGCAGGATGTAGTCGGCAAACCAGGCCGTTTCACTCCAGATCGGCGTCAGCGCGACGTGCATGCCGATCTTGGATTCGTCCTCGAGGACTTCCATCCACGTGAACCCATCGGGGTTGGTCCACAGCGGGTTGTAGACGCGGGTGAAGTACACGTCCAGCTTGCCGCGGCCCTCCTTGAGGAAGTGGGGTAGCAGGTAACTCATCTCGTGGAACGAGAGCGGAAACTCCTTCGGGAACAGCAGCTCGTTCCACCACGTGGGCGCCGGAGGCGGTGTGGGATGTTTGGGCACGAACTTGTTCGAGACGTGCAGGTTCACGCCGCCCTTTTCGCCGATGGCGCCCATCAGCACGACCAGCAGGTACAGGCACCGCGTGATCTGCCAGCCCCACAGGTGCCCTGCCGCCGCCGCGCGCCAGCTGTGTGTGGCAAACGCGCTGCCGGCCGCGGCGATGGCTTCGGCCGTTTCCACGATCTTGTGCGCCGGCACACCCGTTTCAATTTCGGCGTACTCCGGGGTGAACAGTTCGTATTCCTGCCTGAGCGCGTCCTCGAACGCCTCGAACGTCCGCGGCAGATCCGGCCGGCACGCCTCCAGGTACTGCTCCCAGTTGACCCATTTCTCGACGAACGGCCGGTTGTACTTGCCGTGATCGATCAGGTACTTCGCCACGGCCAGCAGCAGCGCCGCTTCGGTGCCGGGATTGGCAGGCAGCCACAGATCCGACTTCGCCGACGTGTTCGACAGGCGAGGGTCCATGACGATCAGCTTCGCGCCGGAGGCTTTGCCTTCGATGATGCGTTGCGCGTGCGGATTGAAGTAGTGGCCCGACTCCAGATGCGACGACAGCAGCAGGATCGTCTTTGCGTTCGCGTAATCGGGTGACGGACGGTCGGCGCCGGTCCACAGGAAGTGCCCGAGCCGCGCCGAAGAGGAGCACACGTTGGTGTGCGAGTTGTGGCCGTCGATCCCCCACGCCTGCAGCACACGGTTGACGTAGCCGTCTTCGCCGGGGCGGCCGACGTGATACATCACCTCCCGCCGGCGGTCTTCCTGAATCGCCTTCCGGATGCGGCCGCCGATATCGGTCAGGACTTCGTCCCAGGTCGTGCGCGCCCACTCGCCGCCGCCGCGCTTGCCGACGCGCCTGAGCGGATACAGGATGCGGTCCGGATCCTCGAGCTGATTCGGCGTGACGACGCCCTTGGCGCACGTGCGGCCGCGGCTGCCCGGGTGCACCGGGTTGCCTTCGATCTTGCGGACGTCGAGCGTTTCCTTGTCGACGTACGCCAGCACCCCACACGCCGACTCGCAGTTGAAACAGATGCTCGGAATGATCCAGTAGTGGCGCCGGTCCTTCTTCGGCCAGCTCGTCGACTCGAAGTCGACGTAGTCATCCCACTGCGATACCGGCGGGTGCGTCCGAAACTCAGTCATACCTCACCAAACGGAAGGCTACAGGGCACAGGGCATAGGGAATAGGGAATAGGGAATAGGGAATAGGGCGCAGGTTGCAGGGCACAGTTACGAGATCGGTACACATTGTCCTGCCTCGACCCAGATGTATTCCCAGGCGAACGAGCCCACCAGTGCGACCAGAGCCATCGGCGCCAGCGTCAGCAGCGAGAATCCGGTCAGCGTCGACAGCCAGAAGAGCAGCAGCGGGGCGATGCCGCCCAGGAGCAGCGCGCCGATCCAGTAGATCTGCTTGTAGGCGCCGGCGCGGATGGCGCGGATGGCCAGCGCATGGTGGCGGCTGTGGCTGCGCAGCACGAGTGTCTCGCCCACCAGGATCAGCAGGTGCACCGCCGTGCCGGCGGCCAGCGCCCAGGCCAGCCACTCGAGGCGCGCGGCCGGCACGTCGACGACCAGCGCGGCCAGCAGCAACGCGGCGGCCCCCTCGGCCACGGCCTGCGCGCACAGGTCCACCGTGTGATGCCAGCCCTGCCACAAATCGCGCGCCAGCCCCTGCGCAAACAGCAGTCCCGTGTAGGCCGTGGCGCCAAAGGCCACCGGCAGACTCAGGACGGCGAGGATCGTGATTGCCAGCGGCGCGTCGAGCAGCCCGGCCAGCAGCCACAGACCGCCGAGTGCGCCGTGCGCCGTCAGCAGAAAGGCTCCGCGCGCCATCCATGACGTCCAGTTCGGACGCGTGAGGATGTAGTAGAACCGCTCCGGCCGCTCCAGATCCCATACCAGCACCGCGGCCGTCACGATCGAGAACAGCGTGGAGATGAGCGGCGCGGCGACGGCGGTGAGCGCCGATCGCTCCCCCAGCAGCCACAACACGGCGGCCAGCAACAGGGCGCCGGTCGACACCCCCTTGGCCAGCAGGTACACGACGAGATCGATGCCCCACGCCTTCTTGTGCGGGGCGTCGTAGTCGACACGCGCATGGCCAGGGTCCAGGCCCTCGGGTTCGAGCGCGCCCAGCGGCCGCAGATGGACGCCGCCTTCCTTGAACATGAACGGGCGCGCGGCGACTTCCGGTTGAATGGCCGCCTCGTGGGCCTGCAGATAGAAGATTTTCGGTCCGGTGCCCTTCTCCGGACGCCGGACCGTGAAGTCCTGCTGCGCGACGATCTGCGCCACCTGCGTGGCGGGATCGTCGAGGTCGCCAAAGATCCGGCACTCGGTGGGGCACACGCTGACACACGCCGGCTGCAACTGGTTCTCCACGCGGTTCGCGCAGAAGTTGCACTTCTCGGCCGTGCGGGTGTTCGGATCAATGAACAACTGGTCGTACGGACACGCCGCCATGCACGCGCGGCATCCGATACACGCCTCGCCGTTCAAGTCGACGATGCCGTCGCGGCGCCGGAAGAGGGCGCCGGTCGGGCAGATGTTCATGCACGGCGCATCGGCGCACTGGTTGCAGAGGACGGGCAGGAACAGACGCTCGGTGTCGGGGAACCGGCCGTGTTCCACCGTCTTGACCCAGCACCGGTTGACCCCCACCGGAATGTCATGTTCGGCCTTGCAGGCGATCGTGCAGGCGTGACAGCCGATACATTTCTTCAGATCGATCACAAACCCGTAGTTCGGCACGCGCAGGGACTATACCGCAGCCGTCGGCGTTCACGCCGTATTCCTCGTCGATGAGCCGGTCCATCGCTGCGGCGGTCTCCGCGCCGGCCTCGCCCCGGGCGCATCGTTCGGCCCATCCGGCCAGTGCGCGCTGCCGCGCACTGCCGGTCCATGGCGGCAACGGCAACATCTCGATCAGGCTGGCCGTCACGTGGCTGCCCATGAACATCCGGACGTACACGTCAAGCACACGGCCGTTGAACAGGCCGCACAGGTAGTACTGCTGCTCGATCGGGATCACCGTCCGCAGACAGAACAAGGTGTGCGTGGTGATGACGCCGGCCGGCACAATCGCGGCGATCAGCGCCCGGGTGTTGCCGACCGCGGAGACGTCGCGGTACGCCAGGCGCGGGCGATCGAACCGGCCATCCGGGAGCCGGCGTTCCAGCGCCGGCCGGGCGACGACCATCCGGGTGTGGTCCAGCCGTGTCACGTGGGGGCCGATGTGTTTGCCCTCCACGACCGGCAGCCACCGCGTGCCCGGGCCGGCGTACGTGCGCTCCTGCATCAGCGGCCGGTCGTCCGAAGCGTTGAGCTCGCGGCCGAACGTCAGCCCCCAGCCCTCTCGCGCGCCGGCACTGGGGAACTGCTGCAGGTGTCGCAGCAGCGTCAGCGCCGCCTCGTCACGGACATCAGGAATCCGGAGAGCCTCGCCGCCCAGCACCGGTAGTTCGTTCGTGTCGATCTGTACCGTGCCGGGCAACGGAGCCCCTTCGTCGTCCAGCCGTTCGATGGCGGCGCTGGTTGACACCGCGGGCGTCAACCGCACCGATCCAGACCCGCTCCGGCCGGCAGGCGGCGCCTGTGCGACGAGCGTCATGAAGCGCACGCCGCGATGAATGGGAAACAAGCCGCGCGCGTTGTCGAACGCCACGATGTGGTCCACCGCGCCGCGCAAGAGCTGCCGCCGTAGCGGCGCCGCGCCATCGTCGGACGCGGCCCCCCACGGCAACACCAGGCCAATCCGTCCGGCCGGACGCGCGAGCTGCAGCGCGCGGTCGACGAACGGCTGATACAGGTTCAGGTGACCGGAGCGGCACCCGGGATACAGCGCGGACTGCCGGATGAAGGAGACCAGAGCATCGCGGCCTGCGCCCCGGCGCGCCGAGTGAACGTCGCGCCGGACCATCTCCCACGGAGGGTTGCTGATGACGGCGTCAAACGCTGGTGTATCGGCAAACTCGAGCGGCCAATGGAAGAACCCATGCGCGGCAGCCGCGGTCCGTGCCCCCTCACGGAGGTCGCTCAGGTGCGCTGCGGACAGCTCCGATCGCCCGCGCAACACGCCATCGAGAGCCGCGCGCAGCTCCGGCGCCGACGGGCGTCGCGCTCCCGGCCAGAACCATTGCGCACACCACAGATCCATGGCGTTCTTCCACCGGCCGACATCGGCGCCGCCGCGTGACAGCGCCTCCCATGCGCGCTCCTTGCGCCGGACGACGTCCACCGAGTCGTCAGGTTCGAGGCTCAGGGTGGCCAATGGTTCAGCCCGCTGTCGAAGGGCTCGCGTCCAGTCGACGTCTCCGGCGTCAAGCAGCGGCGTGTCGTGTTCGACCGCGCGCATCGACCGGCGCAACGCGTCTGGTGTGGCGCCGATCAGGCTGTTGCCGACCCGCAGCCGATGTTCGAGAAACTCCAGCGGCTTGTCGCGCGCCATCGTGGCCAGCCAGAGCGACAGCCGCGCCACGCCAACCGCCGTGGGATTGATGTCGACACCAAAGAGGCACCGCTGTGCGATCAGCCGCCGGAAACCGGCGCGCCGATCCTCGTCGATCTCCAGGGGCGCCCAGCGGCCTTCCGTGATCACCGCGCGTTCGTACGCGGCGGCCAGGAAGTGCAGCGCGGCCACCAGAAACGCCCCGCTGCCCATGGCCGGATCGACGATGCGCAGTTCCAGCAGGCGATCGGAGGAGGCCCCGTCGACGAGGGGTTCGAGCGTCAATCGCACGGTCAGCTGGGCGATCGACGCGGGCGTGTAAAACGTCCCAGTGTCCTTCCGGAGTGCGCTGTGGCGGCCGCGCGCGCCGATCGTGTCAGGCGTGAAATCCAGCACGTGTTCGTACACCGCTCCGAGTTGCTCGACGCCAAGGTCCGCGTAGTGCACCGGCAGCCGTCCGGCGCTGTCGCGGCGCGTGGCCAGCGCCTGCAGCGTGCGCGCGAGCGCGTCGTCACGCGCGCGGCTGGCAGGCGTCGGGCCGGCCGCCCGTCGTGTGGTGCGTTCCAGCGTCGGCGCGGCCCGGCGTGAAAACAAGCGGCCGTTGAAGGGGAAGACGCGCAAGGCTTCGACCGAGCCGCCCGTGCGCGCAAGTGACGTCATCGCGGCCAGCGCTTCCCAGAGCCCCGTGGGCCGATGTTCGCCGGCCTGCTCACACAACGAGGCGAGGGAGTACGACGCGCGGTAGAGCGGATGGTGCATCGGGACGAGCGCGCGTGACTCGGCGTACAGCAGAAACAGGATGCGGTACACGAGAGTCAGGGCCTCGTCGAAGGCCCGAGGCGCATCGTCGGGCCCGCGGCGCAGGACGCCGGTCAATGCGTCCAGCGCTTCGCGCACGCCGGCCTGCAGGCCGGCGTGCACGCGCGCGTGAAAGGCCGCCGCCTCGGTCAGCCACTGCGTGGCCGCGCCCGCGTCCACGCCGCGGGCGTCGGCCAGCGTCAGGAGCAGTCCGGCGCCAGGCCCCTCGAGGACGTCGGGAAACGTGAAGTCGAGCGCGCGCCGGCTCGCGTGCCCGCGCGCCGGCACGAGCGACAGGTGCGGCGGCGCCAGCACGAGGCCCCAGCGGGCCTCGTGCTCGCGCGCCACCGCGCACACCTCCCGCCACGGCGCGGGTGGACCGCTGCTCCACCCGCGCCAGCCGTACACCAGCAGCGACACGCTCTGGCCGCGCGGCGTCACGAGCCGCGCGGCCAGACCGCCCGGACGCCGCGTCAGATCGCGCGCGCGATATCCAAGGCGCGCGGCCAGCGGCATGGCGACGACGTCGAAGACGGCGCGCGCGCCTGTGGCGGGGCCGCAGACGCGCGCGCAGTCGGCCCACCAGCGCTGCCACGACGCGTGCCGGCGCGCCTCGGGCGCGCCGGCACGGGACGCCAGGAAACTCGCCGGGAACAGATGGCCGCCCACGCCGGGAATCAGGCTCATCGCGGCCCGCCTCCCGCGTGTTCACGCGCCACCAGCCGCACCACCGGTTCAACGGATGTGACGCGAACGATTGCCGGTTGCCGCTCTACTGCGGGCAACGGCTCATCCGGCGCTGCGTCCCGATCGAAGAACAACCCGGGTTGATGCAGTCGCGGGCGATCCACCGCACCCGTCGACGCGCGCCGGGCCCGATGCCGCAGCCGCGCGCTCAGGGCCTCCGCTCGATGCTGCAGTGCCGCCGCGATTGCGGCGTCCGCTACGGTCCCCGCCGCGACCACGAGGCGGCGTTCGATGACCGTGCCGGTCGCAGAGGCCCACGTGACGACGTGGCAGGTCGCGGCGGTGATCTCCGGGCCGAACATGCGGCGCAGCGTGCTGCGCGAGACGACGGTCGTGACGGGGCCGGGCGATCCCGCATGCTGCCATCGCGATGCCAGGTGGCGGAGGCGCACGAACCACGCGGTCAGCCCGGCCGCGGTCCTGGTCCACCGTGCGCACGACGGCACTTCGGCCTCGTCCGCGCGGTCAGCGCGCGCCTCGAGCCGCTGCCGAAGGTCCGCATCGGCCGGATGGCGAGACGTGAGGATGACGCCGTGGACGCGTCGCCGTTGTCCGATTCGGTCAACCCGGCCGATGCGCTGTTCCAGACGCAGCGGCGTGGCAGGGACGTCGTGGCAGATCACCCAGCGAGAGGCCGACTGCAGGTTCAGGCCCTGGCTGGCCACGTCGGTCGCCAGCAGCGTGTCGCACGCGCCGCTGAGGAACGCCGCGCGCGCGTCCGCCTGTTCCGGCGCGGACAACCCGCCGTGCAGTTGGACCGCCCGCCTGCCGGCCGGGACGGCGCGGCACAGCGCGCCGAGACTGTCGCGGTACTGCGTGAAGACGATGACCGGTTCGCGGGATCGTCGCAGCAGAGCCGTCATGGCCCGCAGGCGTCCTCCGGGCTGCGCGCCTTCGGTGAGGCCACGCATGCGGCGCAGCCACATCTGCTCGGCCGCCGTCTCGACCCCGCTGCGGCCGTCAAGCACGTCTTCATCCGTGTCGAACACGTCGATGTCGAAGAGCGACGGCTGACGTTCGGCGGGATCCCCGCGGCCGCTGATCGCGGCCAGCCGGCGATCGATGGACGCGCGCAACGCCGCGGGTGATGACAACGCGCGGCGGCGGAACACCGCGCAGATCAGGCCGAGGGCCGACGGCGTTCCGGCGTGTTCCCGCCGGTGGCGCGCCTCGAAGCGATCGATCAGCCCGAGCACACGATGGTCGGCGTCACTGAGCGTCACGCGCAGCCAGCGCGTCCGTCGTCCCGCGCCCGCGGGCCGGGTGGTGCGGCGGAAGACGGTCAGCCGGTCGTGCGCTGACCGCGCGCCCAGATGCAGCAGCCGCGCGTAGCGGGTGGTGTCGCCGTCGTGAGGTGTGGCGGTGAGCAGCACGACCTGCCGCGCGTGCCGGGCGAGATCGTCACAGACGTCGTGCCGTTGCGACGGGCCGGCCAGCTGATGGGCTTCGTCGATGACGAGCAGGTCCCAGGCCTCGGACGGCAGCCCCGCGATCACATGTGGCTGTTTGAGAAAGTCCGGCGAGGTGAGCCAGAGGCCCGGCTGCAGCCACGGGGAGGAGAGGTACGGCGCGTGTGATCGCGCGCGGGCAAGCGCGGCCGCATCGGCGATCCGCGGCGTCAGGCCGAAGCGGTCGGTGAGTTCCGCGTGCCACTGCGCCAGCAGACTGGCGGGCGCGATGACCAAAGCGCGTCCGTCGAGCTGGTCTGCCAGGAGCGACGAGGCGATGACGCCGGCCTGAATCGTCTTGCCGAGTCCGACGGCGTCGGCGATGAGCAGCCGCCGCCGGCCCGCGAGGGCGGCCAGGGCCGGCTCGAGCTGGAAGGCGTGCAGCGCGACGCGCGCCGTGACCGCCGCCACCGGGGCAAAGGCGGGGCGCGTCTGCGCCACGTGGCCGGCCAGCCGGGCCAACGCCTGATGCAGCGGGACCAGGCGGCTGCGCGGAGGCCTCGCCTGGGTTGCGGGCTCGCAGGGACGGACGAACGACCGCACCCGGCCGTCGTGTTGCGCCGCAGCGGTCAGCCGGGTGAGGCCGTCGCCGTGCCGTTCGTCCAGGACACGCCAGCGGCGGCGCCGGATCCAGAGATCGCGCACTCGTCCTCCTCGGAGGGCGGGTGGGATCGCAGAATCTGCCACCCCTGTCCGGCGGGCCGGCCAGGGGTCGGACGCGCCCTCTCTTCAGAGCAAGGCGCGTGCCTGAATGTGCCTAAATGAGCTCGGAGGTCATGGCGAAAATGACGTCGGGTGACTTTTTCGCCTGCACCGTCACGAAAAAGTCACCCGACGTCTTTTCCGCCTCCGAGCTCATTTCTCGTACGACGCCACCACCGTGGTCGTGATGCCGCCGCGCGCCGTGAAGGCGCCGGTCACGGTCATGCGGCGCGGCGAACAGGCCGCCACCAGGTCGTCGAGAATCTTGTTGGTCACCGCTTCGTAGAAGATGCCCTGGTTGCGGTAGTCGAGCAGGTAGTACTTGAGCGATTTCAGCTCGATGCAGGTGGCATCGGGCACGTACTGGATGCGGATTTCGCCGAAGTCGGGCAGACCGGTCTTCGGGCACATCGACGTGAACTCGGGGCACCGGGTGTCGATTTCGTAATCTCGGTCGGGGCGGGGGTTGGGAAACGTCTCGAGCACGGCGGCCATGCTGATATTGTAGGGGCTGATTGACACCGGCCAGATCGAGGACTACGATACCGGCCGCTTTCAAAGGAGTTCGCCAATGGCTGACGCCCGCCGCATGGGCAAGATGGAGTTGTTCGCCCACTTCGCTGACAAGTTCGACATGAAGCGAACCGTGGTGCGGGATCTCTTCGACGAGATGCTGGTGCTCTCGGAGAAGGAGCTGAAGCGCACGGGCGAGTTCACGCTGCCCGGCATCTGCAAGCTGGTGGTCCAGCATCGCCAGGCCCGCGAGGGACGCAACCCCGCGACGGGCGAGACGATCAAGATTCCCGCCAAGACCGTCGTCAAGGCGCGTATCGCGAAGCAGCTCAAGGACGCCGTCCTTCCGCGCAAGTAACCCGTCGCCGCCCACGTTCGACCATCCGCCCGGCCGTCAGCCTTCTGTGCTGGCCGCCGGGCGTCGTTTTTTGCTACCGTACGGTGTTTGATCCAACCCTGCCGGCACCGGCAGGGCGGGGCGCGGGTCGCGGCGGAGGGACGGTATGGCACAGCAGTACGACGTCGTGGTCATTGGCGCCGGCACGGGCGGGTACGTGGCCGCCATTCGCGCGGCGCAGCTCGGGCTGAAGACGGCGGTGGTGGAACGCCAGCCGTCGCTGGGCGGCACCTGCCTGAACTGGGGATGTATTCCGACCAAGGCGCTGCTCGAACACGCGCATGCGCTCAAGATTGCCCAGGACGCCAAGGAGTGGGGCATCACGCTGGGTGACGCCAAGCCGGGCATCGACATGGCGCGGGTGAACGCGCGCCGCACCAAGGTCGTGACCGGTCTCACCAAGGGCGTCGAGTTCCTCTTCAAGAAAAACAAGATCGACTGGGTCAAGGGGTCGGCGCGCCTGATGGGCGGCGGCCGCATCGATGTGACGGGTGACAGTCCCGCCACGCTGCAGGCGAAGGAGATCATCGTCGCTACGGGGTCCTCGGCGCGCAGCGTACCGGGCATCACGATTGACCGCGCGCACATCATCACCAGTGATGAAGCGATTGGGCTGACGGCCGTGCCCAAGTCGCTGGCCATCATGGGCAGCGGCGCGGTGGGGGTGGAGTTCGCGTCGATCTACCGGCGCTTCGGCAGCGACGTCACCATCATCGAGCTGCTGCCGCGGCTGGTGCCCAACGAAGACGAGGCCGTCTCGGCGGAACTCGCCAAGGCGTTCAAGAAACGCGGCATCGCGGTCAGGACCGGCACGCGGGTGACCGCGGCGGTGGTCAAGGACGGCCAGGTCACACTGACCATGCAGCAGGGCGACACGTCCGAAACGCTGACGGTGGAGAAACTCCTGGTGGCCACCGGACGGGGGCCGGTCACCGACGGCCTCGGCGCCGAGGATGTGGGCCTGGAGATGGAACGCGGGTACATCAAGGTCGACCCGCTCTTCCGCACCAACGTGCCGGGCATCTCCGCGGTGGGTGACGTCATCACGATGGGCCCCACGCCGCATCCGCAGCTGGCGCACCTGTCGTCGGCCGAGGGCATCGTGCTGGCCGAACGTCTGGCCGGACGCGAGGTGCGGCCCATCAACTACGATCAGGTGCCCGGGTGCACGTACTGTGATCCCGAGATCGGGAGCATCGGCCTGACCGAGCAGGAGGCGATCGCGCGCGGGTACGACGTGCGTGTGGGAACCTTCCCGTTTGGCGTGCTGGGGCGCGCGAAGATCGCCAACGAAACCGAAGGGTTCGTGAAGATCGTGGCCGAGAAGAAGTACGACGAACTGCTGGGCGTGCACATGATCGGGCCGCGCGCGACCGAGCTGGTGGCCGAGGCCGGCGTGGCGCTGCGGCTGGAGGCCACGGTGGAAGAACTGATCCGCACGATCCACGCGCATCCGACGATGTCGGAGGCCGTGGGTGAGGCGGCGCACGCGGTGCACGGCGCGGCGATACACTTGTAAGAGGCATCGAGAATCACACATGGCGACCGAAGTCGTAATGCCCCAGATGGGCGAATCAATCGCGGAAGGCACGATCGTCCGCTGGATCAAGAAGGTCGGCGACAGCGTCGACCGCGACGAACCGTTGTTTGAGATCTCCACCGACAAGGTCGATGCGGAGATCCCGTCGCCCGGCGCCGGCGTGTTGCTCGAGATCAAGGTCAAGGAAGGCGAGACGGTGCCGGTCAACAGCGTGGTCGCCGTGATCGGCGCCGCGGGCGAGCGGCCCGCCGCGTCAGCGGCCCCGGCCGCGCCGGCCGCCGCTGCTGCCGCCCCCGTG
>CAYYFE010000037.1:0-43223 GCA_964471115.1 uncultured Solibacteraceae bacterium
TCCGCGGCATTTTCTCCCTCGCCCTTTGTCTTCTCGAACGTGTAGGTCACGCCGTCGGACGTCACGACGAGGCGCGTGGCGTTGAAGGACCGGAACTCGAACACATCCTTCGCGCGCACGTCTTCAGGCTTCTTCCGCAGTTCGTCGAGCAGGGTCTTCTCCACGGTGAACACCATCGGCCGGGCCAGGTCGCGCGCGTACACGTTGGTCTCGCCTTCGGCGCTGCCGATGGCCAGTTCGGCCCGTGCCGATCCGGATCCGACCGTGACGACAACCTGCGGGCGGTCGAGGCCGTACTGCCGGAGCGACGAGGTGCCGTCGGTGGCGACCAGCCCGATCATCCGCGCCTGGAACAACCGGCTGACCAGGCCGTCGACCGTGGCGAAATCGGCCTTGGCGTTCAGGGGCGCCGACAGCCGCCAGGTGTCGCCCGCCTTGGTGAAGGCGAGCCGTGACGTGCCATCGACGATCGTGATCGTGTCCGCCGCATCGCGCGTGAACTTCAGCACGCTCTTTTCGCGCAGGTCGAACGGCTTCTTGTCGAACGTGGCTTCCAGGTAGCCCGGGATGAGGACGACCTTCGGGTCGCCTTCGACCATCGCGTACATGTCGCCGCCGGTCGGCGTCTTGTTGCCGATGAGCAGGCGGCGCGCCTGGTCGCCCGCCTTGAACGCCAGCGTGATGCGCGCCGGCGCGAGGCCGAACGGAGCCAGGTCCCCGGCGTTTTCCACGACCACCCGCGACTGTTCCAGTGACTCGATGGACGAGACCACCTGGGAGACCTCGACCGTGTCGGCCTCCGCCGTCTCGGGCGACGTGATCTGCCACGTCGCGTCCTGTCTGACCACGCGCGTCGTATCGCCGGCCGCGTTGGTCAGTTCGACCTCCTGAATCGATCCCGGGGTCAGCGTGAAGACCTTCGTGCGGGTCGCTTCGGTGTCGGCGGCGGGCTCACGTTCGAGCTCGACGAAGTAGATGTAGCCGCCGAGCACCGCCGCCGTCAGCAGCAGGAACAGGAACGAGCGTCCGCTTTGCATGGTTCAGCGCCTCACCCACCAGACCCGCACGCCCATCGCGATGAACGCCAGCGGGAAGATGACCAGCGCCAGCCAGTAGATGCGCGTGCTCTGGTCTTCGGTCAGCTGCACGCGGCGATCGGCCGGGTCGACGGGCCGGATGGCGATCAGGTTCTCCTGCTGCGCCAGCCAGTTCGCCATGTTGAGCATCAGGTCGCGGTTGCCCTGAATGCCGAGCGCGCCGTTGGTGGCGAAGTCCGAGTCGCCGATCACGATCATCCGCGCCTCGGGTGTGGGCGCGTCCGGCGATGCGCCCGCGGGCGCATTCGGCGCCGCGGCCGACACGGCCGCCGCCAGCGACACCGGCCCCGGCTTGTCCGCTTTCGGATCCTGTGTCGGCGACCCTGACGCGTACAGCCCGGCGACGTCGGTTTCGGCCCAGCTCTGCGGACTCGTCTGAATCACCGACTGCGGGAACCGGCCCTCGGCGCCGCCCTCGACGGCCCCGACCGAGCGCGCCAGCGGAAACGCGGTCATCACGCCGAAGCCCTGCGTGATCGGATGCGCGGGATACACGGTCGCCAGCGGCACTTCGGGGCCCGCGCCGAACATGCGGCCCAGACCCGTGGCGTCCAGGATGATGTCGTTGCCGATCTCGAAGCCCCACGCCTTCGCCAGGCCGGTGAGGTTCGGCAGCGCCGGGCCGCCCGTGCGATCGGGCGCGTCGATCATCAGCATCACCTTGCCGCCCTTGTTGAGGAACGCGGTCAGCTGCTCGATCTCGCCCGGCAGGAAATCCGAGCGGGGGCCGGCCGCCACCACGACGGTCGCGTCCTCGGGCACCACGCCCGTCTGCGCGAGCGCGAGCGTGGCCGCCTCGAAGTTGTCGCCCTTGAGCGCCTCGACGACCTGGCTCATGCCGCGCGGATCGCCGCCGGCGATGTCGCGTTCGCCGTGGCCCTGCGTGAAGTACAGCTTCTTGGCCTTGCCCTCGACCACCTTGATGATGGCGTTGGTGATCTCCTGCTCGGTGCTCTGCGTCGTCCGCTCGGTGCGGCCGGCGTATTCGAACACGAGCGTGCCGTACTGCTGGATTTCATACTTCTGCGCCTCGATGGGGGAGGCGTCGATATCGAAGTACTCGACCTTCAGCTGGCTCGACAGGTACTGGTATTCCGCCAGCCGGTCCTCGATGCCGCGCCGGCCATCGGCCGCATGGAAGACCTTGACCGTGAGCGGCTGTGACAGCTCGCCGACGACCCGGCGCGACTGATCGGAGAGCGAGAACTGCTGCGTTTCCGTCAGGTCCCACCGCTTGTTCTGGCGGGTGCCCAGCCAGTTGACCGCGGTCAGGATGCCGATGACCAGCAGGACGCTGCCGGCGGTGAGTGAGCCGTAGCGCACGTTCCGGCCCTGGAACGAGCGGCCGATTTCACGCCACTGGCCCAGCGTGTAGAGCAGCGTGGTGATGAGACCGCCGATGGCCAGCCGCTGCGACCAGACCATCTGCTCGGGCAGCGCGAACCGCACCACCACGGCGGCGGCGACCAGCGCCACGCCCACCCAGCCGAGGATTGCGAGTAGTTGCTTCACGTTCAGCCCCTCCACCGTTCGGTATCCACGGACTTGACCGTGAGGAACAGTCCGAAGCCAATCACGCTCAGGTAGTAGATGAGGTGTTTGGTGTCGATGACGCCCTTCGAGAAGTCATCGAAATGTTCCGTGATTGACAGGTACGACAACACCGCCGCGGTGGTCGGGCCGAAACTCGAGCCGAGCCAGCTGATGATCCACAGCAGCAGCGCCACCACGAACGTGGCCGCGCCGGCCACCACCTGGTTCTTCGTCGTGCTCGAGACGAACAGGCCGATCGCGATGAAGCAGCCGCCCATCAGGAACAGGCCGAGGTAGCCGGTGAACACCGGCTTCCATTCGGGGTTGCCGAAGATGAACAGGATGGCGACGTCGAGCAGGGTCACGGCCAGGAGCGCCGCGTAGAACCCGAGCGCGCCCAGGAACTTGCCCGCCACGATCTGGAGGTCGGTCACCGGCGCCGTCAGCAGCAGCTCGATCGTGCCCGAGCGTTTTTCCTCGGCGTAGGTCCGCATCGTGACCATCGGCAGCAGGAACAGGATGAGCACGCTGGCGTTGCTCAGGACGCCGCGGATCATGTCCTGGTTGACGTTGACCGGCCCGCCGCCCATCGCCGACTGCATGCTGCGCTGCACGAAGAAGTCGAGGTGGGCGACGAAGAAGTAGCCGAAGATCAGGGCGAACAGGCCCATGACGACCCAGCCCATCGGCGAGACGAAGTAGCCGCGCAGTTCCTTGCCGGCAATCGTGAGGATGTTACGCACGGGGCACCTCGCCCGTCTCCGGCGCCGCCGGGGTCTGGTCGGCCGCGCCCGCCGCGGCCTCGGTCTGCTTCGCGCTTTCGTCGGTCGTCAGCTGCAGGAAGATGTCCTCCAGGCTCATGCGCAGGGGCCGCAGTTCCAGCAGGCCCCAGCCCTTGTCGACCACCGCGCGCGCCACCTCACGGCGGATGTCGCGGTCGGTGTCGGCGGTCAGTTCAAAGCCCACCGCCGCGTCGTGGCGGTCGAACTCGCTGACGCCGCGCACCCCGGGCACCGAGGCCAGCACGCTCGACGCATCGCCGCCGGCGGCATCGACCTGCACGTAGAGCGTGGCCGCGCCCTTGAGCTGCCGGGTGAGATTGTCCGGCGAGTCGACGGCCACCACGCGTCCCTTGTTGATGATGACCACGCGGGTGCACGTCTGCGACACCTCAGGCAGGATGTGCGTGCTCAGCACGATCGTGTGATTGCCGGCGAGGCTGCGAATCAGATCGCGCGTCTCGATGATCTGCTTCGGGTCGAGGCCGGCCGTCGGTTCGTCGAGGATCAGGACTTCCGGGTCGTGCAGCAGCGCCTGCGCCAGGCCCACGCGTTGTTTGTAGCCCTTCGACAGCTTCGCGCAGTGGCGCTTCGCCATGTCGGCCACGTGTGTGCGCGCCATGACGCCGTCGATGCGCGCCTCCCGCTCGGCCTTGCTCATCGTCGCGGGCAGTTTCAGCTTGGCGACGAAGGTCAGGTACTCGCGCACCGTCATCTCGGGATAGAGCGGCGGCGTCTCGGGCAGGTAGCCGATGCGCCGCTTCGCTTCAATCGGCTGCGCGAAGACGTCGTACCCGGCCACGGAGGCGGTGCCTTCGGTGGCCGGCATGTAGCCGGTGAGCACCCGCATGGTCGTCGTCTTGCCGGCGCCGTTGGGACCCAGGAAACCCAGGATCTCGCCCTTCTCGACGCGGAAGCTCACATCGTCGACTGCGGTGAACGGACCGTAGCGTTTGGTGAGGTGTTGGACCTCGATCACTCGTCGCTCTCCTTGCTATTGAAATTGAGTCCGTCTGGGTCCGGGCTGGACACCGCGGACCGGCCGCGCACGACCGTGCCGGCGCCAGCCTGGACAGACACTGGATCGTAGTCGGGTACGCCGATTCGTTCAATATTTCTCGGCGTTGACATGTGAATACATGCTCAGATATCAATATGTTGAGATGTTGATACACGGCCCCGTCCTGGATGCCGTCGCGCAGACCTTTCAGCTGCTCGGCGACCCGACGCGCGTCCGCATTCTCGATGCGCTTTCCAAGGGCGAGCAGTGCGTCTCCGACCTGGCCGCGCTGGTCGGCATCTCCGAGTCCGCGATGTCGCATCAACTGCGGCTGCTGCGCACCGCGCGGCTCGTGCGGGCCCGTCGCGACGGGCGGCAGGCGTTTTATGCGCTCGATGATGCGCACGTCATCGGCCTGCTGCGCGACGCGCGGCGCCACGCGGAGGAAGCGCGATGAGCGAGCCGTGTTGCACGACCTCGCCCGCGCCGGCGCCCGCGGAGGCGCCGCGCCTCACGCACGGGATGGACCGCGGGCTGATCGTGGCCGGAGCGCTGCTGGCGGTTGGCGTCGTCCTGGACGCCGCCGGCATGGCGCCGGCGGTGGCGGCCGTGCCGTACCTGGCCGCCGCGCTGCTGGCGGCGCGCACCCCCTGGCGTCACGCCCGGCGCTCCATCGGCCGCCGCATCCTCGACATCAACGTCCTGATGGTCATCGCCGTGGCCGGCGCCGTGGCGCTCGGCGAGTTCTTCGAGGCGGCGATGGTCGTCTGGCTGTTCGGCATTTCGGAATGGCTCGAGGGCCGGACGGTCGCGCGGGCGCGGCGCGCCATCCGCGACATGATGGCCACCGTGCCCGATCGCGCGCTGGTCCGCCGTGCCGGCGCCGTGGTCGGCGTCCCGGCGGCCGACCTGCGAGTGGACGATGTGGTCCTCGTGCAGCCGGGCGATCGCGTGCCGATCGACGGCGTCGTGCTGCACGGAGAATCCGCGGTCAACCAGGCGCCGATCACCGGCGAGTCGTGGCCGGCCGACAAGGCGCCGGGCGACGAGGTGTTCGCCGGGTCGATCAACGGCGCCGGGGCGCTCGACGTGCGGGTCACCCGCCCGGCGTCCGACAGCGCGCTGGCGCGCATCGTCCACCTAGTCGAGGAGGCGCAGGCCCGCCGCGCGCCGATCCAGACGTTCGTCGAGCGGTTCGCCCGCGTGTACACCCCGGCCGTGGTCGGCCTGGCGGCGTTCATCGCGGTTGTGCCGCCGACGCTCGCCTCGGTCGACGCGCTCTCGCTGGCCGCGGGCGGCTGGACGACCTGGTGGTATCGCGCGCTCGTGCTGCTCGTCGTGTCGTGTCCGTGCGCGCTGGTCATTTCCACGCCGGTGTCCCTGGTGGCCGCGCTGACGGCCGCGGCTCGCGCCGGCGTGTTGATCAAGGGCGGGGCCGCGCTCGAACGCCTCGCCGCCGTCCGCTGCGTGGCGTTCGACAAGACCGGCACTCTCACCGAGGGCCGCGTCGCCGTGACCGACGTGCACGGCGTCGGGCGCGCGTCGTCACACGACGTCCTGCGGGTCGCCGCGTCGCTCGAAGCGCGGTCGGAACATCCCATCGGCCGCGCCATCGTCGCCCGCGCGCGGGCCGCCGGCCTGGCCGTCACCGAAGGCCTGTCGTTCCGCGCGCTCCCGGGGCTGGGGGCCGAGGCCATCGTGGACGCCGGACCGGCGGTGATTGGCAGCCACCGGTTCTTCGAATCGCGCGCGTTGTGCACCGACGATCTGCACGCCCGCATGGCCGATGTCGAAGCGGCCGGCGCCACACCCGTGCTCGTCGGGCACGGCGGCGCCGCGCTGGGCGTCATCGGCCTGGCCGACACGCTGCGGCCGGCCTCCGCCGGCGTCGTGCGCGACCTGCGCGCCGCCGGCGTCGAACACGTCGTGTTGCTCACCGGCGACACGCGCCGGTCGGCCGACCCGGTGCGCGCCACCACCGGCGTCGACGAGGTCTACGCCGACCTCATGCCCGACGACAAGGTCGCGCTCGTTGACGCGTTGCGACGCGAACACGAGGTGGTGGCCATGGTGGGCGACGGGGTGAACGACGCGCCTGCGCTGGCCGCCGCCGACGTCGGCATCGCCATGGGCGCGGGCACCGGCGCGGCGCTTGAAACCGCCGACGTGGCGCTCGTCGCCGACGATCTCACGCGGCTGCCGCTGGCGCTGCGCCTGGCGCGCCGGACCGTCCGGACGATTCACGTGAACATCGCGCTGGCGCTCGGCCTCAAGGCCGCGTTTGCCGCGCTCACCTTCACCGGTCACGCCACGTTGTGGATGGCCGTGCTCGCCGACACCGGCGCCTCGGTGCTCGTCGTCGCCAACAGTCTGCGGTTGCTCAGGCCGTCGCGCTGACCGTCACAAATCGATTTCCTGATCCACCTGCACGCCCATCCCGACGCGCCGGTCGGACCACACGACGTGTCCGCGCCGTTCGATCTCTTCCGGCGCCGACGGCAGGCGGAAGCGCACCGTAATCGCGCTGCCGGCCTCGAGCGGGCTGAGGGTGCGGATGGCCAGACCGCCGCGGCTGATGTTGAGCGTGAACGCGCCCGCGATGGTCGCCCCCGAGGTGTACGACACCGGCACACTGAGCGGCAGCCGCGGTGCGAGGCGGCGATCGAAACTGGACGGGAACAGATGCGGCGCCAGCGCCGGCAGAATCGCCGCGGTCGGCGCGTGTTCGTTGACGTACGCGGCCACACCGGCGGGCACCAGCTGGCGCGCCTGCGCGGCGCTGGTCACACTGCCGGCGAAGACCACCACCGGCAGCGCGGGTTGCGCCGCCGCGCGCAACCGGCGAATCCATCCGGCCGGGTCCGTCGACAACCCGGCATCGATGATCGCTAGACTGATGACCGGCCGCCGCGCGGCCGCCGTCACGGCCTCGCGTTCGGTCGTCGCCGTCACGGCCGCGTGCCGGGCATCGGCCAGCGCGGCCACAAAACGATCGCGCACCGCCGCGTCGGCGTGCGCGATCAGAATCAGTTTTTCCGGAGCCCCCGTCATTGTCGTGGCTGCGCGTTATAATCGCGGTCTCGGAGGAGTGTATGGCGACCTGCCCGGAATGCGACATCGAAATCGAGATCGACGAAGACGACCTCGAAGAAATGGAAGTGGGCGACCCCTGGGTCTGTGACGGCTGCGCCAGCAATCTCCGCATCGCCTCGCTGGATCCCCTCGAGTTCGACGTCGACGAGGACGAAGATGAAGAGGAAGACGCCGAAGCCGACGAGTCGGAGGACGACCTCGGTGACGACGATGAGCTCGAGGATGACGATGAGGACGCCGGCGACGACTGGGACGAATAGTCCCTGCCGTCCGTGACGCGCCTGCATCATCGGCTCCTCGTGGCGGCGGGGGTGGCCGTCGCGTTGCTCCATCTCGCGGCGCTGCCCCGCACCCTCGAAGACCTGGACTCCGTCAACTTCGCGCTCGGGGTCGAGTCGTTTGACCTGAGCCGCCACCGCCCCCATCCCCCCGGATATCCCCTCTACATTGCCGCGGGCAAGGTCAGCACGGCGGTGGTGGCCGCCGTCGCTCCGCAGTGGCCGCGCGATCGGCGCGCCGCCGTGGGCCTGGCCGTCTGGAGCGCGCTTGCGGCCGGTCTCGCGGTCCCCCTGATGGCCGCCTTGTGGCGGATCATCGGCATCCCGCCGATCATCGCCTCCCTGGCGGCGTTGCTCGCCATCACATCGCCGTTGTTCTGGCTGACGGCGAGCCGCCCGCTCACCGATGGGCCCGGCCTGGTGGCCGCGCTTGGCGTACAGGCCCTCCTGCTCCGGGGACTCCGCACCGTGCGACAGGCGCCCGACGCCGCCTCGGTACGCGTCCCGTGGGAGTGGTGGTGGGCGGCGCTCGGCGCGGGGCTGGCCATCGGGGTCCGCACACAGACCATGTGGCTCACCGGTCCGTTGCTGTGCTGGTGCGCCGGCGAACTGGCCGGCCGGCGCCACTGGCGCGAGGCGGCCGCCGTCATCGCGGTGGCCGCCGTGGGGGTGCTGGCCTGGCTGATCCCGCTGGCGCTCGCGAGCGGGGGCCCGGGCGCGTACCTGACGGTGCTGGGCGCCCAGGGGACGGATGACTTCATCGGGGTCGAAATGCTGGCCACGATGCCTTCGTGGTCGCTGCTGAGCGAGGCGCTGTCGCGAACCTTGCGAACGCCGTGGCTGCATCCGACGTGGTCGGCGCTGGTCATGGTGATGGCCGCCGTGGCGACGCTGCGGCTGGCGGCGGCCCGCCCGCGTGTGCTTGCGCTGGTGTTGCTGGCGTTCTGGCCGTACGGCGTGTTTCACCTGACGTTTCAGGAGACCGCGACCATTCGGTACGCGCTGCCGCTCGTCGTGCCGACCGCAGGCCTGGCGGTGCTGGCGCTGGCTGGTCTGCCGCGACGGGTGCTCATCGCCGGCGGGGCGGTTCTGGTGACCGTCACCCTCTGGATCGCGCAACCGCCACTGGCGGCGTATGCGTCGGCCGGCGCGCCCATCTTCCGCGCGTTTGCGGATCTCGAGGCGGCCGCCGGCGGCGCGGCCACGGCGCCCACACCGGTGGCGATGCATCGCCGCATCGCGTCGGAATCGCGTCAGGCGCTGGTGTGGGTGGACGAGGCCTGGCCCCTGCGGCTGCTGCCGGCCGAGCGCGGCCGTGAAGTGCTGGCCGTCGTCAACCACTTCCGCCAGGGCGCCGAGGGGCCGGTGTGGTTCCTCGCCAATCCCGCGCGCCATGACCTGGAGATGTTGGACCGGCGGGCCCGGCAGCGGCACGCCGACTATCGCTGGCATCCCGACACAAGCACGTTGGTCGCCTTTGCGCGGCCCACCGATCTGGACGCGTGGATTGTGTCGCCCCCGCGCTGGATGGTGGGACGCGGGTGGGCGTTGACGCCCGAGATTGGCGGTGTCACGGCCGCCCAGGGTCTGGGGCCGCACCGCGAGCCGGCCGAGGCCTTCCTGCGCCGGGACCCCGCCCCGCTTCGCGTCGTCGTGGGCGGCCGGCACCTGGGTGACGAGCGCGACGGACCCGTGACCCTGCACGTCGCGATCGATGGGCGCGAGGTGGATCGCTGGACGGTGGCGCCGTCCGCCCGCGAGTTCTCGCGGTGGATCGATCTGCCCGCCGGTGTGCCGGCGGGTGAGGACGTGTATGCGACGTTGCAGGTCTCGGCGGAGGCGCCGGGCTCGGAGTTCGTGCCGCCGGTGGGGCTCGAGTTTTTTGATGCCGGGACACGGGACGATGTGGTGTGGACGTTCGAGGACGGCTGGCAGGAGCCGGAACAGGAGCGCGGCGGCGCCCTGTCGTGGCGCTGGATGAGCCGCGAGGGCCGGTTGCGCGTGGCCGGGCCGGACCGTGACCTCGTGCTGACGTTGTCGGGTGAATCGCCGTTGCGGTCGTTTGCGGCGCCCAGCGATCTGATCGTACGTGTGGGGCCTCTGGAGATCGCGCGGCGCCGGCTGGCCGGGGACTTCCTCGAGACGGTCACCGTGCCGGCCGCGGCCCTGGCCGCCGCCGGTGGCATCGTCACGCTGGACGCCAGTCAGGAGTTCGTGCCGGCCGATCGCGGTCAGAGCGCGGACCGGCGGCGGCTGGCGCTGCGTATCTTCGCGCTGGACCTTACGGCCGCGCCGTCGACGCCGGCTTCCGCGCCAGCGCCAGCAACGACGAGCCCACCGGCAGGTTCGTGACGCGCAGCAGCGCGGCCTCCACACGCATGACCAGATCCAGCGCGGCGTTGACCGGCGCGGCCGGCACGCCGAGATCGCGCGCGGAGGCGACATGCGCGCGGCCGCGCAGACGGTCCGCGGCGCGCGCGGCCAGGACCAGCGGGAATGTCAGGCAGTTGGTGAACGTCAGCCGCTCGACGCGGAGGCCGCCGGCCTCCAGGCGCGCGCGCAGCAGGGCTGGCGTGTATCGACGTTGTTCGTGGGTCAGCGTCGAATGTGAGCCGCGCAGCAGATCCAGCGCGGCCACGTTGACCAGCGCCAGGCCGCCGGGCCGCAGCACCCGCGTCATTTCGGCGATCGCCTGTCGCTCGGCGTCGTCGGGCAGGCAGTACAACACGTCGAACGACGTGACGAGATCGGCACAGGCATCCGGAAACGGCAGATGGGTGACCGACCCCTGAATGACCGGCCGGTGGTGCCGCCGGGCGACGGCGAGTCCGGTGGCGGAGAGTTCCACACCGGCGACCGGGCCCCACGCGCGCAGCCAGTCGAGATTGCGCCCGGTGCCGCTGCCGCAGTCGAGGATGCGCGTGACCGGCCGCTGCGTGATCGCCTCGTCGAGCACCTGCGCGGCCGTGCGCCGCAGGCCGCGGAACCAGAAGTGCCGATCTTCGGCGGCGGCCGTGGCGGCCAGCATGGCGTCCATCGCCGCTGATCATACGGTTGTCGTTGACACGACTGGCAGGGGTTTATAAGCTCGCACCCATGCCACGAGTGTCTGTTCGCGCTGTGTCTCTCACCCTGCTCGGTGTGGTGCTGGCCGTGTCGGTCGCGTGCGCCAAGAAGGTTCCGCCCCCGGCGCCCGAACCGCCGCCCCCGCCCGCGGTGGTGACGCCCACGCCGCCGCCTCCGCCGCCGCCTCCGCCGCCCCCGCCGCCGCCCCCGCCGGCGCCGCCGCGGGTGCCGACCGAAGAGGAAGTGTTTGCGAGCTGGACGCTCGAGCAGTTGAATCAGCAGAAGCCGCTGGCCGACGTCTTCTTCGCCTACGACTCAGCGGAGTTGTCCGCGACCGCGCGCGCCAGTCTCGACAAGAACGCCCAGTGGCTGCGCCGCTGGGTGTCGACGTCGATCACGATTGAAGGCCACGCCGACTCGCGCGGCACCAACGAGTACAACCTGGCGCTGGCCGAACGCCGCGCGGCGTCGGTGCGCGACTATCTGGTCAGCCTGGGTGTGCCCGCCAGCCGCATCGCGATTGTCGGCAAGGGTGAAGAGCAGCCGTTCTGCAGGGACGAGGCCGAGACCTGCTGGGAGCAGAACCGGCGCGGCCACTTCATCTTCACCGCGAAGTAGCGTCAGTCAGGATGGCCGCGGCTGCCGATCGGGGATCGGCAGCCGCGGTGATCGGCCGTCCCACCACCAGGTAACTCGCCCCCGCCGCCCGGGCCTCGCCCGGACTCATCGTTCTCGACTGATCCTGTTTCGCATCACCTGCGGCGCCGCCGCGGATGCCCGGCGTCACAATCACGAACTCCGGACCACACGCCGCGCGGATGGCCGCCGTTTCGAGCGGGGACGCCACCACGCCGTCCAGTCCGGCGTCCTGCGTCATGCGCGCGAGATGCACCACCTGATCGAGCGGGGATCGGGTCACGCCCGTGGCCGCCAGCGTCGCGGCATCCATCGAGGTCAGCACCGTCACGGCAATCACCAGCGGCCGTGACCCGGCGGCGTCGGCCGCCTTCGCCGCGGCGTCGCGCGCGGCGGCCATCATGGCCGGCCCGCCGGCCGCATGCACGTTCATCATCCACGCGCCCAGCCGGCACGCCGATCCAATCGCGCCCGCCACGGTGTTGGGAATGTCGTGAAACTTCAGATCGAGGAACACGCGGTCCCCGCGCATCGTGAGCGCGCGGACGATGTCGGGCCCCTCGGCCGAAAACAACTGCAGGCCGACCTTGTACCCGCCGACCGTGCCGCGCAGCGTGTCGGCCAGCGCCAGCGCTTCACGCGCCGACGCCACATCGAGCGCCACCAGAATCGGATTCGTCATCGCATCGTCACCTGTCCGACCAGCGCGTCGACGCTGGCATACCCGTGACGGTCGAGGTACGCGTTGATGCCGGCAATCAGTCCATCCCAGAGGAACGGATCCACGAAGTTTGCCGTGCCCACCTGCACCGCGTTGGCGCCCGCGATGATGAACTCGAGCGCGTCGTCGACGGTCTGGATGCCGCCCATGCCGATGATCGGAATTGTCACGGCCTGCCGGCATTCCCACACCATCCGCACGGCGATGGGCCGGATGGCCGGACCGCTCAGGCCGCCGAGCCCGTTGGTCAGTTTCGGCCGGCGGGTCTCGACGTCGATCGCCATGGCCAGAAACGTGTTGACCAGCGAAATGGCGTCGGCGCCGGCGTCCTGTGAGGCGCGCGCAAACGATGCCGGGTCGGTGACGTTGGGCGTGAGCTTCGGAATGACCGGCAGCGACGTGACCTTGCGCACCGCCGAGACCACGTCGTGGGTGCCGGTGAGCGAGCAGCCGAACTGGATGCCGCCTTCCTTGATGTTCGGGCACGAGATGTTCAGTTCCAGCGCGCCCACGCCTTCGTGGTCGGACAACACGCGCGCGACCTCGCAGTACTCATCCAGCGTCGACCCGCAGATGTTGACGATGGTCGTGGCGCCCAGCGCGCGCAGCTCGGGCAGTTTTTCGGCGACGAAGCGGTGGACGCCGATGCCCTGCAGGCCGATGGCGTTGAGCATCCCCGCCGGCGTTTCGACGATGCGCGGCGGCGCGTGTCCTTCGCGTTCGTTGAGGAAGAGGCCCTTGACGGCGACGCCGCCCAGTGTGGAGATGCCGAAGGCCCTGGCGTATTCGACGCCGTAGCCGAAACACCCCGAAGCGGCGATGACGGGATTGCGGAGCGTCAGCGAGCCGATGCGGACCGACAGGTCTGCCATCAGTGGCCTCCCGCCAGCGCGTCCCAGACAAGGGCGGATGCGTCGAACACCGGGCCGTCGATGCAGGACCGGACGAAGTGGGTCGGGGGTGTGGCGCCCGGACGTTGCACGCGGACGACGCACGAGTAGCAGCCGCCCATGCCGCAGCCCATCACCGGTTCGAGCGACACGAAGGTGGGGCGCGCGTGGGCCGCGCCCAGGTCGGCCACCGCGCGCATCATCGGCGTCGGGCCGCACGCGTAGAGCGTCACGGGCGCACCCGCGGCGCGCGCCTGCAGGGCGCGGGCCAGCGGCGCGGTGACCCGGCCGTGTTCCCCGCGTGATCCGTCCTCGGTCGTCAGCACGAGCCGGGCGCCCAGCGCCTCGAACCACTCGGCGTAATAGAGGTCCCGCGCGCTGCGGCCGCCGTAGAACAGCGTCATCGGCGTGCCGCGGGCGGCCAGTGCTTCGGCGACGGTGACAAACGGCGCCAGGCCGACGCCGCCGGCCACCATCCAGCCTTCCGCCGGCGGATCGATCACCGGGAAGGGCCGGCCCAGCGGGCCGAGGCAGCCGATCCGGTCCCCCGGCTGGGCGTCGTACAGCAGCGAGGTGCCGACGCCGACGCGTTTGTTCAGCAGGCTCAGGCCGCGTACGGCGCCGTCGGGGTGGCGCAGGATCTCGAAGATCGAGAACGGCCGGCGCAGCAGCGGGTCGAGGCCCGGCGCGGTCTTGATCATCACGAACTGACCGGGTTGGGCGGCCGCGGCCACGGCGGGGGCCTCGAGCGCCAGCACGTTGTAGTCGTCAGACAGCCGCGTGTTGCTGATCACGACGGCCGGGATGTCCACGGGCATCCTCGCCAGTGTATACGACGTACCATTACGCGATGCGGTACCTGCGCCTGTTCACCAACGCCGTCACCGGCGGTGTGCTGGGCGCCCTGTATCTGCTGGTGATTGTCCTGCTGCTCAATCCCCAGGTGCCGCTCGTGTCGATGACGGCCGTGCGCTGGTTTGGCGCGTTGTTGTCGTTTTACGGCCTGCACATCGGCGTGGCGTTGTTCGTGCTGCTGATCGTGCGCGACCTGCTGGCCGGGCGCCCGCTGCAGCCGGGGTGGCTGAGCGTGCGCCTGCTGGCGTGGCTGGGCGCGGCGCTGGCCGCGACGGCGGCCGTCATCACCTGGGCGAACCTGCAGGGGTTCCGCGCGGTGCTGGGTGAGGAGGCGGCGCGGACGCTGCAGTCGGCGGCCGTCGCCGGGACGATCTGCGCCGTGGTCCTGGTGGGCGTGGCCGTGTTCCGGTATTCCTTCGGGCGGCGCGGCAGCACGCCGGCGGGCGTCGTCATGACGGTCACGCTGGTGGCGTCGGTCGTGGTGCCGCTGTGGGTGCGCGGACCCGGGCACCTGCCGGTGCCGGCCGTGCCGCGCAGCGCCGGTCCCGTGCCCGGCGCGGTCACGCCGCCGCTGACCGCCACCGCCCCGCGCATTCGCCTCGTGGCCATGGACGGCGCGAGCCTGAGTCTGATCCGCGAGCGCGTGGCCGCAGGCCGGTTGCCCAATCTCGGGCGGGTGCTCGACCGCGGCGCCGTCATCCCGCTCGCCACGCTCAAGCCGACGCAGGCCGAACCGGTGTGGACCGCCGCCGCCACGGGCAAGTACCCCGCGCAGACCGGGGTCCGGTCCAACGCGGCATTCCGGGTCGGCGCGCCGGGCACCGACGATGTGGATCTGCTGCCGGACTATTGCTTTGCGTACGCGCTGGTCTATCAGCAGTACGTCACGGCGGAGCGCCGCACGCGGGATGACGTCCGCGCGCGGCCCTTCTGGGACATTCTTGCCCGGTACGGGCTGGGCACGGGCGTGGTGCGCTGGCCGCTGACGTTTCCGGCCGCCATCGCGCGCGGGTACGTGATCAGCGATCAGTTCCACCTCGGGTTGGCCTCGCCGCTGCGGCTGGCCGACGCGCGGGCCGGTGTGCCCACCAGCGCGGTCGACGTGGCGCGTGAGGTGTTCAACGAGACCACGCCCGGCGCGGCGGCGCCGGCCGGTGCGGCGGCCCCCGCCGATCTGGCGCCGGCCGACGATCTGCTGGCCGCTTGGGATCCGGTCTACCGGGAAGTGGCGGCCCGGCTTGATCCGATCTTTGCGCCGCACGTGACCGCCATCCGGCTGTCGGGCGTGGACGCGATGTCGCACGCGCATTGGGGCGCGGCCGATCCGGCCCGGCCGGCCGCGCGTCGTGAGGGCGATGCGCAGCGGCTGGAGGCGGCCTATCGCGAAGTTGATGAAGCCGTCGGGCGCGCGCGCGATCAGCTGCGGCCGGGCGATCTTCTGCTGGTGGTCTCCGGATTCGGCATGGAGCCGGTCTCCCTCGCCAAGCGGCTGCTGGCCCGCACCCTTCAGCAGCCGGACCTGACCGGCACACACGAGGGCGCTCCCGACGGTTTCCTGCTGGCCTACGGCCGCGACGTCGTCCATGCCGAGCTGCCCCGCGGCGCCGTCGTCGACCTGGCGCCGACCATCCTGTATTACCTCGGGGTGCCCGTGGGCCGCGACATGGACGGCTACGCGCGTACCGACCTGTTCACGCGCGAATACCGCCGCGCGCATCCGGTCTCCTTCATCGCCACGCACGAGCGCTGACCAAGAGCGAATTCACCATGGAGGCCACGAAGGGCCATGAAGAAACGCGGACCGGGGTTGGGGGCCCGGCTGTGCCGGGCCGTGCGCGGCGAGGCACGAGCCGAACGAAAGAGGCCATCTCCAGGGCTCGTGGGCCTCTTCCGTTCGGCTCGTGTCTCGCCGCGCTGCCGCCGCCTCCGGCGGCGCCCAACCCCGGACACGTATTCCTCCATGGATCTTCATGTGCTCCATGGTGGTAAGATCTCCCGACTCTTTTAACGCGGTCCTGAGAGGCCGCGAAGGAGACAGACATGCCGGTCGTCATGGACGCCGATCGCATCGGGCGCAGCCTGATGCGCATCGCGCACGAAATCCTCGAACGTAATCGCGGGTCCGACACCCTTGCCCTCGTGGGCATTCGCGCCAGGGGTGTGCCGCTGGCCGAGCGCCTGGCGGCGTGTCTCAAGACCGCCGGCGGCCTGGCGGTGCCCACCGGGTCGCTCGACATCACGCTGTACCGGGATGACCTGATGCGTCACCAGGTGGGGCCGCAGCCGATTCTTCGCCGGACCGACATCCCGTTTTCACTCGATGGCCGCACCATCATCCTGGTGGACGATGTGTTGTACACGGGCCGGACGATCCGCGCCGCGCTGGACGCGTTGATCGACTTCGGCCGGCCCAATGCCATCCAGCTGGTGGCGCTCGTCGACCGCGGCCACCGCGAACTGCCGATCCGCGCCGACTATGTCGGCCGCAACGTGCCGACCTCCCGGCAACAGACGGTCCAGGTGCACCTGACGGAAATCGACGGCCGGGACGAGGTGGAAGTGCATGACCTGGAGGCGGCGTCATGACGGCCGCGACGCGGCTGCGCAGCCGCCACCTGCTGGGCATTGCCGACCTCGACGCCTCGGAGATCGAGCTGATTCTCACGACGGCCGAGGCGATGAAGGAAATCGGCACGCGTACGATCAAGAAGGTGCCGGCGCTGCGCGGCCGCACCGTCGTGAACCTGTTCTTCGAAGCCAGCACGCGTACGCGCCTGTCGTTCGAACTGGCGGAGAAGCGCCTGTCGGCCGACACGATGGGCATCACCGCGGCCGGATCGAGCGTCACCAAGGGCGAGACACTGGCCGATACGGCGCGGACGCTCGAAGCGATGTCGCCCGACCTGATCGTCATCAGGCACGCCTCGTCGGGCGCCCCGCATCTGCTGTCGAAGATCTGCCGGGCCGGCATCGTCAACGCGGGTGACGGCACCCACGAACATCCCACGCAGGCGCTGCTCGACGCGTTGACCATCCGTGAGCGGAAGGGACGCCTCGCCGGTCTCAAGGTCGCCATCATCGGCGACCTGCTGCACAGCCGCGTGCTGCGCTCCAACGTGTTGCTGCTCACGCGCATGGGCGCCGAGGTTCGTGCCTGCGGACCGTCCACGCTGATTCCTCCGGGGCTGACCACGCTGGGCGTGCATGTGACGACCTCGATTGACGACGCGGTGGCCGGCGCCGATGTCGTCATGATGTTGCGGGTGCAGCACGAGCGGATGCAGGGGTTGTTCCTGCCGTCGATGCGTGAGTACTTCACGCTCTTCGGCCTGACGCCGGCGCGCCTGGAACGGGCGGCGCCCGACGTGATCGTGATGCACCCCGGGCCGATGAACCGCGGGGTGGAGATCGACTCGGCCGTGGCGGATGGTCCGTGGTCGGTGATTCTGGATCAGGTGGCCAACGGGGTCGCCGTACGCATGGCCGTGTTGTACCTGCTGGCCGGTGAGGATGTGCCGCAATGAGCGCTCAGGATGTACTGCTGAAGAACGCGCGGGTGATCGACCCGGCCGCCGGCCGCGACGGCCACTTTGATGTGTTGATCGCCGAAGGCGCCATCGCCCGCATCGGCAAGGACGTACCGGCCGGAACGGCGCGTGTGGTCGAGGTGCCGGCCGGCTGGGTGGTGACGCCGGGGCTGATTGACATCCACGTCCACCTGCGGGAGCCCGGCCAGGAGCACAAGGAAACGATTGCCACCGGCGCGTGGTCGGCCGTGGTCGGCGGCTTCACGGCCGTCGCGTGTATGCCCAACACCAGCCCCGTCAACGATTCGGTGTCGGTGACCGAGTTCATTCGCAAGCGGGCTGCCGAGGTGGATCTGGCCCGTGTCTACCCGATTGGCGCGGTGTCGGTGGGGCAGAAGGGTGAACAGATGACCGAGATGGGCGACCTGCACGCCGCCGGCTGCGTCGCCTTCACCGACGATGGGCATCCCGTGCGGACGGCGTTGCTGATGCGGCGGGCGCTGGAGTACGCGTCGATGTTCGACGCGCCCATCATCGAACATTGCGAAGACCCGTCGCTCAAGGGCGATGGTGTGGCCCACGAAGGCGCGGTGGCCGGTCTGCTCGGCCTGCGCGGCATTCCCGGCGTGGCCGAGTCCATCATGGCGGAGCGCGACATCAGCCTGGCGGAGCTCACCGGCGGCCGCGTCCACATCGCGCACATGAGCGCGCGGCAGACGCTGCGCGCGGTGCGGGACGGCAAGGCGCGCGGCGTGAAGGTGACCTGTGAAGTGGCGCCGCATCACTTCACGCTGACCGATGACGCGCTGGCGCGCGGCACCGGGTATGACACCAATCTGAAAATGAACCCGCCGCTGCGCGAGGAGGCCGATCGGCTGGCGATGATCGAGGGCCTGCGCGACGGGTCGATCGACGTGATTGCCACCGACCACGCGCCGCATCACGCCGACGAGAAGGCGCTGGAGTTTGACCGGGCCCCCTTCGGCATCGTGGGGCTCGAAACCTGTGTGCCGCTGTGCCTCGATCGGCTCGTGCACGCGGGCGTCGTGTCGCTCCCGCGTCTGGTCGCGCTGCTGACGTGTAATCCCGCGTCGATCCTGCGGCTGCCCGGCGGCACCTTGACGGAAGGCGCGCCGGCCGACATCACGATCCTCTCGCCCGACACCGAGGTCACCATTCACGCGGCGGAGCTGGTGTCCAAATCGAAGAACACCCCGTTTGACGGCTGGACGCTGCGCGGCGCCGTCGCCGCCACCATCATCGGCGGCCGTGTGCGCTACACCAACCCCATCGTCACCGGCACTGCCGTGCTGAACCATAGACCCTGAACCCTGGACCCTCGGACCCTGGACCCCTCATGAACACGCATCTCTCTCGTCTCACCGACGCCGGCGTCCTGATGGTCAACGGCCATTTTGATTACGGCAATGGCTATCACGGCAGCGTCTATCTCAATCCCCACCGGCTCTTTCAGCATCCGTCCACCATCTGGCGATTCGGACAGGACCTGATCGACGCCATGCCGGGTGATCTGGTGTCGGCCACGGAAGTCGTGGCCGGTCCGGTGATGGGCGGCGCGTTGCTGGCGCACACGATTGCCGGACTGATTGACGGCCGCCGGCCGCTCAGCCACCCGGCGTCCTTCTTTGCGCCGCTGTCGATTGACGCGACCGGCGCGCTCGTCCTGCGCGACTTCTATCAGGAGGTCGTGCGCGGCCGGCGTGTGCTGCTGGTCGACGATGTGCGGAACACCGGCAAGACGTTCGAACGCGCCAAGGCGCTGATCGAGGCGGCCGGCGGCACCGTGCTGGCCACCGTCGAGATCTGCGATCGACTGGAGGCCATGGTGGATCTCGGGGTGCCCAACATCGCGCTGGCTGAATACCCGGCGCCGGAGAATTTCCCGGCGGCCGCGTGTCCGTTGTGCGCGTCGGGGACGGCCATCACCAGATTCTGACCGTGGTCCAGGGTCCGAGGGTCCAGGGTCCAGGGTTCCGCGAGAAGCTGGAGACGCTGTACGCGTCCTTCAACCATCCCGAGTCGGCGTTTGATCCCATCCAGGTCGTGCGGCGGTATCCGCGGCTGGAGGATCGCGAACTGGTCGCGTTCATCGCCGCCGGCCTCGCCTTTGGCCGCGTCACCTCGGTCGTCAATTCCATAGAAACCGTCTGCCGCGTGCTGGGACCGTCACCGGCGGACGTGATTCGCCGGTTCGATCCGGCGCGCGACGCCGCACCACTGTTGCCGCTGGTCCACCGGTGGATTCGCGGGCGCGATCTGGTGGCGCTGTTCTGGATGCTGCGGCAGATGGTCGAGCAAGCCGGATCACTCGAGGCGTACTTCGCCGCCGGTCTTGACCCGGCGGCGCCTGACGTGTCCGGCGCGCTCGAATCGTTTTCCACGCGCGCGCGCGCCATCGACCTGCGCCCCGCGTATGGCCGGGTGCCCAAGGCGCCGGCGGTGTACTTCTTCTTCAGCCGGCCGTCATCGGGCGGCGCGTGCAAGCGGCTGAATCTGTTCCTGCGCTGGATGGTCCGGCGCGACGGCGTCGATCCCGGCGGCTGGCAGTCGCCGTCACCCGGTCAACTCGTCATTCCCCTCGACACGCACACCATCCGGACGGGCAAGTGCCTGCGGATGACCCGTCGCGTGTCGCCGGGCTGGAAGATGGCCGCCGACATCACGTCCGCGCTCCGCGCGCTCGATCCGGCCGACCCGGTGCGGTACGACTTCGCCTTGTGCCACCTGTCGATGATGGGCGCCTGTGGTTTCCAGTCGCGCCAGCGCGACTCACAATGTCCGCTCAAGGGCCTGTGCAAGCCACAACGGGCATCACAGGAGGCACGGAGACACGGAAAAGCCTGAAGGCCCTTACGCGCCAGTGCGCGCGGCCAGGCGGCTCTGATACACCGCCAGCGTCCCTTCCACCATCCGCTCCACGCTGAACGCCTGTTCGACGTGCGCGCGCGCGGCGGCACCAAGCCGCGTGCGCAGGTCCGCATCCTTCAGGAGCCGGACGATGGCCGCCGCCAGTTCATCGGGATGGTGGGGTTTGACGAGCAGGCCCGTGCGGCCGTGTTCGATCGCCTCGGGAATACCGCCCGCGCGTGTGCCCACGATGGGCGTGCCGCAGGCCATCGCATCGAGCATCGACGAGCCGAGACCCTCGGTCAGGGAGCTCATCACGAACACCGTGAATCCCTTCTGCAGCGCCAGCACGTCCGGGCGGAACCCCGGAAGGAACACGTGTCGATCGAGGCCCAGGTCCTTGACCTGCTGCTCCAGCGCCGCGCGCAACTCACCTTCGCCCAGAATGACGAAGCGCGCATCGGGCACCGCGCGCACCACCTTGGCTGCCGCGGCCACCAGATCCTTCTGCCCCTTGTGCGGCACCAGCGCCGCCACGTTGCCGACGATGGGGGAGCCGTGGGGCAGCCAGAGTTCGGCGTGCAGGTCCGCCGGCGGCATCTTGTCGATGGCGCCGATGGGCACGCCGTCGTGAACGACCTCTACGCGATCGGCGGGAATGCCGTCTTCGATGAGCATGCGCCGGATGACGTCCGACACGGCGATGAACACGTCGATGTGCCGGTACTTCCACCGCGACAACGCGTTGCGCTTGAGGTGGAAGTCCACGCGGCGTGAGGCCACGATGAGCGGGCGTGGCCGCAGGCGCGGCTGCACCTGCAGCGCCATCGCCATCAGCGCCACCCCCATCGGGTCGTGCAGGTGCACCACGTCGGGACTGAACGACCGCAGCAACCGGTGCAGCTGCCAGGCGGCCTGCAGGTCGAACTCGCCGGCCGGGTTCAGTTCGGCCGTGCGCAGGCCCTCGGCCGCGCGGCGGCGCAGTTCGCCGCTCTTGTGCGCGATCAGCACCGCCGGATGGCCCAGTTCGGCCAGACCGGTGACCGTCAGCAGCACCTGGTGCTGTCCGCCGCGCCACGTTCGCGCCGTGTCGAGGTGAACGGACGTCAATCCTTCATCACTCCGCGCATGGACGTCTGCAGCGCCCACAACTTGGCGAACTTCATGAACACATAGTGCGCGTTCATGGCCGAGATGATCAGCCCCGGCCCGCCGTCGAGGATGCCGCGTTTGAGAAGGTAGTTGCGCAAGAAGGCGAGCGGGGGATGCAGCAGCAGTTCCGGCCCCCACACGCGTCGTCCCTCATCCCGCATCTGCAGCGCGGCCAGCGTCGTGTACCGCTGCATCGTTTCGTAATGATGCGCGATGTCGCGGTACGCGTAGTGCTGCAGTTCCGCGGTCAGCCGGCCCACCGGGCCGTCGGCGGTCACCGACTCGTGCACGCGCCGCGCCTTCCAGTGCGCGCGACGCCGGTCGTACAGCCGCAGCTGGTAGTCGGGATACCAGTCCGTGGTGCGAATCCACCGGCCGAGATGGAAGGTGACGCGGGGAATCCGGAACCCGGCGTGTTCACCCGGCGCCGCCAGCGTCCGCCGGATCTCGTCGGCGAGCGCCGGCGTCACGCGTTCATCGGCGTCAACCGACAGGATCCAGTCGTGGGCCGCCTCTGAGGCGGCGAAGTCCTTCTGGGCGGAATACCCCGGCCACTCCCGTTCGATCACCCGGGCGCCGGCCTTGCGCGCCAGCTCGGGCGTGCCGTCCGTGCTGCCGCTGTCGACGACCAGGATCTCGTCGGCAAAGGCCAGCGAGGCCAGACAGGCCTCTATGTGTCGCGCTTCGTTGAGCGTGATGACCGTGGCGGTGACGGGCACGGTCACAGTTTACGAGGATTGCGGATTGAGGATTGGGGATTGAAGATTTAGGAAATCCTCAATCCTCAATCCCCAATCCCCAATTTCCCGTCCGTCAGCGCACGGGCGCCTTCTGGACGGCGTCGAACTGGATGAGCGACCGGTTGTAGTCGATCATCGCCCGCAGTTCGTTGACCCGGGCGGTGGCGAGGTCGCGCTGGCGCTGCTGGAGCGTGAAGGTGCTCGACAGGCCGACGGCGAACTTCTTCTGCTCGGCTTCCAGCTGGCGCTCGGCGCGCTGGCGGGCCACCTGGGTGACACGCACGCGCTGGAAGTTCGTCTGCACTTCGCGGCCCACCGTGCGCACGGCGGTCACCACCGCCAGTTCCTGCGCGCGCAGCTGCGTCTCTTCCTGCTGCCGCGCGATACGCTGGCGCGCCAGCGCCGCTTCGCTGTTGCTCTTGCCGATGGGGTACGCCACGTTGAAGCCCACGCTCCACGTGGGCAGGTTGTTCTTGAACGTGTCACCGATGACCGCGCCAAACGCGCGCACCCGGGTGCTGGCCACGACCGGCGGGAACACGCCGTCCTGGAAGATGTTCTCCGTGCCGCCGCTGCCGCTCGCGCTGTAGCTGAGGTTCAGGTTCACCGTGGGCAGCGTGCTGTCGCGCGTGACGCGAATCGACAGATCGGAGATCTCCATGCGCTGCCGCGCGGCCTGCAGGTCGGTGCGCTGCTGCAGCGCGGTCTGGATGGCCGCGTCCACGTCCACGGTTCGCTCCTGCAACGTGATGGCCTCGGTGGGTTCGAACCGCACCTGCCAGTAGTCGGCCCGGGCGGGATCGAGAATCAGCGCGCGCAGGCTGTCTTCGGCCGCGGCAATCGCCGCATCCGCGCTGATCACCGCCTCTTCGCGGCCCGCGACCTCGGCTTCCGCCTCGATGATGTCAATCGGCGCCATCGTGCCGACTTCCACGCGCGCCTGGTTGTCCTTGAGCTGCTGGCGCGCCAGATCGAGGTTCTGCTGCGCGACGTCACGCTGGTTGCGCGCGGCCACCAGGCTCAGGTACGCCAGCTGCGCCTGCACACGGGTCACGGTGATGCGTTCATCCAGCTGCAGGTCCGCAATGGTGCGATTGCGCATCTGTGTCTGCACGTTGAGGCGCTGGCCGTCGACCCGGAAGCCCGACAGGAGCGGCTGCGTCAGGTTGAACTGCAGGCCGGCGCTCAGGCTGGGGTTGAACGTGGCGCCCAGCTGCGACGTTTCGCTGCGGCCCGCGTTCCACGACAACCGGTACTGCGTGCCGTACCACGGCAGCACCTGCTGCACGTTGGTCGCAAACGACAGGTTCGTGCGCGTGATCGTGCCGCCGCCTTCAAACGCGCTGCTCGACGCCGACTGCGACGACCCGCGGCTGAAGGTGGACCCCAGACTGGGATTAAACACCGACCGCGCCTGCGCCAGGTTCTCCGCGGCGATGGCCGGATCCAGACGGTCCGCCTTGAGCTGGAGGTTGTGCTCCAGCGCCATCTGCTCCGCCTGCGCCATCGTCAGCTGGAGGACCGAACCGGCGGCCGGGGCCTGGGTCGCCTGCGCGGCCGCCCGTCCCGGGACGATCACAGTCAGGGCCAGCAGGCCGGTCACGGAAGTCACTTTCGCAATGCGGGTCATGTCGATTCTCTCCACTCCAAACGGTCTATACTACGCGGCCAAGGCCTGAGTTCCCGGTTTTGGGACGCGTGTGTCCCGCTTCGCGGAGCCTCCCCGGCCAATTCACGCAGGATTCCCGACGTTTTCCATGACAATGCAAACCATGCGCCGTTTTCCCCTGGTCCTCGTCATCGGCCTGATGGCGGCTGCGTCCGCCCTGCTCGCCCAGTCCACACCCGCACCCGCGGCCAAGCCGCCGGTCATGACCCTGACGGTCGACTCCATCATGCGCGGACCCGCGCTGGTCGGGTCGTCGCCCTCGAACGTCCGCTGGTCCGCGGACTCCTCGAAGATCTACTTCTCCTGGCAGAAAGCCGGCGCCGAGCGGACCGGCACCTTCGTCGTCAACCGCGACGGGTCCGGCCTGCGCGAGCTGACCGAGCAGGAAGCCGGCGACCTCGACACGCCGCCCACGGGGCGGCCCGATCAGGCCGGCCGGCGGCTGCTCACGACCGAAAGCGGCGACATCGTCATTTACGACGCGGCGAGCGGCGCGCGACGCCAGGTGACCCGCACGGCGGCTGCCGAGAGCAATCCGCGCTGGGTGCGCCGCGACACCGCCATCACGTTCCAGCGCGACGGCAACCTGTACCTGATGTCGCTTGAAGCCCAGGGCGACGCGCCCTCGCTGGTCCAGTTGACCGACATTGTCGCGGCCGGCGAGGGGCCCGCGCCGGGCCGCGCCGGGGGCGCGGGGCGCGCAGGCGGAGACGGCCGGGCCGGTGGCGCGGGCCGCCAGGGCGGCGCGCAGGAAACCGAGGCCCAGCGGCTGCTGCGCGAAGAGGAACTGAAGCTCATCGAATTTCTGCGCACCCGTCAGGCCCAGCAACAGCAGGGGCGCGGCGGCGGCCGCGGGGGACGCGGCGGCGCGCAGGGGGACGGCCCGGCCCAGCCGCCCATCGCGCGGTTTACGCTGGCGCCGCGTCAGACGGTCGTCGACCTGCAACTGTCAGCGGACGAACGGCATGTCTGGATCTCCGTCAACGAACAGCCCGAGGTGCCGGCGCGCGGCCAGGACACGCCGAATTACATCACCACCTCGTCGTACCCCGAGATGATTCCCGGCCGGCCCAACGTCGGCGACAACCTCGCGGTGCGGAAGCTGGCGGTGCTCGACACCCGTGAGAACCGCCACGTGTGGGCGGATGCCGCGGCCTTCGCGGGGACCAACTACACCGCCATCGCCGGCGCCACCCCCACGCCCCGCATCGTCAACTGGGGCACGCCGGATCAGTCGCCCGATGGCTCCCACACCGTGATTGCGCTGACCGCGCAGGACAACAAGAACCGCTGGCTGGTGAAGGTGGATCCGGCGACGGGCACGGCGACCCCGATCGATACACTGCGTGATGATGCCTGGGTGCGGCCGCAGTCGATGGGCGGCGCGCAGGGCGGCGCGGGCATCGTGTGGCTGCCGGACAATCGCCGGTTCCTGTTCCTCTCGGAGAAGAGTGGCTACAACCATCTGTACCTGCTCGACGCCGGCGCCGCGCAGCCGCAGGCCCAGGCCCTGACCACCGGGAACTGGGAAGTGACGTCCGCGCAGCTGTCCGCCGATCGCAGCCGCGTGTATCTGACGACCAACGAAGTGCATCCCGGTGAACGCCACTTCTACGTGATGCCGGCCACCGGCGGCGATCGCACGAAGGTGACGACGATGACGGGGGACAACCAGGTGACGTTGTCGCCCGATGAGCGGCACGTGGCCCTGGTGCACTCCTACAGCACGAAGCCGCCCGAGCTGCACGTCATGCCGATGACCCCCGGCGCGACGGCGGCGCAGGTGACCACGACGCCGACGGACGAGTGGCGGTCGTTCAAGTGGATCGACCCGAAGGTGATCACCTACAAGGCGCGCGACGGCCAGAACGTGTATGCGCGGCTGTACACCCCCGAGATGATTGGCGCGCGCCGCGATCCGCGCAAGCCGGCCGTGGTGTTCGTGCATGGCGCCGGGTATCTGCAGAACGCGCACAGATACTGGTCCACCTATTACCGCGAGTACATGTTCCACAACCTGCTGGCGTCGCGCGGCTACGTGGTGCTGGATCCCGACTTCCGCGCCAGCTCCGGGTACGGGCGCGACTGGCGCACGGGCATCTACCGGCACATGGGCGGCAAGGATCTCGAGGATGTCGTCGACGGCGCGAAGTTCCTGGTCGACACCGAAAAGGTCGACCCGCGCCGCATCGGCGTGTATGGCGGCAGCTACGGCGGGTTCATCACGCTCATGGCGATGTTCACGACGCCCGATGTGTTCAAGGCGGGCGCGGCGTTGCGGCCCGTCACCGACTGGGCGCACTACAACCACGGCTACACGTCGAACATCCTGAACACGCCGGCCACCGATCCGGAGGCGTTCCGGCGCAGTTCGCCGATCTACTTCGCCGAGGGACTCAAGGGCCGTCTCGTGATGCTGCACGGCATGGTCGACACCAACGTGTTCTACCAGGACTCGGTGCGGCTGGCGCAGCGGCTGATTGAGCTGCGCAAGGAGAACTGGGATCTCGTGGGGTACCCCGTCGAGAACCACGGCTTCACCGAGGAGACCAGCTGGGCGGACGAATACAAGCGCATCCTCAAGCTGTTCGAGGAAGAGCTGCGGGGGATTCGCTGATGGACGTCCTTGCGCTGTTTCGTGAATCCGGCGCCCTGCACGAGGGGCATTTCCGGCTGTCGTCGGGCCTGCACAGTTCCGGCTATCTGCAGTGCGCGCTGGTGCTGCAGCACCCGCGTCACGCCGAGACGCTCGGGCGCGCGCTGGGCGCCGCGCTGGCCGACCTGCAGCCCACGGTCGTGTTGTCACCCGCGCTCGGCGGCCTGATCATCGGTCACGAAGTGGGCCGCGCGCTGGGGCTGCGGGCGATCTTCGCCGAGCGCCAGGACGGCACGCTCACGCTGCGCCGCGGTTTCTCGCTGTCGCCGGCCGATCGCGTGGTCATCATCGAGGACGTCGTGACCACCGGCGGATCCACCCGCGAGACGATGGTGGTGGCGCGCGCGGCGGGTGCCACGGTGGTGGGCGCCGGCGCGATCATCGATCGCAGCGGCGGCGCGTCGGCGCTCGACGTGCCGTTCCGCGCGCTGGTGCAGTTGTCGCTGCCGACCTACGAGCCGGCCGCCTGTCCGCTCTGCCAGGCCGGCCAGCCCATCGTCAAGCCCGGATCGCGGGGGTAAGCGATGAGTGCCCGGACGCTGAAACTCGTCGTGGCGTACGACGGGACGGCGTATCAGGGGTGGCAGCGTCAGGCCAACGGTCCCACGATTCAGGCCGCGCTCGAGGACGCGTTCACGCCGCTCGCCGGGCAGATGCCCCTCGTGACCGGCGCGGGCCGGACCGATGCCGGCGTACATGCCCTGGCGCAGGTGGCCTCCGTGCGCCTCGACATCGATCACGCCGTGAACGTGATTCGCCGCGCGCTCAACGCGCGCCTGCCGCCGGACATCCGGGTCTGCGCGGTCACCGACATGCCGGCGGCGTTCCACGCGCGGTTTGACGCGACCGGCAAGACGTACCGGTACCGGATCGTCACGGCCGAGGTGGTGTCGCCGTTCGAGCGCTGGTTCGTGTGGCACCTGCCGGGCCGGTTCGACGTCGAGGCGATGCGCGAGGCCGCCCAGGCGCTGGCCGGACGCCGGGATTTTTCTTCGTTCCAGGCCGCCGGCACCGAGGTCGCCGACGCCGTGCGCACGATCACACGCGTGGACCTCAAGGCGACAGACGATGGCGTGGTTGTCGACATCCATGGCGACGGGTTCCTGCGGCACATGGTGCGCATCATCGTGGGCACGCTGGTGGACGTGGGTGCCGGTCGTCGCGCGGCGTCGAGTCTGCCCGGCCTCATCGCCGCCAGGGACCGGCGTCTCGCGGGTGACACCGCGCCGCCGCAGGGACTGACGCTGGTCGCCGTCGACTATCCGGTTCTACGCTAAACTTCGGCTATGGCTCTCGCAGACGTGCTGGCCGCGGTGCCGCCCGGTTCGGCTGACGAGGCGCTGGCCCGTTCCCTGGATTTCGATCGATTGCCCCGGCACGTGGCCGTCATCATGGACGGCAACGGCCGCTGGGCCGCCGCGCGTCACCTGCCGCGGGTGGAAGGCCACAGAGCCGGCATCGACGCGGTGCGCGACACGGTTGAGACCTCGGCGCGACTGGGCCTGGAAGTGCTCACGCTGTATGCGTTTTCGGTCGAGAACTGGAAACGCCCCGTGCCCGAAGTCTCGGCGCTGATGACGCTGTTGCGCCACTACCTTCGCGCCGAGCTGAAGACGCTGCTGCGCAACAACATCCGGTTCAAGGTGATCGGGCAGCTGGACCGGCTGCATGAGGACGTCCGGCAGGAACTGACGGCCGCCATGGAGCGCACGGCCGGCAACACCGGTCTGTTGTTCAACATCGCGCTGTCGTATGGCGGCCGCGCGGAGATCGTGGATGCCGCGCGCGCCGCGATCGCGCGTGGCGTGCGGGCCGACGACCTTGACGAAGAGACGTTTGCGTCCTTCCTCTACACCGCCGGCCAGCCCGACCCCGATCTGCTGATTCGGACGAGCGGGGAACTGCGCGTGAGCAACTTCCTGCTCTGGCAGATCGCGTACGCGGAAATCTGGGTCACCGACACGTTGTGGCCGGACTTCCGCGCGCGTGACCTGCTGGAAGCCATCGCCGATTATCAGAAACGCGAACGCCGCTACGGCGCGGTGTCCACGGCGTGACTCGCGTCCTCAGCGCCATCGTCCTCATCGCGATCAACGCCGCGGTGTTGTTCTTCGCGCCGTGGTGGGGCGTGGTCCTGCTGGCCGCGCTCGTCGCCGGCCTGGCCGCCTCGGAAGTGGCCGGCCTGGCGCGCTTCGTCGGGGCGCCGGTCTCGCTGCCGGTGGCCATCACGGCCGCCGTGGTGGTGTGTATCGCCATGGCGCTCACCGGCGATCTGGTGAGCGGGGGACCGCTGGCGCCGGTGCTGCTGGCGCTGGTGGTGGGCTCGGGACTGGTCACCCTGGCCGCCGGGCCGCCGTCGGCCGGCACGCTCACGCGCGCGGCGACGCTGCTGATGGTGCCGCTGTACGTGGGGTTGCCGCTCGGCGCGCTGGCGTGGGTGCATGTCGTGTACGGCGTGTGGACGCTGGCCTTCCTGCTCGTGTTGATCTCCGTCAGTGATACCGCGCAGTACGTGTGCGGCCGGGCCTTCGGCCGCGTGAAACTGGCGCCTGCGATCAGCCCGGCCAAGACGCGCGAAGGCGCGCTGGGCGGATTGGCGGCCGGCGCCGTGCTTGGCGCCACGCTCGCGCCGGCCTGGATCGCCGGCACGTTGTGGATCGAGGGCGCGGTGCTGGGCGTGGTGCTCGCGGCGTTCGGCATCGCGGGCGACCTGTTCGAGTCGATGCTCAAGCGGGGCGCCGGCGTCAAGGACAGCTCGTCGCTCATCCCCGGCCACGGCGGGGTGCTCGATCGCATCGACGCGTACCTGACCGCCGGGCCGGTGTACGTCCTTTTCCTCCGGTATCTCGCCTGATGGCTGTGCGGGTCGCGATCCTGGGCTCGACCGGGTCGATCGGGCAGAGCGCGCTGTCGGTGGTCGACGCGCATCCCGATCGCGTGCGCGTGGTGGCGCTCGCGGCGGGCGGCAACGTGGAACGTCTGGCGGCGCAGGTCGCGCGGTATCGCCCGGCTCTGGCGTCGGTGGCGACCGCCGAAGGCCTCGACGCGTTGCGCGCCGCGCTCCCCGCGGGCGATCGTCCCCGCGATCTGCTGGCCGGGGCCGAGGGGCTCATCGCCGCGGCGACGCATCCCGACGTCGACCTCGTCCTGTGCGCGTCCTCCGGCGCGGCCGGGCTGGAGGCGGCCCTGGCCGCTATCGATCACCGGAAGACCGTGGCGCTGGCCAACAAGGAAGTGCTGGTCATGGCCGGCGCTCTCATGGTGGAGGCGGCCGCGCGCCACGGCGTCGCCCTGCTGCCGGTGGACTCCGAACACAACGCGATCCATCAGTGCCTGCATGGCCGCAGGCCCGAGGAGGTGCGCCGGCTCGTGCTCACCGCGTCGGGCGGGCCGTTCCGCACGTGGGACGCCTCACGCCTGTCGGCCGTCACCCCTGACGATGCGCTGCGGCACCCGACGTGGCAGATGGGCCGCAAGATCACCATCGATTCGGCAACATTGATGAACAAGGGCCTCGAGGTCATCGAGGCGCGGTGGCTGTTCGACGTGCCGCCGCCCCGCATCGATGTGGTCGTCCATCCGCAGTCGGTGGTGCACTCGATGGTGGAGTTCCTCGACGGCTCGGTGATCGCGCAGCTCGGCGTCACCGACATGCGGCTGCCCATCCAGTACGCGTTTTCCTATCCCGAGCGCTGGGCCGCGCCCGTGCCGCCGCTCGACCTGGCGCGGATGGGGCCGCTCGAGTTCGCGCCGCCCGATCCGGCGCGGTTTCCGTGCCTGCGGCTGGCGTACGAGGCGCTCGAACACGGCGGCGCCTGGCCGGCCGTGCTCAACGCGGCCAACGAGGTGGCGGTCGAGGCGTTTCTGGCCGGCGGGCTGCGGTTTGTCGACATTCCCGTGGTCATCGAACGGGCGCTCGAAGCCGCGGGTCGCGAGACCTCCGTGCCGGCCTCGCTCGCCGATGTGCGCGAGGTGGACGCATGGGCCCGCCGTCACTCGGGGGAAACCATCCGTACGCTACGATCGTCGTGACAGTCATGAGCAGCATCCTGGGCTTCCTGCAGACCATCGGGCCGTTCCTGTTCGTCCTGGGCGTCCTCATCTTCGTCCACGAACTCGGCCACTTCCTCGTCGCCCGTTGGTACGGAGTCAAGGTGCTGACGTTTTCCCTGGGGTTCGGCCCCAAACTCGTCAAGTTCACGCGGGGCGACACGGAGTACTGCATCAGCGCGGTGCCCCTGGGTGGTTATGTGAAGCTGGCGGGCGAAACCGTCGAGGACAAGCCGTCGGGAGATCCGACGGAGTTTCTGTCCAAGAGCAAGTGGGTCCGCTTCCAGGTGTACCTGGCCGGTCCCGTCATGAACATCGCGCTGGCGCTGGTCCTGACCACCGTGGTCCTGACCCAGGGCGCGGATGAACCGATTTATCGATCCGCGCCGCCGGTGATCGGCGTGGTGGCCGCCGATGGCGCGGGCGCGCGCGCCGGACTGCAGCCCGGCGATCGCGTGGTGAGGGTCAACGGCGCGGCGGTCGACACGTGGGACGCCTTCGACATGGCGGTCATGACGAAGGCCAATCGCGAGATCTCGCTTGTCGTCGAGCGCGCCGGCGGCTACGTGGACCTGCAGGTGACGCCGGCCGCCGAGGGCCGGTATGAGATCGGGTCACTGGGTGTCGGGCCGGTCCTGCGGCCGCAGGTGATCGAGGTGACGCCGGGGTTCCCGGCCGAGGCGGCCGGGCTGCGCGAGCGCGACGTGCTGGTGGCGGTCAACGGCGAGCGCGGCCTGTCGCGCGAAGACATCATCGCGCGCATCCAGAAAAACGGCGAGTCGCCGATGACGTTCACGCTCGAGCGCGAGGGCGCGACGATGGACCTGGCCATCACGCCGAGGTCGCAGGGCGACGTGTCGGTCATTGGCGCGCGCATCGTGGCCGGGGAAACCCGCCGCATCGAACCCGGGTTGCTCGACGCGGCGAAGATGAGCGTCGACCAGAACTGGGAGAGTTCGACGCTCATCGGCCGCACGCTGGCCGGCCTGTTCACGCGCGAGACGCCGGTCAATCAGCTCATGGGGCCGGTCGCCATCGCCGAGATGTCGGGGCAGACCGCCCAGCTCGGCTGGATTGCGCTGCTCAGCCTGATGTCGATGATCTCGCTCAACCTCGGCATCCTCAATCTCATGCCGATTCCGGTTCTCGATGGCGGCCACATCGCGATTCTCGCGATGGAAGGCCTCGCGCGCCGCGATTTCAGCGTGAAGGTGAAGGAGCGCATCCTGTTTGCCGGCTTCGCGCTCATCCTCATGCTGATGGTGACCGTGATCTTCAACGACGTCGCGCGGCTGCTGCGGTAGCCACCTCGTGATGCGCCGGTGGGTGGGCCGATGCTTGGATCGCGTGGCGCCGCGCACGGCCGTCACGCTGCGGGCCATGAACGCCCGCGCGCACTCCCACCGGCTCGTGCAGACCTGGGGCCTGACCGACCTGAATCGCCGGCTCGTCGAGCGGCTCGGCCGACAGGTGCTCGAAGGGCCGTTTGCCGGCCTCACCCTGAGTCCGGCGTGCGAGGCGGAGCACCTGGGACCGTACCTGCTCGGCGTCTACGAGAGTGAGCTCGATGGCGCGTGGCAGACCGTCCTGGCCGGCACCTACACGCAGATCATCGACGTCGGCGCGAAGTTCGGTTTCTACGCCGTCGGCCTGGCCCGCCGGTTCCCGGACGTGCCGGTCATCGCGTTCGATCCGGATCCCTGGGCGCGCCGGGCCGTCGCGGAGCTGGCGGCCGCCAACGGCGTCACCACCGTCTCGGTCAAACCCTTCTGTTCGGACGAGTGGCTCCTCTCACATCTGGCGCCCGCCTCGCTGGTGGTGAGTGACTGCGAAGGCTACGAAGGCGTGCTCTTCAGCGAACGGGCGCTGCCGGCACTGACCCAGGCCACCCTCATCATCGAGGCCCACCCGGAGCTGGTGCCGGGTGTGACCGGCACACTGCAGACGCGATTGTCCGCCTCACACGTCGTGCATACCCTCGGCGCGGACGCGGTCAGGCGCGAGAGTGCGCAGCCGCTGGAGTTCCTCAGTCCGAATGAACGGCAGGTGGCCAACCGCGAGGTGCGGGGCGAACAGGCGTGGCTGCTGTGCCTGCCGCGCACCGGGCCCAATCAGGCGTTGCGCTTCGGCGCCGGGGCGCCCGGGCGCACCAGCGAGGCGTAGGCCGCCGCGATTGTCGGCCACGACAACGCCGTGTCGTACAGGTCACGCGCCGCCGTGCTCATCGCCGATCGCCGCGCCGGATCGTCAAGCGCGGCGTCCAGCCGCGCGACCACATCCTCGGCGACCGAGGGCCGCGTCAGCGGCACAAGATCCAGCGCCGGCGAGTGCCGCAGCAGATCATCGGTGGACGGGCCGTCCGTGCCGATCACCGGACGACCGTGTTGCAGCTGGGCCGCCAGCGTCGTCCGTCTCGTGGACACGCCGTCGTCATAAGGCGCCAGAGCCAGGTCGCCTGACGCGAGGACGGCCGACGCGTGCGCCGTGTCGAGACCCCCGAAAAATTCCACGTGCGCGTCGGGCAGGCCCAGCGCGCCCTGCCACACCTGACGCGCCTCCGGCTCCGAGCGATTCAGCCACCGGAGCGTGACGGCGCCGCCGCGCCGATCGAGCCACGCCGCCACGGCCGCCAGCGTGGGGCGATGCATCGCCGCCGGCTGCCCGAACAGCGTCACCGTGTACTGCGACCGCGGCGCGAGGGGCGGCTGATCCGCGCGCTCGATGTTGCTGCCGACCGGGATGAGCGTGATCGGTGTGGCGGCCGGCAGGCCGGCCGCGCGCAACTCACGCGCGCTGCGGCCCTGCGGGCAGACCAGGTGCGTGGCCAGCGCGCAGGCGCGCCACACGCGCCGCCGGTGCAGGGCGCGGCTGATCGTCCGCCGGAGCGAGCCGTTGGGCGGCGGCCACATCTCGTGCATCGTCACCACGATGGGCGTCGACCTCTGGTGCGCGGCGCGCAGCCAGCGCAGCAGCGGCCGGTGGTCGGGCCCGCTGAGCAGGTGCGGCGCGTATTGCAGGAAGATGGCGGTCGCGCTCCCGCCGGACTCGTGCCACGGGCCGGCGGCGGCGCCGGCTTCGACCAGCGCCGTGGGCGCCTGGGCGGCCAGCGCCCCGGTCAGTCGCGCGGAAAAGTCGGCAATGCCGTCAAACGCCTCCAGGCGCGGCGGAGTGATGACCAGCCAGGAGGCCGAGCCGTCGCTCGTCAGTGCCATGACGCCGGCGAGGGCGCGCGCCGCGCCGCGACCTCGGCCTCCGCGGCGAGGTACCCGAAGCTGGGCCAGTCCGTGCCGTCCAGAATCTGCCGCCACAGCGCCACGGCCTCGGTGCGCCGGCCGTTGATGAAGTGCCAGGCGCTGACGCCGTACCGCATCGCGGACCCGCCGGGCGTGGCATCGGCGGCCTTCAGCACCTCCTCGGGCGTGCGTTCGCCCTTGTACATGAGCAGGAGCTGGTGGTAGCTGCCGTTTTCGATGACGTCCAGCTGACGGCTGATGGGCAACAACACGGCGTCGGCCTCGGCGGCGCGCCCGGCGCGGCGCAGCGACAGATACAGCCAGTGACTCGCGGCCACGAGGTTGTCGGCGTTGCGGACCGCATCACGCGCCTTCATCCACGTATCGGCGGCGCGGTTCCAGTCGCCCTTGAGGTAATACGCCAACGCCAGGTGATAGTAGATGTTCGAGTGCAGCGTGCTGGTGGGGATGTTGCGCGCGTTGGGTTGGCCGTCGGGCTCGACCTGATCGGGCTTCCCGGCAATCAGCGTCACGGCCTTCTCGAAGTCCGCGATGGCGTGGTCGATCTCGCGCACCGTCAGGTACCGGTGGCCGCGATGGCGGTACATGCGCGCGTCTTCCGGATGCCGGAGGATGCCGTCGGTGAAGACCTTCAGCGCCTCCCGGTAACGCCCGAGGTAGGCCGTCCGCCGGCCCACCCAGATGAGCGCATCCGGATCCTCCGGGGTACGCGCCAGCGCCGCCCGGGCCTCGGCCAGCTGGGCTTCCATGCGCGCCGTGGCCTCCGGCGAGGCCGGCGTCACGGTAAGCGGCCGGCCCAGCAGGGACGTAATGCCCGAAGGCTGCGCGTGTGAGCCCGCAGCGCCGGTGGACGACACCGGGACAACGAGCAGGGACAGGAGGAGGGTGAAACTGCGGCGCATGCGCGCCATCCTATCCCAAGGCACCACAGGCTCCGGTATCTTCAAGAAGACATGGGTGACGCAGGCGAAGGGCTTATTGACGCGGACGCGAGGATTCAGGAACTGGCCGACGAACGCGAGGCGGCGCGGCGTGAGCGCCGCTCGCCGAAGGCGTCGGTCGACCCGGTCAGGAACGCGGAAGTGACGTCGCTGCGGCTGGGGTTGTCCGAACTGCGCCGTCAGTTGGAGGCGACCGACCATCCGGTGCGCAAGAAGCAGCTCACCGCGGCCATTGCCGACGTGGAGAAGCGGCTGGCGAAGTTGTCCTGACCGGTCAGTCCGCGCGGCGCAGCCGGTAGTGGCCCACACCCCACTCCTGGCCGCCGCGATAACCGAACAGTTCCTCACACGCCAGGAAAAACAGGCGCCAGCGCTGGAACCACACCGCGGCGTCCTGGCCGTAGTGTGCCTCGAGCACGGTCATGACCTCCGGGCGCCGCGCGTCCAGGTTGCGGCACCAGGCCGCGGCCGTGCGCTGATAGTGCGTGCCGTCCAGCCACCACTGCGCCTCGACCGGCAGCGACGACGGCGCCACGGCCGGCAGCAGCGGGTAGCCGGGCATGATGCCGCCGCTGAAGAAGTGCCGGCCCATCCAGTTGTCGTCGCCGTCGGTTTCGAACGGGTACGACAACGTCCGGTGACAGAAGACGTGGATGAACAGCCGGCCGCCGGGCCGGAGCCAGCGGGCGACACGGCCCAGCAGGCGCGGCCAGTCGCGCATGTGTTCGAACATCTCGACACTGGCGATGCGGTCGAACGTCTCGCCGGGATCGAACGCGTTCATGTCCGCCGTGCGGATCTCCAGGTTGGGCAGCCCGAGGGACTCGAGGTACGCGCGCTGGGTCGTCGAGTTGGAGACGGCCACCACACGCGCCCGGGGAAACCGCCGCGCGACGTACACCGACAGCGAGCCCCAGCCGCAGCCGAGATCGAGGATGGTCTGGCCGTCCTGCAGGTCGGCCCGCTCGCAGGTGAGCGCCAGCATCGCCGCTTCGGCCTCATCCAGCGTGGTCACGCCGTCGGGCCAGATGCAGCTCGAGTACTTGCGATGCGCGCCGAGGACGAGCCGGAAGAACTCGGTCGGCACCTCGTAGTGCTGCGCGTTGGCGAGTTCGGGCACGTCGGCAATCGGCGCGCCGTCGAGCGCCGTGAGGAACGCGGGGATGTCGCCGTCCGGGGCGGCCTCGCGCAGACGCTGCGCGCAGAGCTGCCGAATGGCGTAGCGGATGACCGGCGTGGGCACGAGGCCACGTTCGGCCAGGGTGGTGCCAAGACCCAGCAGCGGCGTCATGCGGCACGCTCCGCGGGCGCCTGCGGCACGGCCGCCACGGGCGGCGCCATCCGCCCGGCGGCCGCCGGCTTGGTGTACACCAGCTGCGCCGCGCCGATCGCGCGCTCGAGGAAGCCGCCCTCGCAATAACAGAAGTAGAACTCCCACAGGCGGATGAAGTGGTCGTCGTACCCCAGCGCGCGCGCGTCCTCGCGGCGGCTGAGGAGGTTGGCGCGCCAGCGCCGCAGCGTCTCGGCGTAGTGCAGGCCGATTTCGTCGCCCTGGACCGGCACGAGATCGGTGGCGGCCGCGGCCTGCGCGAGGATCGCCCGGGAGGGAATGCAGCTGCCGGGGAAGATGTGGCGTTTGATGAAGTCCACTTCGCGGCGCGCCTGTTCGTAGCGATCGTCGGCAATCGTGATCGCCTGGATGACGGCCCGTCCATGCGGGGCCAGCAGGTCCGCGCACTGCCGGTAGAAGGTGGGATATTGGTCGTGTCCGATGGCTTCGATCATTTCGATCGACACGAGCTTGTCGAAGGTGCCTCGCAGGTCGCGATAGTCGGCCTGGAGCAGGGTGACGCGGTCGGCCACGCCGGCGTCCTGGATGCGCCGGTGGGCCAGGTCGTGCTGGGCGGCCGAAATCGTGGTGGTGGTGACGCGGCAGCCGTACCGCGAGGCGGCGTGGATGGCAAAGCCGCCCCAGCCGGTGCCGATCTCGACGACGTGTTCGCCGGGTTTCAGATCGAGCAGGCGCGCGATCCGGTCGTACTTGGCCAGTGAGGCCTGCGCCAGCGGCGCGTCCGGATGGTCGAACAGGGCGCACGAATAGGTCATCGTCTCGTCCAGAATCAGCCGGAAGAACTCGTTGCCCACGTCGTAGTGCGCGCGGATGTTGCGGCGCGCGCCGCCGCGCGAGTTGGCGCGCAGCGCGTGCCACAGCCGGCGCGCCCCGCCCACCAGGCGCGCGGTGCCGGTCTCCAGGCCGTCAAGCGCCTCGCGGTTCTTCACCAGCAGACGCACCAGCGCGACCAGGTCGGGGCTGGTCCACCAGCCGGCCGCATAGGCTTCACCGGCGCCCACGGCGCCGCCCAGCGCCACGGCCTCGTAGAAGCGCGGGTCGGTGACGGTGATCAGACACGTGGGGCCCGACGCGTCGCCCCAGACGCGCGCGCGGCCCGGCGCCTGTCCCGGTTCCTCGAGGACGAGGCCGCCATGACGTAATAGCGACAGCCGGGCCTGGACGGCGCGGCGGGCGAGTGGATGCAGCAGTGACATCAGAGCGCTCCCTTGCTCGAATGGGTCTTCGGGTGTGGATGAAACGGGACGCCGCGCAGCCAGAGCCGCAGCGCCTGCCAGTAGATGCCGCCGGCGATCGACGCGGTCATCCACGGGTGCCGGGCGAGGCAGCCCGCCAGCACCGGGCCGGAGAGCGGCGCGCGGCGCATCACGAGGGTGGCGTCGAACACGCGGCCGCCGGCGGCCTGGTTGATCATGTGGACGAACAGCCGGTCGCCGGGTGTGGTGAACCGCCAGTCGTACTGCTGGTCCATCGGCATGAACGGCGACACGTGAAAGCCCTTGGTGAACTCCGTCCGATGACGCGCGCTGCCGGGTGTGCCCTCGACGAGGTACGCGTGACGTTCGCCCCACGGGGTGTTCGTGATGTCGGCCACGATCGCGTCAATCGCCGTGCCCGAGGCATCGAAGCAGTAATAAAAACTCACCGGGTTCTGGATGTACCCGAAGTAACGCAGGTGGGTGAGCAGGCGGATGGGTCCCACGGGCCGTCGCCCGCGCCGCGATTCAACGAAGTCGCGCACGGCGGTGTCGAGCGGTACGCGCGGGTCGCCGAAATAGTCCTGCCGGCGGAACCAGGCGAGCGCCGGCCGGCGGGCCGACCACGCCCATCGGGCGTCGAAGGCCTCGGGCAGTTCCGCCAGGTCGAGGTACAACATGAACAGGCGGTACCGGAACGTGTGCGGCACCGGCGTGCGCCGGCGATGTTCCAGGGTGCCCCGGTAGACGCAGCTGTTCATGCCACCGCTCCCGCCGCCTGGCGGGCGTCGGCGATCTCCCGGGCCACCGCCAGACCGCTGACCACGCCATCTTCGTGGAAGCCGTTGCCCCAGTACGCCCCGCAGTAATGCGTTCGGCGGCGGCCGCTGATGCGCGACCGTTTCGCGCGCGCGGACACGCCGTCGACCGTCACGCCCGGATGCGCGTAGCGAACCCGGCCGAGGATCGTCGCCGGGTCGATCTGGTCGGCCGCGTTCAGCGTCACGCAGAACGTCTCGCGCGCCTCGAGCGACTGCAGCAGGTTCATGTTGTAGGTGACCACGGCCGGCGCCGCCGGGTCGGCGGCCACGCGGTAGTTCCACGCGCCCCACGCGCGGCGGCGCCGCGGCAGGACCGAGGTGTCCGTGTGCAGCACCACGTCGTTGTCGGTGTACGGCAGCGCGCCCAGCACCTCGCGTTCGTCCGGTGACGGATCGGTGAGCGCGGCCAGGGCCTGGTCGCTGTGACACGCGAACACGACGCGGTCAAAGGCCTCGCTATCCACCTCCACGCGATCGAGCAGGCGGGTGACCCGGCGCACGGGATGACGCAGGCGGATCCGCGCGCCCAGCCGCGACACCAGCGCCTCCACGTACCGCGCCGATCCGCCCACCACCACGCGCCATTCCGGGCGATCGTCGACGGTGAGCATGCCGTGGTTGTGGAAGAAGTCGACGAAAAACCGCGCCGGCATGTCCAGCACCTGCGCGCCGGGCATGGACCAGATGGCCGAGCCCATGGGGACGACATACCAGTCGCGCAGCGCCGCGGCGTAGCCGCCCTCACGCAGCAGATCGCGCAGCGTCCACGCCGCGTCATGGCCGTGCGCCAGGTCGCGGGCCTGCCGGTTGAACCGCAGAATGTCGCGCAGCATCCGCAGAAACGCCGGCCGCAGCGCATTGCCGGGCTGCGCAAAGAGCTGGCGCAGCGTCGACCCGTTGTATTCCAGGCCGGCCGCGTCATGCCGCACGCTGAAACTCATCGTGCTGGGTTGCGTCCTGACACCCAGTTCGTCCAGCAGCGCCAGGAAGTGCGGGTAGTTGCGGTCGTTGCAGACGATGAAGCCGGTGTCGACCTGGAACTCGCGCGCGCCGTCCGACACGGTCCAGGTGTGGACGTGGCCGCCGAGGCGGTCGTCGGCCTCGAAGATCGTGACGTCATGCTCAGGGCGCAGCCGGTGCGCGGCCACCAGGCCCGACACGCCGCCGCCGACAATGGCGATGCGCATCAGGCCACCTGGCGCAGCCGCGCCGGCACCGGACGGAGGTCACGGATCACACCGAGCCACGCCAGCGCTTTCAGCCCGTAGTACGTCAGGTCGATCTCCCACCAGAAGAAGCCCTGGCGCGCGGCGCCGGGATACCGGTGATGGTTGTTGTGCCAGCCTTCCCCCAGCGTGATGAGGGCGAGCAGCCACGAATTGCGGCTGTCGTCGCTCGTCTCGTAGCGGCGGGTCCCCAGGCGGTGCGCCAGCGAATTGATGAAACACGTGCAGTGGAACAACACGACGGTGCTGACGAAGAACCCCCAGACGAGCCACGCCCAGCCGCCGGCCACGAACAGCCCGGCCGCCAGGGTGAGGGGGACGACCACGTCGAACCGGTCGAGCCAGCGCAGCTCGGGGTACTGCGCCAGATCGCGAACCTCGTGCAGCTGCGTGGGGAAGTTGCGCGCCGAGGTGATCCAGCCCATGTGGCTCCACCAGAAGCCGTGTTGCCGCGGCGAATGGACGTCGAGCTCGGTGTCGGAATGGCGGTGATGCCGGCGGTGATGCGCCGCCCACCAGAGCGGACCGCGCTGACTGGCGCTCGCGCCGATGACCGCAAACACGAACTGCGCGGCGCGGGACGTGCGGAACGTGCGGTGCGAGAAGTACCGATGGTAGAACCCGGTGATCGCGAACATGCGCACCAGATACAACACGACGGCCACCAGGACCGCGTCTGCCGGCGCGCCCACGGCCAGCACGCCGAGGCACGCCGCGTGCATCCCGATGAACGGCAACACGCGGACCCAATCGACGCGCCGGTCCTCAGGCCCGTCGGCGGCGGAGGCCGGCGGCGCGCTGGTGTCGAACCACAGCCGGATCGCCTCGAGGAACGATGAGCGGGCGCTCATGGCCGGGCCCCTCCCGCCGGCGCCTGCAGCCGGAGCACCGACCGCCAACGCGTGAGGTCCGGCGCCAGCACCAGCCCGTCACGCGCGCTCATCGCCGCGGCGCCGGCGCCGCCGACGACCAGAAGCACGCTGGCCGGCAGCGCCTGACGCAGATCCATCAGCTCGCCCTCGACCTCGGCGGACACCTGGCACGCGACGCTCAGCGCCACGATGCGGGCGCCCGTGCGCGCGGCCGCCGCCGCAATCTGCGGCGCCGGCAGATCGGCGCCAATCGACACCACGCGCCACCCGTCGTGTTGCGCGACGACGCCCGCCATCATCGCGCCGAGCGCGTGCCGTTCGCCCCGCGGCGTCGCCATCGCGACGACCGGCTGCTCGCCAGGCGCATCCAGGTCGCGCGCGAGGCGTCCCAGCAGTTGCGACACGACCACAGAGGCGGCGTGTTCGTGCGCGATGCTGATCCGGCCGGCGTGCCAGTCGTCACCGACGTGCGTGAGCATCGGCCCCAGCACGTCGTTGATGAACGGGACCACGCCCAGCGACAGCAGGGCCCGTCTGAGGATGGGTTCGAGCCGGTCCGGCGCGAGGTCGCGCACCGCCGCCAGCGCCGCGTCGCGATGCGCCGCGGCCGGCGTCTCCGCGGCCTGGCCGCGAGCCGCATCCTCGTGCGCCATCGCCTCCAGCGCCTCGGTCGGCAGCTTCGCCACCGACGCCACCGGCCGCCCGGCCCGGGTCACCCGGTTGACCAGCGTCAACCGGTGCACGTCGGCGTCGGAGTACAGCCGATGACCGCCCTCCCCCCGGACGGGGGTGACGATGGCGTAGCGGCGTTCCCAGGCCCGGAGCACGTGCTCGGACAGACCGGTGCGCTCGACCACGACGCCAATCGGATGGCGGGGGCTTGTGAGGGGCTCGAGGTTCACACCTCAAGCCTAAACACATGTTTATTGTTTGTCTAGATAAATATCTAGACAATATTGATACATCAGCGTTTCAGGCGGTAAACACGGCCCAAATCGATCTCATGGACCAGCTCCAGACGGTCGCCGGCCGCCGTCACGCGGGCCAGAAAGTCCTGCCGCCCGGCCTCGGTGTGGAACTCCAGGTGGGCCACGACATGGGTGACGCCGCGGGCCGCCAGCAGGTCAAGCGTGGCGGTGTCGGGGAAGTGGATGAGCGATTCGTACAACGGCCGGTAGTCGGCCGGCTCGATGCCGCTGTACCCGAAGACCGTCGGGCGGTAGTGGGCCGTGGAATGCAGCATGTACATCGTGGCCACTTCCGCGCGCCTGGCCCATTCCCCGGAGGACGACACGGGCACTTCCGCGATGGCCATCGGGCCGGGCTGGGTGGCCAGCCACCGATCGATCGCCGGGATTTCCAGGGTGTAGGGGCGGGCGTCGACCGGGGCGCGAGACTCGGCGACGATGGCCAGCGCGCAGCAGGTGCCGGCGATGATCCGCCGGCGCGGCGGCCAGTCGCGTGTGATCCGGTCGAAGCCGTAGCCGGCCAGCACGCCCAGCGCGAGCACGCCCAGGATGGTGAATCGCGACGGCACCCGGATGAAGTCGATCAGCGGCAGGTGGTAGACCCACTGCCACAGCGACAGCGGAGGTCCCACCGTCATCCACCAGGTCAGGACCACGATCGCGAACCAGACCCACGGTCGTGGCCGGCCGGTGAACAGCGCCGCACCGGCGAGCAGCACCGCGACGATGCCCGGGAAGAGGAACGCGTCGGCGCCGGCTGTCACCCACGGCCATTGCGGCAACTGCGCGAGTAGCCAGCGATGGACGTACGTCGGCGAGCTCAGGTAACTCACCAGCGTGACGCCGACGTGGTCGGTCACGCGGTTGAAGGGCTGGTCCATGCCGGCCAGCAGGTACGGCACGTAGCTCAACACGCCGGGCACCAGCGCGGCCAGCCCGACCAGGCCCACGTCGCGCAGGCGGCGCGCCGGCGCCAGCGGCCAGCCCGACACCAGGCGCGCGCTCGTCAACGCGATCCCCGCGAGGATCATCAGCACCGTGCCGTGTCCGCTGGTCAGCGCCTGCGCCGACGCCATCAGCAGGGCCCAGCGCAGGTCGGCGGGGCGCCCCCGTTCGAAGTAGCGGTGCAGGAAACCCAGGGCGAAGGGCATCCATTGCACGGGATTGAGGTGCAGCTGCGGCATGCGCGCGAACCGCGGCGGCGCGAACGCGAAGATGAGGCCGCACAGGATCGAGGCCGTGGGCGACAGGCCCAGCGACCGCCCCAGGAACCACCCGCCCACGCCGCACAACCAGACCGAGAGCAGCGACACGAGGTTGGTCGGACCGACGGGGCCGTCAAACAGCGGCGCAAACGGCAGCGCCAGCAGCGAGCTGCCGATCAGATGTTCGGAATACGCGAGCGTGTAGCGATGCGGATGAAAGATGTTCGCGTCAACGAGCGCCCACGGCGCGTGGGTCAGCGCGTGCAGGTTCCAGCCGATGTTCCAGAGGTACAGATCGGGATCGGCCCCGGCGCCCATGCGCAGGCCCCCGGGGTTGGTCCAGAGCGGAAAGGTGAGCGTGAGCGTGGCCGCTGCGAGCAGCGCCACCGCGAGGCCACGCTCGCGCATCAGCGCTTCCGCAGAATGGGATAGGTCGTCACGCCCTCTTTGCCGAGCACGTCGTCAAGGACGTTCCACGTGGTGACCCCGTCGTCGCTGGTCGGTTCGAGCAGGTAGAAGACCAGGCGTCCCAGGGGCTGGCGCAGCGAGACGCGCCAGGCGCCGGCCGGCGCCGTGGCGCCGCCTTTCCAGGCGCCGGTCAGCGTGCGCAGCGCGTGGCCGCCCGTGTCGATCGAGTTGGTGCGCACCGGTGCGGCGGTGTTGGTCTCGATGGTGAAGCTCTCCAGTCCGCTGACCGCCTGTTTCACCTGTTCGAGCCGCACGCCATGCAGGCGCAGCAGATCGAGGGCGGCCGTGGCCGAGGCCGGGATGTAGTACTC
>CAYYFE010000038.1:0-40848 GCA_964471115.1 uncultured Solibacteraceae bacterium
TCCGCAGGCCGGCCACCTCGCCGGTCAGCGCCCCGGTGAATGACGGCACGGGCCGACGCGCCGACGTCGAGTCCTTGGGGTCGTGGCCGCTGATCACTTCCAGCACCTGTGCCGCCTCACGTGTGCTGGCGGCAAACGGTCCAATCTGATCCAGTGACGAGGCAAACGCGATCAAGCCGTACCGCGAGACTCGTCCGTACGTGGGTTTCACGCCGACCACGCCGCACAGCGCCGCCGGCTGGCGGATGGACCCGCCGGTATCCGACCCCAGCGCCAGCGGCACCAGGCCCGCCGCCACCGCCGCCGCCGATCCGCCGCTCGACCCGCCCGGCGTGCGCGTGACGTCCCAGGGATTCTTCACCGGACCAAACGCGCAGTTCTCCGTGGAGGACCCCATCGCGAACTCATCACACCGCGTCGTGCCGACGATGACCGCGCCGGCTGCTTCGAGGCGTTCAACGACCGTCGCATCAAACGGCGAGACGTATCCGTCGAGGATGCGCGATCCCGCGCTGACGGGCAGCCCACGGGCCACGATGTTGTCCTTGATGGCGATCGGACGCCCGGTGAGGACACCGGCGGGCGCGCCGGCATCAAGCGCGTCCGCCCGCGCCTGCGCGCGGCCGGCCGCGACGTGCTGAAACGCGTTGAGGTCGCCGCGGTCCGCGATGCGCTGCAGCGCGGCGTCGACGCTCGCCCGGGCGCTCATCCGCCGATCACCTTCGGCACGCGGAACAGGCCCTCGTCGCGACGCGCGTCGGGTGCGTTGGCCAGGGCGGCGTCCCGATCCAGCGACGCTGCGGGGAGGTCGTCGCGCCACGTCGTGTCGGCGGCCAGCGGATGTGACGTGGTCGTCACACCGGCCGTGTCGACCGACTGCACCTGCTCGACGTAACGCAGGATGTGCGCCAACTGGCCGGCCATGCGGTCGGCCTCCTCGGGCGACAGCCGCAGCCTGGCCAGTTCCGCGAGCTTGGCGATGTCCATCTCCAAGATGCTACCCCGGCGCCGCTTCGCGTAGCATGGACACATGCGGACTCTGGTGGCAGCGGTCGTCATGGCGGCGGGACTTGGACTGATGGTCGACGTCGGGGCGTGGGGCATGGACGTGCATCGGATGATCACCGAGCACGCGATTGACCGGATGCCGGCCGAGCTCAAGCCGCTCTACAGCAAACACAAGGCCTTCATCTCCGAACATTCCGTGGATCCCGACCTGTGGCGCACGGTCGATCTGAAGAGCGCCTGGGGCGACGAACCGCCGAATCACTTCCTGGACATCGACTTCGAGGAAGGCTCGACCCCGCCGTTCGCCAACGTGCCGCGCGACTACGACGCGTACGTGAAGAAGTACGGTGTCGGACCGACCACGCGCTGGGGCCGGCTGCCGTGGCGCGCCGAAGAGATCTACAACCGGCTGGTCGAGTCCATGAAGATGCTGGGCCGGCCCGATGCGCCGTTTGCCGCCGACAACGCGCGGTACCTGCTCGCCGTGCTGGCGCACTACCTGGAAGACGCCCATCAGCCGCTGCACGGGGCGCTCAACTACGACGGCCAGATCACCAACCAGCGCGGCATCCACTCGCGGTTCGAGACCCAGCTGATCATGCGCAACCTCGGCGCGTGGAAGTGGACGCCGCAGCCGGTGCGCGAGATCAAGGACTTCCGCGCCTACATGTTCGAGGTCATCGTCGACAGCCAGCAGCTGGTGGCGGGCCTGCTGGCGGCCGACCTGAAGGCAGCCGAGGGCCGCGAGTTCTACGACGATGGGTATTTTGCCGTGTTGATGAAGGAGGCCGGTCCGTTGGCCGAACGCCGGATGAACGAGGCGGCGACGGCCGTCGCCAGCGCGGCCTACAGCGCGTGGGTGGCGGCCGGCCGGCCCGCCATTCCGGCCGAGGGTGAACGGGCACCGGCGCGTATTCGTCGGTAAGTACCGTGAACGTCTTCCTTGTGCCCGTGCGGTCCCCGGCCGCCCGGGAGACGCGCCGGCCGCCGCTGGCGTTGTACTGCGAGCCGGCGCTCGAGCCCATCGAGCCGGAGGTCGTGGGCGACGGCGTGGCCCGGCCGGGCCTGTTCGCGCGCATGGGCCGCAGCTTCCGCCAGGCGCTGGCCGAAGGGGAAGCCGAACGCCGCCGCCGGGAAGCCGGGCATCCGGACGCCGCCGGCGGCAGCCGCATGGGCCGGTGGGTCAAGCGCAAGCTGGCCGATTCGGTCGCCGAGCACCGGCTGCTCTGGGCGCTGCGGTCGCAGACCAGCGCGGGGCTGGTGCATCCCGACACGATGACGTCCGACGCGGCGCGCGCCTTCGCCGTGTCGGAATGCCGCCGCGACCTGAACAAACACGCCTTCTGGTGCGCGGTCGACGGGCTCCTGTTCATCGCCTCGGGCGTGATCGCCGTCATTCCCGGGCCGAACCTGATCGCCTACTACCTGATCTTCCGCTGCGTCAGCCACTACTTTTCCCTCGCAGGCGCCCTGCGCGGCGTGCGGCCATCGTTGTGGACGCCCCAGCCTTCGTCGCACCTGACGGCCGTGGCGCAGGCGTTGCCGCTGCCGCCCGCCGAACGTGATGCCCGGGTGGATGAGGCCGCCGCCGCCCTCGGACTCGAGCGGCTGACGGCCTTCGTTCGTCGAATGTCGGCGGTCCGGTCGTAGTATTCTGCCGAGCGTGCGACTGGCTGAGCTCGCGGAAGCGTTAGGGTGCCGTATCGACGGCGCCGCCGACCTGTCGGTGGACATCCGCCGCGTGAACGGCCTCGACGATGCGGAGCCTGGCGACCTGACGTTCCTCGCCAATCCGAAATTCGCGATGCGGGTCAGCCACACCCGCGCGTCGGCGATTCTCGCGGATGCGTCGGTGACCACGGCGCCCTGTGCGATCCTGCGGACCGACAATCCGTACCTGGCCTGCGCGTCGGCCGTGGCGCTGCTGGCGCCGAAGGTGCCGGCGCTGACCGGCATCCATCCGCTGTCCGCGATCGATCCCACGGCCGTCCTCGGCGAGGGCGTCGCGACCGGGCCGTTCGTCGCGATCGGGCCGGGCGCCGGCGTCGGCGCGCGGACCATCCTGCACTCCCACGTGTCGATTGGCGCCGGCGCGGTGCTGGGCGATGACTGCCTGCTGCACGCGCACGTGTCGATTCGCGACGGCGTTCGTGTCGGCCACCGAGCGGTGCTGCACAATGGCGCCGTGCTCGGCAGCGACGGCTTCGGGTTCGCCACCCGCGCCGACGGCACCCACCAGAAGATCCCGCAGGTGGGGGATGTCGTCGTCGGCGACGACGTCGAGATTGGCGCGAACACAACCGTCGATCGCCCCGCGATCGGGGAAACACGCATCGGCGACGGGACGAAGATCGACAATCTCGTCCACATCGCCCACGGGGTGAAGATCGGCCGCAACGTCCGGCTGGCCGCCTGCGTCGGCATCGCCGGCAGTTCGGTGCTCGAGGACGATGTGGTGCTGGCCGGCCAGGTGGGCGTGATCAATCACGTCCGGCTGGGACGAGGCGCACAGGTCGCGTCCAAGTCGGCGGTGATGTCCGACCTGGAGGGGGGCCAGATGTACGCAGGCATCCCGGCCATCCCCATCGGACAGTGGCGGCGCTGGGCCGTGAAGTACCGGCGCGGCGAAGGCTGAACGGTATAATCGAGGAAATGCTCAAAGCCACTCGCTTGCGGGCGCTGGCGGTTGCCGGCGCCGTGCTGCTGCTGTCGGGGTTCACACCGCAGGACACCATCGTCCGGCCGCCCAAGTTCAACTACACCATGACCACGCTGGCCAACGGCCTGCAGGTGGTGTTCCTCGAAGATCATTCGACGCCGATCGTGCACCTGGCGCTCTGGTATCACGTGGGGTCGAAGGACGAGAAGCCCGGGCGCACCGGGTTTGCGCACCTGTTCGAACACCTGATGTTCAAGGGCTCAAAAAACGTGCGGGCCGATCAGCATCCGTCGTGGATCACGAGTGTGGGCGGCCAGGCGAACGCGTCGACCGACGAAGACGCGACGATCTACTGGCAGACCGTGCCGTCGCAGTATCTGCCGCTGGTGCTGTGGCTCGAGGCGGATCGGATGGGGTCGCTCGAGGTGAGTGAAGAGAAGTTCCGCAACGAACGTGAGGTCGTCAAGGAGGAGCGCCGCATGCGCGTGGACAACGTGCCGTACGGCGGCCTCAACGAGGTCATCTTCGACAAGGCGTTCACGGTGCATCCGTACAAACACCAGACGATCGGCAGCATGGCGGATCTCGAAGCGGCCAGCATCGATGACGTGCGCGGGTTCTACGAGACGTATTACGTGCCCAACAACGCCACGCTCGTGCTGACCGGCGCGTTCGAGACCAAGCAGGCGCAGGCGCTGATCGAGCAGTACTTCGGCCGCATTCCCCGGGGCAAGCCCGTGCCGCGCGACATTCCGAAGGAGCCGACGCCGACGCAGGAACGCCGGTTCACCGTGCGGCAGCCCTGGCCGCTGCCGGCGGTGGTCGTGGGCTACCCGATTGCGTACGACGGCCACCCGGATGCGTATCCGCTGCACGTGCTGGCCAAGGTCCTGTCCGACGGCCAGAGTTCACGCATCTACCGGTCGCTGGTGTACGAGAAGCAGATGGCGCTGGCCGCGTTCGGCGAAGCGAAACTCATCGAACATCCCAACTACTTCTATGCCGTCGGCATCACACAGGGCGCCACCTCGCCCGACACGCTGCTGACGGCGCTGACGACGGAGATCGATCGGCTCAAGACCGACCTCATCACGCCCGAGGAACTCAATCGCGCCAAGCGGCAGTTCGCGCGCGACTACATCCTGGGCCGAGAGACCATCCAGCAGAAGGCGCTGCATCTGGCGCACGCGGTGGTGATTCACGACGACATCACGACGGCCGACGGCGAGTTCGACCTCTTTCAGAAGGTGACGGCCGAAGACGTGCGGCGGGTCGCGCGGACGTACTTCACGCCGCAGACCCGGCTGGTCATCACGATCCTGCCGGGGCCGGCGGGCTCCGAGCCGAGCGTGCAGGAGGTGCGGTGATGCGACGCGCTTGCGTGATGTTCGTCCTGCTGTCGGCTGTGGCCTTGCTGCCGGCGTCGGCGTTCGCGCAGCGGCCTGACTGGCCGTCCGAACGGCCGCCGCGTCCGTTGCCGTCGCGGCCCGTGGCGTTCCCCGATTACAAGCTGAAGACGCTGTCCAACGGGTTGCAGGTGCTGGTCGTGCCGCACAAGGAACAGCCTGCGGTCAGCTTCCGGCTGCTTGTGCGCACCGGCGCGGCGAACGATCCCGCCGGCAAGGCCGGCGTGGCCTCGCTGGTGGCCGGACTGCTCGACCAGGGCACGGCCACGCGGTCGTCCGAGGAGATCGCCAACGCCATCGAATCGGCGGGCGGCCTGCTGTCCGTGGGCGCCGGCAATGAAGTGACCTTCGTCTCGGGCGCGGTCGTGAAGGACAAGGTGGCGCTGGCGCTGGAGCTGGCGGCCGACGTGGCGCAGCGGCCCGCGTTTGCCCCGCAGGAAATCCAGCGCGCGAAGGAACAGGCGGCGTCGGGCCTGCAGGTCAGTGCCGATGATCCGGAGTACGTCGCCAACACGCTGATCGACCGGCTGGTGTTCGGCTTCCATCCGTACGGCCGGCCCGGCCCGCAGACGGTCCAGGCGATCGCGCAGGTCACGCGCGAGGACCTGGTCGCCTTCCATCGCACCTGGTTCGCGCCCAACAACGCGCTGCTGGCCATCGTCGGTGACCTCAGCACCGAAGAGGCGTTTGCCGCCGCCGAGAAGGCCTTCGGCAGCTGGGCGCGTCGCGACGTGCCCGCCGTCTCGTACGACGATCCGCCGCCGCCCACGCGTCGCGTCGTGGTCGTCGATCGTCCGGGCGCGGTGCAGACCGAGATTCGCGTCGGGCAACTTGGGGTCAACCGCACGCATCCGGACTACAAGGTGCTCGACCTGGCGATCAAGATTCTGGGCGGCGAAGGCGCCAACCGCCTGTTCGGCGTGCTGCGGGGCGATCGCGGGCTGACGTACGGCGCGTCGGCCACGTTCCGCGCCTACAAGTCGGGCGGCAGCTTCATCGCCGAAACCGACACACGCACCGAAGCCACCGGCGAGGTGCTCAGCCTCACGATTCAGGAGTTCCAACGGCTGCGTGAGGAGCCGGTGGACCCGCGGGAACTGCGGGGCGCGCAGGACTACATGGCGGGCAGCTTCCCGTTGTCGATCGAATCGCCCTCGGCCATCGCGATGCAGGTGCTCAATCACCTCTTCTTCGGCATTCCGGTGGAGGAGCTCGAGACCTATCGCGAGGAAGTTGATCGCATCGCGCCCGCCGACATTCAGCGCGTGGCGCGGCAGTTCCTGTTCCCCGACCGCCTGTCGATCGTGCTGGTGGGTGATGCGTCGGCGTTTGCGGGCCAGCTGAAGCAGGCCGGCATCACCGACTTCGAACGCATCCCGCTGGCCGAGCTCGACCTGTCGTCGGCCACGTTGCGCAAGCCCGCGGCCGGCGGCCGTCACTGACCGTGCCGCCTGCGTCCGGTCCGCGCCGCGTGATGATCTCGTGCGGCGAACCATCCGGCGATCTGTACGCCGGCGCGCTCCTCGACGCATTGTCGGCGCGCGCGTCGATCGAGGCCTTCGGGTTCGGCGGGGAGCAGTTTCGCGCGGCCGGCGGCGAACTGATCGGCGATTACCGCGGCTTCAGCGTCACGGGCCTCACCGAGGCCCTGCGGGTGCTGCGCCGGTCGTACCAGATGCTCAACCGGCTGACCGAGGCCGCGCGGGACCGCCGGCCGGACGTGTTCGTCGCCATCGACTTTCCCGACTTCAACTTCCGGCTGCTGCCGCGGATCAAGGCGCTGGGCATCCCCATCGTCTACTACATCAGTCCGCAGCTCTGGGCGTGGCGCCCGGGACGCCTCGAGACGATCCGGCGGTACGTCGACCGCATGCTCGTCATCTTCCCGTTCGAGGAGCGGCTGTATCGCGACGCCGGCGTGCCGGTGACGTTTGTCGGACATCCCCTTATCGACCTGGCCAAGTCTCGCCGCACTCGGGCCGAGACGTGTGCCGCGGCGGGGCTCGATCCCACCCGCCCGCTGGTCGCGTTGTTGCCGGGCAGCCGTCCCAATGAGCTGCGCCTGCTGCTGCCGGTGCTGGCCGAGGCGGCGCGTCAGCTGGCCGCGTCGATGCCCGGCGTGCAGTTCCTCGTGGCTCGCGCGCCCGCGCTCGACGATGAGCTGTTCGGGCCGCTGACCGGTCTGCGCCAGTCCGGCGTGCCGGTCGGCTTGCTGGACGCCGCAGCCGATGATGTCCTGCATGCGGCGGACGTGGTGGCCACCGCGTCGGGCACCGCCACCGTCCAGACGGCTCTGCACGGCCGGCCGATGGTCATCGTGTATCGCGTGTCGGGCCTGACCTACGCCATCGCCCGTCGTGTCGTCCGTCTGGACCAGTACGGGATGGTCAATCTGGTGGCTGAGCGGCCGGTGGTGACCGAGCTCATCCAGGACCAGTGCACACCCGACCGGGTCAGCGCGGAACTGCGGCGCCTGCTGGCCGACCCGGAGGCGGCCGGCCGGATGCAGGCGGACCTGGCCGGGGTGGTCGCCCGGCTGGGCGGATCGGGGGCCTCGGGACGCGCGGCTGAGGCGGTGCTGGAGGTCGCGGCGAAATAGAATAGGAGGGATGTCTCTCGATACGTTCAAGACCCGGAGCACCCTCACTGTCGGCGGCGAGTCACTCGACTACTTCAGCCTGCCGGCGCTGGAAGCCGCGGGATTCCCGTCGGTGTCGCGCCTGCCGTTTTCGCTGCGCATCCTGCTCGAAAACCTGCTGCGGCGCGAGGACAACGCCTTCGTCAAGGCCGACGACATCCGCGCGCTGGCCTCGTGGAACGTGAAGCAGGGCGGCGAGAAGGAACTCTCGTTCATGCCCGCGCGCGTCCTGCTGCAGGACTTCACGGGCGTCCCCTGTGTGGTGGATCTGGCCGCCATGCGGGACGGCATCGTGAGTCTGGGCGGCCGCCCCGAGCAGGTCAATCCGCTGCAGCCCGTCGAACTGGTCATCGACCACTCGGTGCAGGTGGATCACTTCGGCCGGTCCGATGCGATGCAGCTCAACGCCGACCTCGAGTACCACCGCAACCGTGAGCGTTATGTCTTCCTGCGGTGGGGCCAGGACGCCTTCCGCAACTTCCGTGTCGTGCCGCCCGAGACCGGCATCGTCCACCAGGTGAACATCGAGTACCTCGCGCGTGTCGTGTGCAAGGACACGACCGGCGGCCGGCCGCTGGCGTATCCGGACACGGTGTTCGGCACCGACTCGCACACGACCATGGTGAACGGCCTGGGCGTCGTGGGCTGGGGCGTGGGCGGTATCGAAGCCGAGGCCGCGATGCTGGGCCAGCCCAGCTCGATGCTGATTCCGCCGGTGATTGGCTGCCGCCTGACCGGACGCCTGCGCGAGGGCGTCACGGCCACCGACCTGGTGCTGACGATCACCGAGGCCCTGCGCAAGAAGAAGGTGGTGGGCACGTTCGTCGAATTCTTCGGTGATGGCCTGGCGCATCTGACGATTGCCGACCGCGTGACGCTGGGCAACATGTGTCCGGAGTACGGCGCGACGGTCGCGATCTTCCCGATCGACGACATGACGCTGGACTACCTGCGCTTCACCGCGCGCGACGAGTCGCAGGTGGCGCTGGTCGAGGCGTACGCGAAGGCGCAGGGGCTGTTCCGCACCGACGGCACGCCCGATGCCGACTACACGGACACGCTGGAGGTGCGGCTCGATCAGGTGGAGCCCAGTCTGGCGGGCCCGCGGCGTCCGCAGGATCGCGTGGCGCTGTCGAACGCCAAGGCCTCGTTCGCCGGCGCGCTGGATGACCTGAAGAAGGGCGTCAAGACGACGGCCGCCGGCGGCGGCACGGCCGTGGCGACCGCGACCCAGCTCGAACACGGCTCGGTCGTCATCGCGGCCATCACGAGCTGCACGAACACGTCGAACCCGAGTGTGATGATTGCCGCAGGGCTGGTGGCGAAGAAGGCGCACGAACGCGGACTGCAGCGCCGGCCCTGGGTGAAGACCAGCCTGGCGCCGGGGTCGAAGGTGGTGACCGAGTATCTGCGACGGGCCGGACTCGACCGGCACCTCGATGCGCTCGGGTTCAACCTCGTGGGCTACGGCTGCACGACGTGTATCGGCAACTCCGGTCCGTTGCCCGACGAGATCTCCGCGGAGATTCGCGACCGCGGATTGGTCGTGGCATCGGTGCTGTCGGGCAATCGCAACTTCGAAGGCCGCATCCAGCAGGATGTGCGCGCCAACTACCTGGCGTCGCCGCCGCTGGTCGTCGCGTACGCGATTGCCGGCACGATGAATCTGGATCTGACGACCGAGGCGCTCGGCGTGGGCGCGGACGGCGCGCCCGTGTATCTGCGTGACATCTGGCCGACGCAGCAGGAGGTGCAGCAGGCCATGCTGGCGTCGCTGTCGGCCGAGATGTTCCGCGAGCAGTACGCGTCGGTGTTCGAAGGCGACGAGCGCTGGCGCACGCTGCCGGTGCCGACCGGCGATCGATTTGCGTGGGCCTCTGACTCCACGTACATCCGGCGGCCGCCGTTCCTCGAGAACCTCAGCGCCGAGCCGGCGCCGCCGCGCGAGATCACGGGCGCGCGCGTGCTGGCGCTCCTGGGCGACTCGATTACGACCGACCATATCTCGCCGGCCGGGTCGATCAAGAAGGACAGCCCGGCGGGGCAGTACCTCATCGCGCAGGGTGTCGATCCGAAGGACTTCAACTCCTACGGCGCGCGCCGCGGCAACCATGAGGTGATGATGCGCGGCACGTTCGCCAACGTGCGGCTGAAGAACCAGCTGGCGCCTGGCACCGAAGGCGGATGGACGACCTGGCTCGGTGGCGGCGCGCCCGACGTGTTGTCGATCTTCGACGCGTCGGAGAAGTACCGCGCGGCCGGCATCCCGCTCATCGTGATCGCGGGCAAGGAATACGGATCGGGCTCGTCGCGCGACTGGGCCGCCAAGGGCACCATGTTGCTGGGTGTGAAGGCGGTCATCGCCGAGAGCTACGAACGCATCCATCGCAGCAACCTCGTGAACATGGGGGTGCTGCCGCTCGAGTTCACCGGCGGCCAGACGCCGTCGAGCCTCGGCCTCACCGGCCGCGAGCGCATCGACCTGGTGGGCTCAGGCGCCGGTCTCACGCCGCGCGGCACCGTCACGGTGCGCGCGACGGCCGACGACGGGCGGGTGACGGAGTTCACGGCGGCGGTGCGCATCGACACGCCGGAAGAACTGGTGGCGTTCCGCCATGGAGGCATCCTGCCGTACGTGCTGCGTCGTCTCGCGGCCAAAGGCTGAGAGGGTTTCGGGTAGGGTTTTCATTCGTGGTGCCGGCAGCCGAAAACCCTACCCGGGACCCTCTTGCGATCAAGGCCAAGGCGCGCGAACTGGGCTTCGACCTGTGCGGCATCGCGCGGGCTGACACGCACCCGAAACTGACCCGGCTCGCGGAGTGGATCGCCGAAGGCCGCGCGGGTGAGATGACGTATCTGGCCGAGTCGGCCGATGAGCGCGCCGATGTGCGCGCGTCCATGGCATCGGCTCGGTCGGTGATCTCCGTCGCCGTCGTCTACAACACCGCACAGCCCTACTCGAACGACGCCGTTGGCCCTGGCGATGCGGCGGTCGCGCGGTACGCCTGGGGTGACGACTACCATGGCGTCATCCGCGAGCGTCTGCGCGCGTTGTTGCGCTGGCTGGCCGAGGCGCATGGCCCGGGCCTCGAAGGGTTCACGTGTGTCGACGATGGGCCCGTGCAGGAGCGGGTGTACGCGGAGGCGGCGGGTCTTGGCTGGATCGGCAAGAACACCTGCCTCATCAATCCGGCGCTGGGGTCGTGGCTGTTTCTCGGCGAAATCGTCACGAACCTGGACCTCCAACCGGATGTGCCCGGGACGGATCAGTGCGGCACGTGCACGCGGTGTCTGGACGCCTGTCCCACCGGTGCCATCGTTGAACCGTACACCGTGGATGCCACGCGGTGCCTGTCGTATCTGACCATCGAAGTGCGGGGGGCGGTGGAGGAGCGCTGGCGCGACCGGCTCGAAGGGCGGCTCTTCGGCTGCGATATCTGCCAGGACGTCTGTCCATGGAACCGCAAGGCCGCCGTGTCGGACGACGCCGTGTGGCAGCGGCGCGCGGCGTCCGACGGCTGGCGGCTGATCGACGCGTGCAAGTTGAGTGACGACGCCTGGGTGGCGCGGTTGAAGGGCAGCGCGCTCAAGCGCGCGGGTTTACACCGGCTGCGCCGCACGATGGCGTATCTGTCGGGTTCGCTGCCCCCCGGTGACCGCGCCGCCGCCCTCGACGCGCTCGCCACACACCCGTCGTCGTCCGCGCCCATCGTCACTGAGGCGCTCACCTGGGCCAGGTGTCGGGAGTAGGCCTCGCCACCTCGCCATCTCGCCACCCGGTGATCTCGCCATCTCACGATGTGGGCATGTAGACTGAGCGTATGCCCTTGGCGCCCGCCCTGCTCATTTCCATGCCGCAGCTGACCGACCCGAATTTTGCCAAGACGGTGGTGCTGCTGTGTGAACACGGGCCCGAGGGGGCGCTGGGTCTCGTGGTGAATCGACCGGCAGAGGTGCCTGCAGCCGAGGCGGTGGAATTCGATCCGCCGATTGCCGAACCCAACGCCATGCCGCTGCACCTCGGTGGTCCGGTGGAACCCAATCGCGGCTGGATCCTCACGGCCGCGCCGCCGGATGTGGAGCACAAACCGATCGGCGAGGGCTTGTATCTTGCGGCGTCGCCGGCGTTGTTGCGCAAGACGCTGGAAGCCCGGCCCATTCCGCGCCGTACACTGGTGCTGGCGGGTTACGCCGGCTGGGCGGCCGGCCAGCTCGATGCGGAGCTGGAAGAGTCGGCGTGGCTCATCTCACCGGTCGAGCTGGATCTGATCTTCGAAATTCCCGCGGCGGTCACGTGGGAAATGGCCATCCGCCGCATGGGCGCCGATCCGGCGATGCTGCAGATGGGCGGCCACGGAGTGCACTGAGCCGCACTCCGCACTTCGCACTCCGCACTTCGCACTCCGCACTCCGCACTATTTGGTGATAATCCCCGCCAGAAACTGCAGCGCGCGCGGGTCACGCGACTGGCCGAGGCCGTCAATCGCCTGACGACGAATGCTGGCGGCGTGAGTGGAATAGGCCTGGCTGCGCGCGATCTCGATGAGCACGTCGACGGCTGACGGGTCGCGATGCTGCGCGATGGCGCGGATGGCCGCGTTGGCAATGGGCGACTTGACGTCGACGTCCAGTGATTCGTTGGTGGCCAGCGACTTCAGGTAGGCCACCGAGTCCGCGCCCGACACGCCCGTGAGCCAGTGCACGTCGCGGCCGCCGGCATCCACCGGGCAGCTGTCGGACAAGACCCGGACCCGCTCGAGGCGGCCGTTCACCAGCCGCAGGTACACGACCAGCGACGTGCCCGCCTCCAACTGCACCGGGCCTGTGGGCTCGGGGAAGGTGGGTGGCGTCCACCGCTCGCCGTCCTCGGTGGGTTCCATGCGGCACCCCCGAATCGGCGCGTTCATGCCGTCCGTGTAGTACGTGCAGCACGCATCCCGGTCGCCATCGACCTTGGCCACCTGCCAGGCCACCCACACCGGCGTGGTGGCCTGGGCGGTCAGGGCCGCCACGTCGCGGGCCAGCGACGTGGCGCCCTGGGTCTGGACCCGGCCGTTCTGGATCTGCGGCGTCTGGGCCATCACGCCCACCGCCGCGACGAGCACCATCAGTACTGCGGCCATTCTCGCCATGGAGACTCCTCCCGGACCCTGACGGACCCCGGACCCGTGGGACCTCGGACCCGTTACTTGATGATCTCCAGCATGTAATCCATGGCCGCCTTGTTGCGCGACATGTTCGACAGGCGCGAGACGATGTCGCGCTTGAGCGTCATGTTCGTTTCCTTGCGCGCGAGGGCCACGAGCGCTTCGCCATTGCTCTGGTTGGCCAGCGCCGAGATGATGGCCTTCTTGTTGTCGGCATCCGACTCGCGGCCGTAGAGCTCGGACAACGCCGCGCCCGACTTGTCCGCGCGCATGTTGCCCAGGCTGCGAATCGCGCGCCGGCGCAGTTCCACGTCCTGCTCGGAACGGACGACATCGAGGAGGCGGTCCGCCGCGCCCATCGAGCCGAGGCGCGAAAGGATGCTGCCGCGCAGTTCCTTGTCCTGTTCCTTCTGGTAGATCGCCCACAGCGTCTCGGCCGCCGCCGGGTCGGTCATGCGCGAGAGCGCCGCGGACCGCACCGAGGTGTCGACGCCGCCGGCCGCGACCACGTTGGCCAGCTGGCCGTATTCACCCATCGTGCCCCACGCGGCGATGACCGCGCGCTTGATGTCGGTGTCCGTGGTCGAGTCGTAAATCGCCTTCAGTTCGGCGCTCGTGATGCGTTCACGACCGCGCGACGACAGGTACTGAATGGCCGAACGCTGCAGGTCGGGGTTGCCCGCGCCTTTGGCCAGGCCCATCAGGATTTCACGGGCGCGCGGCTGGTTGCTCTGCGCCAGCACGAACAGCGCGCGTGTCTTGAGCTGGTGCGAGTTGGCGCCGTTGTTGAGCACGCCCTCCAGCAGCGGCAGCGCCTGCGCCGGGTCGGTGTGCACGAGCGCGTTGATGGCCAGCAGCTTCAGCTCGTCGTTGTCGGCGGCCGACGGGTCCACCGGCTGTCCGGCCGACTGCCGCACGGCGGTCTCGAGCGCCGACGCGTCCTTCAGGTACCGGCTCTGCGGGTGATTCTTGCGCAGTTCGGCCAGCGTGGCGGTGGCATCGCTGCTGCGGCCCAGCCGGTACTGCGCGTACGCCTTGTGATAGAGCGCGGCATCCACGCGCGCGCCCTTCGCCGCGATGACCTGATCAAACCGGACGATCGCGCGTTCGTAGTCGCGGCGTGACATCAGGCTCAGCCCGGTGTCGTACGCGCTGTTGGTCGATCCGAACGTCACGGCTTGCCCCTCAACCCAGTCAAACCGCATGTCCTCCATGCGCCAGCGGGCCTCGTCCATCGCCCGGCGGCTCTCTTCCATGGCGCGCTGGCCGAAGACGCGCGCCTCCTCGGCGGAGATGACGCGGGTCTGCGCGAGTTCGGCGGCCACCAGCGCCTCAGCCAGCGCCATCTCGTTGACGACGACGGGCATCGCCAGGTCGACGGGCATCGGCGCGCCGGGCGGGACCAGCGGCGTGGGCACCCCGGGGGGCACCGGCAACACCACGGGGGCGGGCGGCGCCGGCGGCGCGGGCGGCACAGGCACGGTCTGGGCCAGACCCGAGACGGGAATCACGAGAACAGCGGCGGTCAGCATCAGTCGAGTCATTGGTCTCCCTCACTGCGATCCAAAGTCATGGTCTGCTGGCGTCTGCGGACTTCATCGTTGACCACCCGCACCTTGAACAGCAGGTTGTCTTCTTCGATGCGCGTCCGCAGCGCGGTCAGGTCGTGCGGTTTCAGGTCCTGCGGCGCGCGCGCCACTTCCACGAGCACGCGCTCCAGGTCTTCGAGCATGGCAGCCAGTTCCACGTTGCCGGTGTGCGTGGCCGTCTGGCGGTACAGCCGGCTCGACAGCAGCAGGTCGTCGGCCGCCGCGCGTTCGTAGCCCAGGCGCACGGCTTCGGGCTGCGACAGGTCGGCGTTCATCAACTCCACGAGCAGCAGTTCGCTGCGCTCGAGGTGGTCGTCCATCGCGATGAGCAGGGCGCGTTCGGGTTGAGAGGCCGCAAGCCCCTCGGCGCTGCCGGCGTCGCCAGCCGGGTTCCCGCCACTCCACAGTTGCGTGCCCACCGTGACCGCGAGGACGACCACGGCCAGCGACACGGCCGGCAGCCAGTACTGCGGCGCCCACCAGCGCACCGGCTCCGGACGCAGGCCCTCGATCTCACGCTGGACCCGCGCCCACATCACGCGTTCGAAATCCGCCGGCGGCTCCGGCACACCGGCGGCATCCACGGCCGCCAGCGATCCCGTGATCTCCTGCCAGACGGGCTGGCACTGGGCGCACGTCTCGACGTGGCCGGCCAGCCGCCGCTCCTCGTCAGGACTCGCATCCCCGTAGAACAGCAGGACGAGGTCGTCCTCCGTCGGGTGCCAGGTGTGTTCGGTCGTCATTCGGTGCTCCATCGTCCCTGCCGCTGTGTCTCGGTCGCCACGAAGGACTGCATGGCGACCCGCATCTTCTTCACCGCGCGAAAGATCGAGTGTTTCGTCGCGTTGGTCTTCATTCCCAGGGTGCTGCCGATTTCCTCGATCGAACACCCGTGGTAGTGCCGCATCAGAAACGCGGCGCGTTCCTTCTCCGACAGACCGCCGAGCGCCGCCTGCATGCGCTCGCCGATCTGTCCCGCATACACCAGGTCGTCCATTGATGGGCCCGTGGCGGAGGGCGCCATCCGTTCCAGCGCGTCGTCTTCGGTCGCCGATTCCCGGCGGGGACGCGACCGGAGAAAATCCACCGCGCAGTTGAACGCGATGCGGTAGAGCCAGGTGGACACGTTGGCCCGGGCTTCAAACCGGCTCAACTGCCGGTAGGCCCGGATGAACGTTTCCTGGACGACGTCCTCGGCGTCTTCGGCCTTGCCGGTCATCCGGAAGGCCAGCCGATACAGGCTGCGGGAGTGCCGGTCGACCAGCACCCGGAACGCGTCCTGATCCCCGCTTCGGGCCGCCGCCACGGCCGCTGCGTCGTCCAACTGCATCTGCTGTGTTTTGACGAGGTTGGCAGGCATTGGTTAGCCGGACGGAGGGCCCCAGGCCCGGGTTCCCGGCAGCGTGTGTGGGATGGTATGGATTTCCAGTGCGGACGATGGCACCATCGTCGTCAGCCGGACTGCCCCAGCCAGCGCCCACCGAGCTGGCAGAATGTGCCAGGGGGACCCCGTGCCACCGCGGTGCGGTGCGGCATCCGGCGTGCATGACTCCGGAACGAAGGAGGAATGACACATGGCGGAACTGGTGGAACGGATGGCGAAGGCGGAGGAGCGTATGGATGCCTTGACCAACTCGTTGGAGGATCTCAAGCAGTCGGTGCGATCCCTGGACACCCGCATGGAGGCAGGGTTCGCCGGCCTTCGCACGGAGATGAACGCTCAGTTCCGTTGGGTGATGGGCGGCATTGGCAGCGCTGCGCTGGCCATCCTGCTGGCTATCTTCGCTGCCGCGATGGCGGTTCGGTGAGTCAGCGCGTCGTCCGGCGGAAGCCGATCCCCAGCAGCACGAACAGCGGCGCGATCGCCAGGTTGGCCAACGTCAGGATTTCCCAGCGCCAGAACTCGGCCACGGGCACGCCGAGGGTCGCGACCATGAACAGGCACGAGGGGTGCCAGGGCACGATGGGTTCGAGCACTGTGCCGTAGTCTTCAATTGAACGCGACAGGATGCGGCGGGGGACGCCGTGTTCGTCGTACTTCCTCCGGAACGCGTCACCCACGATGAATGACGTGGCGTACTGATTGGACGTCATCGCATTGGTGATGGCCGAGGCGCCCAGCGACGCCAGCACGGTGGTGGTGCCCGTGCGCGCGAACCGGAAGACACGGGTGACCACGACCGACATGGCGTCGATGCGGTCGATGATGCCGATGAAGAAAAACACCAGGAATGCGACGAAGATCGCCTCGCGCATCGAGTAGAGGCCGCCGCGCGACACCAGGGACGCGACGCCGGCCGGCACGTCGGCCGCCCACGGCGCCATCGCCGCGGTGAAGCCGGTCGTGATCGACGCGGCGACGTCGGCCACCGTGAAGGGTTGGGTGACCAGCGCGATGGCCGCCGCCGACAGGATGCCCGCGCCCAGCACGGGAATGGTCGGCATCTGCCGCAACGATCCGTACAACACCACGGCCGGCGGAATCAGCAGCCACGGTGAGAAGTGGAACATCTGATCGAGGCCGGCAAGAAACGCGGCCGACTGCGCGGTGGTCGCGCTGCCCGACGGCGGATACAGCAGCCCGACGACGGTGTAGACGAGGATCGCGACGGCCGCGCTGGGCAGCGTGGTCCACAACATCGCGCGGACGTGATCGAAGAGGTCGACGTCGGCGCCCAGCGCCGCCATGTTGGTGGTGTCCGACAGCGGCGAGAGTTTGTCGCCGAAGTAGGAGCCGCCCACCACCGCGCCGGCGGTGATGGCCAGGTCGGCGCCCACCGACATCGCGATCCCCATGATGACGACACCGACCGTGCCGGCCGAGCCCCACGACGTGCCCGTGAGCGTCGAGAACACCACGGGGATCAGAAACGCGAGCAGGTACAGCCACTCCGGGGCGACCAGCCTGATGCCCCAGTAGACCAGCATCGGGATGGTGCCGGCCACCATCCAGCTGCCGATGAGCATGCCGATGGCGGCCAGGATGAAGAACCCCGGAATCCCTCGCCCCATGCGCGCGACGATGGAGATCTGGATGTCGGCCCACGAGTGCCCGAGGCGGTTCAAGTGCGCGATGGCGAAGGCGGAGGCGAGCGGGAACACCACCTCGAGCGGCAGTGACCGCTGGCCGAAGACCAGCGGCCGCAGGACCATGCCGTACACGATGACGACCGTGAGGAAGGCGATGGGCAGCGCGGCCTGCAGGAAGGTGACGGGCCGGGCCGGCGGGGTCATGACGCGGCCCTCCAGTAGTAGGTGTTCATCAGGGTGTGCCGCACACCCGCGCCGGCGGGCAGGTGGTCGACGCCGTGGAACGAGCGCCACGAGACCGGAAAACAGTAGCCGCTGTTCGGGCGGAATGGCAGGCGATCGACCGCCTCCATGAACGGCACACGCCCCAGCCAGGCCGCCATGCGGAAGGGACGGAGTCTGTACAGCGTGGTGCCGAGCGTCTCTTGCGAGTGGTCCGCGGCCAGGTAGAACTGCAGCGTCACGTGTTTGGCGCGGCTGTCCGGGTGCGGCTCGATCCAGTACCCCGGCAGGTCTCTGACGAGAGTGGGGCGGGCGGCCGACCGCGGTCGCCCGTCGCGCCGGTTGGCGCGGAGGCCGAAACGTGCGCACACCGCGGCGTGCAGCGCCGAGGAGGTCAGCGCGTGGTTGACGGCCGTCCAGAGCGGCGAGGGCTCCGGCAGCGCGCCAAGCGGCAGGACCTGCCGGCAGGACCGCCCGTCCGCGCGGCCGTATTTGGCGGGGTTGTCATCGCGATACCACGTCTCCGGCGGCAGGGAAGCCAGCAGGAGCGGGTACACGTCGGACGGCCAGACGTCCTCCAGACGGGCGTGCGGGAACGGGAACGTCCGGAGTGCCGAGCGTCGCACGGCTTCCACGACGCTTCGCTCCAGACGCGCGCGCAGATCAGCCGCCGCACTCGCGGTGGCGCCGTCACCAGTCACTGTCCCGTCATCCTCGCGGTTGACCGATGGATCGATGCGTCGATGGATCAATGGATCAATCGGCTCATGACGAGCACGCGGCTGGTGATGGCGGCGGTGAGTCTGAAGCCGTGACCTACCGCCCAGCGATCTGCCGGCCCTTGGCCACCGCGCGGAACGCGGCTTCGTTGAACGCCTGCAGGATGCCCACGGTGAAGCCCTGCTTGTAGCGCGCTTCGATGTCGTTTTCGCTCACCGGATACGCGCACGCCTTGTTGAATTCCTTGCAGGCATTCGCGATCGTCTGAATCGCCGCTTCCCACGCCGCATCGTCTCGCACGCGGCGGCCTTCGGCGTTGGTGGTGGAGAACACGCCGCCGAGGGTGCCGGCGCCGGCCGCGATGACGCTGAGGCCGGGCACCTGCGCGATCTCGCGGATGTTGGCGAGGCCTTCGCGGGATTCGATGATGGCCCACACCACGATTTCACCCTCGGGATTGAGCGGCCAGACGTCGGCCTTGCGGCGGTACTCCGCTTCGCTCATGCCCCAGTACTTCGGCGCGTTGCCCACGTGGTCGGGCCGGGTGCCGCCCTTCGCCTTGAAGCGCAGCGCGTTGATGCCCATGCGCAGTTCCTCGGCCGTGTCGACCTCGACGAACGAGATGCTCGAGATGCCCACGTTGAGCTGGCGGTTGAGGATGGTGATGTAGTCGGACGGGTTGGGATCACCCGGGCGCGTGATGTTGGGCGCCTTCGAATTGATGGGCGCCAGCAACCGGCGCGGGGCGCCGCCGACCGGTCCGGCCGCGGCCATGGCCTCCTGAAACGCCGTCAACATCGGTTCGCCGGCGTCGGGCGTGCGTTCCATCGCCGCCGTGAAGAACCAGTCGGATTCCTGATGCGCGATGGCGTCCTGCGCGAGTTCAGCCGGCGTCTTCGGCGGCGTGGCCGGTGGGGCAGGCGTGGGTGTGGCGGGAGGCGTCTGGCCGGCCGCGCCGCCCGCGCGTCCGCCGCCACGGTTGCCGCCGCCGCCCTGACGGCCCGCCGTCGGCAGGCCGAGCCCGAACATGCCCTTCTTGGCGCTGAGCAGCTCGATCATCGGGTTGATGTGCGCCGGCTGTTCGGCGGTCATCGACACTCCCCACACCAGCGCTCCAGCCAGGCCCACGGCCATCACACGTGCACGCATACGTCCTCCGGTGGGGGAATCATACTGCGTCATCGTCATTCGGCGGGCGCTAGAATGGAGGCAGGTGCGACGTGCCGCCCCGCGCCGCCCGTGTGTGAGCCCGGAGGCCGTTCATGCACACGTCACGCCGGTGGTGGCGCCACGCCCTGCTCCTCACGCTTGGACTGCTACTCGGGAGCTGTCGGGACGGTCCCACAGCCCCCTCCGTGCGCGACCTGTCGGGCACCTGGACCGGGATCAGTTCGTATCCCAACGCGCCGTTCACATTGACCCTGCGGCACGACGGCACGCGGTTGTCGGGCACCTACCGCGACAACCTCGATGCCGGACCGGTCGTGGACGGGGTGGTCGAGTTTCCGGACTTCTTCTTCAGAGTGGACTTCGGCGACACGAAGATCACGTTTGTCGGCACGTTCCTGGACGCGCGCAGTGCGGCGGGTGAGATCAGGACGCCGTTGTTGCTGCACGACCATCCGTTCACGATGACGCGGTAAGCAGCGCCTGGATGCCTTCGCGCAGCGTCGGGTACGTGTAGCCCAGATCGCGCTCGGCTGCGGACGAATCCAGCGGCCAGTCGTGGCGGAAGATCTCGACAGTGGCATGCGTGATCTGCCGCGGCGTCCCGAGCAACGCCGTCCGCGCCGGGTCGACCATGGCCGCGAGGTGGCCGGCCCAGAGGGGCAGGCGCGTGGGCAACTTCGTGCCGCGCAGCTCTCGCACGATCTCGAACGGGCGCTGCTGCGGTTCGTTGGGACCGCCCACCTGATAGGCCGGCGCCGGCTTTGGATGCTCAAGCGCGGCCACGTGCGCCGCCGCAACCGCGTCCACCCAGGCGAACGACCAGACGCGGTCGGCGCCGACCAGTCCCGGCAGCGTGCCCCGAAGGTGGTCGGCAATCTGCCGGCCCACGAGGTTGCCGTCCGACATCAGGCCCGGGCCATAAATCACGCCGGGATACAGGCGGACGATGGGGGCGCCGGACGCGTGGGCGTCGGCGGCCACGCGTTCGGCGAGGGCCTTGGTGCGCTGGTAGTCGTTGGCGCGCAGCGGCGTGTCTCGCCCTGCCGGGGGCAGGGCGAGAAACGACGACGTGTAGACGAGGCGCCGGAGGCCGTGCGTGCGCACGGCCTCCAACGCGTGTCGCAGGCCGCCGACGTTGACGTCGTCAAAGTCGGCGGCGCGGGGGCGCCACACCGCGACCAGGGCCGCGGTGTGGATCATCGCGTCGGCGCCCTGCGCGGCCGCGACGACGGCGTCGCGGTCGCGCACGTCGCCGCGGACGACGTCGGGCGGCGGGGGAAGAGTGTCGGGTGGAGTTTCCGGCGCAGTCAGAGCGGAAACTCCCGACACTTTAGAGCCGCCGCCCGACGTCGTCCGCGCGAACACGACGGGCGTATGTCCGCGCGCCGCCAGCGCGCGGACAATCGCCTGGCCCAGATACCCCGTCCCGCCCGTCACCAATACCCGCACGCCGCCAGTCTACGCCCAGTGCACCCTGTGGACCCGTTGGACCTGTTGGACCCGTTGCACCCGTTGGACCCGTTGGACCCGTTAGAATGTTCAGGAATGTTCGGCCGCCAGACGTCAGGGTCCGTCGTGTGTGTGTCGTGCGGGTACCTCGTCGGCGTGAACGACGACACCTGCTACAACTGCGGCCGCCGCAATCCGGGGTTGTGGGGTTACGCTGCAGCGGTCCGTCGTCTCGGCAGCGACATGGGGTTCGTCCCGTTTGTCGTGGGGCTGTCGGTCGTGATGTTCGTTATCGCGCTGCTGCTCTCCGATGGCGACATCATGGGCGGCGGCCTGTTCGGGTTCCTCTCGCCCAGTTTTCAGGCCAACGTACTGCTGGGCGCCAGCGGGTCCGGCCCCGTGTTTTATCTCGATCGCTGGTGGACGGTGCTGAGCGCCGGCTGGCTGCACGGCAGCCTGATCCACATCTTCTTCAACATGTACTGGGTACGGCAGCTGGCGCCCGCCGTGTCGGACCTCTACGGCCCGGGGCGCATGGTGATCATCTACACGCTGGCCTCCGTGGCGGGTTTTGCCTTCACCAGCATCATGGGCCAGGTGTTTGCCGGCGTGCCCGTGCCGCCGATTCTCCGCGGCGCGCAGGTGACGGTGGGCGCCTCCGCGGCCATCTTTGGTCTATTGGGCGCGCTGGTGTATTACGGCCGCCGGACGGGCTCGACGCAGACCTACCAGCAGGCGTTGATGTATGCCGTCATGATGTTCGTGTTGGGTCTGGTCATGTCCAGCATCGACAACTACGCGCATGCCGGCGGCTTCATCGGCGGCTATGTCGCGGGCCGCCTGCTCGATCCGCTGCAGCCGGAGCGCATCAATCACATGGCGATTGCGCTGGTCTGTCTGGCGTTGTCCGTCCTGTCCATCCTCCTGTCCGTGATTCACGGCTTGTCCCTCGGATAATCAATGTCCACGCGGAAACCCGTTGTTCTCATCACCGGCGCCGGCGGCGAAATCGGCCACGGCCTCATCGATCGCCTGGCCGACGATGGCGCGCGCGCCATCGTGACGCTCGACCTCGCGCCCCTCGATGCCGCGCTTGGCCGCAAGGTCGCCCGCGAAGTGACCGGCTCCATTCTCGACAAGGGCCTGCTCGAACGCGTGATGACCGAGTTCGAGGTCGACCTGATCTTCCACCTGGCCGCGCTGCTGTCGACGCGATCGGAATTCTCGCCGGTGACCGCGCATGAGGTGAACGTCGAGGGCACACTCAACCTGCTCGAGTTTGCCCAGCGGGAAGCCGAGTCCCATGGCCGGCCCGTCACGTTCCTGTATCCCTCGTCGATTGCGGCCTTCGGGATGCCGTCCCTCGAGGTCAAACGCGCCGCCGGCAAGGTGCGCGAAGACCAGTTCACGACGCCCACGACCATGTACGGCTGTAACAAGCTGTACTGCGAACAGCTCGGCGAGTATTACGCCAAGCACTACAAGCAGCTGTCGAAGGAGCCCCAGCACGGCAAGGTGGACTTCCGCGGCGTCCGGTTCCCGGGACTCATCTCCGCGTTGACCGTGCCGTCCGGCGGCACGTCCGACTACGCGCCGGAGATGATTCACGCCGCCGCCAAGGGCGAACCGTACGCCTGCTTCGTGCGCCCGGATACGCAGATTCCCTTCATGGCCATGCCCGATGGCGTGGATGCGTTGTTGACGCTGGCCGCCGCGCCACGTGAACGGCTGACGCGGTCGACCTACAACCTCGGCGCGTTCGCGCCCACGGCGGGGGAGGTGCACGAGGAGGTGCTGCGGGCGTTCCCCGGCGCGCAGATCTCGTTCAAGGTCGACGAAAAACGCCAGGGCATCGTCGATTCCTGGCCGGCCGACGTGGATGACAGCGCCGCGCGCGCCGACTGGGGCTTCGCGCCGAAGTACGACTTTACGCGCGCGTTTCGCGACTATCTGATACCGACCATCAAGCAGCGATACTGACCCAGAGAACGATCGACAGGAGGCACGGAGACACGAAGGGGATTCCCATCTCCGCGCCTCCGTGTCTCCTGTGAAGAGACGAAGGAGTAGGAATGCCGAAATTGACTGTAGACGGAGTGGGGACGTTTGACGTGGAGGCCGGGAAGCGGCTGGTGCTGGCGCTCGAGCAGGATGCGCAGATCGACCAGTTGCACGCGTGCGGCGGCAAGGCGCGCTGCACCACGTGCCGCGTCGAGTTCGTCGACGGCGAACCCACGCAGATGACCGAAGCGGAGAAGACCGCGCTGACCAACCGGGGCCTCACCGGTGTGCGGCTGTCGTGTCAGATCCTCTGCGACCACGACATGAACGTCCGCGCCATCAGCCGCCTGGCCGGCTCCGGCCGCGCCGACGCCGGCCCCGCCCCGGCGGCGACGATCGAACCGGTGCCGGTCTGGACGCAGAAGGGATAAGGGATAAGGGATCATTTGGAGGGCGAGAGTGCCTTCCCTGATCCCTGATCCCTGTTCCCTTCGTAAATTCCTCTCGCTTTCCCCAACGCCTCGTCCACGTTGGCGCAGACGTGGTCGGGGCCGACGACCTCGGCGAAGCCGGCCTTGTGCATGAGCGCGCGCGGCTGATCGGGGGCGCCGCAGAAGAGAGCGGTGCGGCCCGAGGCGCGCAGGCGCAGCGCCGCATCCTCCAGCGCTTTGACGCCGGTGGCGTCGATGGCCGTCATGTTGCGCAGCCGGAAGATCACGACCGGCGGCAGCTCCGCGAGGTGGTCGAACACCTTGGCGAGTTTGTCGGTGGCGCCGAACAGGAACGGGCCGTGGATGCGGAAGATCGCCACGTACGGCGGAATCGGTTTGTCCTGCAGCACGTGCACCTTGCCCGCCGCGATGTAGTCGTCCGTCACGCGTGACACGGTCGTCGACTTGGCCACACGCCTGATGAAGAGCAGCGCGGCCAGGACCATGCCCACTTCCACGGCCACGGTGAGGTCGGCAAACACCGTCAGCGCGAACGTCACCGCCCACACTGAAATGTCCGTCCACGATTGCCGGAGCAGTGCGGGAATCTCGTGCCACTCGCCCATGTTCCAGGCGACCACGAAGAGGATGGCCGCCAGGACTGCCATGGGCACCAGCGCCGCCAGCTCCGCGCCGACGAGCAACACGATGAGCAGCGTGACCGCGTGAATCATGCCCGCGACCGGCGTGCGGGCGCCCGAACGGATGTTGGTGGCCGTCCGCGCAATCGCGCCCGTTGCGGGCAGTCCGCCTACCAGAGGCGAGATCACATTGGCCACGCCCTGCGCGACCAGCTCCACGTTGGGGTTGTGCCGGTCTCCGCTCATGCGGTCGGCAACAACGGCGGACATCAGTGATTCGATCGCGCCCAGCATGGCGACTGTGACGGCCGGAGAGATCAGTGACGTGATCAGCGCGGGCTCGAATGAGGGCACGTGGATCGACGGCAGGCCCGAGGGCACGCCGCCGAAGCGCGACCCGATGGTTTCCACCGGCGCGCCCAGGGCCCAGGCGACTGCCGTGCCGCCAAACAGCGCCACGATCGTGCCCGGAATGACGCGAACGTAGCGGTTGACGATCAGAATGGCCGCCAGCGCGCCGCTGCCCACGGCCACCGCGGCCGGCGACCACGTGTCGCGATGCCGCCACAAGGCCGCCATCCGCTCGACGAACTCGCCGACGTTTTCGCTGAAGCTGATGCCCAGGAACTCGCTGACCTGTGTGCTTGCGATGAGCACCGCGATGCCGTTGGTGAAGCCGATGATGACGGGCCGCGGAATGAACTTCACCGCCGTGCCCGACTTGCTCAGGCCCAGCAGGATGAGCATCACGCCGGCCATCATCGTGCACATGAACAGGCCCTCGACGCCGTGTTCCGCCACGATGCCCGACACCACCACCACGAACGCGCCGGTCGGGCCGCCAATCTGTGTGTTCGATCCACCCAGCGCCGAGATGAGGAAGCCGGTGACGATGGCGCAGTAGATGCCGGATTGCGGCGGCAGGCCGGACGCGATGGCGAAGGCCATGCCCAGCGGCAGCGCCACCAGGCCCACCGTCACTCCCGCAATCAGGTCATGCCGGAACGTGGCCAGGTCGTACCGCCGAAGGGCGAGCACGGATTTTGGCGTCCACGCCTTGTGTGTATGCATCGCCGAACCCTTGGACCCTGGACCCTGGACCCTGGACCCTCGGACCCTCGGACCCTGGACCCTCAGAACCTGAACGCGACTTTCACGCTGGCCGCCGATCCCTTGCTGCGCGCCTGCGCCAGCGCGTCACGCAGCCGCGTCACAGGAAACTCGTGGGTGACCAGTGAGCCGACAGGCGCCTGACCGCTGGCGATCAGATCGGCCGCCTCGAGGAACGCGCTGCGGCCGGCGCCGCCGTGCCCGTGCTCGCCGTAGGCCAGTGTGCCCCGCACGGTCAGCTCCTTGAGCCACAGCGGCGTCCAGTCCATGCCTTTCAGCTGGAACACGTTGCCGAGCAGGGTGAGGCTGCCGCCGGCGCGCGTGAAGCGCATGGCGTCCTCGACGCCGCGGGTGCCGCTGGTGCAGATGTAGGTGGCGTCCACGCCGCCCACGCCGATGGGACGGCCGATGATCGGCGTGAGCAGCCGCGTCCCTGCGGCGTCGGCCAGTTCAGCCAGGTACTCCCCGCGCGCCATGACGACCCGCGACGCGCCAAGACGGGTGGCGTGGTCGGCCTGGAACCGATGGCGGGCCAGCGCCAGGATCTCCACGCCCGGCGCCACCGCGCGCAGGGCCGCAATCGTCAGCAGGCCCATGGTGCCCGCGCCGATGACGAGCGCGCGTTGCCCTGGCGCCGGCACGTGCCCGCGCACCGCGTGCACGCAGCAGGCGAGCGGTTCGGTCAACACGGCGTCGCGGTCATCCACGTGGTCGGCCACCCGGACGACCTGCGACTCGTGCGCGACGAAGTATTCGCCCCAGCCGCCGCCCAGTCCCTTCGTCGTGCCGATGAACATGCCCGCCGGCAGCACGCCGTCGGTGAAGTGCGCGCATCGGGAGTGATGCCCCGTGGCGCAGGCCGCGCACACGGGCGTCACGCCACGCGCCTCGCAGCAGAGCAGCGGATTGACCGTCACGCGATCGCCCGCGCCGAGGCCGCTCACCCCGGCGCCGACCGCGTCAATCGTGCCCACACATTCGTGGCCCAGCACGAAGGGGAACGACGAAAACGGCGACGTGGCCGGGCTGGTCTCGAGGCCGACGATGCCGAGGTCGGAACCGCAGATGCCGCCGAGCCGCGTCCTGATGCGCACCCAGCGATCGCCGGGCAGCTCCGGTGTGGGAACGTCAGTCAGCCGGGTGCAGGCGTGTGGGCCAACCAGCAGCGACTCCGAGAGTTTGCCGGCGGCCAGTGTCGCCAGGTAGGTCGGAATCGGCGCGGCGAACTGGACGGCCTTCACGGGCGTGTGGGGGTGATGACGCGCAGCGCGCCGGGCAGGCACGCAATCTCGAGGTCCGCCGCCTTCGCCCGCCGGTATTCGCCGTCGGTTTCGTACGACGGCGGCGCGCTGAAGTGCACCACGAACCGCTGGGCCTGCTCGGTCAGCACCTCGGGTTCACCGATATGGGTGCCCTTGGCGGCGGCGCCGAACAGCCGGATACGGCGCCAGGCCGACGCGTCGTGAATCGACACGGCATCAAGCACGCCGTCGGTCAGCGACGCGTGCGGCGCGATGCGGAATGCGCCGCCGAAGTTCTTCGCGTTGGCCACGATGAGCATCAGGTGGCGCGTGGCGCCGCGGCGGCCGGCCGGCGCGGTGATGTCGATGTCCACGCCGCCGTAGCCGATGAGTTGCCGCAGCGCGGACGCGATGTAGACCGCGTCGCCCTTGAGCCAGGGGATGTTCGGAATGTCCTCGAGCACCGCGATGTCGAAGCCGAACCCGCAGATGTTGAGGAAGTAGTGGTCCTCGACGTGGCCGACGTCGACGCGTGACTCGCGCCCCTCGGCCACCAGCCGCGCGGTCTCACCGAAGTCCGAGGCCGGCGCGCCCACCGTCTTGGCGAAGTCGTTCCCCGTGCCGCACGCGACCAGTCCCAGCCGTACGGACGCCGCGGCGCCTGAGGTCAGCAGGCCGTTGGCGACGTTGCCCCACGTGCCGTCGCCGCCGCACGCGACGATCGTCGTGGCGCCTTCGTCGGCGGCGCGCTGCGCCAGCGCGCGTTCGTCTTCCTTCGACTGGCTGAGGCGGATGTCGGTGACGCCGACCTTCGCGAAGGCCTCGCGGATGGCCGGCAGGGCGCGCGCCCCCCGGCCGCGTCCGGCGGCCGGGTTGACGATCACGCAGACCTGGTCGGCCATTACCGGCCGGCGGCCGGGTGCATGGTCTCCAGCGGTTCGAAGGTCTGGAGGCCGTCGCGCATCCACAGCTCGCGGAACGGAACGGGGTTCACGCCGTCGATGTCGAGCCCCGCCGTGAACGGGTGGGCGAACAGTTCAATGGACCCGCGTTCTTCCTCGTTTTCGCTGAAGTCGGCGTTGAGCTCCATCGTCGCCATGTAGGAGCCCGTGTCGTCGTGGGTGAACGCCTGATACACATGCGTGACGACGTCCCACTGGTAGTCGGTGATGTGCATCTTCAGGATCGGCGCGCCGCCGTGGGAGGCCGCCACGCGGATGTTGCCGCCGTCCACGGAGAAGTCCACCTGGATGTCATGCGGGAAGTGCGGCAGGTGCCACAACTTGATCGCATGTTCACGCGACTCCTTCGTCGTCGTGCCGACGAGGAAGGGGTAAAACGCGGCGCGCGCCATCGGCCGGTGGGCTTCGATGCGCGGCGCGACGTGGACCGACAACACGAGTTCGCCGTACGGGCCCACGCCCGGATACGTGGCGCCGGTGAAATCAAACGCCATCACCGAGAGCACGCTCTGGCCGTGATGCGGCTCCACCGGATGCAGGTGCGCCGGCAGCAGCTGCCGCGCGTTTTCGGTGGGGAATTCGAAGAAACCGCCGATGGCGTGTCTGTAGGCGTATTGCACCTGGCCGGGCGCAATCACGCCCGGCGTACGACGAGTGGTCACGAGTGAAGGACTCCTTCGGCGCGCAGCGTGTCGATGAGGATGGCCGCCGCCTTGTCCAGATTGTCTTTGGTGTGCATCGCGGAGATCGAGACCCGGAACCGGGACCGGTGCTTCGCGACGGCCGGATAGAGAATGGGCTGCAGATAGAGACCCGCGCGCTGCAGCGCCTGGGCGATGCCCAGGATGCGGCGGTCGTCGCGAATCATGATCGGCACGATCTGCGAGGTGGATTCGCCGACGTCGACGCCGGCCTCGCTCATCAGGCCGCGGAAGTGCGCGACGTTGTCCCAGAGCTTGTCGCGCAGTTCCGGCTCGCGTTTGGCGACGCGCAGCGCCGCCAGCACGCCGGCCGTGACCGACGGCGCCAGCGCGCACGAGAACACGCGCGACCGCGCGAACCCCATCAGGTAGTTGTAGAGGCCCTGCGAGCCTGCGACGTAGCCGCCCTGCCCGCCGAGCGCCTTGGAGAACGTGCCGACATGGATGTCGATCTGGTCGTCCATGTCGAAGTGTTCGGCGACGCCGCGGCCGTTTTTGCCGTAGACGAAGGTCGAGTGCGCTTCGTCGATCATCACGCGCGCGCCGGCGTCCTTGGCGATCTTGACCAGTTCGGGCAGGCACGCCGTGTCGCCGTCCATCGAATAGACGCCTTCGACGACGACCAGCCGTTTGCCTGAGGTGCCCTTGAGCTTGCGGGCCAGATCCTCCGGCTTGTTGTGGCGGAAGAAACGGACCTGCGCCTTCGACATGATGGCGCCGTCGACGATCGACGCGTGGACGTTCTGGTCCAGGATGGCCCAGTCGCCGGGGCGCAGCAGGGCCGAGAGCAGGCCGACGTTGGTGGAGTAGCCGGTGGGGAAGACCATGGCGGCTTCCTTCTGCTTGAACTCCGCCAGTTCCTTCTCGAGCGTCAGATGCAGGTCCATCGTGCCGCTGAGGATGGGCGAGCCGGCCGCGCCGCAGCCGTAGTGATCCAGCGCGGCCTTGGCGGCGGCGATCACTTCCGGGTGGTAGGACAGCCCGAGGTAGTTGTACGAGGCCAGATTGAGCAGCGCCAGCGTCTTGTGGGTGAGCTGCTCCTCGAGGTTGATCTGCGGACCCGGCTTGGTCGACATCGGCTGCGAGAACAGGTAGTAGCCGTTCTTGCGGGCCGATCCGTACCACCAGTCGTCGTACGGGCCGAAAATCGCGAACAGGTCGTCGCTGGCGGAATAATAGAAATTGCTGTAATCGTAATCGTGGTTGGCCGCCCGATCGGACACCACCACGGCCGCCCCTGTCGCTTTATCCTCTGACTCCATCGCCATGCCGTCTCTCCACCGGAATCCCGCCGCCATCCTGCGTCAGGGGGCGCGTGTGGTCCGGAGCGCCACATTTGTGCTGGTGTACGCCGTGTTCATCACCCTGGTGATGGGCGGCGGCCAGCGCCTCCTTATTATCCCGCTCTGCCGGCTCCGCCCGGCGGCTTCCACCCGCATTTTTGCGGCCTGGATCCGGTTCATGGGGCGAAGCACCCTGGCCCTGCTGCAACGGCTGGCCGGGGTCCGGTTGACCGTGGACGGTCAGACCGGGGCTCACAGTTGTATCGTACTCATGAATCACCAGTCTTTGCTGGATATTCCCATCGGCGCCGTCACCGTCCGGGGCCCCCTGCCCCTCATCCCCACCCGCCGCCGCTACGCCCGGGGCATCCCCGGCGTGTCGGTCTACGTCCGCAACGCCGGATTCCCCCTGATCAGCCAGTCGCGCGAGGACCGCAAGGCCGACCTGGCCGGCATGCTCGAGGCGGCCCGCCGCACGGCGGCCGGGGAGACCTCGCTGCTGATCTTCCCGGAAGGGCACCGCAGCAAGGACGGCTCGATCCTGCCGTTCATGCCCGGCGGCCTGCAGATCGCCCTGTCGCGCGCGTCCCGCCCCGTGTATTGCATCGTCGGCGACGGCATGTGGCGCATCCGGCGGTTTGCCGACATGTTCACCCGCATCGCCGGCACGCGTGTCCAGGTGCGGGTGCTGGGGCCGTTTGACCCGCCCGCGGCCGCCGAGGACATCCCGGCGTTCATCGAGGACCTGCGCGGCCGGATGATTCGGACGCTCGAAGAGCTGAGACGGACGGATGCGGTCTGACGTTCTGCCGGCCGATCTGCGCGCCGCGCTGGCCGGAGGCCTGGACGTGCCCGTCGAGGCGGACGCGCGCGACCTGTCGGCCTTTCTGGCCCGCAGCTTCGGGCCGGCCACCGTCGCGGTGCTCCATTACGGGTCGCGGGCCCAGGGCCGGCGGCCGCGCGCCGAAAGCGCCTTCGACTTCTTCGTCGTCGTCGACGACAACCGCGCCGCCTATGAGGCGTTGACGTCGCGCGTGGGCGCGTCCTACTCCGCGGGCCTCGCGGCGTGGCTCGGCCGCCGGCTCGCGCCCAACGTCATCGCGGTCAAACAGCCCGTGGGCGACGGACACCGGCTGGCCAAGTGTTGCGTCATCGCGCTCGAGGACCTGGCGCGCGCCACGTCGCCGCGGGCGCGCGACCACTTCTGCCATGGACGTCTGCTGCAGGTCCTGCGCCTCACGTGGGTGCGTGACGGCCAGGCGCGGGAGGCCATCGAGGCGATCGTGGCGTCGGTGCGGCGGCACACCTTCGCGTGGACCCGGCCGAGTCTGCCCGAGTCGTTCGACGTGACCGACTACCTCGTGGCCGCGCTGCGCCGGTCGCTGGCCGGCGAGATCCGGCCCGAGGCAGGCGACCATGCCCGGACGTTGATCGAGTCCCAGTTGCCTGACCTGGCGGGGCCGTATGGCGCGTTGCTGGGGTGGCTGGCGTCTCAGGGGCAGGTGCGACCGCTGGGTGAGGGCCGTTACGCGCTGGCCGCGGCGCCGACCGCCGCGGAACGCCGGCGGGTCGACTGGTATTTCCGCCGGTCCAAGGCGCGCACCACGGCGCGCCTCCTCAAACACGTCGTCCTGTACGAAGGCTGGCTCGACTACATCGTCGCGAAGCTGGAGCGCAGCGGCGCGGGGCGAGTGGTACTGACGCCGCGCGAACGGCGGTGGCCGCTGATCTTTCTGTGGCCGCGGTTCATCCGATTCGTGCTGACGCGCCCACAACGGCGGCAAAGCGGCGACAATAAGCGGTCGTGACTCTGCTGGACGTCATTGCGTTGTCGCTGGTGGCCGCGGCGTTGGCCACCATGCCCCTGTTTGCCTTCGTGCGGCGCGGCCAGCCGATGGATGCCGACGTGGCCCGCCGCTCGGCGTCGGTGCTGCTGGGCTTCTGGGTGCGCGACTGGCTGATGTGGACCATCGGGCCCATGGAGCGCGCGCTGGTGCGCGCGAAGGTCTCGCCCGATGTCTTCAACTACCTGGGCGTGGCGTGCGGCGCGGTGGCCGGTGTGGCATTTGCGATGGACCAGCTGTCGGTCGGCGGCTGGATGGTGCTCTTCGGCGGCCTGGCCGACATCTTCGACGGGCGCATTGCGCGCGCGCGCAACCTGGTCAACCGTTACGGCGCCTTCATGGACTCCACGCTCGATCGCTTCGCGGAGGTGTTCGCGTTTGTGGGCGTCGCGTGGACGCTGGCCGACACGCGCCTGGGCGCGGCCGTGACGCTGCTGGCCATCAGCGCGTCGCTGCTGGTCAGTTACACCCGCGCGCGCGGCGAAGCCGTCGGGGTGCACGGCGCGGGCGGCATCATGCAACGCGCCGAACGTCTCGTGGTGCTCGCGCTGGCGGGCCTGTTCGACGCCGTCGCCGCGTCCCGTCTCGGCTGGGCACATGGAACGTTGCTCTTCGGCGCCGTGTCGCTCATCGCCGCGGGCGCGCTCGGCACGGCGATCTACCGGACGTTTGCGATTGCGGCGGAACTGAAACGCTGAAAAAGGTTTCGGGTAGGGTTTTCGTCTGCGCGTCGCGAAAACCCTACCCGAAACCCTATTCGTAGTACTTCTTGTACATCCCCCGCCGGAACAGGAACCCGCCGAGCGGACCCAGCCAGTTGAGCACGTAGTGCCGGATGCGCAGATCGATGAGTTCGATCAGGTTGCCGTCCATGTCCTTCACGAAGAAGAACCAGTGGCCCCGCGGCGACTGCTCGGGTTTGCTGACGATCTCGACGCCCTTGCTCACCAGGTAGTCGTGCCACTTGTGGCAGTTCTTCACGTTGAACGAGATGTGCGTCAGCCCGACGCGGTGCCACGTGATCGGCTGGTGATCCAGCTGCGGCTTGAACTCGAAGATCTCCATCACGCCGCCGCCGGGCGCGCGAATCCAGCCGATCTTGAGCGTCGGATCGGGGGCGTCGACGCCGAAGAATGCCCGGATGCGTGACGGCGGTGTGTCACCGGCGGCCACCAGCGGACACCCGAACACTTCCCAGTAGAACTTCACCGCCTTGTTGAAGTCCGACACGGTGATGCCGACGTGACTGAACGAACGCGCGCGCATACACGGAGAGTGTGCCACAGCCGCTGCGGGGCCGCCGCGATAGAATTTGTCGTCACTCCGCATGCCCCACGACGACGACCATACGCGCCTGTCGGTCGGCGCCGACGCGCCGACGCTGCTCTCCAACAGCGAAGAAGTGACGATGTTGTCGGAGCGCAGCGGGCAGGCGCATGCCCCGGTCGACACCCACGCGCTGGCGGAAGGCCAGGCCTTCGGCCCGTACCGCATCGTCCGCTTGCTGGGCCGGGGCGGCATGGGCGAGGTCTACGAGGCCGAACACCAGGAGACGGGCCGCCATGTCGCGCTGAAGCTGCTGCGCGGGCGCATCGATCGCACGGAGGACCGCGCGCGTTTCCTCCGTGAAGGACAACTGGCGGCGTCGATCAGCGACCCGCACACCGTGTACGTGTTCGGCAGCGAGGAAATCGACGGCCTGCCCGTGATCGCGATGCAACTCGTGCCCGGCGGCACGCTGAAGGATCGCGTGGCCGAACGCGGACCGCTGACGGTGCCCGAAGCCGTGGCCGTGGTCCTCGACGTCATCAGCGGCCTCGATGCCGCGGCGTCGGCGGGCATCCTGCATCGCGATATCAAACCCTCCAACTGCTTCGTGGATGCCGATGGAAGCGTCAAGGTCGGCGACTTCGGGCTGTCGATTCCCACCGGCGGTCGCGGGGCCGACGGCACGTTCATGGGAACGCCGCAGTTCGCTTCGCCCGAGCAACTGCGCGGCGATGCGCTCGACGTGCGGTCGGACATCTACGCGGTGGGCGCGACGCTGCACTATCTGCTCACGGGCGCGCCGCCGTTCGAAGACAAGGACTTCACGACGCTCATTGAACGGGTCCGGCACGAGCCGCCGCCGCTGATCCACCGGGGGAGGGCCGGGGTGCCGGCCGCCCTCGGCGCGCTGATCGCGCGGTGCCTGGCGAAAGACGCCGGCGATCGCCCGGCGTCCTATCAGGAACTCGCCCGCGCGCTGCGGCCCTTCTCGACGACGGGACGGCCGGCGCGGCTGGACGTGCGGGTGCTGGCCGGCGCCGTGGACTTCTTCATCGTGGCGCTGCCGGCCGGGCTGCTCAACGCGGCGTTCGGGCCGCCCGGCGTGCGCACCGGATCGAACTCCGTGGACCTGGATCCGTGGACGAGTGTCGTCGGCGTGATGTATTTCGCGTGGTGCGAGCGCCGGTGGGGCGCCACACCCGGCAAGCGGTTGCTCGGGTTGCGCGTCACCTCCCGCGACGGTGTGTTGACCTGGTCGCAGGCCCTGGTGCGCGCGCTGCTCTACTACGCGCCAGCGTTGCTGATGCTGGTGCCGACCGTGATCTTCGGCGCCCGGGCGTTTGCGCAGTACCTGGCGGCCAATCCGGGCCTGGCCCTGACGGCGGGCGCCGTCCAGATGGCCGGCGCGCTCTTGCTGTTTGTGACCATGCGCCGGCAGAACGGTTTTGCGGCCGTGCACGATCTGGTCACCGGCACGCGTGTGGTTCAGCACGCGTCGCGGGAGTGGCGGCACCGCGGGTCTCTGGACACCGCACCCGCGGCTGCCGGCGAGAGCGCTGCGGTCGCCGGGCAACGGCGTCTTGGCCCGTTCATCGTGGGCCGGGAACTCGCAGGGCTCGGCAGCGCGCGGTTGCTTGAAGGCGTGGATTCCCTCCTGAAGCGGCCGGTGTGGCTGATCGAATGGCATGCGGACGCGCCGGAAACGCCTCGTGCCCGGCGCGACGTGTCCCGGGTGGGCCGCCTGCACTGGCTGGCGGGACGTCGCGCGCCCGGCGATAACTGGGATGCCTTCGAGGCGCCGCAGGGCACGCCGTTCTCCGCGACGGCCGGTCCCGCGACCTGGCCGATGGTGCATGGCTGGATGCACGACCTTGCGGCAGAGCTGTCGGCTGCCGAACGCGACGGCACGACGCCGATCCTGAGTCTCGACCGTGTCTGGATCAGGCCCGATGGCCGCGCCATCCTGCTCGACTGGCCGGCTCCCGGCGCCCCGGCGTCCGCGGATCCGCTGACGCCGCAGCAGTTGTTGGCGGCCGTGGGGCAGGCCGCGCTGCGGTCTCCGAACACCGCGCAGGTGCCGTCATCTGCCATGGCGATGCTCGATCGCTGGCAGGCGAGACGGACCCTGACGCTGGCTGAACTCGCCGCGGACCTGTCGACCGTGACGGCTTCGACCGGCAGTGTCACGCGATCCCGGCGCGCAGGACCGTTGATGCTGGCGGCGTCGCCGGTGTTGTTGATGATGCTCGCGGCGGCCATCGCTATCGGCTCGATTGACGATGTGCCCCGTGACACGTTCGTGGCGACCGAACTGCTCGAGGACCTCGTGGACGAACGCGACGCCGCGCGGCAGCAGACCCTGCGGGTTTACCTGGCCGGGACGTTGCGCCCAACCCTGACGGCGGCTGATGCGCCGTGGCGCGTCGCCGAGCCGGACGATGAGGAGCTCGTCGCATTGCGGGTGCTGGCCGACGAGGTGGCCACGATGACGCCGACCCCTGAGGAGGTGTCAGCGGCGGCGGCGCAGCTGGCGCCCGTGCTGCAACGGCTCGAGCAACAGTCGGCCGGCCGCGACAACGCCACGACGATCTTCCTGGCGCTGTTGCTCGTCGGCGCCGCCATGTCGCTGTCAGGGGGCCTGGTCTCGGTGATCGTCCGTCCGAGCGGCCTCCTGATGTCCTCACTGGGGTTGGCCGTGGTGACCCGCGAGGGGCGCGAGGTGGGCCGCGTGCGGGCCGTCGTGCGCCAGCTCGTGGCGTGGCTGCCGCTGCTCGTGTACGGCGGGCTGCTGTGGTGGCCGGTCACCCGTGGGGCCGTCGCCTCCATTGCGGTGGCGTCGCTGGCGGCGGCGCCCACGGTCGTTGGCTTCGTCTGGTCGTTGTGGCATCCGACCCGCGGACCGCACGACCTGATCGTCGGCACGTCGATCGGCGTGCGATGAGCGCGGCCCGGTGAACGAGGCGGCGGAGTCCGGCTACAACGTCGACACCAGGTGATCGGCCGCGCGCAGCGCCTGCGCGATGATCGTCAGCGCCGGGTTCACGGCGGCCGACGATGGGAAAAACGAGCCGTCGATGACGAACAGGTTGTCGACCTCGTGCGCGCGGCAGTACGGATCCAGCACGGAGGTGGCCGGGTCGGTGCCGAACACGACGGTGCCGCACTGGTGGGTGGTGTTGGATCGGTTGTGTGAATACCCGACGACCAGCGGATACCCCAGCGCCCGCAGCATCGTCTTGACCTCCGCCACCAGCCGTTTGTGTGCGGTGGTGTTGTTCGGCCGGTAGTGCAGCTGGATGCGCCCGTCACTGGTCAGCGTGACGCGATTGTCGGCCGAGGGCAGGTCTTCGGTCATGGCCAGCCAGTCGACGGCGCGCGCCATCCATGCGTCGTACACCGCCATCGGGATCCACGGCACCACGGTCTTGGCCTGGACGGCATACGCGCGGCCCTGCGACTGCACGTTGCCCAGCGGGTACGGCGAACGCGGGCCTTCGAAATAGAAATCGTTGAGTGCGACGGTCTTCTGGAAGACCGTCGTGTTCACCTTGAGCGGATGGAACGCCTCGAGCATGGTCGCCAGGTGCGCCATGTACCGGCGGCCCACCTGGCCCGAGCCGTTGGCCAGTCCGCGCGGATGCGCGTCGTTGGCCGAGCGGAGCAGCAGCGCGGCCGAGTGCGCGGCGCCGCAGGAGACGATGAAGCGCGAGGCGGTGAGGCGTTCCCGGACGCCGTTGCGCGACACCTCGACCGCCGTCACGCGGCGGCCCGACGGGTCGGTGAGCAGGCGCTCGGCGAACGTGTTCGTCATCAGCGTGACGTTGCCGTGTTGCAGGGCGGGCCCGAGCGCGCAGGTCTCCGCGTCGCTTTTCCAGTGGTACTGGCAGGGGAAGGAGTTGCAGACGTTGCACAGGATGCAGCCGTCGGGTTCACCCGGGCGGATGAGCCCCAGCGGCAGGTGGAACGGATGCAGGCCCTGCCGGCGCAGCCCGTCGACCAGTTCAGCCATCAGGGGCGCGTGGGCGACGGGGCCGAACGGATACGGCGCGCGTGGCCCTTCGGTCGGGTCATCACCGGCCTGCCCGTGCACGTGATACAGCCGTTCAGCGCGGTCGTACCACGGCGCGAGCTCGGCGGACGTGATGGGCCAGGCCGGCGACGTGCCGTCGAGGTGTTCGACGGCTTCGAAGTCGCGCGGCCGCAGCCGGAACAGCGCGCTGCCCCAGAACTTGCTGTTGCCGCCCACGTTGAAGTGGGAGTAGGGGACGAACTCGCGGCCGTCGCCGTCGAGCCATCGCTCCTTCGTGCGGTACCGCAGCTCGCGCCAGACGACCTCAGGATCGCGATTGCCTGGTTCCTGCGGGATGACGTCACCGCGTTCGAGGACCAGCACCTTGGCATCGTGTCCGGCCAGCGCGTGGGCCACCGTGCCGCCGCCCGCGCCGCTGCCGATGATGATGAGGTCGAAGGTCATGCGAGTGGCGGCAAGTGGCGGCAAGTGGCGGCGAGTGGCGGCAAGTTGCGGCAGGTGGCGGCGAGTGGCGGCAAGTTGCGGCAGGTGGCGGCAAGTCGCGGCAGGTGGCGGCAAGTTGCGGCGAGTGGCGGCTACCTGCCGCGACTCGCCGCCACTTGCCACTACTCGCCGCTACTTGCCGCTACTTGCCGCCACTCGCCGCTACTTGCCACTACTTGCCGCCACTCGCCGCCACTCGCCGCTCCTTGCCATCATACTCACAGACGTGATTCCCGCCGATCTTCTGTTGCACGCCTACCGGCAGGGCGTCTTTCCCATGGGGATGGACGACGGCACGATCGGGTGGTTTTCACCCGATCCGCGCGGCGTCATGCCGCTCGATGCGGGCTTCCACGTGCCGTCGCGGCTGGCGCGGGTGCTGCGGTCCGGGCGGTTCACGACCAGCGTCGATCGTGACTTCGAGGGGGTCATGCGCGCGTGCGCGGCCGATCGCGAGGACGGCACCTGGATCAGCGACGAGATTGTGGAGTCCTATGTCGCGCTGCACCGGCTGGGCCGCGCGCATTCGGTGGAAGTCTGGCGTGACGCGCGCCTGGTCGGCGGGCTCTACGGGGTGCACCTGGGCGCCGCGTTTTTCGGGGAATCGATGTTCCACACCGAGACCGACGCCTCCAAGGTCGCGCTGGTGACGCTGGTCGAGCGCCTGCGCGCGCATGGTTTCCAGTTGCTGGACGTGCAGTGGGTGACGCCGCACCTGGCGCGCTTCGGCGCCATCGACATCCCGCGCCGCGTGTATCTCGCGCGCCTCGCCCAGGCGCTCGCGCACGATCGCGAGTTCTGATCACCATGGAGCCCACGAAGGGCCATGGCTGGCCTACATGTCTACATGCCTACTGTGCCGACACGCGCGGTTGTCACATGCGCCGCAGATGTCCCAGTCCGCGGACCAGGTAGCCGATCAGAATCACGGCCATGGCGCTTTGCGCGATGACGGCGGCGGGGCGGGCCACCTCGCCGCCGCCCAAGAGCGCCGGCAGCGCAAACAGCCCGCGCGCCGAACCAAAGAGCCCGATGAGCCCGACCCCCAGCGCCAGCAGCGTCGCCGTGCGCGCATGTTGCGGACTGCGCCCGTAGAACCCCAGAAGCGACAGCGCCAGGCCGAAGAAGGTGGGGATGAGCGCCGTCGGACTCGCCATGCCCGACGCGAAGTATGCGACAAACCCCACCACGATCAGCGCCAACCCCACCGCCTGACTCGTCTTCGCCATACCTCTCACCCTGTGGACCTTGTGGACCCTGTGGACCTTGTGGACCCTGTCAGTGCACCGTGTAGGGCTCGCTCAACGTGAACGGCGCGATGGTGACGTCGAACGGCTCACCTTCGCTGGTGACCATCTGATACGACCCCTGCATGGTGCCGAACGGCGTGGTCAGTGGACAGCCCGACGTATAGGTGAACGTTTCGCCGGGTTTCAGCGTGGGCTGCTGGCCGATGACGCCCGGCCCGCGCACTTCCTCCACCCGGCCCGTCCCGTCCGTGATGATCCAGTGCCTGGTGAGCAACTGCACGGTCTCCTCACCCTCGTTGGCGATGGTGATGGTGTAGAGGAAGAACCACTGCGAGTCGTTCGGAGCGGAGCGCGAGGGCGCGTACTCCGACACGACACTGACGCGGATGTGGCGGGTGACTGCTTCCGAGGTAAACGTGTGCTGCGTCGTCATGCGTGCCGTAGACTCGTCATCATGCTGGATGACGCCGGGTCAGGGCAAGGCGCGGGCCTCTGTGACCGGTGCCGGTGGGCGCGGTGGATCGTCTCCGACCGGGGATCGCGGTTCCTGCGGTGCGGGCGGTCGGACGCGGACCCGCGGTTCGCGCGGTTTCCGGTGCTGCCGGTCCGGGCGTGCGCCGGTTATAAAATGGACCGGATGCACACCATCGTTCCCGCCCGACTGAAGCCCGGTGTTTCCCCTGACCAGATTCCGGTGCCGGCCGCGCCGGCCGCCGCGGGCGCGTCGGCCCTGATTCGCGGCAAGGCGCTGATCTTCTGGGACCCCAAGGCCCCGGCCGGGACGAAGAAACTCGACGCGATTGACACCGACCAGATCACGCCGGCCGCCGACTGCGTGTCCGAGAGCCTCGAGACGCTGGACGAAAAGTGGAAGGCCGGGTCGTTCCGCCACCTGATGCCCGACTTCCGCGCGCGGGTGCATCGCGGTGAGACGTTCCTGATTGCCGGTGACCGCTTCGCGATCGGGTCGTCGCGCGAGATGAGTCCGGCCGGCCTCAAGGGCGTGGCCGAGGAGGTCGGGCTGGAGATGGTCATCATCGCCGGCCACAACATGGGCGACATCTTCCGGCGCAACAGCTTCAACCTCGGCCTGCACGTCGTGCAGTGCCCCGAGGCGGTGGCCGATGCGAAGGATGGCGACGAGTTCACGTTTGACCCGGTGTCACGCGCGATCGAGAACGTGACGCAGGGCACGCGCTACACCCCGGTTCCGCTGTCGGCCAAGGAGGAGGAGATCCGGCGCAGCGGCGGCATCTTTGCCGTGGGACGCCGCGAGTTCCGCGCGTCGGTGGAGCGGCAGCCGTCGCTCGATTGGGCCGACCCCGAGTTGGCCAAGGGGATGACGACCACCGAGCAGATCATCTGGGCGCACCGCGTGGACCGCGATCTGAAACGCGCGGACTTCGCGCCGGGGTCGACGCTGCGCGTGTTCGCCGACCTGCTGCCGGCCTCCGACGGCACCGCGCCGTTTGCGATTCACACCTTCAACCAGATCACCGGCGGCCAGACGATCGATCCGCGTCAGGCCGCGGTGGCCAACGACCACTTCGTGTTCACCGGCAAGGACGAAGACGACAAACAGACGTCCATCGGCCGCGCGTTCGCGAAGATGCACGGGCTCGAGAAGCCGTATTACGCGACGCCCGGCGACGGCATCTTCCATTTTTATTTCCCCGAGCAGGGGCTGGTGATGCCCGGGCAGTTCATCCCCGGCGCCGACTCGCACAGCCGCGCCTACGGCGCGTACGGCGCGGTGGGCATCGGCGTGGGATCAACCACGCTGGGGTTCGGCTGGTCGACCGGTTACATCTACTTCACGCTGGCCAGGGCCCGGCGCGTGTCGTTTGTCGGCCGGCTCAACCCGTGGGTCGGCGGCAAGGACATCGTGCTGGAGTTGCTGCGCCGCTGGGGCGCGAAGCAGTCGCAAGGCATGTCGGTGGAGTTCGTCGACGCCTCGCGCGCGCTGCCCATGGTGGCCCGCAACACCATCGCCAACATGATGGCCGAGGCCGAGGCGCTCAACGGCATCTTCGCGCCCGACGAGACGACGTATGCGTGGTATCGCGAGAAGGGCATGGCCGATCTGCCGTACCCGCCGATCGCGCCCGGCGTCAACGCGGTGTACGAGATCGACGAGGTGCTCGACCTCTCCGACATCGCACCGATGATCGCCAAGCCGTTCAGCCCCGGCAACGCGTTTGCGGCCGGCGAGGTGGCGAAGGAGAAGATCACCTTCGACAAGGCCATGATCGGGTCGTGCACCAACGGGTCGTACGCCGACCTGCTGCAGGCGGCGCTGGTGCTGCGGGCGGCGCGCGGGCGTGGCCGGGTGCAGGCGGCCACCGAGTTCAAGGTGTTCCCCGGCTCGGGCGGCGTGGCCCGTCAGATCGAAACGCCAGACTCGCGCCTCGGCGGCGAATCCATTGCGGAGGTGTTCCGCTCGGTCGGCGCCGTCATCCGCCAGTCCTGGTGTGGCCCGTGTTTCGGCCAGGGCCCCGACGCCCTCGACCCGGGCCAGCGCGCCATCACCTCGTTCAACCGCAACTGGCAGAACCGGATGGGGT
>CAYYFE010000039.1:0-36293 GCA_964471115.1 uncultured Solibacteraceae bacterium
CGCTCAAGGTGGCGCAGCCGGCCGCGCGGCAGGCGCAGGCCGCCGGCTGGCGCATCTACAAGTCCGCCGAGAAGGCCGGCGAGACGGTGCCCTACCTGTTCGTCATCGATCCGGCCGTCGACAAGGCCAGCTACGACCCGCTGCTGCTGCTGTCCGAGATCCTTCCCGCTGAACTCCAGCCGCTTTTCGATCGCATGAAAGCCGCCGTCGTCCGTGTCGAGCGGATGGGGTTGACGAAGATCAGATGATCGGAAAATGACGTCGGGTGGCTTTTTCTGACGATCGATGAGAAAAAGCCACCCGACGTCATTTTCCCTTCAGAAATTCGCGTTCAACCCGCCGTAGATGCGGTGGACCGTCTTCGCGATGGGCATGCCGTTGAGCCGGAACAGCCGGTAGTCCACGCGCAGCTTCACCGGGCCCAGCAGGCCCATCTTCAGGCCGCCGCCGATGTTGAGGGCGGTGTGGGTTTCCTGGTGGTCGAGGCGCCAGTTCTCGCGATAGAGGCCCACACCCGCCGTCGCGTACAGTTGCGCGCCGGTCGTCGGGGTCTGGACGATGGCGTTGACCATGCCGGTGCGCAGGCGTGGCGCGGCCTTGGTGGCTTCGTCCTTTTCGGCGATGTCCGAGTATTCCAGTTCGAAACCGACCGCAATCAGCGTGAGGCCGACGGCGATGCCCTTGGCGGCGCGGGTTTCCGGTTTGTGTCCCACACCCAGGAACGCCGTGATGTCGGCCCACGCCGTGGCCGGCGCCAGCGCTGACAGGGACACGGCCAGCAGGGGGATCGTCAGAAGTTTCCGCATGTCGACCCTATCGGATCCTGACCGGCGGCCCTGCAGTGAAGCCGTCACGGGCCCGTGATATTTTTCTCGGGATGGACCTGCGTCCCACCAGCCAACAGGAGATGCTCCGCCGGACCGTGCGGGAGTTCGCCGAGCGCGAGATCCGGCCGTTCGTCATGGAGTGGGACGAAGCGCAGGCGTTTCCCCACAGCCTGGTCCAGAAGATGGCCTCGCTGGGCCTCATGGGCATCCAGTTCCCCGAGGCGCTGGGCGGCGCCGCGATGTCGGCCGTCGAGTACTGCATCTGCATCGAGGAACTGGCGCGCGTCTGCCCGTCGGTGTCCCTGTCGGTGGCCGCGCACAACGGCCTGTGCACGTCGCATCTCTTCATGTTCGGATCCGACGCGCAGCGCCAGCAGTACGTGGTGCCGCTCATCCGCGGCGACTATCTCGGCGCGTGGGGCCTGACCGAACCGGGCGCCGGCTCCGACGCGGCCGCGATGCGGACCACGGCGCGACGCGACGGCGACGGATGGGTCATCAACGGCGCCAAGCAGTTCATCACGCACGGATCCAACGGCGGCGCGATCGTGGTGATGGCCGTGACCGATCGGACCAAGGCGCACCGCGGCATCTCGGCGTTCGTGGTGCCGAAGGGCACGCCGGGTTTTCGCGCCGGCAAGAAGGAAACGAAACTCGGCATGCGGGCGAGTGATACCGCAGAGGTGTTGTTCGAGGACTGCCGGGTGCCGGCCGACGCGATGGTCGGTGAGGAAGGGCAGGGCTTCATCAACACGCTGCAGGTGCTCGGCGCCGGCCGCATCGGCATTGCGGCGCTCGCGGTGGGACTGGCGCAGGGCGCGTACGAGGCCGCGTTGAAGTACGCGAAGGACCGCCGCCAGTTCGGGCAGCCCATCGCCAGTTTCCAGGCCATCCAGTGGAAGCTGGCCGACATGGCCACGAAGATCGAAGCGGCGCGGCTGCTGACCTATCGCGCGGCGTGGATGAAGGACCAGGGCGTCGTGCGCACCGGGCGCGAGTCGTCGATGGCGAAACTCTATTCCAGTGAAATCGCCGTGCGCGTCGCCGAGGAATCCGTCCAGATTCACGGCGGGTACGGGTTCACGAAGGACTATCCGGCCGAGAAGTACTTCCGCGACGTGAAGCTCTGCACGATTGGCGAGGGCACCAGCGAAATCCAGCGCCTCGTCATCGCGCGTCAGCTGCTGGGACGGTGACGCGGCCGTGACCTCCAGCCAGCCGTTGTCCGAGCGGATCCTGGCGCGCGACCCGCGCGCCATCGCGCGCGCCATCTCGCTCATCGAAAACGAAGCGCCGGAGGGCGCGACGCTCATCGGCCGCATCTTCGGTCACACCGGTCACGCCTACCTCATCGGCATCACCGGCCCGCCGGGCGCCGGCAAGAGCACGCTGGTGGATCGCCTGACCGCGGAACTGCGGTCGCGGGGCCGCACGGTGGGAGTGCTGGCCGTCGACCCCACCAGCCCGTTCAGCGGCGGCGCCATCCTGGGCGATCGCGTCCGGATGCAGGCCCACGCCGAGGACGCCGGCGTGTTCATCCGCAGCATGGCGACGCGCGGGCATCTGGGTGGCCTGGCGCGCACCACGGCCGAGGCCGCGATCGTGCTCGACGCGGCCGGCTACGACGTCATCATCATCGAGACGGTCGGGGTGGGGCAGGACGAAGTGGATATTGTCCGCACGGCCGACATCTCCATCGTCACGCTGGTGCCGGGGACCGGCGATGAAGTGCAGGCGCTCAAGGCCGGCATCATGGAGATTGCCGACATCTTCGTGGTGAACAAGGCCGATCGCGAGGGCGCGGACCGCACCGCGGCGTCAATCGAGATGATGTTGTCGCTCGATGACGCGATGGCGGAGGGGTGGCGGCCGCCCGTGTTGCGGACCGAGGCCACGGCGGGCCGCGGCATCGATGAACTGCTCGACACCATCGACCGGTTCCGCGAGCAATCCGTCGAGACGCTGGGCGCCCGCCGCCGCGCGCGGGCCGAGTGGCGGCTGCGCGAGATTCTGGGCCGCCGCTTCATGCAGCATCTGGAGCAACACGTGTTGGCCCCCGGCGAATTCGCCCTGTGGCTGGACCGCATCGCCGCGCGCGAAGTGGACCCGTACGGCGCGGCAGCCGCGGTGATGGAACGAGCCGTGCCGAAAACGAGCTCGGAGGTCATTTCCGGGCGCACCACGGAAATGACCTCCGAGCTCATTTCCGCCATCGACCATGTCGGCATCGCCGTGGCCGACGCGCAGGCGTCGCTCGCGTTTTTCACCGGCGTGCTTGGCCTGACCAGCGACGAACCGGAAGTCATCAAAGGCCAGAACACGCAGGTGCGGTTCGTCGACACCGGCGACGCGAAGCTGGAACTGGTCGAGTCGCTGGCGCCGGACTCGCCCATCGGGAAGTACCTGGAGAAACGCGGCCCGGGCCTGCATCACGTCGCGCTGCGGGTCTCCGACATCCAGGCCGCCATCGCGAAAGTCACCGCCGCGGGCGTGCGCATGATCGACCAGACGCCGCGACGCGGCGCACATGGGTCGCTCATCGCATTCATCCATCCCGGCGACACCCACGGTGTACTCGTCGAGCTGAAGCAGCCGGCAGCCGCGGGGAAGGCGCACTGACGTGCAGTTCGGCGACATCGAACTCTTCTCGCTGTCCGACGGCACGTTTGGCCTCGACGGCGGCGCCATGTTCGGCGTCGTCCCGAAGACGTTGTGGTCGAAGCGGACCACGCCCGACGACAAGAACCGCATCCCGCTGGGGCTGCGGCCGCTGCTGGTGCGCATGGGCGGCCGGCACGTGCTGATCGATACCGGCATCGGCGACAAGATGCCGCCCAAGCTGGTCGACATCTACGCCATTCGCCGCGAACGGCACCTCGATCACTCGCTGGCGGACCTGGGGCTCACCGCCGACGACATCGACATCGTCATCGCCACGCACCTGCACTTCGATCACTTCGGCGGGTCGACCGCGCTGGTCGATGGTGTGCTTCGCCCCCGGTTCCGGAACGCGCGTTATCTGATCCGGCGCGGCGACTGGGAGGATGCCACCCATCCGCACGTCCGCAATCAGGCCAGCTACCTGCCGGAGAACTTCCTGCCGCTGGCCGAGGCCGGCGTCATCGACTTCGTGGAAGACGATGGGGAAGTGCTGCCGGGGATCAGCGTCTGGCGGACCGGCGGGCACGCGATGTATCACCAGTGGGTGAAGGTGCAGTCGGGTGGACGCACGGCCGCGTTTGTGGCCGACCTGATCCCGACCACCGCGCACCTGGATGAGCCCTGGATCATGGGATACGACCTGTATCCCATGGACACGCTGCAGTACAAACAGCGCTTCATCCGCGAGGCCATCGACGGCGAGTACCTGGTCTTCTTCGAGCACGACCCCGCGATCGCGGCCGGAATCATCCGGGAACGAGACGGGAAGAGGACGATCGAGATGGTGAAGGTATAAGGCCACAGGTCACAGGCCACAGGGATAAGGTGGTTTACCTGTGCCCTGATCCTTGTTGCCCTGATCCATGCAGAAAGGTGTCATAAGTGGGTGACGTCCGTATCGGTATCATCGGCGGCTCGGGGTTGTATGACATGCCCGAGTTGACCGACCGTGAGGAGCGGGTGGTCGAGACGCCGTTCGGCGCGCCGTCGGGGCCGTACGTGCTCGCGACACTGCGTGGCCGGCGGGTGGTCTTCCTGCCTCGCCACGGCGATGGGCACCGCCACTCGCCGTCGGAACTGAACTACCGCGCGAACATCTTCGGCTTCAAGCTGCTGGGGGTGGAGTGGATTCTGTCGGCGAGCGCGGTCGGCAGCCTGCGCGAGGATTTCAAGCCGCTGGATCTGGTCGTGCCGGATCAGTTCTTCGACCGGACGATGGGGCGCATCAGCACCTTCTTTGGAGATGGGATCGTGGCGCACGTGGGATTCGCGCATCCGTTTTGTGGCCCGCTCAGCGGCATCATGACCGCCGCCGCGCGGCACGTGGGCGCGAGCGTGCACGAAGGCGGCACGTACGTGTGCATGGAAGGGCCCCAGTTCTCGACGAAGGCCGAATCGGAGTTCTACCGCGCGCAGGGGTTCGACATCATCGGCATGACAAACCTGCAGGAGGCCAAGCTGGCGCGTGAAGCCGAAATCTGTTACTCCACGCTCGCGCTGGTGACCGATTACGACTGCTGGCATCCCGAGCACGACTCGGTCACCGTGGACATGATCGTCGCCAACTTGAGGCAGAACGCGAAGACCGCGCAGCAGGTCATCGCCCGCGCGGTCGAGTCGCTGCCCATTGAGCGCACCTGTGAGTGCGCGCGCGCGCTGGCCACCGCGCTCATCACCCGTCCGTCGGCGATGCCCGCCGACCGCAAGGCCGTCCTGCAACCCCTGATTGGAAAGTACCTCGCATGAACCTCATCGTCACCGGCTCGATCGCGTTTGACTACCTGATGTCCTTCCCGGGCAAGTTCACCGAGCACCTGCTGCCGGAGCACTTCTCGAGAGTCAGCCTCAGTTTCCTCGTGGACTCGATGGACAAGCGCCGCGGCGGGTGCGCGCCCAACATCGCGTATACGCTGGCGCTGCTCGGCGAGAAACCCCGGCTGATGGGCACGGCGGGACAGGACTTCGGCGACTATCGCCGCTGGCTCGATGCCGCCGGCATCGATACGTCGCTGGTCAAGGAGATCGAGGGCAAGTTCACGGCGTCGTTTTTCTGCAACACCGATGAGGCCAACAACCAGATCGCCTCGTTCTACACCGGGGCCATGGCCCACGCGGCCGAGCTGTCGTTCCGCACGGTGGAGCGGCCCGACCTCGTGATCATTTCGCCCAACGATCCGGCCGCGATGGTGCAGTACGCCGAGGAGTGCCGCACCCTCGGCATCCGGTACATGTTCGACCCGGGCCAGCAGTGCGCGCGCATGACCGGCGACGAGCTGGCCGACGGCATCCGCGGCGCCTCGCTGGTGATCTGCAACGACTATGAGTTCGAGCTCATCCGCCAGAAGACCGGCCTCGATGAAGACGACGTGCTCAAGCTGGCGGGCGTGTTGATCGTCACGAAGGGGGAACACGGGTCGTCGGTCATGCAGCCCGGGTCGCAGGTGGATGTGCCGGCGGTCGAGCCGACGCGGATTGCCGACCCGACCGGCGTGGGCGACGCCTACCGCGGCGGCTTCATGAAGGGCCTGGCGGTGGACGCGCCGCTGCGCGTGTGCGCCCAGCTGGGCAGCGTGGCCGCCACCTACGCCCTCGAACACCTCGGCGGCTCGAGCCATGCGTACACCCGCGCGGAGTTCACGGCCCGGTACGAGGCGAGCTTTGGACGGCTCGAGGGAATGTAGGAAGGGACAAGGGACAAGGGACAAGGGAATAGGGAATAGGGAATAGGGAATAGGTGATAGGGAGAACGTTGCTGGTTGGGGCCGTGATGTGGCCGGTGGTGCTCAGCGCGGCGCTTGGGGCGCGGGTGGCGCGGGCGCCGGAGGCGGCGGGGCTGTGGCCGGTGATCGTGTACGCAGCTGCGTCGCGTGTCTGTCATCAGGACGAGGCACGTTCGTTTCACACCGGTGATGTGCAGTGGCCCGTGTGCGCGCGGTGCGCCGGACTGTACGCCGCCGCGCCGTTCGGCGCCTTCCTGGTCGGCCGCCTGCGTCGCGCGTCACGTCAGCAGATGATCCGGTTCCTGGCCGTTGCCGCGGCGCCGACGATCGCCACCGTCGCGTGGGAATGGCTGGGGGGCCCGATGCCACCGCATCTCGTGCGGTTCGCGACGGCACTGCCGCTGGGGGCCGCCGTCCTGGCTGCGCTGATCGCGGTCACCCATCAGGTAGACTGAATCGGCATGCCGCCCCGCCCTCCCATCAGCAAGTCCGCGATGCCCGCCCCGGCGCGCCCCGGCACGGCGGTGACGTGTCTGGCCGCGTGGGCCATCCCGGGCGCCGGGCACCTGCTGCAGGGGCAGTCGGGCAAGGCGCTGGTCTTTGCGCTGTCACTGCTGCCGATGTATGTGCTGGGACTCGTGCTTGGCGGCCGCCTGTTTCCGTTCGAGATGGCGGATCCGCTGGTGTTGCTGGCCGGCGCGGCGCAGTGGATGATCGTCGTGGCCCGCGGACTGGCGGCGGTGGGGGGCTATGGCGCCGGTGACGTCGTGGCCGTGTCGTACGAGTACGGCAATACCTTCCTGATTGCGGCCGGGTTGCTCAACGCGCTCGTGATGCTCGATGCGTCCGATCTGGCCCGGGGCAGGAAGTCCGCATGACCAGTCACCTGGGCCTGCTCGTGTTGTTTGCCGCGTTGATATCGCCGGTGTTCGCCGCGCTGCATCGCGACGATCTGGTGTCGGGCCGTGAGTTTGCGTTCAAACTCTTCGGGGGCCTGGTGGCGGGCGCGTTCCTGCTGAGCTGGGCGCTGTATCTGATCTTCGGCTGACGTGCGGGTCCTCTGGGTCTGGGGGCCGGCGCTCGCCTGGATGGCCGGCACCTTCTACATTTCCCATCAGTCCGTGGTCGACATTCCGCTGGGCGCGCCCGACTATCTCGCGCACGGCGTGGCGTATGCGGTGCTGGGCGGACTCTACGTCCGGGCGCTGGCCGGAGGTCAGCTGGCCACCGCGCGGTGGTCGCTCGTATGGCCGGCCGTGGTGCTGGCCGCGCTCTACGGTCTGAGCGACGAATTCCACCAGTCCTTCATCCCCGGCCGCTTGGCCTCGGTCAGCGACCTGGTCGCCGACACCGTGGGCGCCCTGGCCGGCGCCAGCCTCACCGTTGCGCTGGGCACCACCCTCCGCGACCGCAAAGCCGCAGGTGAGAAGCCCAGGAGCCCATGAACCCACGAGCCCACGAGCCCACGAACCCACCCACCTTCGCCAAACACGCGCTGCGCGCGTGGCTCCGGCGGGCAAGCCGATCCATCGATCCATCGATCCATCGATCCATTGATCCATATACTTGTAGGGCCATGTCCTTTGACAATCTTCTGGTCGAGCGCGACGGCGCGATTCTGACCGTCACGGTGAACCGCCCCAAGGTCCTCAACGCGCTCAACGCGCAGACGCTGGATGAACTCGACCGCGCGATGGCCGAGGCCGGGCGTGACGAGACCGTGCGTGTCGTCATCCTCACCGGCGCCGGGGAGAAGTCGTTCGTGGCCGGGGCCGACATCAACGAGCTGGCCGTGCAGACGCCGGTGGACGGCCGCGAGCATGCGCGCAAGGGGCAGCGGGTGTTCGACCGCATCGAACGGCTGGGCAAGCCGGTCCTCGCCGCGGTCAACGGGTTTGCGCTGGGCGGCGGCTGTGAACTGGCGATGGCGTGCACGATGCGCATCGCGGCCGACCACGCCAAGTTCGGCCAACCGGAGATCAATCTGGGGCTGATTCCCGGCTACGCCGGGTCGCAGCGGCTGCCGCGGCTGGTCGGGCGCGGCCGCGCGCAGGAACTGCTGCTGCTGGGCGACATGATCACGGCCGACGAGGCCTGGCGCATCGGCCTCGTCAACCGTGTGGTTCCCGCCGCGCAGCTGATGGACGAGACGCGCAAGGTGGCGCAGGCGCTGGCGCAGAAGGCGCCCGTGGCGGCGCGATACATCCTGGATGCCGTGGCCGCAGGCGCCGACATGGCGTTTGCCGAGGCGGAGGACCACGAAGCGACGTTGTTCGGCCTGGTCTCGGCCACCGACGACATGCGTGAAGGGACGCGGGCGTTTCTCGAGAAGCGCAAGCCCGCGTTCACGGGAAAGTAGGCCGGCCGATGCGTGTCGCCTTGGTCGTGTCGCAGTACCACGACTTCATCACCACCCGGCTCGAGTCCGGCGCCCGCGCGCGTCTGATCGAGCACGGCGTGACGCCCTCGGCCATCGAGACGTTTGTGGTTCCCGGCGCCTACGAACTGGCGCAGGCCGCGCAGGCCGTGGCCGCGCAGGGCGAGTGGGATGCGGTCGTGTGTCTCGGCTGTCTCATTCGCGGTGAGACCCCGCACTTCGACTACATTGCGCAGGCCGCCGCCGACGGCATCATGCGGGCGTCGCAGGCCACCGGTGTGCCGATGGCGTTCGGCGTCCTGACCACCAATACGGCGGAGGAGGCGGCGGCGCGCGCCGGTGACGGTCCCGGCAACAAGGGGCGCGAGGCGGCTGACGCCGCGTTCGCCATGGCGCAGCTGTTCGGCCGGCTGGCGGGGCCGCGCGCATGATGTCGCCGCGCCACCAGGCTCGTGAACTCGCCCTGCAGGCGCTCTACGTGTGCGACGTCGGCAAGGCGTCTCCCGACGAGGCCCTGGCGCTCGTCCTGCAGGACCAGGCACCCGAGGCGCCCGAGGCCGTGCGCGCCTTCGCCCGGACCCTGCAGGAAGGGGTGGTCGCGACCCACGAAGAACTGGATACGATCATCGGGCGTCACATTGACAACTGGCGGATTGAACGGCTGGCGGTGCTCGATCGGCTGATCCTGCGTCTGGCGACCTGGGAGCTGCGGTACCAGCCCGAGACGCCGCCCGCAGTGATCGTCAATGAGGCCGTGGAGTTGGCCCGCACCTTCAGCGCTGATGAGTCGACGAAGTTCGTCAACGGCGTGCTGGACGGGATTCGCAAGTCGTTGTCGGCAGTGTAGGGAACCGGTATGTCGAGCGAAGTGGAGCAGGCGGCCCAGCGTCGGGCCAAGTTGGAGGAGCTGGCGGCGCTGGGCGTGCCGCCGTATCCGGTGTCCTTCAGCCGGACGCACACCGTGTCCGAGCTCGTGGCGCTCCATGGGGAGACGTCCGGCGAGACGCTTGAAGCCGAGCGGCCCGAAACGCGGGTGGCCGGCCGCATCCTCTCGCTGCGCACCTTCGGCAAGGCCAACTTCCTGGTCATCTCCGACGGCCTGACCCGCCTGCAGGTGTACGTGCGCGCCGACTCGATGCCCGAGCGCGACTTCGAGATCTTCAAGCGGCTGGACATGGGCGACCACGTGGGGGTGGCCGGCCGCATGTTCCGCACCAAGACCAACGAACTCACCGTGTTCGCGTCGGGCCTGAGCTTCCTGGCCAAGTGCCTGCTGCCGCTGCCCGAGAAGTGGCATGGACTGACCGACATCGAGGTCCGCTACCGTCAGCGGTACCTCGACCTCATCGTCAACCCGGACTCGCGCCGGGTCTTCGAGACGCGCGCGAAGGTGGTGGCCGGGATTCGCGCCTTTCTCAACGGACGCGGGTTCCTCGAGGTCGAGACGCCGATGATGCAGCCGATCGCCGGCGGCGCGCTGGCCCGGCCCTTCACCACCCATCACAACGCGCTGGATCTGCCGCTGTATCTGCGCATCGCGCCCGAGCTGTATCTCAAACGGCTGACGGTCGGCGGGTTCGAGAAGGTCTACGAGATCAACCGCAACTTCCGCAACGAAGGGATCTCGACCCAGCACAACCCCGAGTTCACGATGCTGGAGTTCTACGAGGCCTACGTCGACTACCAGCACCTCATGACCATGACCGAGGAGATGCTGGCGGAGATTGCGCGCCAGTCGACGGGCGGCCTCCAGGTGGAGTTCAACGGCCAGGCCATCTCCTTCGCGGCGCCGTTCCGCCGCGTGTCGCTGCGGCACGCCGCCGCCGAACGCGCCGCCGAGCGCCTGGGCCGCGCGGTGAGCGACGCGGATCTGCGCGATCGCGACAAGGCCGCCGAGGTCGCCCGCGCGCTGCATCTCGACGTCCAGCCCGCCCACGGCGCCGGCAAGATTGCGACCACGATCTTCGAGGGCCTGTGGGAGGACGACCTCGTGCAGCCGACGTTCGTCTACGACTTCCCGACTGAAGTGTCGCCGCTGTCGAAGCAGAAGCCCGACGACCCCGACACGGTCGAGCGCTTCGAGTTGTACGCCGGCGGGTTCGAAGTGGCCAACGGCTTCAGTGAACTCAACGATCCCGTCGAGCAGCGCCGGCGCTTCGAGGATCAGCTCAAGGATCGCGCCGCGGGCGACGCCGAAGCCCACCGCATGGACGAGGATTACATCCGTGCGCTCGAATACGGCCTGCCGCCCACCGGCGGCGAGGGCATCGGCATCGACCGCCTCGTGATGCTGCTGACCGGCAGCCCCTCCATCCGCGACGTCATTCTCTTCCCGCTCATGCGGCCACGCGAACAATAGGTGGCGAGGTGGCGAGGTGGCGAGGTGGCGAGGTGGCGAGGTGGCGAGATGACGAGGTGGCGAGATGAATAGCTTCGCCTGGTTCATCGCGCGGCGGTACCTGACCGCGCGGCGCAAGCAGGCGTTCATCTCGCTCATTTCGCTGGTGTCGATCCTCGGCGTCGGCGTGGGTGTGATGGCGCTCGTCATTGCCAATGCGCTGATGACCGGGGTGCAGGGCGAGATGCGCGACCGCATCATCGGCGCCACCGCGCACATCAACGTCTGGAAGACGGGCGGCGGGGGTTTTCTCGACATCCCCGCCGAGGTCGAGCGCCTGACTCGGCCGGGCGTCATCGCCGCCGCGCCGGTCGCCGTCGGGCAGGGGATGCTCCAGATTGCCGGGCAACAGGCGCCGGTGCAGCTCAAGGGCATCGACCCCGCGCGTGAAGTGCTCGTCACCGACCTGGGCCAGTCGATGGTGGCCGGGTCCGTTGACGCCCTGCGGCGGCCCACGGACCCCGTGGACCTCGAGCGGCTCGGCGCCGACGGCATGTTACTGGGCGCTGACCTGGCTGAACGCCTCCGCGTGCAGGTGGGCGAGACCGTCGAACTCGTCATGGCGCAGGGGACGATGACGCCCATGGGGGTCTTTCCGCGCTTCCGCCCTTTCATCGTCGTCGGCATCTTCGATCTCGGGTTCTACGAGTTCGACGCCAACTACGCGCTGGTCCACCTCGACGTGGCGCTGGATCTGCTGCGCGAACCCGCGCCGCCCGTCATGCAGCTGCGCGTGGCGGACATCGACGAAGCGCCGGCGATCGCGGCGGAGATCCCTGAGGCCCTTGGCCCCGATTACATCGCCGAAGACTGGACGGCACTCAACGCGCCGCTCTACGAAGCGCTGCGGCTGGAGAGACTCGCCATCGGCTTCACCATCGGGCTGATCGTCATGGTGGCGGCACTCAACATCGTCGCGTCCCTCGTGCTGCTGGTCATGGAGAAGAGCCGCGACATCGGCATTCTGAGGACGATGGGCGCGCCGGCCCGGGCGATTCGCACCATCTTCATCCTGCAGGGCGTGGTGATTGGCGCCGTCGGCACGTCGGTGGGCGCCACGCTGGGCGTGATCGTGTCGTGGGTGTGCGATCGGTACCAGCTCTTCAGCCTGCCCGGCGACGTGTATCAGATTACGCATCTGCGGTTCCGCGTGGAGTGGCTGGACGTGGCGACGATCGTGGTGGCCGCCATGGTCATCTGCCTGCTGGCCACCATCTACCCGGCGCGGCGCGCCAGCGCGCTCGATCCGGCCGAGGCGTTGCGATACCAATGACCGGCCTCACCGCGCGCGGCATCGTGAAGACGTATCAGACGGCCACGGGCCCGCTGGAGGTCCTGCGCGGCGCCGATCTGGACGTCGCCCCCGGCGAGATGGTGGCCATTGTCGGCGCCTCGGGGGTCGGCAAGAGTTCCCTGCTGCATGTGCTGGGCGGGCTCGATGCGTTCGAGGCGGGCACCATCACGCTGGCGGGGGCCGACCTGCACGCGATGAACGACGAGGCGCGCGTCCGGTTCCGGAACCACCACGTCGGGTTCGTGTTCCAGTTCCACCACCTGCTGCCGGAGTTTTCGGCCCTGGAAAACGTGGAGATGCCGCTGCGCATCGCCGGCATCCCGGCCGCCGAACGCCGCGCGCGGGCCGAAGGCCTGCTGGCGCGGGTGGGGCTGACCGGCCGGGCGACGCATCGTCCCGCGGCCCTGTCTGGCGGCGAACAGCAGCGGGTGGCCATCGCCCGGGCCCTGGTCGCCAGACCGGCGGTGCTGCTGGCCGACGAACCGACCGGCAATCTCGATGAACAGACGGCGGCGGGCCTGCACGCCCTGTTGCGCGAGATGCACGCAGAGTTCGGCCTGACCTCCGTCATCGTCACCCACAACCCCGTGTTGGCCCGCGCCTGCGACCGGGTCCTGCGCCTGGAGGGCGGCCGGCTGGTGCCGGCCGATCTCGTATAATTCATGGGGATGTTCGAGCGATATACCGAGCGCGCGCGACGGGTCTTGTTCTTTGCGCGGTACGAGGCGACCCAGCTGGGCAGCACCTCGATCGAGACCGAGCATCTGCTGCTCGGCCTCATCCGTGAAGGCAAGGGGTTGACCAGCCGCATCTTCGCGCGGTCGCACCTGTCGCTCGAGAGTATCCGGAAGGAAATCGAAGGACGCACCGTCTTCCGCGAGAAGGTGGCCACGTCGGTCGAGATTCCGTTCAGTCACGAAACCAAGCGGGTGCTGCAGTACGCCGCCGAAGAGGCGGACCGCCTGCTGCACACCTACATCGGCACCGAACACCTGTTGCTGGGGCTGCTGCGCGAAGAAAAGTGCGTGGCGTCGACCATCCTCTACGAAAAGGGGATGCGCCTGGCCACGGTGCGCGACGACATCGTGCAGTTGCTGAACGAAAAGACCGCGCCGGTGCGGCCGAAGGAAACGCCGCTCCTGGCCGAGTTCAGCCGCGACCTCACCGAGGCGGCCAGCAAACGCCAGCTCGACCCGCTCGTCGGGCGCGCGCTCGAACTCGAGCGCCTGCAGCAGGTGTTGTGCCGGCGCACGAAAAACAACGCCGTGCTCATCGGCGAACCCGGGGTCGGCAAGACCGCCATCGTCGAGGGCCTCGCGCAGCGCATCGTCGACGGGGAAGCACCGCACTACCTGGCCGACAAGCGCATCCTGGCGCTCGACATTTCGCTGATCGTCGCCGGCACGAAGTACCGCGGGCAGTTCGAAGAACGCCTCAAGGCGATCATGAAGGAACTGACCGACAACCCGAACATCATCGTGTTCATCGACGAATTGCACACGCTGGTGGGGGCCGGGTCGGCGGAAGGGTCGCTCGACGCCGCGAACATCCTCAAGCCGGCGCTCTCGCGCGGTGAGATCCGGTGCATCGGCGCCACGACGCCCGCGGAGTACCGGAAGTACATCGAGAAGGACCGGTCGCTCGAGCGCCGCTTCCAGGCCGTGAAGGTGGAACCGCCGACCGAACAGGAGTCGCTGCAGGTCATTCTCGGCGTGAAGGACCGGTACGAGTCGTTTCACCACGTCCTGTATGCGCCCGACGCACTCGAGGCCGCGGTGTATCAGTCCAGCCGCTACATCACGGACCGGTTCCTGCCCGACAAGGCCATCGACCTGCTCGACGAGGCCGGGGCGCGCGTCAAGCTGCGGGAGGCGCACGTGGCCCCCGGGGCCGGCGAGGCGCGACAGGTCGTGCTGACCGTCCCGAGCCTGGATGTGGACGATGTGGCGTCGACCGGAGAGGCGGGCGGGCACGTCGTGCGCGAATCGTTTGACGTGCGGCCGTCGGGCCGCAAGCTCCTGGTCAGCCGCCAGGACATCGACGAGGTGGTGTCGAAGTGGACCGGGGTGCCGCTGACGTCGATCAACGAAGACGAAAGCGACAAGTTGCTGCGCATGGAGGAGGAACTCCATCGCCGCGTGATCAGCCAGGAGAAGGCCATCTCGGCCCTCTCGCGGGCCATTCGCCGGTCGCGCGCCGGCCTGAAGAACCCGAACCGGCCGGTGGGGTCGTTCGTGTTCCTCGGTCCCACGGGCGTGGGCAAGACGGAACTGGCGCGCGCGCTGGCGAGCTTCCTCTTTGGTTCCGACCAGGCGCTGATTCGTTTCGACATGTCGGAGTACATGGAGAAACACGCCGTGTCGAAGCTCATCGGGTCGCCGCCCGGCTACGTGGGCCACGAAGAAGGCGGCCAGTTGACCGAGAAGGTCAAGCGGCATCCGTACTCGGTGGTGCTGCTCGACGAAATCGAGAAGGCCCATCCGGACCTGTTCAACATCCTGCTGCAGGTGTTTGAGGACGGCCATCTGACCGACGGCCTCGGCAACCGGATCAACTTCAAGAACACGATCGTGATCATGACGTCGAACATCGGCGCGCGCTTCATCCAGAAGAAGGCGTCGATGGGGTTCCAGTCGCAGGAATCCCGCGACGTGCAGAAGTCGGTGACCGACCAGGTGCTGGGCGAGGTCAAGCGCACGTTCAACCCCGAGTTCATCAACCGCATCGACGAACTGATCGTCTTCGAACCGCTGTCCGACGATGACCTGCGGCGGATTACGCAGCTGCTGGTCGAGGATCTCAACCGGCATCTGGTCGACCGCCAGTTGTCGATCGTGCTGGCGCCGGAAGTGGTGGACTGGATCATCGAGGCGACGTGCCGCGACCGGACCTATGGGGCGCGGCCCCTGCGCCGGGCGATTCAGCGGCACATCGAAGATCCGCTGTCCGAGGAGTTGATCCGCGGCCGTCTCAAGGCCGGCCGGGTGGAGGTCTACCTGGATCACGGGGCCCTGGCCTGGCGCTCGGCCGACGGGTCGGAGACCGGCCGGCCTCTGGCGGCTCTCGTCTAATCAGTGGGCTCGTGGCTCACGGGCTAGTGGGTTAGTGGGCTCGTGGGCTGGTGGGTTAGTGGGCTCGTGGGCTCGTGGGGTGGTTTGGAGGTTTCTTGGTGAGCGGCTGGATGAATCGACTGTCGACCGTGGTCCTGGGGTGCACGCTGCTGGTGTGCCCGGCCCGGGCCCTGGCGCAGACGCCGCCCACGCCGCCGGCCGGGCAGGCCCAGGCGCAGCCCCCGCAGGCGCTGCCCCCGACTGATATCGGGCCGGTGTTGTGGGGCGTCGAGTTGCGGGTCGTCCCCGACAACGTCTTCACGGTGGTGCCGGCCGAGACCTACCTGTATTACATCCGCACCCGCGCCAGCACGCCGAGCACGGGCAACTGGGTCCGGTTCGACGAGGCGACGGAACGCGCGTTGCTGGCCGATTTCGATCGCTTGATCGCGACGCCGTTTGTTGACGATCTCCGGATTGAGGTGCTCGATCGTCCCTACCCCAATGGGGTGATGGGCAAACACGTCATCTTCTTCATCGAAGAGAAGCGGCGCATCAAGATCGTCGATTACCAGGGCTCGCGCGAAGTGGCGGTGGCCGACATCGAGTCGCGCCTCAAGGAAAACAACATCGAAATCCGGCTCGACTCGCCGATTGACGACAGCGTCATCCGGCGCGTCGCCGGCGTCGTCAAGGAGCTGTACGGCGAGAAGGGCTTCCAGTACGCCACCGTCACCCCCTCGCAGCGGCCTGCGCCGGGCGGACCGAAGCTGGTCCATCTGACGTTCAACATCGATCAGGGGCCGAAGGTGAAGATCCGTGAAGTGATCTTCGACGGCAACACGGTGGTCAGCGACGGCGCCCTGCGGGACCAGCTCAAGACCAACAAGCCCCGCGGCGCGCTCGGGTTCCTGGGCGGCGGCGGCACGTATCAGGAAGCCAAGTACGCGGAGGACGCCGACGCCGTGCAGGCGTACCTGCGCGACCGCGGCTACGTGTATGCGCGTGTCGGACAGCCGCAGCTGGAGGTGCTGGAAGACTCCGAAGACGGCAAGACCCGCTGGGTGCGCATGCGCATCCCCGTGGACGAAGGCGATCGGTACCGCGTCAGCAAGTTCGAGATTGCCGGCAACGAGACCATCCGCACCGAAGCGTTGATGCCGTTCTTCAGGAAGGTCAAGGTCGGCGAGTACTTCTCGTTCGAGCCGATCGCGAAGGCCCGGGAGAAGCTGGCGGAACTCTACGGCAGCGTCGGCTTCATGGACTTCAACCTGGTGCCGGAGCTGACGCCCAACAATCTCAACATGGACACCGGCGAACATCTGCCGGGGTTCACGGGCACGCCCGAGGTCGAGCTGGTGCTGCGCATCAGCGAGGGCACGCAGTTCTATCTGAACCGCCTCACCTTCGAAGGCAACACGACGACGCGTGATTCGGTGATCCGGCGCGAGATGCGGCTGGTCGAGGGCGGCGTCTTCAACATGGAGTCGCTGAAGTTCAGCGTGCGGCGCCTCAATCAGCTGGGGTACTTCAAGCCGCTCGAAGACGGCGACGCGGTCGGCATCGAGAAAACGCCCAACGCCGAGGGCAAGGTCGACGTCCGGCTCAAGTTTGAAGAGCAGAACCGGAACCAGCTGAGCTTCGGCGCCGGCATCTCGCAGTTCGAGGGGTTCTTCGGCCAGCTGGGGTTCCAGACGGCGAACTTCCTGGGCCGCGGCGAGACGCTGTCGGTCTCCGCGCAGAAGGGCGCGCGGGCCAGCAACTACCAGCTGGCGTTCACCGAGCCGTTCCTGTTCGACCGGCCGATCACCGCCGGCATCGACGTCTATTCGCGCCAGGTCATCTATCCGTTCCAGTTCACGCAGGGATCGACCGGCGGCAACCTGCTGTTCGGGTTCCCGGTGGCCAACTGGTCGCGGTTCTTCATCGGCTACAGCTACGAAAGCATCGAGGTGAAGGACGTCGATCCCATCTACCAGATCGACGGCATCCTCGACAGCAACCCGCTGCTGGCCGAGTCGCTCCTGATCAACACGGGCGGCAAGCGGACGGTGAGCAAGATCTCGCCGAGCATCACCTACAACACCATCAACGAGCCGATCTTCCCGTCGAGTGGCAGCCGCTGGACCGCGGCGTTCGACGTGGCCGGTCTGGGCGGCGACACCGAGTTCCTGCGCGGACGCCTCGAGTTGATCCGGTATCAGCCGATCACGCCGCGCATGTCGATTGGCGTCCGGTTGCAGGGGGAGTACGTGCGGCCCTACGGCGACACCACGTCGCTGCCGATCTTCGAACGGCTTGTCCTGGGCGGCGAGTACTCGATCCGCGGATTCGACCTGCGCAGCGTCGGCACGCGCGACGAGCGGTCGGGGCTCGTGCTGGGCGGCAACAAGACGCTGCTCTTCAACGCCGAGTACATGATCAACGTCGGCGGTCCGGTCCGCCTGGTGTTCTTCTATGACGCGGGGCAGGTGCGCGACATCGGCGAGCGCTTCGAGTGGCGCGAAACCGTGTTCCAGCGCGTGGCGCCGCCGCTGCCGCCGCTGTCGGACCCCACCCAGACCGTGGTGTTGACGCCCGATGGGGAAGACCCGCCGACCTCGTCGCTCCAGCCGCTGGGCAAGACGTACGCCTTCAAGGCGTCCACCGGCGCCGAGCTGCGGTTCTTCATGCCGGTGCTCAACGTGCCGTTCCGGCTCATCTTTGCCTACAACCCGCAGCGCGGGAACGTGTTCAACAACCAGCTGCAGCGGCAGCCGAAGTTCACGTTCCGGTTCGCGGTGGGGACGACGTTCTGAGCAGGAGCTCGGAGGTCATGTCCGGCGGCGCGCGGCCCCGGACATGACCTCCGAGCTCATGTTCGTCAGGGGTGGGTGACGGTAATCGTGAACGTCAGCGGGTTGGACAGCCGGCCGACGTCATAGATGCGCAGGCAGAGGCGGCCGGCCGAGCCGGCCGAGCCCACGATCTGCGAGAACTCCACGGCGTTGTCATTGGAAATGACCGCCGCGCACTGGGTGCCGTTCCACGTGCCCATGGTGAAGCCCACGGCCACTTTGTTGTCGGGGAGGACCGAGGCGACCTGCGCGGTGACCGACCCGGCGGTGAAGACCTCGAACGGAAAGACCGCGGCGCCGTTACGCCCGAGCAGACCCGAGAACGTCTCGGTGACGTTCTGGACCGTCGGGGTCTCGGTGACCGGGGCCGTCGGGCCTGCGTCATCGCAGGCGGCGGCGCCCAGGGCGGCCAGAATCAGGGCGGCCGTCACACGGGACAGGCGGCCGGACACGGAAGGCAGTCGACGCATGCCCTGCAAGTGTAGCCTAGCCTCCCGGAGGGGTTCTACGTTATCGTTGCTTGTTGAAAGGTTGAGGTAGACACGACTCATGCATAGACAGACGTTCCTCATGGCCCTTGCGGCCGTGCTCATCGCCGGAAATGCGCTGGCGCAGACGACCACGCCGCCGCCGACCACCCAGGCGCCGCCCGCCGCCCCCGCGCAGCCGCCGGCTCCCGCGCCCGTGCCGTTCCCGGCCGACGCCAAGATCGCCTTCGTGGACCTGCAGACCGTCGTGTCGCAGTCGGCGCTGGGCAAGGCCGGCTCCTCGCAGCTCGAGGCCCTGTCCAAGCGTCTCGAAAGCGAACTGACGGCGCTGCAGACCAAGCTGAAGGACGCGCAGAGCAAGCAGCAGTCGCAGGCGCAGTTGCTGTCGGAAGTGGCCGCGTCGCAGCTGGCGAAGGACATCGACCGGCTCACCCGCGAACTCCAGTTCAAGCAGCAGGAAGCGCAGTCGGAGATTCAGGCGATGCAGGCCGACCTGCTGCAGGACTTCGAGCGCAAGGTCGTGCCGATCATGGAAGCCATGGCGAAGGAAAAGGGCCTGTATGCGCTCTTTAACGTCGCCGATTCCGGCGCGGTCTATTTCTTCCCCGGCCTGAACCTCTCGCCCGAACTGGTCAAGCGCGTCGACGCCCAGTTCCCGGCCAAGAAGTAGGGCGGCTCGCGCCGTTGATCGCCCTCGCCGCGCAGCTCGACCGGCTGTCGCACCGTTATCCCGCGGTGCTGGTCGATGCCATCACCACACACGACCCGGGCCGCCGGGTCGTGGCCGTCAAGAACGTCACGGCCAACGAAGACTTCTTCCAGGGGCATTTTCCCGGCGCCCCGGTGCTGCCGGGCGTGCTCATGATCGAAGCCTTCACGCAGGTGTCGGCCGTCCTGCTGCTCGACGGCGCGCCGCCGGCGGTGCGGGCCCGGCTGCGCGGCGTGGACGAAGCCAAGTTCCGCCGACAGGTCGTCCCGGGGGATCGCCTCGAACTGGAGGTGCGGCCGGTGGCCCGCCGCGGGCCCGTCGCCCGCGTCCAGGCCGAAGCGCGCGCGGGCGGCCATGTCGTCGCGGAAGCCACGCTGGTCGTCGTCGTGTCGGATGTCGCGGACGGCCCGGAGGCCGAGGCCCCGCGCATCCACCCGAGCGCCGTCGTCCATCCCGGCGCGGTCATCGGCGCCGGCACCGAGATCGGGCCGTTTGCCGTCATCGGGCCGCGGGTGACGCTGGGCCGCCGGTGCCGGGTTGGCGCGTCGGCGGTGCTGGACGGCTGGACCGACATCGGCGACGACAACGAGATCTATCCCTTTGCGTCGATTGGCCTCGCGCCGCAGGACCTGAAGTTCAAGGGGGAGCCCACGCGGCTCACCATCGGGTCTCACAACGTGTTCCGCGAGTTCGTGACCATCCACCGCGGCACGGCCGGCGGCGGCGGGGTCACGGCGATTGGCGACCACAACCTCTTCATGGCGTACAGCCACGTGGCGCACGACTGCCGCGTGGGGCATCACACGATCTTCGGCAACGGCGCCACCCTCGGCGGACACGTGACGGTGGACGACTGGGTGACCATCTCGGCGTTCTCCGGCGTGCACCAGTTCTGCCGGCTCGGCAAGTACGCGTTCATCGGCGGCTACACGGTCGTCACCCGGAATGCGCTGCCGTACGCGAAGACCGTGGGCAACCGCGCGCGGATCTACGGCCTCAACACGATCGGCCTGGAGCGCCGCGGCTTTTCGCGCGAGGTCATCGGGAAGTTGCGGCGGGCGTACCGCCACCTGATTCAGCACAACACCCGCCGGGCGATCGAACTCATCGAGGCCGACCCGGCCATGGCCGTGCCCGAAGTGGCCTACCTGGTCGAGTTCATCCGCAACGCGGGTGCGCGCGGCGTGATTCTGCGGCGGCCGTCCCACCGCGTCGGTGACGATCCCGACGGGGAGTAAGATTGGCCCGATGCCGCTGGGTCTCATCGCCGGCAACGGCACCTTCCCGTTCCTGATTCTCCGGGCGGCGCGTCAACTCGGCCGCGACGTGGTCGTTGTCGCGGTTGAAGGCGAGGCGTTTCCCGACCTCGAGCGCCTGGCCGCCGAACTCGGGCACCCGGCGTTTCACTGGATTCCCCTCGGCCAGCTGGGCCGCTGCATCCGCATCCTGAAGGACGCCGGTGTGCAGGAGGCCGTCATGGCCGGCCAGGTCAAACACGTCAAGTTGTTCGGCGGTGTGATGCCGGACATGACGCTGCTGTCGGTCCTGACCCGGCTGCGCTCGAAGAACACCGACGCCCTCATCGCCGCGATCGCCGATGTGCTGCGCGATCACGGCATCACGTTGCGCAACTCGGTGGAGCTGCTCGCCGATCTGCTGGCGCCCGCCGGGGTGCTCACCAAGCGGCGGCCCACCGAAGCGATGGAGGCCGACTTTGCGTTTGGATACGCCGTGGCCGATGTGGTGGCCGGCCTCGACATCGGGCAGACGATCGTGGTGAAGGACAAGGCGGTGGTGGCCGTGGAAGCGATGGAAGGCACCGACCACACGATTGCCCGTGCCGGCGAACTCGCGGGGCCGGGCACCCGTGTCGTCAAGGTCGCCAAACCGTCGCAGGACATGCGATTCGACGTGCCCGTCGTGGGCGTGGCGACCATCGAGCAGATGGTGGCCGCCGGTGCGGATGCGCTGTCGGTGGATGCGGGGAAGACCCTGATGATTGACGGTGACCGCATCCGCGAGGCGGCCGACGCCGCCGGGATCGTCATCGTCGGGAGGCCGCGATGACGCCGGTGCGAGTGGGAGTGGTGGGGGTGGGGCACCTGGGACGGCATCATGCGCGTCTGCTGGCGGCCAATCCCCATGCGACGCTGGTGGGCGTAGCCGACCGCGATCCGGGCCGCGCCGCCACGGTGGCCGATGCGACAGGCACGACGGCGCTCACCGACCATCGCCAGTTGATCGGCCGCGTCGATGCGGTCAGCATCGCCGTGCCGACCGTGGATCATGCCGCGGTCGCGCACGACTTCATCGCCGCCGGCGTCCATGTCCTCGTCGAAAAACCGATGACGTCGACGCTGGCCGAAGCCGAATCACTCATCGCGGCGGCCGACCGCGCCGGCGTGCAGCTGGCCGTGGGGCACACGGAACGGTTCAACCCGGCGGTGGCGGCGGCGATTCCGTTGATCGATGCGCCGCGATTCATCGAAGTGCACCGGCTGAGCGGGTTTCCTGAACGCAGTCTCGACATCGACGTCGTGTTCGACGTGATGATTCACGATCTCGACATCGTGCTGGCCATCGACCAGACAGAAGTCGTCAGCGTGGAAGCGGTCGGCGTGCCGGTGCTGTCGCCCAAGGTGGATATCGCCAACGCGCGCCTCAAGCTGGCCTCCGGCTGCACGGTCAACCTGACCGCCAGCCGCATCAGCCGCGACAAGGTGCGCAAGGTCCGCTTCTTTCAGACGGATCGGTACGTGTCGGTGGATTACGGCGACCAGGAACTGGATGTGTGGCGCCTCGTGCCGCAGGCCGGCGCGCGGCCCTCGATTGAGGGCGGCCCCGTGGCGGTGGAGAAGGGCGAGCCGCTGGGGCTCGAACTGGCCGACTTCGTCGAGGCGGTGCAGACCGGCCGGCCGCCGCGAGTCACCGGCCGCGATGGCTACCGCGCGCTGCAACTGGCGACGCGTGTGGCGGAGGCGATTGCGCGCGATCTGAGGGAGAGATGATGCTGACCGATCTGGAACCCAAAGCCGCCGCTGGGCAGGCGTTTTCGCGGCAGGAGGCCGAACGTGTCCTTGGCTGCGCCGACCTGGTCGCGGTGGGGGTGCTGGGCGAGACCGCGCGGCGCGCGCGTCACGGCGACGCCGTCACGTACGTGCAGGTCCTGCCCGTGTCGAGCGGTGTGCCGGCCGACCTCGGTGAGGCGCGCGAAGTGCGGCTGATCGGCCGGCCCGACTCGCTGGAGGCCGCGGCCGCTTGGGTCCGCGACGTCGTGGCGGCTTCCGGCGGCGTGCCCGTGACCGGGTTTGACGCCGGCGATTTGTTCACCCTCGCCGGTGGAGACCACCTGGCGCTGGCCGAGGCCGCCGCGCGCCTGCGTGAGGCCGGGCTGTCGGCGGTGGCGGCCCTCGCCATCGATCGCGTGACGGAGCCGGCCGAACTGGTGCGCGCGCTGACCAGCGGCGGTTTGGCCGTGCCCAGGGCCATCGTCCATGAAGCCGTCACGCTCAGCGCGCGGTTGGCCGCCATTGAAGCCGTAGCCGCGCTGCAGGCCGACACCGGCGCCCTCCAGGCGTTTGCGCCGTTGCCGGTCGTCGATCAGGCCGAGACCCCCTCCACCGGGTACGACGATGTGCGTACCGTGGCGGTGGCGCGTCTGGTCTGTGCCACCGTGCCGTCCATTCAGGTGGACTGGGCCACCTACGGACCGAAGCTGGCGCAGGTCGCGCTGGCGTACGGCGCGAACGATCTCGACGCCGTGCCCGCGTTCGACACGCTCGCGCTTGGGCAGCGCCGCAGCCCACGCGCCGAGATCGAGCGCCAGATCGCCGCCGCCTTCGCCACGCCTGTCGCGCGGAACGGACGATTCGAGCGGGTCTGATGTCGCGTCGCGTCCGTCTCGGCTCGGTCAACTATCTCAACGCGCGTCCCCTGGTCGCCGGTCTGGCTGACGGCGTGGACGACCGCTTCGAGGTGCGCTTCGATCCGCCGGCCGAGTGCGCGCGCCTGCTGGCGGCCGGTGACATCGACCTCGGGCTCATCCCCGCGATCGCGTACCACGACCGGCCCGAGGATGCCGTGGTGCCGGGGTTGTCGATCGCGTCAGACGGCCCGGTGGCGTCGGTGGCGATCTTCACGCGCGTGCCGATGCGCGATGTCAGGACGATCGCGCTCGACACCAGTTCCCGCACGTCCGTGGCGTTGACACGAATCATGTGCCGGCGCCGGTTCGGCATCACGCCGGCGTTCACGCCGCACGCGCCCGACCTGACGGCGATGTTGCGGGTCAACGACGCCGCGCTGGTCATCGGCGACCCGGCGCTGTTCGCGGATCTCGAGGCCGTGCGCGCCGCGGTGGACCCGGTGGGCGCCATCGAGAAGATCGACCTCGGCGCGTTGTGGACCGAGATGACGGGCCTGCCGTTCGTCTGGGCGTTCTGGGCCGGCCGCCCCGACGCGGCGCCGCCGGCGATCGTCGGCGCCCTGCAGGCCACGCGTGACGCCGGCGTGTCGCAGTCGGACGCGCTCGCCGATCGCTACGTGGCGGCGACGCCGGCGCTGGCGCCGCTGGCGCGGCGGTATCTGCGCGAACACATCCAGTTCGGCCTGACCCCGCGCATGCTCGAGGCCGTGCGCCTCTACTACCGCGAAGCCCACGAGGCCGGCGTCATTGCCAGGGTGGCCGACCTGCGGTTCTTCCGCGAGGCCGAGGACTGACACGCGTGCGGTCGGCGGCACTGATTTTCATCTTCGTGACCGTCGTCCTCGATGTCCTCGCTCTGGGCATCGTCATTCCCGTCCTCCCGGTGCTCGTGGAGGATTTTCTCGGCGGCGACACCGCCCGCGCGGCGGCGATCTTCGGCATCTTCGGCACCGTCTGGGCGCTGATGCAGTTCGTCTTTGCTCCGGTGCTCGGCGCGTTGTCCGACCGCTTCGGACGCCGGCCGGTGATCCTGATCTCGTGCCTGGGCCTCGGACTCGACTACATCCTCATGGCGGTGGCACCGACGCTGTCGTGGCTGTTCGTCGGCCGGCTGCTCTCGGGGATCACGTCGGCGAGTTTCGCGACGGCGGGCGCGTACATCGCGGACGTGACACCGCCCGAGAAGCGCGCCGCCGGCTTCGGCATGATCGGCGCGGCGTTTGGCCTCGGATTCGTCCTGGGCCCCGCGCTGGGCGGTGTGCTGGGGGCGGCCGATCCGCGGTTGCCGTTCTGGGTCGCCGGCGGACTCGCACTGCTCAACGCCGCCTACGGATACTTCGTGTTGCCCGAATCGTTGCCGCCCGATCGGCGCAAACCGTTTGCGTGGTCGCGCGCCAATCCGTTCGGCACGCTGGAACTGCTGCGCCGGCATCCGGGGCTCATGGGGTTGGCCAGCGTCGCGATGCTGTATCACCTGGTGCACCACGTGTTGCCCAGCGTGTACGTGTTGTATGTCGGGTACCGCTACGGCTGGGATCCACGCGACACGGGCCTGACCCTGGCCGCGGTCGGCGTGATGAGCGTCGTGGTGCAGGGGGGCCTGGTCCGTCCCCTGGTGGCCCGCTTCGGCGAACGCCGGACGCTGCTGGGCGGCCTGACGGCCGGCATCGCCGGCTACCTGATCTTCGCGCTGGCGGAGACCGGCGCCGTCTTCTGGCTGGGCATTCCGGTCTTCGGCTTGATCGGCTTGTTCAACCCCTCGGTGCAGGGGCTCATGACGCGGCGGGTCAGCGCCTCGGATCAGGGGCAGTTGCAGGGCATCAACGCGAGTTTCATGGGCCTCACGGGCATTGTCGGGCCCGGCCTCTTCACGACGGTCTTCGCGCTGGCCATCGGACCGCAGGCCGGCTGGCACCTGCCCGGCGCGCCGTTCCTGCTGGCGGCGGCCTTCCTCGGGCTGGCGTGGGCCGTGGCGTGGCGGGTTACCATGGAGTCGCGCGTATGACGGTGCAGGCAATCGCGGACAAGCTGGTGGCAGGCGGACGCCTGACGCGGGACGAAGCCAGGACGTTTTACCTCTCGGCGCCGACGGCGCTGCTGGGCCGGCTGGCCGATCGCGCGCGCCAGCTGCGCCACCCCGAGCGCATCGTCACCTACATCATCGACCGCAACGTCAACTACACGAACGTGTGTGTGGCGCGCTGCAAGTTCTGCGCGTTTTACCGGCCCGTGGGATCGTCGGAAGGGTACACGCTCGGCTTCGACGAAATTTTCCGCAAGATTGAAGAGACCATCGCGCTCGGCGGCGGCCAGCTGCTGCTGCAGGGCGGGCACAACCCGGACGTGCCGCTCGAGTGGTACGAGGATCTCTTCCGGCAGGTGAAGGCGCGGTTTCCGGAGTTCCGGCTGCACGCGTTGTCGCCGCCGGAGATCATCCACATCTCCCGGCTGTCCGGTCTGCCGACGGCCGCCGTGATCGATCGGTTGATGGCGGCCGGTCTCGACTCCGTGCCTGGCGGCGGCGCCGAGATTCTGGTCGATCGCGTTCGCAAGCTGCTCAACTGCTACAACAAGGCCACCGCCGACGAGTGGCTGGGCGTCATGCGCCAGGCGCACCTGGCGGGCCTGCGTACGACGGCGACGATGATGTATGGGACGGTGGAGACGGTGGACGAACGTCTCGAACACCTGTTCCGGCTGCGCGACCTGCAGGATGAGACCGGCGGGTTCACGGCGTTCATCGCGTGGAGTTACCAGCCGGAGCACACCGAACTGGGCGGGCAGGAGGCGACCGGCACCGACTACCTGCGCACGCTGGCGCTCTCGCGCCTGGTCCTCGACAATTTCGACAACCTGCAGTCGTCATGGGTGACGCAGGGCGGCAAGGTGGGGCAGCTGAGTCTGGCCTACGGCGCCAACGACATGGGCTCGGTGATGATCGAGGAGAACGTCGTGCGAGCCGCCGGCGCGGAGTACTGCATGGACGAGTTCGAGGTCGTCCGCAACATCGAAAACGCCGGCTTCATCGCCAAGCGGCGCAACATGCATTACGAGGTGCTGGGCGATCCGGTGTTCCGCGAACGCGAGGTGCCGCGCATGCTGGAACTGGCGGTCGCGCGGCACGACGGCCGCGGTGGTGAAGCGGCCGATCTGGCCGGCTACGACGCGCGTTCGGCCCACGCCAAGAAGCTGCGAAGCCGGTGACCCCCGCCGCCGTCTGTGCCCGCTGGGTGATGCCGCGCGCCGGCATGATGCTGGCCGGCGGATGGGTGCGCGCCTCGGGCGGCGCCATCGTTGATGTCGGGCCCGGCCACGCGCCCGGCGGCTCGCGCGACCTGGGCGACGTGGTGCTGCTGCCCGGGCTGGTCAACGCCCATGCCCACCTTGAACTCAGCTGGCTGGCCGGTCGTGTGCCGCCGGCGGCCTCGATGGATCAGTGGATTGCCGCCATGATGCGCCTCCGGCGCGATGGCCCGTCCGGCGGCGCCGCCGAGGTGGCCTCGGCGGTGACGCGCGCCATTGACGCGTTGCGCGCCTCGGGGACGGCACTGGTGGGCGATATCAGCAACGGGCTGGAGACGGCCGCGCCGCTGCGCGCCTCAGGGCTGGCGGCGGTGGTCTTCCACGAGATCCTCGGCTTCGTGCCGTCGGAGGTCGACGCGCGCGTGCGGGACGCGTGGGCGCGGGTGACCGAAGTTGCCGGCCACCGGCTGCTGGGCACCGTGGTGGGGCACGCGCCGTATTCGACATCGCCGGAACTGCTGGCCGCGATTGCGCGCGCGCACCAGGGACCGGCGCCGCTGGCGATTCACCTGGCCGAATCAAACGAGGAACTGGAGTTTCTGCGCACGGGGGGCGGCCCGTTCCGCGCGCTGCTCGAGCGGCTGGAGGTGTGGCATCCCGGGTGGCAGCCGCCGGGGGCCCATCCGGTCGCGTATCTGCGGGCGGCGGGGTACCTCAAGCCGGGCACGCTGCTGGTGCATGGCGTGCATCTCAAGGATGAAGACCTGGAACAGGCGCGCGACGCGCGCGCGGTCATCGTCACGTGCCCGCGCAGCAACGTGTGGGTGGGCGGCGGGGTGCCGCCGCTGGCACGGTTCTACGCCGCCGGCGTCGACGTGGCCGTGGGCACCGACAGTCTGGCGTCGGTGGACTCGCTCAGTGTGCTGGACGAACTGGCCGCGATGCGGCGGCTGGCGCCGGAAGTGGCGGCCGCGCGGCTGCTCGACAGCGCCACTCGCGTGGGCGCGCAGGCGCTGGGTTTCGGGGCCACCTTCGGCCGACTGGCGCCGGGGTACGCGCCCGTCATGGCCGCCGTCGCCGTGCCGGCGAGCCTGACCGATGCCGCGGATGTGGAAGAATATCTGGTCAGCGGCGTCCCGTCCTCGGACGTCTCGCTGGTTGACCTCACCTCCGCATGATGTCCCGCCTTCGCACCTATGCGTCGTTCGTGCGTGTCTCGCACTCCGTCTTTGCGCTGCCGTTTGCGCTGGTCGGCGCGCTGCTGGCGGCACGGGCCGTGGGCTGGGAGTGGTCGCGGCTCGGCTGGATCGTGCTCTGCATGGTCACCGCGCGCAGCGCGGCGATGGGCTTCAACCGGCTGGCCGACGCCCGGTTCGACGCGCGAAATCCGCGGACGCAGGGGCGCGAACTGCCGCAGGGCCGCATGACGCGCGGGGAGGCGACCGCCTTCGTGGTGGTCAGCGCCCTCGCGTTCGTCGCGTCGACCTGGCCGCTCGGCTGGGTGTGCTTCGTGTTGTCACCGGTCGCGCTGGCCATCGTGTTCTGGTATTCGCTGGCCAAACGGTTCACGCATTACACGCAGCTGTTTCTGGGCCTGGCGATGGCCGTGGCGCCGGTGGGCGGCTGGCTGGCCGCCGGCGGCCGCGGCGGCTGGGAGCCCTGGCTGCTCGGTCTGGCCATCGGCACGTGGGTGGGCGGCTTCGACGTGTTGTACGCGTGTCAGGACGTGGACGTCGACCGTCGCGAGGGGCTGCGGTCGATTCCGGTCCGCTTCGGCATCGCGCGGTCCCTGGCGATCTCGCGGGTGATGCACGTCATCGCCGTGGTGAGTCTGGCCGCCCTGGGTGTCGTCGCCGACCTGGGCAGCATCTACGCGGCCGGGGTCGCCGGCGTCGCCGCGTTGCTCATCTACGAGCAGTCGCTGGTGTCGGCCGACGATCTCTCGAAGGTCAAGTTCGCGTTCGACCTGAACGGCTGGGTGGGGCTGCTGTATCTGGCGACCACGGCGGCTGATGTGTACTGGGTCTAGGAAAGAGCGATTCACCATGACGGACACCGCCTCACCCAGACCATCGATTGCCGTCGGCGTCACCGGTGCGTCCGGCGCGATCTACGCCGTGCGCACGATTGCGGCGCTGCTCGAAGAGGGCTGCCACCTCGAGATCGTGTTTTCCGACTACGGCCGGCGGTTGCTGATGGATGAACTCGGCGCCGACGCGAAGGTCGACCGGCTGATCGAGCTGCTCGAAGCGCGGTACGGGTCCGGCGTGCGGCGCGGCTCGTTCGTCGTGCACAGCAACAAGGACCTGGGCGCGACGCTGGCCAGCGGCAGCCACCGGTGCCAGGGCATGGTGATCGTGCCGTGTTCGATGAAGACGCTGGCCGGTGTGGCGCTGGGGCTGTCGCGTTCGCTCATCGAACGGGCCGCCGACGTCATGCTCAAGGAAGGCCGGCGCCTCATCCTCGTGCCGCGCGAGACGCCGATGAGCCTGCCCGCGCTGCGCCATCAGGTCGCCGCGGCCGAGGCCGGCGCCATGATCCTGCCGGCCATGCCGGCGTTTTATCAGCAGCCGAAGACCATCGATGACCTGGCCGACTTCATCGCCGGCAAGATCCTCAACGGTCTGGGCTTCGACCAGCGCCTGTTTGCGCCCTGGAAAGGGGAGTAGTGGTCTCGACCTCGCGTGAGCCGGCGCGCATTGCCGGCATGTTCGACCGCATCGCGCACCGGTACGATCGTCTCAACCATCTGCTCAGCGCCGGCCTCGACCGCCGGTGGCGCGCGCGCGCCGTCCGTGAACTGGGGCTGACCGGATCGGAAGACGTGCTCGACATGTGCACCGGTACGGCGGATCTCGCGATCGAAGCCGTGACCACCACGCGCGGGCAGGCGCGGGAAGTGGTCGGCGTCGACTTTGCCGGCGAGATGCTGCGGCTGGGTCTCGACAAGGTGCGCGCGGCCGGCCTGCAGTCGCGGGTGCATCTCGTGCGCGGCGATGCCACCAGGGTGCCGCTGCCGGATGGACGGTTCGACGCGGCGATGGTCGCGTTCGGCATCCGCAACGTGCAGGATCCGGTCGCCGCGGCCGGCGAATTCGCGCGGGTGCTTCGGCCGGGCGGCCAGCTGGCGGTGCTGGAGTTCGGCTTTCCGAAGATCCCGGGGATTACGGCGGCGTATCGCGCGTACTTCAAATACCTCCTGCCGCTGGTGGGCCGGCTGATTTCGAAACACCAGGAGGCGTACGCCTACCTGCCGGCCTCGGTGGAGCAGTTCCCCTCCCCCGAGGCGTTTGCGGCCATGCTGCAGTCGCAGGGGTTTTCTTCCGTGCGTACCGTCCCGCTGACCTTCGGCATCGTCTATCTGTATATCGCCCGTCGCGGGTAGCCCGACCCGCGCGGCTGTTAGACTCGAACCAGCGGATGTATCTCGACTTCGACGATCGTCGCCCGGAGACCCCGAGCGTACCGCCCGTGATCTCACGGCGCGAAGGCGTCCTGTTGTCGCTGGTCTTCCACCTGTCGCTCACCATCGTCTACCTGGTCATGCCGGAGGGCTGGTTCGCGCGCGAGGTCGTGCCCGTGGCGCCGCCCGCCGCGCCGCAGGAGAACGTGCGCTTCGTGCAGATGGAGCCGCTTCTCGAACGGTCGGTTCCGCCCCCGCCGCAGGCCGAGGCCTCCGACCTCGACCGGCGGGCGTCCACGATCGAGCGGCCCCCCGATGCCGACAACCCGGCGCCGTTTTCGCGCGGCAACACGCCGGACAAGACGGTGGGGACGCCCCCGACGCCGCCGTCGGGCGGCGACAACGGCACGGCCGCCGATCCGCCGCGCGAGGTGCCGCCCGCTGCGGATGCGCCGTCGATCCTCCCCGGTGAGACCGCCGCGAAGGCGGCCGGTGAAGGCCTGGCGCGCTCGCTGCAGAACCTGCAGCGGTTCCTGCAGCAGGACAACTTCGCGAACAGCCGCGGGGGGCAGGCCGAACAGGACGCCCAGATCAGTTTTGATTCCAAGGGCGTCGATTTCGGCTGGTGGCTGCGCCGCTTCGTGGCGCAGGTCAAGGGCAACTGGTTCATTCCGCAGATTGCGCAGATCACGCCCGGTCGCGTGGTGATCACGTTCAACGTGCACCGCAACGGGTTCCTGTCCGACATCCAGCTGCTCAAGACCTCGGGGCACCGCGCGCTCGACGATGCCGCGATCAACGCGTTGCGCACGTCGAATCCCACCGTGCCGCTGCCGGCCGAGTATCCCGACGACAAGGCGTTTTTCACCGTCACGTTCCTCTACAACGTCTACCGCTGATCGTGGCCGGCCGGCTGATTGCCATCGTGGGCCCGACGGCCACCGGCAAGACCGCGCTCGGGGTACATCTGGCCGAGGCGCTGGGCGGCGAAGTCATCTCCTGTGATTCCACCGCGGTCTATCGCGGCATCGACATCGGCACCGACAAACCGGGGCTCGAGGAACGCCGGGGCATTCCGCATCACCTGATTGACGTGGTCGAGCCACACGAGACCTACTCGGCCGCCCGGTACGCGGCCGACGCCGCGCAGGCCGCGCGCGACATCACGGCGCGCGGCCGTGTGCCGATTCTGGTGGGCGGCACCGGGTTCTACTACCGCGCGCTGGTGCGCGGCCTGTTCCCGGGCCCGGCCGGCGATCCCGCGCTGCGCGCCCGCATCGACCGTGTGGCCGAGCGGCGAGGCGTCGAGTTCCTGCACCGGTGGCTGTCCCGCGTTGACCCGGTCTCGGCGCAGCGCATCCAGCCTCGCGATCAGAAACGCCTGCAGCGGGCCCTCGAGGTCTACCTGCTCACCGGCAAGCCGCTGACCGCACATTTCGCCGACACGCGCTCGCCCTTGGAAGGCTGGTCGATTCTCACCATCGGCCTGCGCGATCCGCGGCCCGACCTGCAGGCGCGTGTCGCCCGGCGGGTCGACGAGCAGTTCCGCCGTGGCGTGGTCCAGGAAGTCGAGCGGCTGATTGCCGGTGGCGTCCCGGAGTCCGCGCATGCCTTCACGGGGCTGGTCTATCGCCAGATCATCGAGATGCGCCGCGGTGTGCGGGATGAAGCCGCCACGCGGGCACTCATCGTCCGCGAGAACATGCGCTATGCCCGCCGCCAGCTCATGTGGTTCAAGGCCGAGCCTGACGTACGATGGATTGACGGCATCGGCACGGACGCGCGCGTGCAGTCGCAGGCACTTGAGATGGCGACGCGCAGGTGACGAGATGGCGAGTTGACGAGATGGCGAGATGGCGAGATCCACGTAGCGCGGCCGGTTCTGGCGGCCGCGAGGTGACGAGATGAAGATCTCGCGTGTGATCGTCATTGTCATGGACTCGGTCGGGTGCGGCGAGTTGCCGGACGCGGCGAGGTACGGCGACGAAGGCTCGGACACGCTGGGCCACATCGCCGACGCCGTGGCGTTGCGCGTCCCCACCCTGCGGTCGCTTGGCCTCGACCGTGTGGCGCGCATCAACGACGGCGCCAGTGCGGCCGTGGCGCGCCACCCGGGCCCCGTGCGCGGCGCGTTCGGCCGGATGGCGGAGCAGTCCCCCGGCAAGGACTCGGTCACCGGACACTGGGAGATGGCCGGGCTCGTCCTTGACCAGCCGTTTCCCACGTTCCCGCAGGGGTTTTCGGCCGACACGATGGCGGCGTTCGAGGCGCGCATCGGCCGGGGCACCCTCGGCAACGTGGTCGCCTCCGGCACCCAGATCATCGACGCGTTGGGCCCCGAGCACATGCGGACCGGCCGGCCCATCGTGTACACGTCGGCCGACAGCGTCTTTCAGATCGCCGCGCACGAGGACGTGGTGCCCATTGCCGACCTGTATCGCTACTGCGAGATTGCGTTCGACCTGGTGGGGCGCGGCCTTGGGGTCGGCCGCGTGATCGCGCGCCCGTTCGTGGGGACTCCCGGCGGGTTCCGGCGAACCGCGAACCGGCGCGACTTCGCCCTCGATCCGCGCGGTGAGACCCTGCTGGACCGCCTGAAGGCCGCCGGATTCCCCGTGGTGGGTATCGGCAAGATCGAGGACTTGTTTGCCGGACGGGGTCTGACCCAGGCTGTCCACACCGTGTCCGATGATGACGGCATGACCCAACTGGACGCCGCGATGGCCAGCACCCCCGGCGGACTCATCTTCGTCAACCTCGTCGACTTCGACACGCAGTTCGGCCACCGGAACGACGTGCCGGGGTATGCGGCCAACCTCGAACGGTTTGACGGCCGGCTTGCCGCGCTGCTGCCGCGCCTGCAGCCGTCCGACCTGCTGGTCGTGACCGCCGACCATGGCAACGATCCGGCCACGCCGTCCACCGACCATTCACGCGAGTACGTGCCGCTGCTCCTGACCGGAGCCGCCGTGCCGTCCGGCCTGGACCTGGGCACCCGCGCGACGTTTGCGGATCTGGCGCAGACCATCAGCGAACTCTTCGGCGTGGGCCCGCTTGGCAGCGGAACGAGTTTCGCCTCACGTCTCTCTTGAGGGGGGCCTCCGCGTCTCCGTGTCTCCTGTGAAGAGGTTACCGATAGGATCATGTCCATGATTCGCGAACAGCTCGAAGCCAGAGAAGACGAGGCGCTGGCGCCGCAGGCCTCGCGCAGCCGCGCCAGCAAGGGGCGTTTGCGGCCAGAGCCCGACGACCCCATCCGCCCGATCTTCCAGCGCGATCGCGACCGGGTCATTCACTCCAAGTCCTTCCGGCGTCTCAAACACAAGACGCAGGTGTTCTTTGCCCCGGCCGGGGACCACTACCGAACGCGGCTGACGCACACGCTCGAGGTCTCGCAGATTGCGCGCAGCATCGCCAAGGTCCTGCGGCTCCATGAGGAACTGACGGAGGCCATCGCGCTGGGGCACGACCTGGGACACCCGCCGTTCGGCCACGCGGGCGAGCGTGTCATCGATCGCCTCGTGCCCGGGGGCTTCAGCCATCACGAACAGAGCCTGCGCATCGTCGACGTGCTCGAGAACGGCCGGCAGGGGCTCAACCTGTCCTGGGAGGTGCGTGACGGCATCGCGCGCCACTCGAAGGGCAAACACGGCCTGCCCGTCGGCGCGCCGCCCGAACATCGCGCCTCGACCATTGAAGGGCAGATCGCGCGCGTGGCCGACATCATCGCCTACGTCAACCACGACATCGACGATGCGGTGCGGGCGGGGGTGCTCAACGTGATGGACCTGCCGCGCGCGGCCACGGCGACGCTGGGGGCCACCTCGTCGCAGCGCATCAACACCATGGTCACCGACGTGGTCACCCAGACCCTGGCCGGGGGACTGACCGAGATCCGGATGAGTGAGACCGTCCTCCAGGCCACCCTGGACCTGCGGACGTTCCTGTTCCAGGCGGTGTACGAAAACCCGCGCGCCACGGCCGAGTTCGAGAAGGCCGAGGGCATCCTGGGCGGCCTCTGGGAGAAGCTGCGCGCCCGTCCGGAGCAGTTCCTGGATCCGGTCACCATCGCGTCGGAGGGGCTGGACGCGGCGGCCCGGGATTTTCTGGCCGGGATGACCGACCGGTACGCCGTGTCGCTCTTCGAGGACCTGTTCGTCCCCAAGTCCTGGAGTGTCTGACCCCGACGCGGCCCGCAGGCCGGGCCGCGCGGCGGCCGTGGGCGCCCGTGGTAAGATTTCGGTTTGCGCTGCCGGCGTGGGCCGGTGGAGTACGCCATGTTGCTCGATATCAGCCGCCTGCGGACGGGGACCGAGACCGTTGACCGAACTTACGGTCCCGAGGTGTTCGCCGGCCTGAAGGAAGAGTTTTCGGTGGCCGGTCCCAGCCGCATCGTCGGCACGGTGCGGCGCGACAAGGGCACGGCGGTGCTGCTGAGCGCGCGGGTGACGTCGACCCTGCAGGTGCCGTGCAGCCGGTGCCTGGAGCCCTACGAGGTGCCGGTCGAGGCGACGGTCGAGACGCGGTTCGTGCCGCCCGCCGAGTTCGCGCAGGCCACGGCCGCGTCGACGCAGTCGGGCGAGATTGACGACGAGCTCGAGCACGCCGACCTCGGGCTGGCGGAATACCGCGACGAGACGATTGATCTCGGCGAGGTGATCCGCGAACAGTTTTTTCTGGCGCTGCCGATGAAGCCGCTGTGCCAGGACGCCTGCAAGGGGTTGTGCCCCGTCTGCGGCGTCAACCGCAACCGCGAGACATGCGGCTGCACGCAGAATTGGGTCGACCCGCGCCTGTCCGCGCTGGCCGACCTCAAGAAGCAGTGATCAGAGGACGACGATGCCGAATCCAAAACGACGCCATTCCAAGTCACGCACGGCCAAGCGCCGCACGCATGACGCGCTGACCAAACCCAACGCGACGACCTGTCCGCAGTGCCAGGAACCGAAGCTGCCGCACCAGGTGTGCGCCAACTGCGGGTTCTACAACGGCCGCCAGGTGCGCGCGGTCAAGGAAGACTAGCTTCTGCCGACTCCGGTCGTCGCGGTGGACGCGCTGGGCGGCGACCACGCCCCCGGCGAGATCGTCGCCGGCGCCGTCGCGGCGGTCCGCGCGCTGAACGTCTCGATTCGGCTGGTGGGGCCCGAGGCGCTGCTGGCCGAAGAGGTGGCGCGCCGCGCCGCGTCCGACCTCCGCAGCCGTCTGTCCTTCGTCGACGCCCCCGAGGCGGTGGGCATGCACGAGCCGGCGCTGGCGGCCCTGCGCCGCAAGCCCCGGGCCACGGTCAAGGTGGCGGCCGAGTTGGTGGCGCGCGGCGAGGCCGAGGCGCTCTACAGCGCCGGGCACACCGGCGCCACGCTGCTGGCGGCCCACGCCGCGTTTGGCCCGCTGCCGGGCGCCGAACGGCCCGCGTTGGCCGTCCTGGTCCCCACCCTCACCGGACAATCCGTGCTGCTCGACACCGGCGCCACCGTGGATTGCCGGCCGGAGCATCTGCGCGCGTTTGCGGTGATGGGCGCCGCCTGGGCCCGCATCGCGTTGGGCACCGAGGCGCCGCGGGTGGGCCTGTTGTCGGTCGGCGAGGAAGAAGGCAAGGGCAACGAGCTGGTGCGCGAGGCGCACGCCCTGCTGGCGGCCGTGCCCGGCCTGACCTTTGCCGGCAACCTAGAGGCCCGGGATCTGTTCAGCGGCTCGGTGGACGTCATCGTGTGCGACGGGTTCACGGGCAACGTGGCGCTGAAGGTGGGGGAGGGGCTGGTGGACACGCTGGAGCGGATGCTCAAGCGCGAGATTGGCGACTCGTGGGCCGCGCGGATCGCCAATCGCCTGGTGGGCGGCGGGTTCAAACGGCTGCGGCGGCGGATGGATGCGGCCGAGCGCGGCGGCGCGCCGCTGCTCGGGCTCAACGGGCTCGCGGTGGTCGGGCATGGCCGGTCGACGGCGTTTGCCGTACGCAACGGCATCGCGACCGCGGCCCAGCTCGTCGAAGGGCGGGCGCTGGACCGGCTGCGGGAGGCCATTGCCTCACGTGAAGCGGGTGTGCTGAAGTAGGAAGGCTGTCATGTTCATGTTGACGGGCCGTGTGGCCCTGGTGACGGGAGCCTCACGGGGGATCGGGCGCGCGATTGCGGTGGCGCTGGCCGCCGGAGGCGCGCACGTGGTGGCCGCCGCGCGGGGCGACAACGCCCGGGGGACGGTGGACGCCATCACGGGGGCCGGCGGGTCGGCCGAGGCCGCGTCGCTGGACGTGACCGACCCGGCCAGCGTCGACGCGGTCGTGGCCGCCGCCCTGGCGCGGCACAGCCGCATCGACATCCTGGTCAACAATGCCGGCATCACGCGGGACCAGCTGGTGCTGCGG
>CAYYFE010000040.1:0-35205 GCA_964471115.1 uncultured Solibacteraceae bacterium
GATCAGAAGAACGCCCGTCACGACATTGAGGATTGAGGATTGAGGATTGAGGATTGAGGATTGAGGATTGAGGATTTGGGATTGAGGATTGAGGATTTGGGATTGAGGATTTGACATTTGGGATTTAATTAACTATCTAGTTAGTTATGAAGAGGCGGGGGAGGGTCAGGGACGCGGAGGAGTCGCGGAGGCGGGTGTTCGAGGCGGCCGCCAAGGCGTTCGCCGTGAAGGGCTTCGACGGCGCCAAGGTCGATGCAATCGCCGCCGAGGCCGGCGTCAACAAGGCGATGCTCTACTACCACTTCGCCGACAAACTCACGCTGTACCGCGGGGTGCTGCTCGACCTGTTTTCGGCCGTCGCACGCGGCACGGCCGGCGCCCGCGCGGCCGGCGGCGTCCCCGAAGCGCAGCTGCGCGCCTTCGTCCAGGCCCTGGTCAACGCCGCCCGCGACCGTCCCCACGTGCCCGCCATCTGGCTGCGCGAGATCGCCGACGGCGGCCGCCACCTCGACCCCGAGGTCTTCACCCAGTTGCGCACCGTGCTGGCCACGTTGGACGCCATCCTCAAGGACGGCGCGCGTGATCACGGCTGGCGCCCGATTCAACCGTTCCTCGTCCAGGCCGGCATCGCCGCGCCGCTGATGTTCATCCTCGCCACGCAGGGCCTGCGAACCCAGGCCAGGCTGACGCCGGATCTGCCGGCCGATCCCGACGCGATCGCCGCGCACTTCACCGCCATGACGCTGGCCATGTTGTCCGCCCCTCTCTCACCCTCCCGGAGCCGTTCATGACACGCCTCAGAGTGCCGTCTGTCCCTGTCCTGCCAGTGCCGATCCGCGCGCTGGTGTTGATCCTGGTCGCGCTGGCGGCGGCGTGCCGCGGCGAGGCTCCGGCGCCGACGGGCGCGTCGGGCTACGTCGAGGCGACCGATACACGCGTGGCGTCAGAGGTGGCCGGGCGCGTCGAGTCGGTCACCGTGCGCGAAGGCGAGCGGGTCTCAGCTGGGCAGACGGTGATCACGTTGTCGAATCCCGACCTCGGCCTGCAGCTCACGCGGCTGGAAGCCGAACGCGCCGCCGCCGACGCGCAGCTGCGCCTGCTGCTGGCCGGCAGCCGGGTCGAAGACATCGATCAGGCCGAAGCCCAGGTGGCCGCCGCGTCCTCCGACCTGGCCGCGGCCACCGCCGATCGCGACGCGGCCGCCGCCGACGCGGCGCGCACGGCCCAATTGGCTGAGGCGCGGGCCGGCTCGCTCAAGGCGCGCGACGACGCCCAGGCGCGGCTGCGGGCCGCCGACGCGCGCGTGGCCGCGCTGCGCGATCGCGTGCAGGCCGCACGGGCCGTGGTCGCGCGCCTGACCGCCGGTCCCCGCCGCGAGGATGTGGAGGCCGCGCGGGCCCGGCGCCAGGCCGTCGAGGCCCAGATGGCGCAGGTGCGGCAGGACATCAGCGACCTGACCATCACGGCGCCCTCGAATGGCGTGGTGTCCTCGCGTCTGGTGGAACCGGGCGAACTGGTGGGGCCGCGCACGCCCCTGCTGGTCGTGCTCGATCTGGACTGCGCGTGGGTCACCGCCTATGTGGATGAACCCCGCATCGGCACGGTCACGCTCGATCAGAAGGCGACGGTGCGGACCGACGCCGGGCAGACCCTCGACGGCCGCGTCTCCTTCATCGCCCCTCGCGCCGAATTCACGCCCCGCAACGTCCAGACCGCCAGCGAACGCGCGCGCCTGGTGTACCGCGTGCGTGTTGACGTCGACAACCGCCAGGGCGTGCTGAAGCCCGGCATGCCGGTGGAAGTGCGGTGGGAGTGAGATCAGTGCGGAGTGCGGAGTGCGGAGTGCGCAGTGCGGAGTGCGAAGTGCGGGGTGCGCAGTGCGAAGTGCGGAGTGCACAGTGCGGAGTGCGGAGTGCGCAGTGCGAAGTGCGGAGTGCGCAGTGCGGAGTGCGGAGTGCGGGGTGCGGAGTGCGCAGTGCGGAGTGCGTGCATGTGTAGCGCGGTCCGCTCTGTGGGCCGCGGTGGAGCGCTGACGTGTTGAGTCTGACGGGCGTATCGAAATCGTTTGACGCCGTGCGGGCGCTTGACGAGGTGACGTTGTCGGTGGATCGCGGCGAGTTGTTCGGGCTGATGGGGCCCGACGGCGCCGGCAAGTCGACGGCGTTGCGGCTGTGGTGCGGCCTGCTGCCGGCCGACCAGGGCGAGGTGCGCGTGGCCGGGCAGGATCCCCGCCGCGTGCGCGCGCATGCGACTGCGTCGATGGGCTACGTCTCGCAGCGCTTCAGCCTGTACAGCGATTTGTCGATCGACGAAAACATCGCCTTCTTCGCGCGCCTCCACGGCGTCCGCCACTTTCACGAGGAACGCGATCGCCTGCTCGACATGACCGGCCTGCGGCCGTTCCGCGATCGACTGGCCGGCCGCCTGTCCGGCGGCATGAAACAGAAGCTGGCGCTGGCCTGCACCCTGGTGCATCGGCCCACGATCCTCATCCTCGACGAGCCGACGACGGGCGTCGACCCGGTGGCGCGGCGGGAGTTCCGCGCGCTGGTGCGCGCGCTGACCGCGCAGGGGATGACGACCGTGCTGGCCACGCCCTACACCGAGGAAGCTGACACCTGCGATCGGGTGGCGCTGCTGCGGGGCGGCCGCGTGCTGGCCGTCGGCACGCCGGCGGAACTGAAGGCGCGGGCGCGCGAACGGCACGCCGCGCCCACGCTTGAAGACGTGTTCATCGATCTGGCGGTGGGAGGCCCTGTATGAGACGAGTGATTCTGGCGCTGTTGTGCCTGGTGCCGGCGACAGCCCTGGCGCAACCGGTCGCCCTCACCCTGGATGAGGCCGTGACGCGGGGGCTGGCGGCGTCGGCGCGCCTGGAAGAGGCGCGAGCACGCGAGCGCGCTGCGGCGGCGCAGGTGGACGGACGCCAGGCGCAGGCCCGTCCGACCGTGGGCCTGCAGACCGGGTATCTGCGCACCAATCACGTCGACGAATTCGGGGTCGTCCGGCCCGATGGTTCACTCAACGTGTTGTTTCCAGACATTCCCGACAACATCCGGCTCCGGGCCGAACTGCTGTATCCGGTGTGGACGGCGGGGCGGACGACCGCGCTGACCGAGGCGGCCTCGGCCGACGCCGGCGCCGCGGCGGCCGACACGCGGGTGGCCGAAGCGGATCTGGCGCTCGAGATTGCCGCGGTGTACTGGCAATTGGTGACCGCCCGTGCGGCGGTGGCTGTGCTGGACGATGCGCTTACGCGCGCTGACGCGTGGGTGCGCGATGTACAAGCGCGGGTTGACGCGGGCGTCAGCTCTCCGCACGAAGTGCCCCAAGCCGCAGCGCAACGCGCGCGCCAGCGCGTCCAGCAGCTGCAGGCGGCACAGGCGGCCGCGATGGCCGAGCGGGAGCTGGTGCGGTTGACCGGCCTGCCGCCAGGCACCACGGTGACCACGGTGACGCCGGTGGAAACAGCGGCCGAGGGTGCCGACCGGTTGACGCTGGCGTCGGCGTCGAGCGTGTACGGTCAGGCGTTGGAGTCGCGCGCCGAACGCACGGCGCTCGATCGGCGCGCGGCCGCGTTCCGCGCCGCCGCACGCGCGGCCTGGTCGTCGACGCGGCCGCAGGTCGGCGCGCTTGCGGCCATCGAGCCGGCGCGGCCCAACGCGCGGTTCGTTCCTCGCACGGCCACCTGGCACGTCTCGTGGGACCTCGGCGTCACTCTGACCTGGTCGCTGTGGGATGGTGGCCGGGCGCGCGCGGACCGAGCTGCGGCTATGGCGCAGGCCGCGGCCCTCGAACACCGGCAGCGCGAGTTCGACAGCCGCCTCGAGGCGGAAATCGCGCAGCGGCTCAGCGACCTCGACACGGGCCGCGCAGCGGTGGCCGCCTCCGCCGAGGCCGTGGCCGCGGCGGCGGAGGTGCATCGCGTGATGCGGGTCCGCTTCGACGCGGGTGTCGCCACCAGCACCGAGGTGCTCGACGCGCATGTCGCCTGGCTCGAGGCCGCGCTGGAACAGACGCGCCTGCAGGCGTCTCTGCGCCTGGCCGAAGCGCGCCTGCGTCGCGCCACGGGAGCCGCATGGCGCTGACGCCGGCGATCACCGTCGACCGGTTGACCCGCCGGTTCGGGGCCTTCGTGGCCGTCGATCAGCTGAGCTTCGACGTGGCCGCCGGCGAGGTCTTCGGATTCCTGGGGTCCAACGGCGCCGGCAAGTCGACGACCATTCGTATGTTGTGCGGCCTGCTGGCGCCCACCAGCGGCCGCGCCCAGGTGGGCGGCGTCGAGGTCACGACCGATCCGGAAGGCGTGAAGCGGCGCATCGGATACATGTCGCAGAAGTTCTCGCTGTACGAATCGCTGACGGTCGATCAGAACATCCGTTTTTATGCGGGCCTGTACGGCGTCGACGGGCCCCGGTTCGAGGCCCGGCGCGACTTTGCCCTGACGATGGCCGGCCTGCGCGACCACACGCACCAGCTGGCCCGAACGCTGGCTGGCGGCTGGCGGCAACGCCTGGCGCTGGGCTGCGCGCTGCTGCACCAGCCGCCGATCGTGTTTCTCGACGAGCCGACCGGTGGCGTGGACCCGATGGCGCGGCGCGAGTTCTGGCGGCTCATCCGCCGGCTGTCGAGCGAGGGGACCACCGTGCTGGTGACGACCCACCACATGGACGAGGCGGCCCAGTGCGATCGCGTGGCGATGATTCACGCGGGCCGCCTGGCCGCGCTCGGAGCACCGGCTGAACTGACGGGCCCGTCGCGCACGCTGGAAGACGTCTTCATCGACATCGTGACCGAGGCTCGGGCGGAGGGACGGCCGTGAACCACATCCTCGCGGTCGCCATCAAGGAGTTCCGGCAGATCGTCCGGGATCGCCAGACCCTGCTGGTCGTCATCTTCCTGCCGGCGTTGTTCCTGCTGCTGTATGGCTACGCGCTCAACTTCGACATCCGCCACATCACGATGGTGGTGCAGGACCGCGACGCGTCACCGGCCAGCCGCGATCTGGTGTCGCGGTTCGTGGCGTCCACCTACTTCGATCACCGCGGCAACGTCGTGAGCGACATCGAGGTGAGCCAGGCCCTCGATCGCGGCGACGCGCGTGTGGCGCTGGTGATTCCCGAGGGGTTCGGCCGGCTTCGCGAGGCCGGCGCCGACGCCCGCATCCAGGTGCTGCTGGCCGGCGACAACGCGAACACGGCGTCCACCGTGCTGGGGTACGTCAACGGACTGATGCAGGAGGTGGCGCTCGGCGCCGTGCCGCCGGAGGTGCGGCTGGTCGCGGTCCAGCCGCGCGTCTGGTTCAATCCCGAGCTGCGCAGCGCGTTGTTCCTGGTGCCCGGCCTCATCGCCTACATCGCGATGATCACGGCGGTGGTATCCACGGCCATTTCCATCGTGAAGGAGAAGGAACTGGGCACGATGGAGCAGATCCGCATGGCGCCCATCTCCACGCCGGCCTTCATCGTGGGCAAGGCGCTGCCGTACCTCGTGGTCTCCCAGACCTCCGGCCTGCTCATCATCCTGGCGGCCATGGCGCTGTTCGACATGCCGATGCGCGGCTCCTGGGCCGCGCTGGTGGTCGTGCTGGCGTTGTTCCTCGTCGGCGCGCTGGGCACGGGGATTCTCGTGTCGACCATCGCGCAGTCCCAGCAGGTGGCGTTCCAGGTGGCCACGCTGGTGGCGTTTCTGCCGACGTTCATCCTCTCGGGGTTCATCTTCCCGATCGCCAGCATGCCGCTGCCGCTGCAGTACGTGACCAGCATCGTGCCCGCCCGGTATTTCCTCACCGCGCTGCGCGGCATCGTCCTCAAAGGTGTGGATCTCTGGGCGCTCTGGGCGCCGCTCACCGCCCTGGCCGTGTACGCCATGGTCGTGCTCGGGCTGGCGTCGCTGCGGCTGGCGAGGTCGCGATGAATCTGCGACGTGTGTTCATGCTCGTCTGGAAGGAGTTCCTGGAGTTGCGCCAGGATCCCCGGCTGGCTGCGGTCGTGCTGGTCGCGCCGATCCTGCAGCTGACCATGCTGGGGTATGCCGCGACGACCGACATCCGGCACGTGCCGACCGTGATTGTCGACGGCGACCACACGTCGTCGAGCCGCGCGCTGGTCGAGCGCTTTGCCGGCTCCCGCTACTTCGATGTGCTGGCGACGCCGCTGGACCCGTCGGAGGCCGAGGCGGCGCTGACCTCCGGGCGCGCGTGGCTGGCGATCATGATTGCGCCGGGATTCGAGCGCAGTCTCGCCGGCGCGGGCGCCGAGACGAACCGGACCGTGCAGGTGCTGGCCGACGGCACCGACGCGAACTCGTCGGGGCAGGCGCTGGCGTACGCGACCGGGCTCATCGCCGAGTTCAACCAGCAGCGCCTGCACGAGGCCGGGGTGGTGGCGGCCGGACGCGTGGTGGCCGATACCCGTGTCTGGTACAACCCGGAGCTGGTCAGCAAGGACTTCATGGTGCCAGGGGTGCTGGCGCTTCTGCTGCTGCTCATCACCACCAACCTGTCGTCGATGGCCATCGTGCGCGAGCGCGAAGTGGGCACGCTCGAGCAGCTCAACGTCACCCCGCTCGGCCGCTGGGAACTCATCCTTGGCAAACTGCTGCCGTACGGCGTGATTGGTGTGATTGACGTCGTGCTGGTCGTGTCGGTGGCGGTCCTGTGGTTCGAGGTCCCACTGCTGGGCAGCCCGGTGCTGCTGTTTGCCGGGTGCCTCGTGTATCTGCTGTGCACGCTGGGACTGGGCCTGTTCATCTCGACGATTTCGGCCACGCAGCAACAGGCCATGATGACCTCGTCGTTTTTCTTCCTGGTGCCGATGATCTACCTCTCCGGCTTCATTTTTCCGATCGAGAACATGCCCGCCGCCATCCAGGCGTTCACCACGGTCATCCCGCTGCGGTATTTCCTGGTCATCGTGCGCGGCATCTTCCTCAAGGGTGTCGGCTGGGAGGTCCTCTGGCCGCAGTTTGCGGCGATGGGGGCCTGGGGCGTGGTGGTCGTGAGCCTGGCGGCTGCGCGGTACCGCAAGACGGCGTAACACGACGGGACGGGCGCCGGTGGTATCGTAGGCGCCGATGCGCATCCACGTCGGCACGTCCGGGTACAACTACCCGGAGTGGAAAGGCACGTTTTACCCGGAGAAGTGGCCGGCGTCGAAGATGTTCGGGTACTACGCCGAGCGGTTCACGACGGTGGAAATCAATTACACGTTTTACCGGATGCCCACGCCCGAGCTGGCGGCGGGCTGGCGCGATCAGGCGCCCGACGGGTTCACCTATACGCTCAAGGCGCCCAAACGCATCACCCACGACCGGCGGCTGCTGGACTGTGCCGAGGCGGTTGGCCGGCTGACCGAGTGTGCCCGGGTGCTCGAGGAACACCTGGCGTGCCTGCTGTTCCAGCTGCCGCCCAACTTCCGCGCCGACGCCGCCAGACTCGACGCCTTCCTCGGTCAGGTGCCCACGGACCTGCGCGCGGCTTTCGAGTTTCGCCACGAGTCCTGGCATGCGGAGGAGGTGCTGACGGTGCTGCGCAATCACAACGCCGCGCTGTGTATTGCCGACTTCGGCGACAAGACCACGCCGCTGGTGGCCACCGCGCGTCACGGGTACTTCCGCCTTCGCGACGAAGGGTACCAGTCAGCCGACCTCGAGCGATGGGCGGCGACCGTCGGGCAGTTCGCGGACCGGTGGTCGGACGCGTTTGTGTATTTCAAACACGAAGACGAAGGCAAAGGCCCCGCCTTCGCTCAGGAGTTCCGGGGCTACGCACGCACTTAGCAGGTGGCGAGATGACGAGGTGGCGAGGTGGCGAGATGACGAGATGACGAGATGGCGAGGTGGCGAGGTGGCGAGATGGCGGGGTGGCGAGGTGGCGAGATGGTGAGATGGCCAGGTAACGAGGTGGCGCACGTCGCGCGGCCAGGTGTGGCGGTCGCGCCAGGCACGATGCGTTCGGTGCTCGTGATGACGTTGGCGCTGCTGACGGCGGCGCCGCTGGTGGGGCAGCAGTCGCCGGCCGCGCGGCCGTCGACCATGGGCGGCCGGTCGGCCGTGTATGCGCCAAACGGGTTGATTGCGACGAGCCAGCCGCTGGCGACGTCGGCCGGACTCGCGGTGCTGCAGCGGGGCGGCAACGCGATTGACGCCGCGGTCGTCGCCGCCGCCGTGTTGACGGTGGTCGAACCCAACATGACCGGCGTGGGCGGGGACCTGTTCGCGATGGTCTGGTCGGCGCGTGACCGGAACCTGCACGGCCTGAATGCCAGCGGCCGCAGCGGCTCGCTGATGACGCGCGAGACGCTGGCCGCGCGCAAGCGCACGCGAATCAGCCAGGGCATCGAGGCCGTGACGGTGCCCGGATCGCTGTCGGGCTGGGCGGCGTTGCTCGAACGGTTCGGCACGTTGTCGCTGGCCGAGGCTCTGGCGCCCGCCATTGCGATCGCGGAAGGCGGCTTCCCGGTGACGCCGCTCATCGCCGGCCAGTGGGCCGACGAGACCGCGCTGTTGCGGCGGGATGCCGGCGCCCGGGCGGCGCTGCTGGTGGATGGCGAGCGCGCGCCGCGGGTGGGCGAGTGGTTCCGCATGCCGGACCTGGCGCGTACGTATCGCGAGATCGCCTCACTCGGACCGGGGCATCTGTATGGCGGCGCGCTGGGACGCCGCGTCGCGGAATTCGTGGAGGCTCAGGGTGGCTTCCTGACGGTCGACGACCTGAAGGCCCATCAGGTCGAGTGGGTGCAGCCGGTGAGCGTGCCGGTCCGGATCAACGGGGTCGATCCGGGCTACCGGTTGTGGGAACTGCCGCCCAACAGCCAGGGCATTGCCGCGCTCGAGATGTTGCGACTGCTCGAAGGCTACGACCTGAAGTCGATGGGCCACAACTCGGCGGCGTACCTGCACCATCTCATCGAGGCCAAGAAGTTGGCGTATGCCGACATCGAGCACTACGTCGGTGAGCCTGCCGCGATGGCGCAGCCAGTGGACCATTTCCTGTCGGATGCCTTCATCCGGGAGCGGCGCCTGCTGATCGATCCGGCCAAGGCGATGGAGCGCGCCGAACCGGGGCGGGCGTCCACGCAGAGCGACACGATCTACCTGGCGGCCGCCGACAAGGACGGCAACATGGTGTCGTTCATCAACTCCGTCTACGACTACTTCGGCTCGGGCATCGTCGTGCCGGGCACGGGCATTCTGCTGCACGACCGCGGGGTCGGCTTCACGATGACCGAGGGCCGCGCCAATACCGTGGGCCCGCGCAAGCGGCCGTTCCACACCATCATTCCGGCATTCGTGACCAGGACCTCCCGTCACGACGGCGTGCTGCGGGACGGACGCGGGGAAGAGCCGTACATGGCATTTGGCGTGATGGGCGGCGCGATGCAGCCGCAGGGCCACGTGCAGGTGCTGCTCAACATGCTGCTGTTCGGCATGGATCCGCAGCAGGCGTCGGATGCGGCGCGGTTCCGCCACATGAGCGGCCGGCGCGTGGCAATCGAGCCGGTGGTGGGCGACGATGTGCGGGCGCAACTGCGGGCGATGGGGCACGACATCATCGATGACCGCAACGTGGCCTTCGGCGGCGCGCAGATCGTGCTGCGTCTGCCGCGTGGCTGGGCGGGCGGATCGGACTCGCGCAAGGACGGACACGCGGCTGGATATTGAGGAGACACCGTAGCGCGGCCCGCTCTGAGGGCCGCGAAGGGGGTGACGACATGAAGAGGATTCTGGCGCTGGTCGTGGGGGTCGCGTTGCTCGGGTCGCCGGGCCGTCCGTCGACGGTGGTCGCGGCGCATGAGACGGCGCAGGGCGTGACGGCGCTGGTGGGCGGGACCCTGATTGACGGGTTCGGCGGCGCCCCCATCCAGAACTCGGTGATCCTCGTCAGGGGCGATCGCATCGAGGCCGTCGGCACGGTCGGCACACTTGCCGTGCCGGCCGAGGCGACAGTCATCTCCACGGAAGGGATGTCGGTGTTGCCCGGCCTGTGGGACATGCACGTGCACCTGATGATCAACGGGCACTCCGACTACACCCACTGGGATCGGACGTACCCGTCGCGGTTCGAAGGCGAGATCATGCCGGCCTCGGCGCATCAGCTGCTGCGCGCCGGTGTGACGTCGGCGCGCGATCTCGGCGCGCCGCTCGAGGCATCGATCAACGTGCGGGAGCGCATCAACAAAGGGCAGATTCCCGGCCCCCGCCTGTACGTCTCCGGCCCGTTCATCCAGAAGGCCCCGTATCCGGGCACCGAGCTCTTCCGCTGGGGCGTGAACGGCGCGGCGGACGCCCGCACGAAGGTCAAGCGCCTGGCCACGGCCGGCGTGGATGTCATCAAGCTGATCGACCAGGACCAGATGACCGAAGAAGAAGTGGCCGCGGTCATCGAGGAGGCCCACGCCAACCGGCTGCCCGTCGTCGGCCACTCGCACCGGCCCGAGGAGATCCGGCTGGGCATGAAGTACGGCGTCGACAACTTCGAACACACCGGTCTGGCCACGGCACCGGAATACCCGGAAGACATCATGGCGCTGTTCCGCGAGCGAACGGCGCAGATGAACCGGGGGCCGTTCTACTGGACGCCGACCGTGCAGGGGCTGTTCAACTACGAGTACCTGCGCGACAACCCCGAGTCGCTTGACGACCCGTCATGGCAACTGGGCCTGGACTCGGACATCATCGCGGACATCAAACGGTCCCTGCGGAAACCGGGCGAACTGAGCTACTTCCAGCTCACGCCGGCGCGCAAGCCCACGCTCAAGCGGAAGATCACGCAGTTGCGCGAGGCCGGTGTGACGCTGCTCATCGGCACCGACAGCGGCATTCCGACCCAGTTCCACAGCCAGAGCACCTGGAACGAGCTGGACGTGTGGGTCCGTGAGATGGGCATTCCCCCGATGGAGGCGATCCGCAGCGCCACCTACTGGCCGTCGCTCATGATGGGCAAGTCCGCCGACGTCGGCACCATCACGCCGGGCAAATACGCGGACATCATCGCCGTGCGCGGCGACGTGTTGAAGTACATCAACCTGCTCCAGCGCGTGGACCTGGTGATGAAGGGCGGCGTCAGAGTCCGTTGAGACCGAGGAACTCCACCGCCTCGCGTTCGGCCCAGTATCCGTCGAACTGATCGCCGCCTCTGGCGATGAACCCGCAGTGGCCTCCGTGCCTCTGCGCCGAGACGGTGATCGACGGGTTGGTGCGAATCGCGCTCTGCTCGAACTGCGACATCGGCACGAAGGGGTCATCGCCCGAGGCGATGATCAGCGCCGGGATGCGGATGTCCGCGGCCGTGCGCAGGGCGCTGGCCTGCGCGTAGTAGCGGGCCGCGGTGCCAAAGCCCGCATGTGGCGCCGTGTACGCGTCATCAAACTCCCGGATCGTGCGGACGGCGCGCAGCGGCGCGAGATCGTACCGCTCGGGGAAATGCCTCGCCTTGAGCCGCAGCCGCGCGCGCAGCCCCCGCATGAAGTTCCACTGGTAGAGCCGGTTCACCGGGCGCTCAATCGCCTCCACACACAAGGCGAGATCGATCGTCGGGCTGACGGCGGCGACGGCCGCGATCGGAAGATCGCCGTGAGCGTCGCGTTCGGCGGCCAGCTTGAGCGTGAGATTCCCGCCCAGCGAGTAGCCGACGATGCCGATGCGGGTGAACGGCGTTTCCGCATGCAGCGCGCGCAGGACCGCCAGCGGATCCGCGGTAAGTCCGGAGTGATACAGCGTGGGCGAGAGGTGTTCGGTGCCTCCGCAGTTGCGCTGATTCAGCAGGATGACGTTCCAGCCGCGGGCCCAGGCCTTGTCAGCCAGGCCGCGCATGTAGTGCGCCTCGCTCGATCCTTCCAGGCCATGCAGGCCCAGCACGGTGGGACGCGCGGGCCGGTCGGCCTGCCAGTAACAATCGGCGCGCACCTGCGACGCCTCGTCCACGGCGAGCAGGCGAACCGCCGGCGGCGGCAGCTGCGGCCGGCGCCGCGGACGTGCCCACGCGGCAATCGTCATGACATGGCCGTTGGTGAGTCCGCGCGCGGGCTCGAACCGCCGGCTACTGAAGGCCGTAGATGACGAATCGCGCATTGCGATACAACACGGGCAGGTCGAGGGTGTGGCCGGCTTCGACGACCACGGCGTCGAGGTCGTACTCCGCATCCAGCGCCCGGGCTCGCGCGGTGGTGAGCCGATCGAAATCCGCGAGGTCGCCCGTGCGTTCGGCCACGCGCTCCGCGATCCCGCGGTCGTAGAGGGCGATGGCGCTGTCCTTGACCGATTCAAGCACCGTGTCTTTCGCCGCGCCGACCCGGACGCTGATCCCGTACTTCCACGCGTGTCCGGGGTCGGCCAGCACGTGCCAGTCGGCCGGTTGCCCGCGCAGCCAGCGCATGGCGTCGACCCACGCGGTCTGCGGCAGGTCGACGGTCACCAGTTGCCGTTCAGGCTGCGCCACCTCGAGCAGGTAGTAGCCCCGGCCCGCCGCGGCGACGGCGACGAGGGCGACGGTGGCGATGGCGGCCATCCGCGCGCGCGTGAGCCACCAGGCGATGTACGCGATGGCGAGGAAGTCCATCACCCAGAAGACGCGGGTGATCTGCAGCTGCACGGCCAGCGCGAGGTCCATCTCGGTCAACGGCACCGAGACGAGAAACATGAGGGTCAGGGCGACGACGCCCCAGGCGAGCGTGGCTTCGGCGGGGACGGCCAGCCCCCGCCGCACGCGCGCGCGCCACGTCGCCACGATCACCACGGGATAGGCGAGATTGAGGAGCCACGCATCCACCGGCCAGGCGGCAGGAAAGAGGTAGTCTTTTTCGGCCAGCACGCTGAGCCAGCGGGCGTCCATCGGGACGAGGCGTCCGGCCAGCGGCCCCGCCAGGACCAGCCAGAGTCCCGCCACCGCGGCGGCGGCGCCGAACGCCGCGACGGGAACGCGCCACTCCCGCCGCTGCATGGCGACGCCGGCGCCGGCCAGCACGATGAACCAGAGGGCGGTCGTGGGATGCAGGGCCGCGGCGACCGCCAGGAAGGCGACGGCGCCCAGCCAACGCTCCCGGATGACGCACGCCAACGCGGCCATGCCCAGACCGAAGGCGAGCTGCCGCGGGTGCATGTACCCTTCCAGCGAGTTCGCGCCGGTCTTCGCGATGCGATGGCGCAGCGTCAGCAGCAGGCCAAGGGCCGCGACGGCCCACCACGAAAACTGCAGCCCGCGGGCGAACGCCACCGCCGCACCGAGGCACACCAGCAGCGAGATCACGTACATGACGGCGGCCGCGACCGGCAGCGACGCGTCGGACGTATCCACCACGGCCGCCAGCAGTTCATCGGAGGTGACCAGCCGTGACTGCGCCTCGAGCAACGGGGCATCGCGGGGAAACAACGTGTCGTTCAGTTCGTGTTCGACGGCCGGCACGTAATAGGCCTGGTCGGACACGCCGAAGCGGTAGCCCCCGGAGTTGGCCGCCGCCAGCAGCACGAACACGGCGGCCGCGCCCAGGGCGATGGCGGTGCGCTTCACAGGGCTTCGTCCGCCGTGGGGCCGTACATGGGCGGGAGCGCGACATCACGCAGCCGCAGGTACACGCTGAGTTGTCCGCGATGATGCACCACGTGGTTGATCGACCACAGCTTGAAGGCGGCCAGCCGCGGCGCGGTGAACAACACCTCGCCCTTGCGGGTGAGCGACCAGGGCGCCTGCAGTTCCGCGTCACTTTGTCCCGCCAGCGCCTGCCGGGCCTGCGCGACCGACGCGTCGAAGGCCGCCAGCACGTCGGCGGGCGACGCAAACGGCGCGGGCGCCGGGGCGTGGTCGGTGATCAGGTCGTGGCCGCTGGTGGTGAGGATGTGGTGCCCCCAGCGCGGCACACGCGTCAGGTGCGTGGCCAGCGCGCCGAGGGTGAAGGATTTCGGATGGGGCGCCCAGTCGAACGCGTCGGCCGGGCAGCGCGCCAGCAGCCGCCGGGTGACGGCCATCTCCTGATCGAACTCGGGCAGGAGGCCCTGCGCGATCATCGGCCTCCGAAGTTCACCGCCGGTGCGGTCTTCGCGCCCGCGGGGATCTCCCAGTACGGATATTCCTCGAAGCTGAAGATGGAGGCGGTGATGTTGGAAGGGAACTGCCGGCGCAGCGTGTTGTACGCCTGCACCCGTTCGTTGTACCGCATGCGCTCGGTCGACAGGCGGTTTTCGGTGCCGGCCAGTTCATCCATCAGCCGCGTGAAGGTCGCGTCGGACTTCAGCTGCGGGTAGTTCTCCATGACGACCAGCAGCCGGGCGAGCGCGCTCGACTCGGCGTTGGCGGCCTCGATGCGCTGGGCGGGCGTCGTGGCACCGGCCATCTTGGCGCGCGCGTCCGCCACCGCGCCAAACACGTCCTTCTCCTGCTGGGCGAAGCCCTTTACGGTTTCGACCAGATTCGGAATCAGCTCGCTGCGGCGCAGCATCTGATTTTCGACCTGCGCCCACTGAGCCTTGATGGCTTCCTCCTGGCTCGTGAACGTGTTGTACGAACAGCCCGAGGCCACCAGGCCCACCAAGACCAGCACGGACGCGGAGAGGAGTCGACGCATACCGCTCACTTTACCACCCGCCGGAGGCGCCACCGCCGCCGCTGCGGCCGCCGCCAAATCCGCCGAAGCCGCCGCCGCCGAACCCGCCCCCGCTGAATCCGCCGCTGCCAAACCCGCCGCCAAACCCGCCGATGCCGCCGTACCAGCCGCTCCAGGTGCCGCGGCTGCCGCGCCGTCGCAGGCCCCGGCCGCCGCCGGAGTGCCGGTTGATGCTGTTAATCACCGCCAGGATGGCCAGCGTGATGAGGATGGACCGAATCGCCGCGGGCGAGAGTCCGAAACCAGGGTCATCGCGCGGCGGCGCGGGCGGCGGCAGGTCCGAGAGGGTCACGCCGCGGCGTTCCGCAATGCGCGAGGCAACGGCCGTGGCGCCGGCGACCAATCCCGGGCCGTACCGGCCCTCACGGAAGGCCGGCAGCAAATGGGTGCGGATGACATCGCCGGCATACCCGTCGGTGACGAATTCCTCCAGGCCGTACCCGACCTCGATGCGCACTTTGCGATCGGTCACCGCCACGAGCATCAGCAGGCCGTTGTCGTTGGCCCGCGTGCCGATGCCGGCCTGTTCGAACATCCGCACGGCGTACTCTTCAATCGATCCGAACGGCGCGATCGAGTCGACCGTGGCGACCACGATCACATCGGACGTCGCGGTCTGCAGGCTGCGGATGATGCGATCGAGCTCCGCGGCCGACGTGGCGTCAATCACGCCGGCCAGGTCGTTGACCGGCGCGGTCAGGGCCGGCACGGCCGGCTGCGTGTGCGCGAGGGGCGCCCACAGCAGGATCAGGCCGAGGATTGCCAGCCACCGGCGGGCGCGGCGGCTCAGGGACGCCACGCGTCGACGTGTGCCCACAAGGTTTCCGCGGTGGCCAGGTAGGCGGGCATGAATTCGGGCGCCTTCAACAGCGTCGCCGCCTGGTCCGGCTGCTGCTCGAGGTCGAGGACACCCGCCACGACTTGCGCGGGCAGTCCCAGTTGCCGTTCCGCAAACCGGACCAGCGCCGCCTCGTCCTGCACGTCAGCGTCGGCCAGGCGCGCCAGATTGTTCAGGAGCGCGCGCAGCGGCGCGGCCGACTGCGACAGCAGCGTGACCTGTTCGTCATGGTGATCCGCCGCGTGCAGCCAGCCCTGGCGCAGGTGAATCAGGAAGGCCTGCGCCTGCACCTCGCAGGCGCGGCGCAGGTCGGCAGGCGACGGGCGGGCGCTGCCAAACGGCGGCGTGCCGGCGATGAGCACGTGCCGATCGAGCATGGCCTCGTACTCCAGGGGGAAGGCATCGAGCGATCGCCGGAATTCGTCCGGGGTCAGCAGCAGCGGCGTGGCCAGCCCCTCGCGATGCCAGCGGTCGCAGAGCGGCGCCAGCGCCGAAAGATCATCGGCGGTGAGCCGCGTGGCAAAGGCCGCGGTCCGCACCGGGTCGTAGGCCACCACCGCGACGAACCTCGGGCCCAGCACCCGCTGCAGGTCCGCCGCCAGGCGTCCCATCGCCCGTCGAGCGGCCTCGGTGAGTGTGAGGGGAATCAGCGACATGTCTCCCTCTCATTCTAGAATGCTCCCGATGCGCATGCGCGAGTTGGCGGTCGGGTGTTTCGGCGGCGGCACCGGGCTGCCGAGTCTGCTGGGCGGCCTGAAGTACAACCCCTGGATCACCCTGCATGCGGTGGTGACCATGTTTGACAGCGGCGGGTCGTCGGGGCAGCTGCGCGACGAACTGGGCGTGCTGCCGCCGGGCGACATCATGAAGTGCACGCTGGCGCTGGCGCGGTCCGAGCCCGACGCGCGCCGCCTGCTTCTGGCGCGGCTGCCGTCGCTGGAACATCGCCGGCTGGCGGGGCACACCGGCGGCAATCTGCTGTTGTCGATGATGGCGCAGCACAGTGGCGATTTTCTGGCGGCGGTCGACGGGCTGCGCGCGCTGCTCGACTGCCGCGGCCACGTCTGGCCGATCGCCGTCGAGCAGGCCACCATCTGCGCGGAATACGAGGGCGGCGTGTCGACGCGCGGCGAGGTGGAGGTGGATGCCGAGCAGGCGCGTGGCGGAGCGGTCACACGTCTGTGGCTGGAGCCTCAGGTCTCGATCCATCCGCGCGTCGCTGAAATGATCGCCCGGCTCGACGCCATCGTGATTGGACCGGGCAGTTTTTATACCAGCCTGCTGCCGATCTTCCTGGTGAAGGGGTGTCGTGAGGCGCTGGGCGAGGTGGCGGGCCCGGTCGTCTACGTGGCGAACCTGATGACCGAAGGGCGGGGCATGCAGGACTTCACCGTGGCCGACGCCGTGGCGCGGCTCGAAGAGGCCATCGGCCGCTCGGTCGACATCGTCGTGTTCAATATCGACCCGCCCAACGGCGACGTGCTCGACCGGTACGCGCGCGAACACAAGGCGCCCCTGCCGCTGGGCGCCTTGCCGTCACGCATTGAACTGGTGGAAGGGAGATTCTGGCTCGGACAGATCGGGCGGCACGACCGCCGGCGCCTGCGCGCAGCCGTCTGGGCCGCGCTCGCGAAACGGTTACTCTGACGATTGCAGGTCACAGGTTACAGGCCACAGGCGACAGGAAGGCCGCACGTTACAGGGCTCAGGCCACAGGACAAGCAAGCTCGACCTGCAGCCTGTAGCCTGCAGCCTGTAACCTAACTCTTTTCTTTCTTCGCGATCCAGCCCGCTTCGCCGATGCCGCCCAGGTCGGCGGACCCCTTGATGACCAGGCCGGTGGCGTCGAGTTCGCCGGTGAAGTGCATCCGGTTTTCCGCGCCTTCGGTGTTGATCGTCACGGTGAAGTCCAGCGCGCGGCCTTTGATCGTGCCGGCCAGCGGCGCCTTGCCGTAGCGGCCGCTGGTGTAGAACCCCGTCAGCTTCTCGCCGTCCTGGGTGAACTCCAGCATCACCGAGGCATTACCCACCGACATCTCGAGGGTCGTTGGCCACTTGCCGGTCACGTTGACCGGCGCCTGCTTGGCCGGCGGGGCCTGCGCGAACAACGGTGCGGCGAGCGCGACCAGTGCGACCGCGCACACGCGGAGGAGGTGCGTACGCATTACTGTCCCTTCGGCCGGGTGCCGGTGAACGGGAACGCGCCCATGTCACCCAGCGACATCGTGCCCGCCAGCTTGCCTTCCTTCAGCGAGCTCTCGAACCAGATTTCGACCATCTGGCCGCCGGCATCGAAGTTGAGGGCAAAGCCCAGCACGCCGTCCTTGAATTCGCCGGCAATCGCGCTCGACCCGTTCGGCGTATCGATGGCGCCGGTCACCTTGTTCGCCGCGTCAATCTTGACGTCGAGGTTGACCTGCATCGCGCCCTGCGGCGACTGCAGATCAAGCACCCACTTGCCGGCGTAGGAGGCCGCGGCCTTGGGATCGGGCGTGGCTTCCTTCTTGGCTTCCGGCTGCGCCGGCGGCGCGGCGGCCTGCCGGGCAAACACCGGCGCCGCGGTGGTCAACAGGGTGACGACGGCAAGCGTAAGAATGCGCTTCATGATCGAGGCTCCTTGGTTCTGGTCTTTCGAGGCGCGGATCGTGTCCGGCGCGAGGGTTTCCGCTCCAGTTCAGCCAGCTTGATCGCGGCTGCCTGCTCGATGACGTCTCGAAGCATAGCACCGGTCGCGCCGCCGCCCTTGGGTCGATTCGACAGCCACAGTGCGGGATCCTGCGCGGCGATGATGGCGGGGAAGTCATCGCCGGACTTGACGCTCAGGGGCGCAAATTCCGTGATGTCCAGGTCGCCAGACCATTCATCGCGGTGTTTGATCAGCAGCCAGCTCGGACCGGTGGGCTTTTCGCCCGGCCGGTGGTAGCCGCGGGTCCGGACCAGGACCCACGACCCCTTTAGTTTGTAGCCGTCGAGTCTGAACTTGAGGTCGCCTTTGGCCAGCGCCGCAGCCACGTCCGGCGATTCAGGCTCCCAGGTGCCTTCATCCCACAACATCACCACCCCGGCGCCGTAGCCCTCCGGGATGACCCCTTCAAACGATCCGTATTCCAGCGGATGGTCCTCGACCTGCGCGGCGAAGCGTTTGATCGACGGATCCAGGGACGGCCCCTTGGGGACCGCCCACGACATCAACACCCCGTCGTATTCCAGCCGCAGGTCGTAGTGCAGATGGCTGGCCAGGTGTTTCTGCACGCAGAAAAACAGCCGCTTCGCCTTCTTCGCCCGCCGCCTGGCTGCCTTCTCGTCCCCGGCGGGCTCGGGGGACTTGGTGAAGTTGCGTTTCTGGCGATAGCGGTCGAGGGGAGAGGGGCTGGCGAGGCTAGTTATTGAGGATTGGGGATTGAGGATTGAGGATTTTGAATTGCGGATTGCGGATTTCCGGTGGACGGCTCCCGCCGGTGTTCGCTTCCTTCCCGCCACCAAATCCTCAATCCTCAATCCTCAATCCTCAATAACGCCGATCAAATGATCAGTGGTTCGCTCCCGCGCTGCTCTTGGCCATCATGTTGCGAATCGGGATGATCAACAGCGCCAGGATGCCGGCGGCGATGAAGAGCGAGTAGGCCGTGCGTTCGAAGAGCAGCGGCATCTGGTCGAGCCGTTCCGGGTCGACGTGGCCGCCGACGATGCCGGCAATCAGGTTGCCGAGCGCGGCGGCCATGAACCACACGCCCATCATCTGGCCCGCGAACTTGCGTGGCGCCAGTTTGGTCATCGAACTCAGTCCCACCGGACTCAGCGCCAGTTCGCCGAGCGTCTGGAACAGGTAGCTGACCGTCAGCCACATCATCGACACCTTCAGCGCGCCGCCGCTGTCGATCACCTGATTGGCCGCCGACACCATGATGAGGAAGCCGACGCCGGCAAACAGCAGGCCGAAGGTGAACTTCGCCGGACTCGACGGGTTCAGCCCCTTGCTGCCGAGCGACATCCACACCCACGCGAACACCGGCGCGAAGAGAATGACGAACAGCGAGTTGACCGACTGCAGCCACAGGATCGGGACTTCCCAGCCGAACAGGTTGCGGTCGGTGAAGTCCGCCGCGAACAGATTGAGCGAGGTGGGCGCCTGTTCGAATGCCGACCAGAAGATCGTGGCGAAGATGAACAACACGATGATCACCGCCACCCGCTTCTTCTCGTCCGTCGTCAGTCCGGCCAGCGTGAACAGATACAGGAAGTAGACGACGGCCATCGTCAACATGACGTCGCGCATGCGCGCGGCGACCGCCGGGGCGTTGATCGTGAAGATGCCCGTCATGGCCGCAAGGACAATCGCGCCGACGATGCCGCAGGCGACCATGACCCAGAGGCGCACACGCGCCTGTTCCTCGGGGCCGGCCGACGGCTGCGTGCCGATCCCCTGCAAGGTGTGGCCCGCGCGCAGGCGGAAGGTGACCAGGCCCAGCGCCATGCCCACGCCGGCCGCGCCGAATCCGTAGTGCCAGCCCACGCGCTCACCGAGGTATCCGGTGATGAGCGGCGCGATGAAGGCGCCCAGGTTGATGCCCATGTAGAAGATGGAGAAGCCGGCGTCACGCCGCGCGCCGCCATCGGGATACAGGTCGCCGACGATGGCGGAGATGTTCGGCTTGAGCAGGCCCGTGCCGGCGACGATCAGAATCAGGCCGACAAAAAATGCGCTCTGCGCGAAGACCGCCGAGAGGCCAATCGCCAGGTGGCCGGCCGTGATGAGCACGCCGCCCCAGAAGATCGAGCGTTGCAGCCCAAGCCAGCGGTCGGCGATCCAGCCGCCGGGCAGCGAGGCCAGATACACCGACGCGGCGTAGATGCCGACGATGGCCGAGGCGGTTTCGCGGTCGAACCCGAAGCCGCCGTCGAGCATCGCCGCCGTCATGAAGAGGACAAGCAGCGGCCGGATGCCGTAGTACGAGAACCGTTCCCACATTTCGGTGAAGAACAGCGTGGACAACCCGCGCGGGTGTCCAAAAAACGAACGGTCGCCACTCATCTGATCACCTCGTCATCTCGCCATCTCGCCACTTCGCCATCTCGCCACCTCGCCACCTCGCCACCAATTACGGCTGTTGGGGGACAAAGCCGGGCGGCAGGGCCGAGCCCTTGCCGAAAAAGTACTCTTCCATGTGTTTCGCCACCAGCTGCTGGGCTTCCTTCTGGAAGGGCAACAGGCGATACTCGTTGAGGATCATCTTCATCTGCTCTTCCCACATCGCCCAGGCTTCCTGCGAGACCTGCTCGTAGATGCGCTGGCCGAGCGGGCCGGGCCAGGGAGGGGCGGCCAGGGCCGGCAGTTCGCGATGCAGTTTGACGCAGTGGACGGTTCGAACCGGAGACTCGCTCATGATGCCCCCGCATCTTACTGTAGGTGGAGGCGCCGGGGGCTGGTGTGGATGGTGGCGGCGTTGCTGCTGGGCGGCCAGGCCGCCCTGGGGGCGCAGTACTTCGGCCGCAATAAAGTGCAGTACCGGACCTTCGATTTCCGGGTGCTGGCCACCGAACATTTCGACATCTATTACTACCCGGAAGAAGCGGCCGCTGCCCGCATCGTCGCCCGCATGGCTGAGCGGTGGTATGCGCGGCTGTCGCGATTTTTCACGCACGACTTGCGCGGCCGGCAGCCGCTGATCCTCTACGCGACGCCATCCCATTTCCGCCAGACCAACGCCGTGGAAGGCGCGATCGGCGAGGGCACGGGCGGGGTCACCGAAGCCCTCAAGCGGCGCATCGTCCTGCCGATGGCCGGCAGTCTGGCCGACACGGACCATGTGCTGGGGCACGAGCTGGTGCACGCCTTCCAGTTCGACCTGACCGGGCAGGATCCCCGCGACTCCGAGTTCAGCCTGCCGGAGATTCTGCAGTATCCGCTGTGGTTCGCCGAGGGGATGGCGGAGTACCTGTCGATTGGTCCCATCGACGCGCAGACGGCGATGTGGCTGCGTGATGCCGCGATCCACGAGCGGCTGCCGCACATGAAGGACCTGAATGACTACCGCCTGTTCCCGTACCGGTGGGGGCACGCGTTCTGGGCCTTCATCGGCGCGAAGTATGGGGATCGCGCGGTGTCGTCCCTGCTGCGCTCGGCCGCCAATCCGCGATTCGACGTCGAGGGGCTGGCCGCGCAACTGGGATCCGACCCCGACCGCCTCACCGAGGAGTGGCACGCCTCGATTCGCGAAACGATCGCGGGGCTGCGGGCCGATCTGCCCTCGCTCACCAGCGAGCCCCGTCTGCTCATCAGCGAGGAACAGAGCGGCGGCCGGCTGAACATCGGCCCGCGGCTGAGCCCTGACGGCACGAAAGTGGCGTTTTTCTCGGAGCGGAACCGCCTGTCGGTCGACCTGTACCTGGCCGATGTCGCCACCGGCCGCGTCGAACGCAAACTGCTCAGTTCCGCCACCGATCCGCATTTCGACAGCCTGCAGTTCCTGCAGTCGGCCGGCGCGTGGCGGCCCGACGGCCGCCAGTTGGTGATTACCGCCACACGACGCGGCCGTCCCGCGCTGGTGTTCCTCGACCCGGTCAGCGGCCGCATCGCGCGTGAGCTGGTGCTCGACGAGCTGGACAATGCGCTTGGGCCGGTGTGGGCGCCCGACGGCCGCTCGATCGTGATCAGTGGCAACAAGGGCGGCCTGGCCGACCTCTACCGGGTGGACCTGCCGGCCGGGCGTGTGACGGCGCTGACCAGCGACGCGTTTGCGGACCTCGAACCGACGTTCACGCCGGATGGCCGCACGATCGTTTTCGTGACCGAACGGTTCACGACGGATCTCGAGACCCTGCGACCCGGCGCGCTGCGTCTGGCGAAGCTGACACTCGAGACGGGGGAGGTGGCGCCGCTGCCCGCGTTCCTGTCGGGCAAACACCTCAGTCCACAGGTGAGCCGGGACGGCCGCACGGTGACCTTCGTGGCCGATCCGGACGGCGTGAGCAACCTGTATCGCATCAGTCTCGAGGGCGGGCCGGTGACGCGCCTCACCGCCACGGCCACGGGCATCGCCGGCATTGCCGGCTCGAGCCCGGCCCTGTCGATGGCGCCGCAGACCGACCGCATGGCCTTCAGCATGTTCGAGCGCGACGGCCACGCGCTGTATGTGCTCGACGCGTCGGAGGTGGTCGAAATGGTGCCGCCCGGTGTGTCGACGGCCGGCGCCATTCTCACGCCCGAGGCCGCGTCCTCCCGGCCGACGAGTCTCTCGAGCCTGGTGACCGGCGACATCCGGCGGTTGCTGGGTGATCACGAGCGCGGCCTGCCGCCGCGTGACGACACAGCCGCGTCGGCGGAGTATCGGCGTCCGCTCACACTCGACATCGTGTCGCAGCCCACGCTGACGGCCGGCATCGACTCCTTCGGCGGGTTCGTCGGCGGCAGTGTCTCGGCGCTGTTCTCGGACATGCTGGGCGATCGCGTGCTGGGGGTCGGCGCCCAGGTGGCGGGTGACATCGACGACCTGGGCGCGCAGGTGTCCTACCTCAGCCGGCGGCATCGCTGGAACTGGATGGCGTCGCTCGAGTCGATGCCGTACCGGATCGGCTATCTCAACTGGGACCGGGATACCGAGGCCGGGACGACGACCCTGCGCGAGATCATCGAGCGCCAGACGTATCGGGGCGGGTCGTTTCTCACCGCGTATCCGTTCAGCAAGTCCACGCGTCTGGAAGTGAGCGCGGGCGCGCACGCGGTGTCGTTCAGCCGGGACATCCGCGACCGGGTGTACGACACGGCCAGCGAGACGCTGCTGGAACGCCGCGAGTCAGAGGAGCAGACCGCCGAGCCGCTGGGCCTGGCGGACGTGGCGGCGGCGCTCGTCCACGACACGTCGTACTTCGGCGCCACGAGTCCGATTCTCGGCAGCCGCTATCGCTTTGAAGTCAGGGCGACCCGCGGATCGCTGCATTACACGAGCGCGCTTATCGACTGGCGCCGCTACATGATGCCGGTGCAGCCGGTGACGCTGGCCTTGCGGGTGATGCACGTCGGCCGCTACGGTGCCGACGCCGAACATCCGCAGCTGGCGCGCCTGTACGCGGGCCACCAGGAACTGGTTCATGGGTATGGCTTTGGTTCCTACGAGCCGGGGGAGTGCACGGCGTTTGAGCCGGAGCGCTGTCGGGTGTTCGATCGGCTGATGGGCAGCCGCGCGGCGGTCGCCAACGTCGAACTGCGCGCGCCCGTGCTCGGCCTGCTGCGCGGGGAACTCGACTACGGGTATTACGTTCCGCTGGAAGTGGCCGTGTTCTTTGATGCGGGCGTCGCCTGGTCGTCCACGGAAAAACCCACGTGGCTGGGCGGCACCCGCGACAACGTGCGCGCCTACGGCGCCGCGCTGCGCGCCAACATCTTCGGCATCCTCACCCTGGAACTCGCGCGCTCACGCGCCCTCGACCGCGCCGGCCGCCCCTGGAAGTGGCAACTGGGGATCGTGCAGGGATTCTAGAGGAAGGGAATAGGTAATAGGTAATAGGGAATAGGGAATAGGGAATAGGGAATAGGGAATAGGGAATAGGGAATAGGGAGAGCGTTCCCTACGACCTATAACCTACGACCTACAACCTATTACCTATTCCCTATTCCCTATTCCCTATTCCCTATTGCCTATTCCCTCTTTACCTTCCTCCTACCGTCTCCGGTCCCCAATCGCCCACAGGTAGGAGGCGGTGCGGATGAAGAGTTGGCCGTCGGAGATCGCCACGGTGCTGAGGCAGTAGGGCGAGCAGTCGTCGGCCAGGCGGTTGGACGAGAGGATTTCGAACTTGGGACCCGCGCGGTAGACCGTCGTAATGCCTTCTTCTTCGGTCGTCACGTAGATCTTGCCGTCGGCCAGGATGGGGGAGGCGCTGTAGGTGCCGCTGGGCAGGCGCTCAGGGCCGTAGACGGTCTCGCCGGTCTTGGCGTCGAGCGCGAAAGCTACACCGCCGTCGCGGACGATGTAGAGCAGTTTGCCGTCGCTCACCGGCGTGGGAACGTCCGGCCCCTGCGCGAAGGTCCACGCCACGTGTGTGGCGGCCACATCGCCGCTGCCGCCCGGGCGAATCGCCACCATCGGGTTGTTCCGCGTCGGCGCGATGATGAGGTCGCCCACCAGCGTGGGGGACGCCACGATGCGGTAGTTGCGGTTGCGCTGCGGATTGAGCACGTCGGCGCGCCAGTACTCCGCGCCGGTCTCCGGATTGTGGCCGGAGATGACGTCGCCGCCGGTGATGATCAGTTCCGGCCGCGACGGCGTGTCGACCCACAGGGGCGTGGTGTACGAGTCCGGCGACTCGGCCAGCGCCGGCGTCGGCCGCTCCACGCGCCACAACGTCTTGCCGGTGGCCGCGTCAATCTTCAGCACGTACGACGGGTCATCCGTCTTCATGCCGTGCAGCACCTGCACGTACAACGTGCCGTTCTTGAGCAACGGCGATGACGCGTAGCCCCAGTTCAGGCCGAACCGGCCGTAGTCGGTCTGGATGTTGCGCGACCACACCTCCTTGCCGGCGAAGTCGAAGGCCTTCAACGTGCCCACGCCGGTCATGACCCACACGGTGCGGCCGTCGGTCACCGGAGACGGCGACGACATGTTCTGCTTGCGCTCCATGTGATTCGAGTCGGCCAGCGGCCGCTTCCACGACACGGTCTGTTTCGCGCGATCGATCGCCCACAACTCCAGCGCGCCCGTGTTGGCGGCGGTCGCCACGCTGAGGAAGATCGTGTTGCCCCAGATGATCGGCGTCGAGCCGCTGTAGGCCGGCAGCGCGAGCTTCCACGAGACGTTCTCCGTCGTGAAGTTCGTGCAAGCCAGCGGCACCAGCGGACGGCCTTCCTGCCCGCCGCCGCGTCCGCCTCGCTGCGGAACGGATCCGTCGGGCGTTTCGGTTCCCCCAACCGCGGCCGGCGCGGCATCGGTGGCGCAGGTTGCGTTCCACCGGACCGGGAGATTCGTTTCCGTGCTGACGCCGTTGTGCGCGGGGCCGCGCCACGCGGGCCAGTTGTCGGCCAGCAGCACCGTGCTGGTCGCGAGCGTCAACGCCGATGTAAAGCCAAACACTGCGCGCATGTCGTACCTCTCCTGGTCCCAGAGTCTTGGTCCAGACCTCCGGCGGCGATCAGTGCCTGGCGCGGAGTGCAATCTGGACCCTGGCGTCATTAAAACACGCTCCGCCGCCCAAGTCAGTCAGCGAATCGGGTACGAGCGCATTTGACGTCTGTCCGTTCTCGGTACTTCTGCTCCAGAGTCCCTTCGGCATGGATACGACACCCGGTCGTACTTCGGGTGTGACATCCGCGATACACCACACCTCTCCCAGTTCATTGAACACACGCACCGCATCACCTTCTTCAATGGACCTGGGGCGCGCGTCGTCGGGATGCACCTTCAGTTTGGCGATGCCGGGGCGGAACTCCGCCAGCGTCGACGAGATGGTGTGTTCACTGGCCGGGGAGATGAGCGTGAGTGGATACAGGTCCGTGCGCGGGTCAGGCTGGAAGGTGTAGAGACCGTGGGTGCTCGCCACGTCGGCGGGACACAGGTGCGCCTTGCCGTCCGTCGTCTTCGGCAGCACATCGACGAACTGCACGGGGCGGCCGTCCGCAGGGCCGACCACGATACCGCCGGCCTGCAACTGCGATGCCGCGGCCTCGGGCATCACCGCCGTCACTTCCAGCAGCGCTCCCGTCTCGCCCAGATCATCATCGTCGGCCGCCGGCAGGTCGAGCCGCCGGGCCAGTTCGCGAAACACCTCGTGGTTCGGTCGCGCGTCGCCAACCGGCTCGATGACCGGACGCACGACGTGCAGGTGATAGGCGCCGTACCCCTTCGCGATGTCGTAGTGCTCGAGGAAGGTCGTCGCCGGCAACACGACGTCGGCGTACTTGGCCGTGTCGGTCATCGTCTGTTCGAAGACGACCGTGAAGAGGTCCTCGCGTTCAAGGCCGCGACGGACCCGGTTCTGGTCCGGCATGGTCGTGAGCGGGTTGCAGTTGTAGACGAAGAGGACCTGCACGGGCGGATCCTGGAACTCGGTGAGCGCGCGGCCCAGCTGGTTCATGTTGACCAGGCGCGACGAGGCGGCCGGCGTCTGAATCCACGACTCCGCCGTGAGTCCATACGCGGCCGAGTTGCTCATGGTGTACCCGCCGCCGCGCACGCCGAACTTGCCGGCCACGGCGGGCAGCGCGAGGATGGCCATCGTGGCGCTGCCGCCGTTGCGATTGCGTTCCTGGCCCCAGCCGCACCGGATGACTGCGGGGGAAGTCGTGGCGTACCACTCGTAGAGCTGACGCAGGTCCGACTCCGCGACTCCCGCTTCGGCGGCCGCGCGGGCCAGCGTCCACGGATCCGCGGCGGCGCGCAGCGCGTCCACGCCCGTGGCGTGATCACGAAGGAAGGTCTCGTCGGCCGCGCCGGTCGCAAACAACTCGCGAATCAGCGCGAGGGCCACCGGCAGGTCCGTGCCCGGGCGCACGGGCAGGTGCAGATCCGCCGTGCGGGCCAGCGGGGTGCGCCGCGGGTCGATCACCACCAGCCGCGCGCCGTTCTTCTGCGCCTGCCTGATGTGCGCCACCAGGTGGATGCCGGACGCCGGCGGGTTGGCGCCCCAAATCACGATGAGCCGTGCGTGTTCGTAGTCGGGGTAGGCGACGCCCGGCATCTTGCCGTACATGGCCGTCGCCGCCGCAGTGGTCGGCGCGGCGCAGACGGTTCGCGCCAGACGTGACGCGCCGAACCGGCGGAAGAACCGCGCATCCTCCAGGTCGTTGGTCAGCAGACCGTTGGAGCCGCCGTAATAAAACGGCAGCACGGATGCGGGGCCGTGCGCGTCGCGCGCGGCGCGCATCTTCTCGGCGATGTGGTCGAGCGCTTCGGCCCAGCCGACCACCGTGAAGTCGCCACGGCCTTTCGGCCCGCGTCGAAGAGCCGGATACAACACGCGTTCGTGGCTGTAGACACGCCGGTCGAACCCGCGCACCTTGCCGCAGATGAACCCGGCCGTCGACGGCGCCTGGTGGCTGCCGTCAATCTTGACGATGCGGCCGCCGTCCACCGTGACGGCCAGGCTGCAGGCGTCGGGGCAGTCGAGCGGACAGGCGGTCTGGACCGTGGAGTGCCCCCAGGACTTGGGCGGGGCCACGTCGGGCGGCGTGGAAGTGCGATCAGGCATGCGCCTGAGTGTACGATCAGGGTATGGCGAGCTTCCAGCAGCGGGTCCTCGGCTCGATTCGTCTCGATGCCGCAACGTTCGAGGAAGTGGAGCACGATCACTCGGCCACCGTCCAGGCGGCCGTCGTCGTCCTGGTCACGAGCGTGACGACGTCGGTGTCGTGGTACTTCGGCATCTCGTCGCCGGGCTGGATCCTGCGCGGCGCCGTCAACGCGATGCTCGCGTGGGCGGTCGGCGCAGTGGCGCTCTGGCAGATTGGCACGCGGCTGCTCCCCGGCCGCAACACCGAAGCCGACCTGGGCCAGTTGCTGCGGTGTCTGGGGTTCGCACAGGCCCCGGGCGTCATCGGCGTGCTGGCCGTGGTGCCGCTGGTGGGGCTCTTCGCGCCGTTTGTGGCGTCGGCGTGGGTGATCGCCGCGTCGTTCATCGCCGTCCGCCAGGCGCTGGATTACGACAACACGTTCCGCGCCATCATGGTCTGCCTGCTCGCGTGGATCGTCAGCGTCGTCGTGTTCATGGCGCTCGGCATCGGGGCCAGCCGGGTCTTCTGATCGGGCATGGCGCGGCCGCGGGTTGTCATCATCGGCGGGGGCTTCGGCGGCCTGAACGCGGCGAAAGCGTTTCGGGGCGCCGAGGTCGACGTGATCGTCCTCGATCGCAAGAACCACCATGTCTTTCAGCCGCTGCTGTATCAGGTGGCGGCGGCCGCGTTGTCGCCCAGCGACATCGCCTCGCCCATCCGGTGGATTCTGCGCGCGCAGGACAACGTGCGGGTATGGCTGGCGGATGTGACCGGTGTGGATCCGGCGCGTCGTGTGGTGACCGTCGCCGGCGATCCCGGGGAGGTCGCGTACGACTACCTGATCGTCGCGGCGGGCGTGACTCACGCGTATTTCGGCCGTGACGAGTGGCGGCGCTTCGCACCGGGACTCAAGACGTTGGAGGACGCGCTCGACATTCGCGCGCGGGTGCTCAAGGCCTTTGAACTCGCCGAGATCGAAACGGACCAGGCCGAACGGCGCCGCCTGCTGACCTTCGTCGTGATCGGCGGCGGGCCCACCGGCGTCGAACTGGCCGGGGCGCTCGCCGAGATTTCGCGCCACGCGCTCGTGAACGACTTCCGCTCGATCGATCCCGAGACCGCGCGCATCATCCTGATTGAGGCCGGGGGCGGCGTGTTGCAGACGTACCCGGAGCCGCTGCCGGCGTTCGCGCGCCGCGCGCTCGAGCGGATCGGCGTGGCCGTGTGGACGGGCAGCCCGGTGACCGACATCGGCGAGGGCGTCGTGCACGTGGGCGCCGATGCGATTGCCGCCGGGACGATCTTGTGGGCCGCCGGCGTGGCGGCCTCGCCGATCGGACGGACGCTGGGAGCGCCGGTCGATCGCGCGGGCCGCGTGAAGGTCACGCCGGAGCTGACGCTGCCCGATGACGATCGCGTGTACGTGATTGGCGACCTCGCGTCGTTCACGACGGCCGAGGGGCAGGTGCTGCCCGGCGTCGCGCAGGTCGCGATGCAGCAGGGCAGGCACGCGGCGGCCAACATCCTGGCCACGATCGCCGGCCGCGCGCGCACGGCGTTCCGGTATCGCTTCTACGGCAACATGGCCACGATTGGCCGCAACTCGGCCATCGGCGACTTCGGCTGGATGCGCCTGAAAGGGTATCCGGCGTGGCTGGCGTGGTTGTTCATCCACGTGTTCCAGCTGATCGGCTTCCGGAACCGCCTGTCGGTGCTGCTGCAATGGGCCGTGTCGTACATGACCTACCAGCGATCGGTGCGCCTGATTACCGACCACGAACCGCCGGCGTCATGAACCACGCGCGCGAACCAGTTCGCGGATGGTGGCTGCTGCCGGCGTTGGCCGTCGTGCTGCTGGTCCTGCCATGGCCGGCGGCGGGGATCGAACGGTGGTACTCCCGCGGCGCGTTCGCCGCGCTGCAGCCGCTGGTCACCGCCGTGAGCAATGTGAGCGCATGGGCCGTGATGGACCTGCTGATTGCCGGCGCGGTCGTGTGGGTCGGATGGCGGGTGGTGGCGGTGGTGCGCACGGGACGCCGCCAGTCGTGGCTGACCGCCCTCTGGACGTTCACACGACGCCTCGTCCGGCTCGCCGGCGGCATTGCGCTGGTGTTCCTGCTGCTCTGGGGACTGAACTACCGGCGGACGCCGCTCGAACGGACCCTGGGGACGGCCGATGCCGGCGCCGCGGACACCTCGGCGGTAGTGCTCGCTCTGGAAGAAGCGGCGGCGCGTGCCGGGACGCTGCGCGCGCAGAGCGACCACGGTGCAGCCGACTACGACGCGGTGGCGCGTCAGCTGGAACCGGCGTTTCAGCAGGCGCTGCAGCGGCTGGGCCTGCCGCCGTTGCCGCGCGCGGGGCGTCCGAAGGTCTCCCATGTTCTGACACCCTTCTTCACGGCCGCAGGGGTGACGGGCATGCTCAACCCGCTGGCGCTCGAGTCCATCGTCCATCCCGAACTGTTGCCGTTTGAGCGGCCGATGGTGCTGGCGCACGAGTGGGCGCACCTGGCGGGGTTTGCCGACGAAGCCGATGCCAGCGCGATCGGCTGGGCGGCCTGCGTGCTTGGGCCGCCTCCCCTCGAATACGCGGCGCACATGTTTCTGCTGCTGGAAGGCGCCGCGCAGGTGCCCGCCGCCGACTGGCGGCGCATCCGCGCCACGTTGCACCCGGGCATCGTCGAGGACTTCGCCGCCCTGGCCAAACGCCTGACCCGTCAGGAACCGGTGGTGCGCGAGACGGCCTTCCGCGTCTACGACTCGTACCTCAAGTCGAACCAGGTCGACGATGGGGTGCGCAGTTACGGGCGGGCGATTCGCGTGCTGATGCTCCCGGCGATGCGCGGACTGGCCTCGCGCTGATCGCGGCGCGCTTACATCTTGTCGAGTTTGTCGAGGTCGTCGGGCGTGATCGGCTTGGAGTAGAGCCCGGTGCGCAGATCTTCAGGCGCCGCGTCGGGGCCTTCGGTGAGCGGAACGTACACCTGATACCAGCCGCGATGGTTGCAGGCGTGGCAGCGATACGGCTGCTTCTCCGAGAAGGCGCGCCGCACGCGCTCCCGGACTGACCTGAGGCGCGAGGGGTAGATCCGGGACGAGCCGCAGGCCGGGCACTTCCGCATGAAGTTCTTACTGTACTACAGAGTCATGTTCTGTCGCTCAACGCAGCCCAAAATCACGGCTGCCGAGCCTGGGTGACAGGCAGGTCGAGGGCCGTGGCCAGGCGGCGCATCCAGTCGAACAGCTGCGCGCGCGATTGCGGTCCCACCAGCAGCAGCTGCTTCTGCACGGGGCGCAGCGATCGCAACGCCGGGTCGGTGTGTTCGTAGAAGCCGGGGCGGCGCAGCAGCACGGGGTCGGTCTCCGGCGACGGCGTGGCGAGGGCCACGTCAATCGCCCGCGTGATCGCGGTGTCGAAGTCGCCACCGGGATGTCCAAGGTCGGCCCAGGCCGCGTCGAAGAGCGGCTTGACGTTGACGTACAGCTGCGCGGCCTCACGCGGGTTGATCGAGACCAGCGCGGCCGTGGCGGAATCCCAGCGTTGATACGAGCGTGGATCGATCGGGCCGCTGTCGGTCCCGGCAATTGCCAGCCGCGTGGGCGGGCGGAGCACGGCCAGCGGCACGGCCGGCGTGCGGCCGTCGGCCATCTGGTCGACGGCGAGCACGACGCGGCGCACGAGACCATCGGTGGCCAGCAGCCGCGCCAGCAGCGGGTGTTTGGACAACACACTCACCAGCTCGCGCAACAGGGAGTCAGAGCCGTCGACCTCCGGCAGTTCCATCGGCTGGCGCTGGGGGCGGTTGAGTGTGCCGGCTCCGTCGGTGGCCACGGTCGGCGCCGGAAGCGGGCCCGTGGGCTGGGCGCGCGTCATCCACCAGTAGGTCAGCCCGGCGCCGGCCGCGAGCGCGACCAGCCCGACCGCCACCCAGCGCCACGGCGACGGCGCCGGCGGGGGCGGAGGCTCGTACCGCGGAGGTGCCGGGGATCCGGAGCGGAGCGGCAGGTCCTCGAGGGGCATGTCTGATAGTAACGGACCTACGGCTCGGGCTCGATGCGTTCCAGCTGCCGGCCTTCCAGCGCGTCGGCCGGTTGGGCGGTGCCGGAACTCATCCGCACCAGAATCGGCGTGGCGACCCAGGCGGTCCAGCCGCACCCGGCGCAGCGCACGGGGTAACGCCGCGTCAGGCGCGTGCGCCAGCGCTCGATGTTCGAATTCCGGTGGGATCGCTGCAGGTACGGGCCCTGGCACGCCGGACACAACGTTAGTGTGGCCACCGCGGCCTTGCCGGTGACCTGCGGATCGACCGGACTGGGCAAGGAGGCGGCGGGCGGGACCGTCCCCGGCAACGCGCGCGGCGTGACCAGGACACCCGCGCGCCAGTGCCGCGCGATCACGCCCAGCATGCGCGCGCCGCCTTCGATGTTGCCGCTGTGCACGTTGGGCGGCAGCTGCGGCCACAGGCCGGTTTCCGCCATCCACGCCACCAGGTCGTAGCCCGTGGGCGTGTGGGGACAGTGGCGTTGTCCGGTGTGTTTGAGATGTTCACCGCGATGGATGCAGTCCGCGCACCAGCCGAGGTCGTAGTCGAGCGAAATCTCGTGCACCAGATCGGCCTCGAGCAGCCGTTGCGCCGAGCGCACCGAGGTGACCCGCAGCCAGTCGGGTGGCGCGGGGCGGCTGTCGTCGAGCCACAGGCGCAGCGTGCGCTGGATGTCATCCTTGCGCGACAACACCAGGCTCACCAGCGCCTCTTCATCGCGCTGCTGCAGGATTTCGATGTCCAGCTCGCGTCCGAGCCGCAGCGGTGGGAGGTTCGGGAACGCGGTGTCGGGACTCCACACGTCGCGGATCCGTCCGCGCCACTCACACGTCTGACACCGGAACCAGCGCGTGCCGGTCCACCACGCCTGCAGCGACTCCACCCACGTGTGCGCGCGCGAGGCGCGCAGGTGTGAGTAGCCGCACTGCGGACAGACGCGGACGCTCATGGCTGCCCGGCTCCGCCTCTCGTCATTGCACCTGGGTTCGCGCCCAGTCCCAACCTTCCAGGCCGCGTGCGTTCACGGCCTTGACGGCAATGTGGGTGCCCGCCGGCAACGACGGCAACGTCGCCGCCGGCGTCTTCACCGTCACGCGCGTGCGCAGCGGATCGGCCGCCGGGCCGTAGGCCACGATGTATTCGCGGATGCCGGACTCCGGACTGGCCTCCCACCGCACCTGGACGCCCGAGGCCGATGCCGTCGCCGTCACGTTTTTCAGGCGCGACGGGCTCGAGGCCAGGTACATCAGCGTGGCGGCCGTCACCTTCGCCGTCTCGGTGACCTGCGCCTGATTGATCGTGTCGAGGTAGTCGGTCGGCTGGTGGTAGTTCGGGTTCGCCAGGATGGGATACGACCCGATGCCGCCCACGATGTCGCCCCAGGCCTCGTAGAACGCCGCCGCGTCGGTGCCGCGGTAGTACTTCGTGTCGAACAACACGAGGTCGGTGAACTGGAAGGCCGCCCCGTGCTGGATGTCGCGGATGCCGGCGTTGGAGTACCGAATCGTGTTGTTGAGCTGCGGCCCTTCGCCCGCCCAGCCGATCATGTCGTTGTTGAGCGCGCCGATGATCTGCCACTGGTCGGCGGCCGCCTGGCGGACGAAGTAGCGGCTGCCCAGCAGGCCCGCCTCTTCGCCGGTCAGCGAGGCAAACACGATGGTGGCCGGCATCGGCGTCTTCGCCAGCAGCCGCGCGGCTTCCAGCAACGCCGTCGTGCCCGACGTGTCATCGTCGGCGCCCGGACCGACGGCGACCGAGTCGAAGTGACTGGACACGACGTAGATGAGATGCGGGTCCACCGTGCCGCGCAGCGTGGCCAGCACGTTGGCGGTGCGGCCGCCCAGCGCGTTGGCCTGTTCAAACCACTGTTGCTGCGGGGTGTAGCCGAACGATCGATACGCTTCGGTGAGGTATTCGATGGCCTTGCCGTTGCCGGGCTGCGAGATGTGTTTGGAGTCGAAGTCGTAGAGGGCCTTGGCGTGGTCGAAGACACGCCGCACCGAGGCCCCCGACAGCACCGTGCGCACCTGGTCGGCCAGCGGCGCGAACATGCGGGTGGTGCGGTCGCGCAACTCGGTCTCGTGCGCCAGTTGCCGTTCGAGACGCGCGATGACATCGGCGGCCGAGACCGTGCGCGTCAGGTCGGTGAGGTGCAGGCTGCGCTCCGCCGAGACGGTGTCGCCGTCGTAGTCGGCCACCGTGAGAATGCGACGGCCGTCCGACGAGGCCTGCCACGAGTACTCCGGCACGACCGTGCGAATCGTGTTGTTGTGCAGCAGCCGCCGGCGCGTACCCGTCGTCAGGTCGTAGATCTGCGATCGGCGATGCCGCGCTTCGCCCATCATGCCGAGCAACGTGGTGTTGGTGAGGAACCGCGGCAGCAGATCGTGCTGAATGTCGCGAGTCACGCGCGTGTGGACCGTGCCGCGCGAGATGTACAGCTCCCAGTCGGTGAACTGCATCAGCTGATAGGCCACGGCCGTACCGTCGGGGGACAACGCCGGCGCCTCGAGGCGTTCGCGGCCTGTACGCACGACGGTGGGCTGATCGGCGAGGGTTGGTGATGTGTGCAGCGTGTAGGCATCGGCCGACCGCGTGACCCACGCGATCGTGTCGCCGTTGGCCGACATCGTGACGCCGGTGCCGGCAATCGTTCGCACGGCGCCCGTGGCCAGCGTCAGCACGGAGAACGTCGCGGTGCCTCCCGCCGGTCCGCCGGCGCGTCCGCCGCCCGCACCCGCGCCCGCGCCGCGTCCACGGCCGGCCGGCTCGGCTGCGCCCGCCGCCGGAGGACGACGGAACGTCGGCGCGCCGCCGCTGATGTAGACCAGCGCGCGGCCCGCCGGATCAACCGCCGCCAGCGTCTTGAAGCCCTCGTCGGTCGTGAGGCGTTCAGGCGCGCCGCCCGGCCGCGTGCGGTAGACATCCGAGCGCGTGAGGTCGGTCTCCTGCGCGCCGATGAACAGCAGTTCCCGGCCGTCGGCGGCCCAGACCGGCGCGGTCTTGAGAAGACCGCCGGAGTCGGCCACGCGGTCGGCACCGCTGGCCAGGTCGCGGATGACGAGTGCCCCGTCGCGCGCCAGCGCCCAGGCTTGTTCGAGCGCGGCGCCCGGGGCGGCGCCCGGGGCCGGCCGCAGCCAGGCCACATGGGTGCCGGCGGGATTGATGACGGCGTTGGCGCCCGGCACCTCGGTGACCACGGACGCGCCGGGTTCGGCGCGCACGATCCGTGTGACCGGGGCCGTCGCCGGGCCGGTTTCGTACGACACGAAGCGGCCATCCGGCGACAGGCGCGGGTTGCGCCCATCGGCCGCCAGCATGACCGACGGGTACCACTCGCCGGTGAGCAGCGCGATGCGCTCGACGTAGGCGGCGCCCGACGGCGACTTCAGCAGTGCAATCAGGCGGGGCAGGGCTTCGTGGTAGCGGCCGGCCTGCCACAGTTCCATGGCGGCGTCATAGCCGCTGTCCTGCGCGGGCTGCCGCACGGCGCGTGCGGCCAGCGGGGCGGCGCCCGAGGAC
>CAYYFE010000041.1:0-34927 GCA_964471115.1 uncultured Solibacteraceae bacterium
CCGCAAGTCGGGCGCCACGGTGCACGCCATCCGTGAGGGTGAGCCGGGCGCGGCCGTGGTCTCGACCGTGGACTTCGACAAGGTGGTCAGCCTGCTGAAGGACATGGCGAGTGGCGGCCAGTAGTGGCACGTGGCGCGCGGCGGCGTGGCTGACGCTGCTGGCGGCCGCCGGGTGTGCGGCGCGGCCGGACGCCGCTCGTGTGCCCGAGGCCCAGGCCGCGGCGCCGGCGCCCCAGGCGGCGGCCTCGCTCGTGACGGAGCTGGACGCGCTGTTTGACGACCCGCGGTTCACCCGCGCGCTGTGGGGCGTGCGCATCGAATCGCTGACCAACGGCCAGGTCCTGTACACCCGCGACAGCCACAAACTCGTCGTCCCCGCGTCGAACATGAAGTTGTTGACGATGGCCGTGGCGGCCGAGCGGCTCGGCTGGGACTTCGCGTACGAAACACGACTCGAGGCCGCTGGTGAGGTGCGGGACGGCACCCTGCACGGCGACCTCGTCGTGGTCGGCGGCGGGGATCCGTCGATTCACGCCGTCGCGTTCGGCCCGGCGCCGGTCTTCGAGGAATGGGCGGACGCGCTGGCGGCCGCGGGGATCCATCGCGTGACCGGCCGGCTGATTGGCGACGACACCCTCTTTGACGACGAGGGGATCGGCCCGGGGTGGGCGTGGGACTATCTCAACGACGGGTACGCGGCGCCGTCGGGCGCGCTCAGCTACAACGAAAACATTGTCGTCATCCGCATCTGGCCGGGGGCCAGCGTCGGCGCGCCCGCGCGGGTCGAGGTCACCCCGGCCGGTCACGGGCTGCGCGTGACGCACACGATTACCACCGGCGCGGCCGGCAGCCAGGCGTCGGTGAATCAGGACCGCGGCCTGCTGAGCGACGCGGTCGCCCTGCGCGGGAGCATTCCGGTCGATCGCGCCACGCCGCTGACCCGGACCACCAGCGTGCACCACCCGACGTTGTTTTTCGTCGGCGGGCTGCACGCGGCCCTGGCGGCGCGCGGCATCCCGGTGCGCGGCGGCATTGCCGACAGTGACGACCTCGACGGCCCGCCCGCGGCGTCCGGCCGGCGCGTCATTGCGACCCGGCGGTCGCAGCCGCTGTCGTCGCTCGGCGCGTACTTCATGAAGGCGAGCCAGAACTTCTATGGCGAGACCTTTCTGAAGACGCTGGGCGCCCGCTTCGGGCGCGGAGGGACGACGACCGCGGGCCGCGCGGTCGCGCGCGAGACGCTCAGCGCCTGGGGCATTCCCGAGGACGCGTACGTGATCTACGACGGGTCGGGCCTGTCGCGATACAACTACGTGTCCGCCGACGCGATCGTGACGCTGCTCAAACGTGTGTTGTCGGACGACCGGCTGCGCGGACCGTTCATGGCGACGCTGCCGGTGGGCGGCCAGGATGGCACGCTGGGCAACCGCATGCGCGACACGCCGCTGGCGGGACGTGTGCAGGCCAAGACCGGCACCATCGCCAACGTCCGATCGCTGTCGGGTGTGGTGGACGCCCCCTCAGGTGAGCGGTTCGTGTTTTCGATCATCGCCAACCACTTCACCGCCGGGTCTGCGGCTGTCGACGACGTGGCGGAACGGGCGTTGCTGGCGGTCGTCACGCGCGACGGCGGACGACGGTGATGGTGTCCACCACGTCGATCACGACATAACGCGGATCGGTCACGACGACTGATTCGGTGAACCGCGCGCTTGGCGCATCGATGTTGCGGCTGTCGTGGAACGCCATCACGCCGCCCGGCACGACCCGCCCGCTCCAGGCCTCCCAGTCACCGGCGATGCCCTCCCAGCGATGATCGCCGTCGACGAAGATGAAATCGATGGGTTCGCCGGCCACGCGCGGGTCCACCGCGGCGTCGGCGCCGGTGGCGCGAATCCATTCGACCCGGCCGTTGTCCGAGCGGTCCGCCTCGACGCGGGCGATGCGTTCGTGGAACGACACCCCGAGACGGCCGACGGGAAACGGGTCCACGGCGAACAACACACCGTCGGCGGCCATCACACGGCGCAATGCGAGGGTGGTGACCCCCTCGAAGACCCCGATCTCCACCAGCCGGCGCCGGCCGGCCGCGTGCCGGGCGAGGCAGGCGCGTTCAGCCTCGGAGCTCTGGGTCGAGGCGGACCCCAACCCACACCACCAGGCCAGGTAGTGAGCGACGACCGGCGGCAACGCCTACCGGCCGCCTCGCCTCGCCAGCGACCGGTAGTACTCCTCGACGAGGGAACGGAAGCTGGCGGGAATCTCCTCGTTGCCGTTGAGGAACAGCGCGTTGCTCGAGGTATCGAGTTTCTTGCGGAGATCGAATTCGAACTTCTTGAGTGACTCGAGCGCCGCCGCGGTGATCTCCTGCATGCCGAGCGGGTCGCGGAAGGCGTTGTCGCTGTTCAGCTTGCGCAGCAGCGCGACGACTTCTTCGAGGTCGTTGGCCGGCACGCCGGCCTGCTGCAACTGCTGGCGCAGGCCCTGCAGGTCGTTGGTGCGTTCGGTCAGCTCACGCCGGAACTGCCGAATCTGCTCTTCGCTGTACTGCTGACCGGTGTTGCGGGCATCCCCGTTGGCGCCGCCAAACCACGACGGACCGCGCTGCAGCCCCCCGGTGGGATTGCCGCTGCGGCCATCGGTCATCTGCTGCCCGGCTTGGCCCTGCCGATCGCCCTGCTGCCCCTGGCGCCCACCACCCTGCTGGCCCTGCTGGCCTTGCTGGCCTTGCTGGCCTTGCTGGCCTTGCTGCCCCTGCTGGCCCTGCTGCCCTTGCTGGCCCTGCTGACCTTGTTGGCCCTGCTGACCCTGCTGACCCTGCTGGCCCTGCTGCCCTTGCTGACCCTGCTGACCCTGTTGACCCTGCTGGCCCTGCTGACCTTGCTGGCCCTGCTGCCCCTGCTGCCCCTGCTGCCCTTGCTGACCCTGCTGACCCTGCTGACCTTGCTGGCCCTGCTGCCCTTGTTGGCCCTGTTCACCCTGCTGCGCACCCTGTGGACCTTGTGGACCCTGTGGACCCTGTGGACCCTGTGAACCCTGCTGCATCCGTTCGTTCAGCGACTCGAGACCACGCAGCGCGTTGCGGGCGCGGTCGAGCGCTTCGGACTGCGCGTTCTGGCGCTGGGCGCCTTCAAGCGCCTGCGCGGCCTGGTTGATGGTGCCCTGCAGATTCTGCAGATCGTTGCTGATGGCCTGCTCGTAATCGCGTGAGAACTGCGGCGAGGCGGCCATGGCGCCCTTCGAGTATTCGATCTTCTCCTTGATCTGCTGATCGCGGATGTCGCCGGCCGCCTCGCGCAGGCGGTTGCCGGCGTCGCGCTGATCGCCGCGCATCTGGCCGGCCGCGCGGTTGAGCTGCTGCTCGAGCTCGCTCACCTGCCGGACCATGTCGTCCTTGCGCTGGTTGAGCTGTTTGAGCTGTTCGTCCCGGCCCTGCTGTCCCGGCTGCGGCAGCGCGGCGGCCTGCGACTGCATCTGTTTCTGCTGGTTCACCAGTTCCTGGGCGCGCCGCTGGGCCTCGCGCACCTGTTCCTGCGGGTTGCCCTGGCCCGACTGCATCGCGTTCTGCAGCCGGCGCTGCGCCTCCTGCAACTGTTGCGCGGCGGCCGATGCCTGGCTGCCGGCCTCCTGCTGACCGCTGGCCGCGGCGCGGCGCATCTGGTTGGCGGCCTCCTGCATGCGCCGGGCTTCGTTGGCCAGCTGCTGCCGCTGTTCCTCTTCACGCTGCTGGTCGCGGCTGAGCCGCTCGAGCTGACGCGCCAGTTCTTCGAGCTCCTGCGCCAGGGCACGCTGGCCGGCGCCGCTGCCGCCCGCGCTCTGCTGCGCGGCCGCCTGGCGCCGCTGCCGTTCGGCCTCCTGCAACTGGCGCTCCGCCAGTTCCTTGAGCCGCTGCGCGACCTCGTCCACGGCCTCATCGGCCTGGCTGCCGGCCTGCTGCCCCTGTGACGCGCTCTGCTGCAGTTCGTACTGGTTGGCGAGGCGGTCGCGTTCGAGTTCGAAGAGGTCGGCCAGTTCCTCGGCCATGGCCTGGCCGCCGCCTCCGCCGCCGCCCCCGCCGCCCTGCTGTTCGTTCCGTTCGCGCACTTCGACTTCGTACGCCGTTTCGGCATCCTGCAGGTGCTTGAGGGCCTTGTTCTCGGGCGCCAGCGCGTGCTGCGTGCGCTCGGCGCGCAGTTCCTTCTCGGCCGCTTCCATCGCCTCGGCGGCCTGTTTGAGCGTCTGCAGGATGGCCTGGAAGTCGGCGTCGCCGCCCAGCCGCTGCGCCATCTGCTGCATCAGCGCCGTCACCTCGTCGCGCAGCTTCGACTGCGAGAGGGCGATGACGACCGCGTCTTCCTTCACCTGCTGCGGCGACATCTTCGCGCGGCCGCGATTGAGGTTGAACGTGGCCGCGATGATCTGGCGCTGCTGTTCCGACAACGCGCCGGCCTCGTTCTGCTGGCCGCCGCCCCCGCCGCCTCCGCCGCCGCCCTGCGACTGCGCGGCCCGGAACGCCGTCTGGAACGGCCGGATCTTGACGAAGTAGATGTCGCTGACCGTCTCCTTGGCGCCGGCCACGGCGTCGTTGTCGACGGCCTTGGCGTAATAGGACACCGAGTCGCCCACCTGCACGTTCAGCTCTTCGAGGTACACCGTGTGGCCGGCCGAGACGTCCGTCCGCGCCGAGGCGCCGCCGGTATACATCCGCACGGTCTTTTCCTCACCGCCGTTCACCGAATACACGAGATCCAGCGCCTTGACGCCGTAGTCATCCTCGGCCACCGCCTCGAGGAACACCTCTTCGACGGCCGTGGCCGCCGTGTCGCGGCCGGGTTTGATGAACTTCACCGACGGCGCCATGTCTTCAATGACGTCGATGGTGTAGGACGGCGACGCGGCGATGCCTTCCTTGTTCGGCCCCTCCAGCTCAATCCGGTAGAAGCCCTTCCTGGTCACGGTGAACTGGCCTGTCAGCCGGCCGTCGGCGTCGACGGTGAGGGGCTGCGACGAGTCGTCGCCAAACACGATGCGGCCGCCGGTGGTGGCCATGGTGGACTCGATCGTCAGGCGCACCGACGTGCCGGCAATGGACGCGATGTCGCCGCCGCCCTCAATCGTCTGCGCCGGCAGCTTGGTATAGGCGGGGAATGTGTATTCGTGATCCATGGTCTTGACGGCCGGCAGGTCGACCATGACCATGCGATACGTGTCCGAGCGCACACCGTCCGCCTCGACGAAGTACTCGATGTCCTGCATCAGGTCGAAGAGGATGCCTTCGTACATCCCGTCTTCCAGCCCCGGCACCAGGGGGACGCGCACGTAGTCGCCCTCCGTGCCCGCGCGCATCATCAACATCACCTCGTCCGAGCTGAAGTTGTGCAGCTGCGCCTTGACGTTCTGATCCGAGCCGCGCGGCACCTTGATGGTGCCCGGCAACACGTCGATCGCGTACGGGCTGGCCGCCTCGGCGCGAGTCATCACGAGCAGCGCCGACAGGCCGCGCCGCATCGATTCGGGGCCAAACGAGACGGCCGCGGTCAGGGCCGCGAGCACGGCGACCAGCGCCACCGCGAACCGGCGGCGCGCCCGCTGATCGATGGTCTGCGACGCATTGAGCGCGCGGCACCGTTCGACGGCCTGCTCCACGAGTTTCTCGAGCAACGCGGGCGAGGCCGACGGGCTCGCCGTCTGCACGGTTTCCACCGCGCTCAGAATCGACGCCTCGAGGGAGGGCTCGTGTTCCTCGACGTACAACGCCACCTGGCTGTCGGTCACGCGGCGGCGCAGCGGCCGCACCAGCCACACCGCCACCAGCGCGAGCACGGCCACCAGGGCGGCAATCCGGAACCCGACGATGGCGCCGGGATCAAACCGGAGGGCGTCGATGCCCAGGGCGGACCCCAGCAGCACCACGCCCGTGCCCAGCACCACCAACGCCGCGCCGCGCAGGGCCAGTTTCATGCGCCACCGGCGCCGGACCTCGGCGATGACGCCGTGCAGTTGCGCTTTCGGATCCGCGTGATTGGTCAGTTGTGCCATGTCGATCCCCATTCATTCAGTCGCGATCACGAACGGCCCGCGACCGGCTGCACGCGCGTGGGCGCCGACAACCGGTTGGCCAGGACACTTTCGGCCACGAGCAATACGAACCCGACGAGCAGCAGGAACCACCAGATGGATTGACGCCGCTCGGTCTCTTCCGGCCGCACCTCGACGGGTCCGGACGAGGCCACCAGCGACGCCCGGCCCGTGGCGCCGGCGGTGAACTCCTGCGGGTCCATCGCCGACAAATCCGACTCGCCGGCCTCGAGATTCACGGCCAGGGTGAAGGGCCGGCCGCTGGCGGCGCTGCCGCCCGGACGCACTTCATAAAACCCCTGCTCACTGACCTCGATCGCGCTCGCCCCGCCCCCCTCGCCCACCGTCGTCCGCCGGCCGGACGGCGACAGGACCACGGCCGAGGTCACGCGGGCGTCGGCGCCCCCGGCCGTGAGCGCGGCCACCCGCTGCGTCACGTCCACGACCTGACCGGCCGTCTGCCACTCTGGTTGTGCCTCGACCTGACCAAGATACCGCGTCAACTGGTGCAGCAGGGGTACGAACACCGGCTTGAGGACCAGGTCGTTCCAGTCGCCGTCGAGCGTCGAACCGAAGGCGATGACCCGCCCGCCGGCCACCCGGCGTTCGGCCAGCGCCACCGATCCGTCGGCGAAACGGGCCAGCACCTGGTCGCCTTCACCGGGGGTCACCGGGCGGAAGCGGAAGAACCGCACGTTGGAGAAATCGCCGCTCTTGGGCGTCTTGAAGAGTTCGAGCGCCTGATGCGAGAAATCGATCACGCCGAGTGTCTCGAACCGCCCGCCGGGCGCGTCCCTGGGCGCCGCCAGCGTACCCGGCATCAACGCGCCCTCCGAATCCACCACGCCCGCCCGGCCGCCGCCGATGACGAGCAGGCCGCCCCCGCGCTCGACGAATCGCTTGAGGTCGGCGCCGGTGGGACCGGGAACCGCCACATCGGCGAGCACCACGACCGAGGCGCGCGAGAGCGACGCGGCCGTCAGCTTCGAGATGGGCACGGCCTCCACCGCAAAGGCCGGCGGCGTGCCCACGGACAACGCCGACGTGACGTACAGCCCGTCGGTGGCCGACGCGCCATCACGGGTGACGACCAGCACCGGCGCGGGCCGCGCGGGCGACAGGACGAAGTTGAAGGTGTTGTCGGCCTGGAACGGATCGCTGCCGGCGGTGACGACGCCGCGCACGAAGGCCTGGGTCAACGTGAAGGCCGGAAACGACACCGGTGTGGCGACGCCCGGCGGCAGGTTGACGGTGGTGCGGCCGGTCTGGATGCCGTCAATCTGCAGGGTCACCGGCACGTTCGACACCGTCTCGGTGCCGCGGTTGGTGAGGGCGGCCGTCACGGTCACGCGCTCCTCGCTGGCGAAGCGCGCGCGGTTGAAGGCCACCGACGTGACCGACACGTTCGCGGTGTCGCTTGCGGCGACCGACACCGGCGTGAAGGTGGTGCCCTCGGGAAACTGGATCTCCTCGGGCCGCTCCCAGCCCGACCGCTGCATGTCGGTGATGGCCACCACTTCCTTGCGGCCCAGCGTGGAGCGCGACAGCAGGCTCTGCGCCAGTCGCATCGCCGGCGCGTAGCGGGTGGCGCCCGACGACAGTTCGGCCGCGTCGACGGCCGCGCGCAGGCGCACGCGATCGCCGGTGGCACGGACGTTTTCCTCGGCGTTGCGATCGAACAGCACCAGCGTGGCCTGATCGCCACCGCCCAGGCCGTCGATCACCCGCGCGGCTTCGTCCTTCGCCCGCTGCCAGTGGTCGCCGTACCCCATGCTGGCCGAACGGTCGAGCAGGATGACCACCTCGCGCGCGCCCGACGTGGCGATGGCCGCCTGCACCGGCGTCTGCGTGAAAAACGGCCGCGAAAACGCCAGCACGATCAGGATGACGGCCGCGCACCGCAGCAGGAACAGCGGCCAGTTGGTGATGCGGCGCCGCTGGACCGACTGGTACGGGATGCGGCGGACGAACATCAGCGACGGAAACTCGATGGGGGTCTTGCGTTCGCGCTGGATCAGGTGGACGAGCACCGGCACGGCCAGCGCGGCCAGACCCAGCAGGAACAACGGCGCGAGCATCGCCATCGCCGTTACCGCACCTTCATGGTCCGCTCGCGGTGCGCCAGGTAGCTGAACAGGGCGTCATCGAGCGGACGGGACGTGTCGACCAGCGTGTAGTCGACGCGAATCTCGGCGAATCGCGCGCGCAGGGCTTCGATGTGCCCCTGGATCAACTCGCGATACTGCTGCAGCAGCGACTCGGGCACGACGGGAATTTCCTCGCCGGTCTCCAGATCCTGGAACCGCGACGCATCCTTGTACGGGAACTCCAGTTCGGCCCGGTCCAGGACGTGGAACACCATGATGTCGTTGCCCAGGAAGCGATACGGCTTGATGGCCTCCAGGATGTCATCCGGTTCTTCGTACAGGTCTGAGATCAGCGCCACGACGCTGCGCCGCTTGAAGTGCTCGGCGATCTTCTCGAGCGGCGCGCGCAGGCGGCCCGGCCGCACGGGCTCCGCGCGATCGAGCGTGTGCAGCATCACGTCGAAGTGTTTGGCCGACGGCGGCACGTAGGTGACGATGTCTTCGTCGAAGGTGACGATGCCCACGCGATCGCGCTGGCGGTGGGCCATGTAGCCCATACACGCCGCCAGGAAGCGCGCGTACTCAATCTTCGGGACGCGCCCCTCGCTGCCAAAGGCCATCGACCGCGAGATGTCGAGCAACACCGCGAAGTTCGTGTTGGTGTCGGCTTCGTACTGTTTCAGGTAGAACTTGTCGGTGCGCGCGAACAGGCGCCAGTCGAGCCGCCGGATGTCGTCGCCGGGCACGTAGCCGCGATGTTCGGCGAAATCGATCGACGCGCCGAAGTGCGGCGCGCGGTGCAGACCGTTGATGAACCCGTCCACCACGTGCCGCGCCACCAGATCCAGCTTGCCGATGCGCGCGAGGACCGTCGGGTCGACGAACCTCGCCCCCGGCATCGCTCCCGAGTGTTCGCGGCGTTCCATCCCGGCCGTCCTACATGCCCGACCGCGGCAGCGGCACGGCCTTCAGGAGATCGTCAATCAGCTGATCGCTGGTGATCCCTTCCGACTCGGCGCGGAAGTTGGTCAATACGCGGTGCCGCAGCACCGGATGCGCCAGCGCCTTGATGTCGTCGAAACTCACGTGATACCGGCCGCTCGTGAGCGCGCGCGCCTTGGCGCCGAGGATCAGGTACTGCGCCGCGCGGACGCTGGCGCCAAAGGCCGCATACTTGCGGACCGACTCGGGCGCGTCGGGGGACTTCGGGCGGCTCGTGCGCACGATGCGCAGGGCGTACCGCATGACCGGCTCGGACACCGGCACCCGCCGCACCAGTTTCTGGAACGCGACCAGTTCGGGCCCGGTCACCGGACGATTGAACTTCGGATCCAGGATCGCCGTGGTCGTCCGCACGACGTCGTATTCCTCGTCTTCGGGCGGGTGCTCGATGATGATGTGGAACATGAAGCGGTCGAGCTGCGCTTCGGGCAGCGGGTACGTGCCTTCCAGCTCGATCGGGTTCTGCGTCGCGAACACGAAAAACGGTTCGGCCAGGTCGTAGGTGCGGCCCTGGATGGTGACGCGGTGTTCCTGCATCGCCTCGAGCAGCGCCGCCTGCGTCTTGGGCGGCGTGCGGTTGATTTCGTCGGCCAGGACGATGTTCGCGAAGATTGGGCCGGGGGAAAACGTCATCTGCCGGCGGCCCGTCTGCGGGTCTTCCTGGATGATGTCGGTGCCCGTGATGTCGCTGGGCATCAGGTCGGGCGTGAACTGGATGCGGTTGAACTTCAGGTCGAGCACCTGCGCCAGCGTCCGGATGAGCAGCGTCTTGGCCAGGCCGGGGACGCCGACAATCAGGCTGTTGCCGCCGACAAACAGCGACAGCAGGATCAGGTTGACCGTCTCATCCTGCCCGACGATCAGCTTCTTCAGCTCGGTGATGATCTGCCCGCGGGCGGCATTCATCTTGTCCGCCAGGGCGATATCGTCCGGCGACTCCATGTTCACCACGGTCTGCGTCTCTACACTCACGATTCACCCTTTCCGCTACGTGCCGCCACTCGCCGCCACTCGCCGCCACTTGCCGCCACTTGCCGCCACTTGCCGCCACTCGCTAATGGGTCAACGCATACACGATGTAGTTGACGCCCAGCTTGAACGCCTCGTTGGTCTCCGACACGGCGCGGACGCCTGAGTCGGCAAACTCCCAGAACTCGGAAATATCGGTGTCGAAGTTGGCGATCGCAATCATCCGTTTCGTCGGATCGTTGTCCTCGAAGAGGCCCCGGAACTTCGGCACGCCGTACTGCTGGAAGTACTGCGGAATGAGATTGAGATCGTTGATGTCGTAAAACGAATGAAAAATCGGATGGTCGGCCGTCAGCTCGACCCAGCGCGCCTGCGGGTAGACGCGGGCCATCTGCAGCTCGAGGTTGTACCACTCGTAGTCCGAGCGGAAATCGTCGAAGATGAGAAAGCCGCCCTTCTTCACGTAGGCCGTCAGGCCCGCCAGTTCGGCCTCGGTCATCGCCCAATAGCCCGGCTCGGCCATGTAGGCGATCGGAAACTTCATGAGCTCGGGATCGTCGAGCGTCATGACGTTGCTGGCGTCGGTGTACGGATTGACCATCGACACCGCGTTGAGAATCTTCATGAAGTGGCGTTCGCCGAACGGATAGTCGTGGGACCACTGATTGCCGCGGCTGATGAAGTTCTGATACCGGATGCGAACAAACGTGAACCGGCCGTCGTACGGCAGGTTGGTTTCCAGCCGGACGTTGCCGGAGAAGCGATCCTCGCCGCCGCCGAACCGGCGGTTGCCGCGCTGCGCCTGCACGGTCAGGCCCAGGCTGATGAGGACGGCGGCCACGATGAAGGTCACCGCCCGGCGATGCGCGCGCAGACTTGTCATGCCAACCCCCTCGCCCGCCGATACACCCATTCCCCACCCGCCAGCGCGACCAGCAGCAGGAACACGGCCGGCATGTCCCACAGGTCTTTTTCTTCTACGACGGTGACGCCTCGTCCGCTCAGTGTCAGCGCTTCGGCCAGCTTCGAGGTGTCGGACGCGCGGAAATACTGTCCGCCGGTCTCCTCGGCCAGCCGCCGCAGCAACGAGGTGCGGAGCGTCGGGTCGAAATATTCGCGGTCGCTCGGGGCCGTCCGCAGGTGCGACACCGCCGACCCGAGGCTTTCGTCACCCCGCGTGGCGGTCACCCGGATCTCGTACGGGCCTTCCTCCTCGGGCGCGAACACGGCGCTGTATTCGCCGTCACGTTTCACCGTCCACGACATCGGGACCTCGGTGACCACGCCCGTGGGCGAGCGCACCACCGCCACGACGCGGGCGTCGCTGACGTCCTGAAACGTCTTGTCAGCCACCTGCGCGGTGAGCGTCACCGGTTCGCGCGGCTCGACCCGCTCGGGGGTGGTCGTCAGCTCGACGCGCCCGGGCACGCCGTCCACCACCCAGCGCAGCAGACGCTGCCAGAAGTCATGGTGCGTCGTGTCGGTCACCGCCATCGACGCGTGCATGCGCCACAGCCACGAGTCCTGCACGGGAAACGCGATCGCCTTGCCGCGGCCGTACCTCTGCGCGGCCATGACCACCAGGTCGAGCCCCTTGGCGTCTTCGCCGGCCAGCAGCGTGGACGCACCGGGTTTGACCGACTGAATCAGGTTCACGCTGGTGAGCGGCGGCAACTTGCGCCAGGCCTCCAGCGAGGCCGCTTCGGTGGCCGCCAGCTGCACGACCGGATGCGCGGTGCCGGCGCGCGCGGGCAACACCGACACTTCCGAAAAATAGCTGCCGCTCTTGGCATTGGCTGCGGCGTCAAGCGTGACCGGCAGCACCTCCGCCACCGGCGTGCCGCCCCAGCCGCCCTCGCCGAACGACCGCGCGCCGCCCAGCGTCAGCAACCCGCCGCCCCGGCGTCCCACGAACTCGCCAATCATCCGCAGCTGCTCGGCCGTGAACGCGCTGGCTTCCACGCTGCCCAGAATCAACCCGCTGTACCCGAACAGGGCCTCTTCGGTGGGCGGGAACCCTTCCACGAGCTCGTCGGGCGTGTCGATGCCCAGCCGCAGGAACTTGGGTGGCGACGACGGCGTGGCGGCGGCCGTGCGCTGCAGCAACACGACCTGCACGTTCGGATCGGCCTCGAGCGCCTGGCGGATGAACTTGGCCTCGAACCGCGGTTCGCCCTCGAGGTACAGGATCTTCACGCGCCGGTCGCGCACGTCAATCAGATGCTCGCGGCTGTTATTGGGCGACACCTGCTCGCCCGGCTGTTCGGGCACGAGGAACTTGAAGCGCCGCGGTCCGGCCTCGTCCACCTTGAAGCGCACCCGCACGGTGGCGGCCTCGCCATCGGGCGGCATCACGATGTTCTGCGTCTCGACGATGCGCCCTTCGCTTTCGACGACGAGCGGGAGGGTCTCGCCGGCAAACCCGGTCTGCGTCACGACGACATCCACGACCAGCGACGTGCCCTTGAGCGCCGTGCGCGGCGTTTCGACGCGGCTGACCTGGATGTCGCGGGTCATCGACTCGTCGCCGACGCCGATCGGAAACACCGGAATCGACTCGGCGCGCAGGGCCGCCAGGGACTCCTCGAAGGCGGCTTCCGAGGTGTCGGCGCCGTCGGAGACGAGGATCAGGCCCGACAGCGGCAGGCCGGCCAGTTCATCTCGCGCGCGGCCCAGCGCCTCCCCGACGCGTGTGCCCGTGCCGGTGAACGTCAACGCCTCACCGGACTCGAGCCGCTGCGCCGCCGAGGAAAACCGGTACGTGCGCACCACGAACTTCTCGGACAACTGCGTGAGCAACTGTCCGTCAGCCGACGCGAAGTTGTCGCGCACGAAGTTGCCGCGCGGCAGGCCTTCCAGATCGGCCACCTGCATCGAGCGCGAATCATCGAGCAGGACGCCGACGAAGTTCTGCTGCGGGACGGCGACCTTGAGGACGAGCATCGGACGGAACAGGCAGATCGCGAGGACGGCGAGCGCCGCCAGCCGCAGGGTGATGAGCACCGCGCGATCGCGCGGCCCGTGGCCACGCACGCCGCGGTACGTGAACAGCGCGTACGCGGCCACACCGGCAGCCGCCACGACGAGGATGGACATCCATCGCGCGCTGCCCCATGCCCACTCGCCCTGCTCGTACACCAGGGGCGGGTACTTGAACAGGAACTCGAAGACCGATTCGAACACGTGTACGCGGATTGTATCCCGCCTACCGCACCGTTTCCCTCGCCAGCGCGAGGATTCTTTCCGCCGAACCGGCCGCGCCCTGCGCCAGTTCAGGACGCCCGCCGCCGCGGCCGCCCAGATCGGCGGTCATCCGCTTCACACAGGCGCCCGCGTCGAACGCCACGCCGGCCGATCGCGCAACCACCAGCGGGGCAGGAGTACCGTCGCCGGTGACGACCGCCACCAGGCCGGGCCGGGCCACAATCGCCGAGGCCAGCGCCTTGAGCGCCTGCGCGTCCCACCCGGACTGCGCCACCAGCACCCGGCGGAACGCACCGACGTCCTCGGCGCGTTCGACGAGCGCGTCCGCCAGATGCGCCGCCAGTTGTTCCTGCAACTGCTTGACCGTCTTCTGCCACGCGCGGCCGTCGGCCTGCAGCCGCAGAACGGCCGCCGGTAGTTCGTGAGGCGCCACGGTCATCGTCTGCACCAGCGCGGTGACCGTGTCCCGATGCGCGCGATACGAGCGCAACGCGCGGCCGCCGCACACGAACTCGATGCGGCTGCCGCCCTTGAATCGCTCCCAGCCGGCCACCGCAATGAGGCCCACCATGCCCGTACGCGGCACATGGGTCCCGCCGCACGCCGACAGATCGAAGTCCTGCACGTCGATGAGCCGCAGGGTGCCCGACCGCAGCGACTCCTTGCGCAGCGGCAGCCTGGCGGCGTCCTCCTCGGAGGCAAACCGGATCGTGACCGGTCGGTCCTCCCAGACGACGGCACACGCCAGGGTCTCGGCCGTGGCAATCTCCGCCGGTGTCACCTCCCGGGCCAGGTCAATCGTGCAGCTCGCTGTCCCCAGGTGGAAACTTTCCGTGCGCACACCACACGTCCGGTCAAACGCCGCCGACAGGATGTGCTGCCCGGTGTGCTGCTGCATGTGGTCGAACCGGCGCGGCCAGTCGATCTCACCGTCCACGGGATCGCCCACCTGCAGCATGCTGTCCACGACGTGGACGACCTGGTCGTCCTCGTCAACGACGTCGAGCACGTTGGCGCCACCGAGCCGGCCGGTGTCATGCGGCTGGCCGCCGGACGTGGGATAAAACGCGGTCTCGGCCAGCACCACCCGCGCGCGATCGCCATCGGGCCGGCAATCAACGACGTGCGAGGAGAAGCGGGTCAGCAGCGGGTCGGTGTAGTAGAGGCGCTTCATAGGTGGCGAGATGGCGAGATGGCGAGGTGGCGAGATGACGAGGTGGCGAAGTGGCGTGATCATGTGGCCGGGAGGTCGAACCAGAAGATGGCGCCGCCGGCGTCGGCGCGGCGGTACCCGATGCGGCCGCGGTTGGACTCGATGATGTTGTGACTGACCGACAATCCCAGGCCGGTGCCCTCACCCACGGGTTTGGTGGTGAAGAAGGGCTGAAACAGCTTGGGTTCATCCTCCACCGCGACACCGGGGCCGGTGTCCTCCACCTCACAGTAGACGCGGTCGCCGAGGTCGCGGGTCCGAATGGTGAGCAACCGCTGGCCGCGCTTCATCGATCCCATCACCTGTTCGGCATTCACGACGAAGTTGAGCAGGACCTGCTGAAACTCGGCCAGCACTCCATTGACATACCGCTCCGAGACATCCTCCACGACGAGGTGGATGCCCAGTTCGTCCAGCCGGCGCTGCCGCAGTTCGATGACCGAGGCCACGACATCACGCAGCCGCAGCAGGGAGGGCGCCACCGCTTCCTGACGGCTGAACCGCGAGAGGTTGCGGATGATGTTGCTCGCGCGGGCGCTTTCCCTCTGGATCAGGTCCAGGTCGGCACGGGTCTCCTGACCCAACGACGGGTCGCGGCCAGCCAGTTGCGCGCGGCCGGCAATGGCCTGCAGGGGGTTGTTGAGTTCGTGCGCAATGCCGGACGCCAGGACGCCGATCGCGGCGAGACGCTCCTGCCGCACCACCTGGCGCTCCAGGAACTGGAGGTTGGTTTCCATCTCCAGCAGCGACCGCTGCAGGCTGAGCATCTCCGTGGACGGCATCTTCGGCGGCGGCCCGTCCGAGCGTGTCCCCTTGCCCACCCGGTGCGCCTGCTGCTCGAGCGCGCGGAGCCCCGCGCGCCAGCGACGCGACAGGCCGAAGATGATCGCCACCACGACCAGCGTCACCCCGAGCACCACGATGTAGTTGCGGCGGTAGATCGGCCACGTGCGCTCCCAGGCGACACTGTTGGGCAGGTACACGGTGACGACTCCGCCGCGGGACCACGGCGCCGCACCGGACTGGTAGACCGCGGGATCGGGCGGCGGCGCGCCGGCCACCAGCCGGCCGCCGGCATCCACGAAGGTGACCAAGGCCGTGGTGGGCAGGGCGGCCATGGCGGCCGCAACAACCCTGGACGGCTCGGCGTCGTCGAGGCGGGCATCGGCCAGCAGCCGCGCAACCCTTTCCGCATCGTCCGCAAGAAACTGCATGTGCTCGCGATACGTGGCACCCGAAGAGAGGTACATGAGCCCCACGACCGGCAGGCAGACCAGGAGCGCGGCAATCAGGACCTGGGTGCGGATCGTGATCGACACGCGGGAATCTTAGACCAGCGCGGGATCCGGCAGGCCGGCCTCCGCAAAGCCGCGGGCGCGCAGCAGGCAACTGTCGCAGTGCCCGCACGGGCGGCCGCCCGGCCCGGGGTCGTAACAACTGTGTGTCAACGCATAGTCGACGCCCAGTTCGAGTCCCAGCCGGATGATGCCCGCCTTGGTCAGCTGCTGGAGCGGTGTATACAGCTTCACCGCGTGTCCCTCCACACCGGCGCGCGTGGCCAGGCTGGCCAGGTACTCAAACGCCGCGATGAACTCGGGCCGGCAGTCGGGATAACCCGAGTAATCGAGCGCGTTCACGCCGATGACGATGCGGGAGGCGGAGAGGACTTCGGCCCAGGCGAGCGCGAGGGACAGAAAGACGGTGTTGCGCGCGGGGACGTAGGTCGACGGGATGCCCGGCGCGCCGAGCTGGTCCTTGGGAATCACGCCGTCGCCCACCAGCGCGGACCCGCCGAAGGCCGACAGGTCGACGTGCAGCTCGACGTGGCGGCTGACGCCCAGCGAGGCCGCCACGCGGCGCGCGGCCTCGAGTTCGGCCTGGTGAATCTGGCCGTAGCGGATGGTCAGGGCAAACAGCTCCCATCCTTCGCGGCGCGCCATCGCGGCGGCCGTCGTGGAGTCGAGCCCGCCGGAGAGCAGGACGACCGCGCGGGTCATACGCCGCGGGTCTCCGGCGCCCAGATGTACTTGTGGGTCTGCAGCTGCAGCCGCGCGGGCACGTGATCCTCCAGCATCCACCTGGCCAGGTCGGCGGGCGGCAGGACACCAAAGACGGGTGACAACAACACGGCACCGGCCCGCGTGTCGAGCGCGTACCGCGCGATGATGTCGCGCGCGTAGTCGAAGTCGGCGCGGTCCTTGATGACGAACTTCACTTCGTGATCGCGCGTGAGCGCGTCGAGATTGGGCCAGTGCATCCTGCCGGCCTCGCCGCTGCCGGGGCACTTGACGTCCATGATCGCGTGCACGCCCGCGGGCAGATCGTGGATGGGCAGATGCCCGCCGGTCTCGATGAGCACCTCGAAGCCTTCATCACGGAGCCGCTGCATCAGGGGGATGGCCTCCTTCTGCAGCAGCGGTTCGCCGCCGGTCAGTTCCACGAGGCGGCAGCCCAGCGCGCGCACCCGATCCAGGACCTCGTCGATCGACATCTTGCGGCCGCCGGTGAAGGCGTACGGGGTGTCACACCACGAGCAGCGCAGGTCACAGGCGGCCAGGCGCACGAATGTGCACGGCCGGCCGACGTGGGTGGATTCGCCCTGCACGGAGAGGTAGATCTCGAAGACGGTCAACACCGGGATCGATATTACAGGGTCCACAAGGTCCACAGGGTCCACAAGGTCCCTCGCCACATCAGCGCCCGCGGCCGCCAGAGCCGGCCGCGCTACGCTTGCCTCGCCATCTCGCCACCTCGCCACCTCGCCACCTCGTCATTTCCCCATTTCCCCATTTCCCCATTTCCACATTTCATAATGGCTTCATGGTCCTTGTCGGCACGTCGGGGTGGAGTTACCCGTCCGGGCGGGGCACGTGGAATGGCGTGTTCTATCCGAAGCGGCGGCCGCGGGGGTTTGACGAGCTGGCGTATTACGCGGCGCGGTTCCAGACGGTTGAGGTGAACTCGACGTTTTACCGCGTGCCCGAGGCGCCGCAGACGCGCCGGTGGGTGGAACGCACGCCCGATGGCTTTCTGTTCGCGGTGAAGCTGTACCAGAAGTTCACCCACCCGGACATGTACCTGGCGCGCGCGCCGGGCGCCGACTGGCACCCGGCGCAGGCCGACATCGATCAGTTCCGCGCGGGGATCGAGCCGCTGGCCGCCGCGGGCCGGCTGGGCCCGCTGCTGGTGCAGTTTCCCACCAGCTTCCACGCCGGCGAGGCGGAAGCCGACTATCTGTCGTGGCTGCTCGAGGCGCTGGCGGGATATGACGTCGCCGTGGAGGTGCGCCACCGCGGGTGGTTCACGAGCGAGGCGGGCGGCGATCTCGCCGCGCGCCTCGCGGCGGTTGGCGCAACGCTGGTGGCAGCCGACAGTCCGGAGGGGAAAATGAGCTCGGAGGACATTTCCGGGAAGGCGGAAATGACCTCCGAGCTCGTCTACGTCCGCTTTCACGGGCGCAATGCGGCGGCGTGGTGGCACCATGCCGCCGCGGAGGACCGCTACGACTACCTGTACTCGCCGGCGGAACTGCGCCCGTACGCCGACGCGATGCGAAACGCGTCGGCTGCAGGCCGGCGCGTCTTCGCGTTCATGAACAATCACTTCTCCGCGAAGGCCGTCGCCAACGCCGCCGTCCTGCGCTCACAACTGGGCCAGGCACTCCCCGGCGACTACGAACCTGAACTGGTGCGCAGGTACCCGGACCTGGAGGGCATTGTCAGGGTGGACACGTTGCTGCCCTGATCGTTATTGAGGATTGAGGATTGAGGATTGCCCTGTGCCCTGAGCCCTGCAGCCTGGAAATGTCGCTACTTGATCGTCGCGGTCTTGAGCACGTCGGCCACGCGAAGTTGATCGACCACCGCCATGCCGGTGGTCACGCGGCCGAAGATCACGTGCACTCCGTCGAGGCCGGGACTGGCCTGCTTCATGATGTAGAACTGGCTGTTGGCCAGCGTGGGATTGCCGGCATGCGCCATCCCCACCGACCCGCGCTGATGGGTCAGCCGTTTGGAGAACTCGGCCACACCCACCCGCGTTTCCGACCCCGACCGTCCCCACCAGGCGCGCCGCGACATGTCGCGCGACACCGGATCGCCGATCTGCACCAGCATCGACTCGACGCGATGAAACCGCAGTCCGCGGTAGAAGTTGCGTTTCACGTGCGCCACGATGTGGTCCACGGTCTTGGGCGCGTCCTGCCGCAGCAGCTCAATCTCCACCACGCCCTTCGACGTCGTCAACACGAGCACGGGATTGGCCGGCGCGCCGCCGCGCGCCTGGGCGGCCCGCACCGCCGGAGCGGCCAGCAGCACCATCGCCACGAACGCCGCCACGGGCGCCCCGTACCATCGAAGTCCTCGAGCCGTCATCGCGCGGCCTCCTTTCTGACACCGATCCGCGGACACCGCGCCGCCACGACACACGCGCGGCACCGCGGATACACGGGCTTGCACACATTCTGCCCCCACGTGACCAGATACAGGTTGACGTCCGGCCACCATCGCTTGGGCACCACACGATACAACGCCTGTTCGGTCTCATCGGGCGTCCGCGTCCTCACCCAGCCCAGCCGGTTGGAAATCCGGTGCACATGGGTGTCCACGCAGATGTTGTCCCGGCTCGCATGCGAGAGGATCAACACGAGGTTCGCCGTCTTGCGGCCCACACCCGGAAGGGTGAGCAACGCCTCCATCGTGTCGGGCACCACGCCGCCGTACTGGTCGAGGATCATTCGGCACGCCTGCTTCACGTGGCGCGCCTTGTTGCGGTAGAAACTCACCGGATAGATCAGCGTCTCGATGCGCGCCACCGGCAGCGCGGCCATCGTCTTTGGCGTGCGCGCCGCGCGGAACAGCCGCGCCGACGCCGCGGCCGTCACCGCGTCCTTCGTCTGCGCCGACAACATCGTGGCGATCAGTACCTGGAACGCGTCTTCCCGCGTCTCTTCGGCAATCTTCTCGACCGCCGGTTCTTCCATCGACCGGATCGCCCGGCCGATCGCGCGAAGGACAGGCACCGGATCAAGACGCATCGCTCATCCGCTCACCAGCCCACCAGCCCACCAACCCACGAGCCCACCAACCCACGAGCCCACCAGCCCCACTAATGCCCGTGGCTCTTGCAGTAGCCGCAGTGATCACACGGCACCGCCGTCTCGATGACACACGCCTCGGTCACGTTTACCAGACCCGCGTAAAGGACGTGGGATGGGTGACAAGGTGCCGAGGTGGCGAGATGAGGAGATGCCGAGGTGGCCAGGTGGCGAGCTGGCGAGGTGGCGAGATGGACCGATGGATCGCTGGACGGCCCTCCGAGATGGCGCGCGACGGCCTCGCGCACGATCAATCGCAGCTCCTGCTCATTCATCCCTGCCCCCACCTGCCGCTACTTGCCGCCACTTGCCGCTACTCGCCGCCACTCGCCGCCACTCGCCGCCACTTGCCGCCACTCGCCGCCACTTGCCGCCACTCGCCACCACTCGCCGCTACTTGCCGCTACTTGCCGCCACTCGCCGCCACCTGCACCTCGTCCACAATCCCGATGATCGCGGCGTCGACGGGCGCCGCCTTGCGCCGCAGCGCATCGCCGGCGGCCTTCCCCTCGACGACGAGCAGCACCTTCTCACCCACACCGGCGCCGACCGAATCGATGGCCAGCACTGCCGTGCCCTTCGGCGCATCGTCGAGCGTCAGCGGCTGGACGAGCAGCAGCTTGGCCCCATCAATCTTGTGGTGCTTCTGCGTGGCTACAACCGTGCCGATGACTCTTCCGATCTGCATGCGCGAACCCTGGACCCTGGACCCTAGGACCCCGGACCCAGGTCAATAGCATCCACAATCCCCACGACACAGGCGTCGGCGGGCGGTTCACCGGGCAAGAACGGGAACGTCGCCTCGCGACCGCGCACGAAGAACACCCGTTCGCCCACGCCCGCGCCGACGGCATCCAGCGCAACGACCGGACGGCCGATCGGAGACGCATCAGCCGACATGGGCTGCACGAGCAGCAGCTTGTGCGCGTGCAGGTTGGCGTCCTTGACGGTCGCCACGACGTCGCCGATTACGGTTGCGAGTTGCATCAGCCTCTCCGGCGCCCCGCCGATCCGGGCGCCCTACGTCTCGTCAATGGCGCCCTACGTGCGACTCCCGACGTCGATCTGATCGACGACGCCGATGATGGCCGCGTCGATGGGACAGTCCTTGAATCCCTGGGCCATGCGGGCGGAGCTGCCAGACACGATGAGCACGGTGTCGCCCAGCCCGGCATCCACGGTGTCCACGGCGACCAGGTAATTGCCCTCGGGCGCCCCAGACACGTCGAGCGGCCGCGCCACCAGCAACTTGCTGGCGACGAGCCGCTCGTCCTTGCGGGTCGCGACGACGGTGCCGACGACCTTGGCGAGAATCACTTGCCGGACTTGCCGATGGGCAGCACGTCCTCGAGGTTGGCGTGCGGCCGCGGAATGACGTGCACGGACACGAGTTCGCCGACGCGCCGCGCAGCGGCGGCGCCCGCGTCGGTGGCGGCCTTCACCGCCGCCACGTCGCCGCGCACGATGGCGGTGACGTACCCGGCGCCGATCTTCTCCCACCCGACCAGCGATACCTTGGCGGCTTTGACCATCGCATCGGCCGCCTCAATCATCGCGACCAGCCCCTTGGTCTCCACCATTCCCAGTGCCTCGCCCATAGACCTCCTTAAGCCCGCCGCGATGCGGCCAGCTGTTTGACGGCTTGATCAATCAGGCTCGTCAACTGGCCGTATGTTAACTGAATCCCGCCATCCGGACCTACGGCAACTGTGGCCTCCGGCGGGGACGGCGTATCGGGGACCAGCTGCGCCCCGGGCACCGACGGCGCCACGACGGTCTGGCAGTCGGCCGCCCCGGCGGCGGGTTCCTCGGGGCAGACCGGCGCGGGCGCGGCGATGCCGTACCGGTCCCGCAGCTGCTGCAGCCGGCCCACTTCTTCGCGGGTCAGCAGGTGTTCACGCCCGAGCATGCGCGCGACCAGGCTGATGCGGGCGAAGTGTTCGATCGTCTCCATCTTGTAATACGCCGCGAACAGGTCGGCACCCAGCGCGAGCGCGCCGTGATTGGCCAGCAGCAGCGCGTCGTGGGTCCGGACGTACGGTTCGACCGCCGCCGGCAGTTCGGGCGTCGACGGCGTGCCGTACTCCGCAATCGGAATGGCGCCCAGCGTCGTCACCACTTCGGCCAACACGGCGCGATCGAGCGGAATGCCGGCCACGGCAAAGCCGGTCGACAACGGCGGATGGGCGTGCACGACGGCGTGCACGTCAGGCCGCAGGCGGTACGCCGCCAGATGCATCAGGATTTCCGATGACGCCTTGCGCCCCGGCGCGGCCTCGAGCGTCCGCCCCTGCATGTCGGTGACGACCATCATGTCGGGCGTCATGAAGCCCTTGGACACACTGGCGGGCGTGACCAGCAGGCGCTCACCGGGCAGGCGCACGCTGATGTTGCCGTCGTTGGAGGCGACATAGCCGCGCGTCCAGAGACGACGGCCGACTTCGCAGATGTCCTGACGGAGCGCAGCCAGATCCACGATGGAACTCAGCTGGCCTTGCGCGCGGCGGTCCACTCGTCGCGGCAGCGCGTGGAGCAGAAGTACTGGGTGTCGCGGCCGATCGACACGGCAATCGCGCCGGCCTGCGGGATGTGGGTGCCGCACTGCGGATCGCGCACGAGCCGGCCGCCTTCACGCGTCTGCGGCACGCGGCCCGGACGCGGCCCCGCGGCCGCGCCGCCGCCCGCGGCCCGGCGAATGCCGGCAATCATGCGGAAGACGAGCCGCACGATCATCAGGATGGCGAGGATGCGGACGATCCAGCCGATGAGGGCCATCGGGATCGCGGGAGGAACTCAGTTGCCGCCGCCACCGGCGGTGGGTGCGCCGGAGGGGGGATGGTTCGTGCGCAGCGACTGCAGGGCATCACGCGCGCGCGCGGCCTCGGGCGTGTCGGGCGCCACGGCAATCAGCCGGTCCCAGGCCTTGGCCGCACCGTCGAGGTCCTGCTTGCCGAACGCTCGCACGATCCCCTCGTTGAACAACGTCTTGGCGTGTGACGGATCCACCGACAACGAATACGCGAACTGCTGCAGGGCGCGGTCGGCCTGATTCTGCTGGTAGTAGGCCACCCCCAGATCGGTGGACGCGTTGACGTTCTTCGGATCGAGCTTGAGCGCGGCCTCGTACCACGACGCCGCCATGTCGTAGCGGGCCGCATCGAAGTACAGATTGCCGAGCTCGACCCGCAGGGCGGCGTTGTTCGGTTCGGCGTTGGCCTGCCGCTCCAGCGCGGACGCGCGCTGCACGTCCAGCACGGGCGCCGGCTGTTCGTCGGGCAGCTGGGCGGCGGCCTGGGCGGCCGGCGCGGCCGGGGGCGCCGTGGGGGCCGCCTGCTGTGTGCCGAGGATCCAGCCGATCAGCAGGCCGAACATCACACCCGACACGGCGAAAACGAAGGACTCGCGCGTCATCGATCGGATCTTAGCACCCGGAGGTAGTCGCCGACGGCGCGTTCCAGCCCCACGAACAGGGCGTGGCTGATGAGCGCATGCCCGATGGACACCTCGTCCAGATACGGCAGCGTGCGAAACAACACCAGATTGTCGAGGTCCAGATCGTGGCCGGCGTTCACGCCCAGGCCCAGCGCGTTCGCCAGTGTCGCGGCCGCCGCATACATGTCGAAACTCTGGCGGCCGGCGGCCTCGCCCGACGCCCACGCCCGGGCATACGGTTCCGTGTAGAGCTCGACCCGGTCGGCGCCCAGCCGCTTCGCCCAGCGCACCGGCGCCTCGGCGGCATCCACGAACAGGCTGACGCGGATCCCTTCCGCCTTCAGGCGCGCGATGACGGCGGTCAGCCGCTCGGGCGACGTGTCGGGCGGCCACCCGGCTTCGCTCGTAATCTCGCCGGGCTTGACCGGCACCAGCGTGCACTGATGCGGCCGCGCCGCCACCACCAGATCCACGAAGTCGGCGCGGGGATCCCCTTCAATGTTGAACTCGACCGAGTCACGCAGGGGCCGCAGGTGCGCGGCGATCTCGGCGACGTCGGCGCGCGTGATGTGGCGCTCGTCCGCGCGCGGATGCACGGTGATGCCCGGCGCGCCGGCCGCCAGGCACGCGTCAATCGCGTCGATGACGCTCGGGACCCGGCCGCCGCGCGCGTTGCGCAGCGTCGCCACCTTGTTGACGTTCACACTCAGCTTCGTCATCCCAGCGTCGTCCTCACCGCGTCGGCAATCTCCTCGGCCCACGCCTGCACGGTGGCCTGATTCTCACCCTCAATCATGATGCGCAGCAGCGGCTCGGTGCCCGAGTACCGCACCAGCAGACGGCCGCGGCCGTCGAGGGCCTGCTCCACGCGCGCCATGGCATCGGCCACGGCCGGCACGGTGCCCACGTCGACCTTCTCGCGCACGCGCACGTTCACGAGCGTCTGCGGGAAGGTCGTCAGGTCGGCCGCCAGATCCGCCAGCTCGCGGCCGGTCTCGGCCATGACCCGCATCACGGCGAGGGCGGTCGCCATGCCGTCACCCGTGAACAGATGCTCGGCGAGAATCACGTGGCCGGACTGCTCGCCGCCCACGACGAAGCCGTCCTTCAGCATCGCCTCGCTGACGTACTTGTCCCCCACCGGCGTGCGGATGAGACGGATGCCGTGATCGCGCAGGGCGATCTCCAACCCGATGTTGCTCATCACGGTCGCGACGACGGTGTGGCCGGTGAGGCGGCCCTGCCGCTGGTAGTGCAGCCCCAGCATGAGCAGCACCGCATCGCCGTCGACCACGCGTCCGCGATGATCCACGAGAATCACGCGGTCGCCGTCGCCATCGAAGGCCAGCCCCAGCCGGCAGCCGTGTTCCACCACGGCGGCCGCCAGGCCGGCGGGATGCGTCGAGCCGCACCCTTCGTTGATATTGCGGCCGCTGGGGGCATCCCCCCGGGTCACCAGCCGGAAACCCAGACCGCCGAACAGCTCACGCGCCGTGGTGGTGGTGGCGCCGTTGGCCATGTCGACCGCGATGGTCGCGCCCGTCAGACCACGCGGGTCGGGCAGCAGCTCGCGCACGTGCGAGAGATAGGCCTCGCGCAACTCCTGCACGTCGAGCGTCGCGGCGGCCGACGCCGGCACCTGCCAGCCGGCATCCGCGACGATCGCCTCGACGAGCCGCTCGGTGGCTTCATCGAACTTCTCGCCGCGGCCCGAGAACACCTTGATGCCGTTGTCCTGATACGGATTGTGCGAGGCGGAGATGACCACGCCGAGGTCCACATCGCCGGTGCGGGTCAGGTACGCGACCCCCGGAGTCGGAATCACGCCCGCCGACACCGCCGTCGCGCCCTGGGACACGGCGCCCCGCGCCAGCTCGCGCTCGATCCACTCCCCCGATTCGCGGGTGTCACGCCCGATGAGCAGGCGCGCGGGGCGCGGCAGCCCCAGCGCTCGCACGATCGCGGCGCCCAGACGCGCCACCGTCGGGGGATCAAGCGGGCGCACGCCCGCCACCCCGCGCACCCCGTCCGTCCCGAACAACCGCGCGGCCACGCTCACTCCTGATCCTTCCCGGCGCCGTCCTTGACGATCGTCACCGTCACCCGCGCCGTCCGCGGTTCCTTCAACCGCACCGCCGCCTCGGCCACACCCACGTTGACGGTGCGATTCACCGTGGCCGTGGCGCCGTCAATCATCACCGTCTCGGTGATCGCCTGCCGCAGCGCGTCGAGCGTCCGCGCGGGCCCGACCACCATCACTTCCGTGGGCTCCACGGTCACCTGCCGGACGACGAACCCCGGCGCGGGCGCGCCGTCCACGGTGGCGCGAATCGGGACCATGCGCTCCGCGGTTTCCTCCAGCGTCAGCATCACGGACCCGGGGAACACCTGCGTCGCCTCCATCCCGAACGGCGTCGTCACCTGATCGATCCGCAGGCTGTAGAGGCGCGAGCCGGGCCGCGCGTCGGCGAGGTCAATCGACAGCGACACGTCGCCCTGCTCGCCGGTGATGGCGCTCGCGCGGCCGCGCAGGTGCACCTCCACCGAGTCGGGCGCGCCCGGCGCGATCTCGAGCGCCGCCGGGACGTTGCGGAACACCAGCGGCACGCGCACGCTGCGCTCGACGATTTGATCGCTGCCGACCGTCAGCCACAACAGCGCCGCCAGCGCCGTCGCCACCACCTTGAGCCCGATGTTTCTGAAGGGATGCCAGGCCATGATCAGCGGCGCCTCCCGTCGCCACGCCGGTACTGCAGCAACTCCTGCAAGCGCAGGCGCAGCCGTTCCGGCGTGAGGTTGCGTTCGATCCGGCCGTCGGTCGCGACCGAAATCTCGCCGCGTTCCTCCGACACCACCACGGCCACGGCGTCGGATTCCTCCGTGACCCCAATGGCCGCGCGGTGCCGCGTGCCCAGCTCCCGGTCGAAGGTGGGACTGACGGTGAGCGGCAGGAAACACGCCGCCGCGGCCACCCGATCCTCCTGAATGATGACGGCGCCGTCGTGCATCGGCGCGCCCGGCTGGAAGATGGTGGTCAGCAGGTCGTAACTGAGATCGGCGTTCAGCGGAATGCCGCTTTCCACATAGTTGCGCAGCCCAATCTCACGCTCGATCACGATGATGGCCCCGGTGCTGGCCTTGGCCAGCATCGTCGCGGCCGTCATCACTTCTTCGATGGTCTCGTCGGCCTGGCGCGTCCCCGCCAGATACCGGAAGAACGGCGCCCGGCCCAGATGCGACAACGCGCGCCGGATGTCGGACTGGAACAACACGATGGCCGCGAACCCGGCGTACACCACCAGATTGCGGATCACCCAGTTGACGGTCTGCAGCGGATACCGCTGCGACACGTAGAACAGGATCAACACAACGGCGAGGCCCAGCGCCATCTGGGCCGCGCGGGTGCCGCGAATGAGTTTCAGCGCCTCGTAAATGAGGACCGAAACAATGAGGACGTCGAGCGCGTCCCACCAGGTCACCTGTGTCCGCTGGAGGAGGGCGGTGAGCTGGTCCATACGGATGGTTAGAGTATCAGGGCGTCTGTCACCCTGACCACATCCACCATCTGCGCCACATCATGCACCCGTACGATGTGCGCCCCGTACCAGATGGACGCCGCCACCGCGGCCGCCGTGCCCCAGACGCGTTCACCGGGCGGGCGGGGCCCCAGCGCCGCCTGCAGGAACGACTTGCGGGACGGCCCGGACAACACCGGCACGCCGAGCGCCGCCAGCGCCGGCAGGCCGGCCAGCGCGGCCATCGACTGTTCCGCGCGTTTGGCAAACCCCAGCCCCGGATCGACGATGATCCGGTCGCGTGTGATGCCGGCTCGTTCGGCCACGGCCACTCGCGCGGCCAGTTCGTCGCGCACTTCCGCCACGACGTCCGTGTACACCGCGCGCGCGTACATGTCGTCGGACCGGCCCCGATGGTGCATCAACACGACCGGTGCCCGGCGCTCCGCCAGCAGGGCCGCCATCGCGGGATCGCCGGCGAGCGCGGTCACGTCGTTCACCAGGCTGGCGCCGGCGTCCAGCGCGCGGCGGGCCACCTCGGCCTTGTAGGTATCAATGGAGATCGGCACACGCACGCGGCCGGCCAGGCCCTCGAGCACCGGCCCGATGCGCCGCCATTCGTCTTCAAGAGGCAGCGGCGCGGCGCCGGGGCGAGTGGATTCACCGCCGAGGTCGAGCAGATCGGCACCCTGCTCCACCATCAACAGCGCGGCGTCGACCGCGGCCCGGGGGTCGACGTGCCGGCCGCCGTCAGAAAAGGAATCGGGCGTGACGTTGACGATGGCCATGACGAGCGTGCGCTCGCCCAGCGCGAGGACCTCGCCCGACGGCAGCGGCACTCGATACGGCGTGCGCCGCGCAGGCATGGCGGGCGGACTTACGCCTGCGTGGCGGGCTTGGGCACCGGCGACACCAGCGGCGCGCGATCGGTGGTGTCGTCCTTGGCCGGCGCCGAGGCGGCTGCGGGCAGATCCTCGAGCGGTTCACCACGGACGATGCGGCGCACCTGATCGGCGTCGAGCACCTCACGCGCCAGCAGTTCGTCGGCGATCTTGAGCAGCGTCGCCTTGTGCTCGGTGAGCACCGTGCGCGCGCGATCGTAGTTGGTGAGCACGAACCGCTTCACCTCCGAGTCGATCCGCACGGCCGTTTCCTGGCTGTAGTCCTGCGACTTCGAAATCTCGCGGCCCAGGAACACCTGCTCTTCGCGTTTGCCGAAGGTCAGCGGCCCCATCTCGTCGCTCATGCCCCACTCGCAGACCATGCGCCGCGCCAGTTCGGTGACACGCTCCAGGTCGTTGCCGGCGCCGGTGGTCAGCGCGCCGTTGGTGATCTCCTCGGCGATGCGGCCGCCCAGCAGAATGGCGAGCTGATCCATCAGGTAGTCGCGCGAGTAGTTGTGTTTCTCCTCGGTCGGCAGCTGCATGGTCAGGCCCAGCGCCATGCCGCGCGGGATGATCGTGACCTTGTGGATCGGATCGGCGTGCGGCAGCAGCACCGCCAGCAGCGCGTGCCCGGCTTCGTGAATGGCCGTGACGCGTTTTTCGTCCTCGGTGATGACCATCGAGCGGCGCTCGGAGCCCATCAGGACCTTGTCCTTGGCGTGCTCGAAGTCCGCCATCCGGACGACCTTCTGGTTGTACCGCGCGGCATTCAGCGCCGCTTCGTTCACCAGGTTCGCCAGGTCGGCGCCGCAGAACCCCGACGTGCCGCGCGCGATCACATGGATGTTCACATCGTCGCCGAGCGGAATCTTCTTGGTGTGGACCAGAAGGATGCCTTCGCGGCCCTTCAGGTCGGGCCGGTTGACGACGATGCGGCGGTCGAACCGGCCGGGGCGCAGCAGCGCCGGATCCAGCACGTCGGGCCGGTTGGTCGCGGCAATGAGGATGACGCCCTCGTTTGATTCGAAGCCGTCCATCTCGACCAGCAGCTGGTTGAGGGTCTGTTCGCGTTCGTCGTGGCCGCCGCCCAGGCCGGCGCCGCGGTGACGGCCGACGGCGTCGATTTCATCGATGAAGATGATGCACGGCGCGTTTTTCTTGCCCTGCTCGAACAGGTCACGCACGCGCGACGCGCCCACGCCGACGAACATCTCGACGAAGTCGGAACCCGAGATCGAGAAGAACGGCACGTTGGCTTCGCCGGCCACGGCGCGCGCCAGCAGCGTCTTGCCGGTGCCGGGTGAGCCCATGAGCAACACGCCCTTGGGGATGCGGCCGCCGAGCTTCTGGAACTTCTGGGGCTCGCGCAGGAACTCGATGATCTCCTGCAGCTCTTCCTTCGCCTCGTCGGCGCCGGCCACTTCCTTGAACGTGACCTTCTTCTGCGTGGACGAGGACAATTTCGCGCGGCTCTTGCCGAACGACAGCGCCTTGTTGCCGCCGCTCTGCATCTGCCGCGTCATGAAGATCCAGAACGCGATCATCACCAGGACGGGCGCCCAGAAAAACAGGAACTGCGTCCACGTGCCGGTGCTTTCCTCGCGCACGACCAGCTCGATGTTGGCAGTCTGCACACGCGAGTAGAACTCGGGGTAATCGGGGGGCAGGTAGGACCGGACGCCCTTCTGCACTGAATCGTTGGCCAGCGGCACGCCGCGCAGGTTGCGGCCGGTCAGCTCGATCTTCTCGATCTGCCGCTTGTCGACCCGATCCATGAACTCGGTGAAGCTGATGGGCGTGTCGCTCTGACCGAAATTTTCGGTGACCTGCCAGACCAGCAGCGCGAGCACGACCATGCTCGTCCAGAACAAAAATCCTCGGATCGTCGAATTCATGAATCTGCCAGCTTTCTGACCTTCAAGGTTACCACCCCTGCTCAGTCCGACGCGAACGGGCCCCGGAAGGTTTCCCGCGCGCCGCGCGAACGCGACACCCGTACTTCGTTAGACACCCGGCTGACAAAAATGTCCGGCAAATCGAGCGATCCGCCGCCTTCGACACGGCGCGCCAGCCGCAACACCGCCTCCAGGTGCACCGCCGACCAGGGCCGGCCGGGCGCCACGCGTTCGGCGACCAGCCGGACCACGCGCCGCGCCAGCGCCGGCGGAGCCTCGGCCAGCGCGGTGCGCACGATCGTCGCGCCCTGGTCCTGCCATTGGACGATCCGGGCGGCCAGTTCGATGGCCGCCTCCTCGAGATACCGCTCATCGTCGGCCGCAAAGGCGGCGAATCGCGCGAGCGCGGGCACCGCGCCCGGCGCAAACCCGGCCGCCACCTGCTCGACGACCGGCAGCAGCTGGTGGCGCACACGGTTGCGTGGAATCGCGACGTCGGCGTTCGAGGCGTCTTCGCGCCAAGGTTCGCCGCGGGCCTCGAGCCACGCGCGCAGATCGGCGCGGCGGCACTCGAGGAGCGGCCGGACGAGATGACCGCGCCCGGCGCGCACGCCGCTCAGGCCGCGCAGGCCGGCCCCGCGCAGCAGTCGCAGCAGGACCGTTTCGGCCTGGTCGTCGGCCGTGTGTGCGGTCGCGACGACGGTGGCCCCCAGCCGCGCGGCGGCGGCCTCAAACGCGGCGTATCGCGCGTCGCGGGCCGCGGCTTCGGGGGAACGGCCGCCTTCGACAAGCACCGGCGCGGCCACCACGTCAATCGGCACCTGCAGCCGCGCGGCAAGGGCGCGGCAAAACGCCTCATCGGCCTCCGAGTGCGCGCCGCGCAGCTGGTGGTTGACGTGAATCAGCCCGGCCATCGTGAACGCCGCTTGCGGCCAGCTGGCCAGGTCGTGCAGCCACAGCGCCAACGCCACCGAGTCGGCGCCGCCCGAGACGGCGGCAGCCACACGCTGCCCCACCAGCGCGTCACCTGGGGTCGGGGGCAGGGGCATGGGGCATTATCGAATGGGGAAATGGGGAAATGGGGAAATGAAGAGATGGCGAGGTGGCGAAGTGGCGAAGTGGCGAGGTGGTGAGGTGGAGAGCGGCCCGCCTGGGGGCGTGGCGGGAGTCTGAGGGCGAAGCCCTCAGATCAAGAAATGGTGCCGGCGCAGGGACTTGAACCCCGGACCCTGCGGATATGAGCCGCATGCTCTAACCAGCTGAGCTACGCCGGCGCCAGCCTTTGATGATACCTCAAGCGACGCGCGGCCCCCAGTCCAGACGTGCCGACAGGTCGTGCGCGCCGAACGCCTGGAGAATCCACCGCAGGCGCTGATCGAGCGTCACCGGGCCCGCCGGATCGAACAGGGAGGCGTCAAAGGGCGGGACATCCGCCCGCTGGAAGTACATCGTCACGCTCAGGCGCGGGCCGGTGGCGTCCGGGCTGCTCGTGCTGCCCCAGTGGGCCAGGTGGGTGGACCACGCCAACACGCTGCCGGCCGGCGCGGGCACCGCCCGGATGTCCTGCATGTCGAAATGCCGCGGCAGGACGTCACGCTCGCCGGTCAGGAACCCCTTGTCGGCGTACTTCGGCACGACGTAGAGACACGAATCGACCGGCGTCACGTCGGTCAGCGCCACCCAGAGCGTCACGATTGACGGGGGAAGTCCGGCGAGCACCCGCGGGTCTGGCCCGAGTGAATCGCGGTGCGGCTCGGAGGGTGCCGTCAGCCCGCTCATGGCGCGATCGCCGGGCGGCACCCGAAACGCCCAGAAGCCGTGCGCCACCCAGCGATAGCCGTCGCCGAGCATCGGCGCAAACAGCGGCTCGAGCCCGTCGAACACCTGGTAATACTCGTCGTAGACACAGGCAAATCCGGTGGGAATGCCCTCGGCCGCCAAGGTGTGTATCGCCTGCCGCATGGGCGCCAGACGGTCGTCGGCAATCACCGAGGGCGCCAGCAGGTACCCGCTCCGATCGAACTGAGCCAGCGCGCGATCGACCACCGTCGGAGTGAGCGCGGGCGGGGTGCCCGTCACCCGCGCCAGGGGGCGATCGCTGACCGTCAGATGGGGATTGAGCCGCCGCCAGAACTCCGGATCACGATACGTCGGCCAGCGGCGTTCGATGGTGCGCAGCGCGGCGACGAACTCGAACCCCGCGTCCACTCGCGCACGGCTGGGCAGGCCCATGCCGCGTCATGTTATCAACATCGCGTCGCCGTAACTGTAGAACGTGAACCCGCGCGCGATGGCGTCACGATATGCGGCGAGCACCAGCTCGCGACCGGCAAACGCGCAGACCAGCAGCAGCAACGACGACTTCGGCAGATGGAAGTTCGTCATGAGCGCGTCGACCACCTGGAAGCGATGGCCCGGCAGCAGGCATAGGTCTGTGGTCGCGGCTCCCGCGTCCACCACGCCCGTCCGGCGCGCGGCGGATTCCAGCGCGCGCGTCGTGGTGGTGCCCACCGCGACGACCCGCGCGCCGGACGCCTTCGCCGCGGCAATCGCGTGGGCCGTGTCCGGCGGAATCACGAAGCGTTCGGCATCAACGCGATGCTGCGTGATGTCGTCCACCTTGACGGGCTTGAACGTGCCGTAGCCGACGTGCAGCGTCACGGTCGCGCGGCCGATGCCGGCGCTGGCCAACGCCGCGAGCAGCGACTCGTCGAAGTGCAGCCCGGCCGTCGGCGCGGCAATCGAGCCACGCGCCTGGGCAAACACGGTCTGATACCGCTCGCGGTCGGCGTCGGTATCGGGCCGGCGAATGTAGGGCGGCAGCGGCACGTGGCCCAGCCGATCGATGGCCTCGGACACCGACGCGCCCTCGGCGCGCAGGCGGACCCGCCGGTGCCCCTCCTCATTGCGTTCGACGATGGCGGCCCGCAACGTGAGGCCGGGCGCACGCGCCGGATCGGTGAAGTCGATCGTCGCGCCGACCGGCAGGCGCTGCCCGGGATTGACGAGCGCCCACCAGTCCGCCTCATCGCCGGATGCCGGCCCTGACGCCTCCTGCATGAGCAGGCACTCCGCGCGACCGCCGCCGGCCCGGCGGCCCAACAACCGCGCGGGAAACACCTTCGAGTCATTGGCCACCAGGAGGTCGCCCGGCCGCAGATGCGCCGGCAGATCCGTCACCCGCGACTCGGTCCAGGTGCCCGACGCCCGGTCCACAACGAGCAGCCGCGACGCGCCGCGCGCACGGGGCTGCTGCGCAATCTGCGCCTCGGGCAGGTCGAAGTCAAAGTCAGACAAACGCACACGGTCATCGTACACAGGCGCACGAGTGGGTGGCGAGATGGCGAGATGGCGAGGTGGCGAGATGGTGAGATGGCGAGGTGGCGAGGTGGCGAGGTGGCGAGGTGGCGAGATGGCGAGATGGCGAGCCGTACGTAGCGCGGCCGGATCTGCCGGCCGCGACCCGACCGGATAAGCTGACGGGGTGGACGAGTTGGTGTTGGGTCCCACCTGTGAGGCCGGCGGCGTGACGATTCGCGTGTATTCGGTGAGCGCCACGGCGATGACGGTGTGCGTCTTCGATTCGGCGGAGGCGGAGGTCGAATCGGCGCGCGTGCCAATGACGCGCGTGGGACCGATCTGGACCGCCCACCTCAACGGCGCCGGGCCGGGTCTCGTCTACGGGCTGCGCGCCGATGGCCCGTGGGCGCCGGACCAGGGCCATTGGTATGACGACACGCGGCTGCTGTTTGATCCGTACGGCCGCGCCGTGGCCGAGCCGTTTTCGTGGACGCACGGCCGCGTGCCCCGCGCCGTGGTCATCGACGATCGCTTCGCGTGGGGCGACGACCGGCCGCCGCGCACGCCGTGGGCCGAGACGGTCATCTACGAACTGCACGTCAAAGGCTTCACCGCGCGGCACCCGGGGGTGCCGGCCGCGCTGCGCGGCACGTACGCGGGCCTGGCATCGCCGGCCGCGCTCGATCACCTCACGTCGCTGGGCGTGACGGCCGTCGAACTGCTGCCGGTGCACGCCCGGGTGGACGAACGCGCGCTCCACCACCGCGGGCTCACCAACTACTGGGGCTACAACACCCTCGGCTTCTTCGCGCCTGAACCCCGCCTCGCCGCCGCGCGTGACGCCCAGGGCGTGGTCGACGAATTCAAGCGCATGGTCCGGGCGCTGCACCAGGCCGGCATCGAGGTGCTGCTCGACGTGGTCTACAACCACACCGCCGAAAGTGACCACACGGGGTTGACCATGGCGTGGCGGGGTCTGGACAACACCAGCTACTACCGGCTCGACCCGGCCGATCCCGCGCGCTACGCCGACGTCACCGGCTGCGGCAACACCCTCGACATGACCAAGCCGGCCGCGCGGCGGCTGGTGCTCGACAGCCTGCGGTACTGGGTGCGCGAGATGCACGTCGACGGCTTCCGCGTCGACCTGGCCTCGGCGCTGGCGCGCACTCCGGACGGCGTCGATCCTCGCGCGGGCCTGTTTGCCGACATCGACGCCGACCCGCTGCTGTCGTCGGTGAAACGCATCGCCGAACCCTGGGACGCCACACCGGACGGGTACGCCCTCGGCCGCTTCCCGGCGGGCTGGGCAGAATGGAACGGCCGTTACCGCGACGATGTGCGGCGGTACTGGCGTGGCGATCCACGCCTGCGCGGCGCGCTGGCCACGCGCCTGTCAGGCAGCAGCGACGTGTTCTCCGGCGACCGCGGCCCGCTCGCGTCGATCAACTTCGTGACGTCCCACGACGGCTTCACCCTGGCCGACCTCGTGTCGTACGCGGACAAACACAACGAGGCCAACGGCGAAGGCAACCGTGACGGCGAATCGCAGAATCACAGTGACAACTGCGGGGTGGAAGGCCCTTCGGACGACCCCGGCATCCGCGCCCGCCGGGCCGCGCGCCAGCGGGCGTTGTTCACGACGCTCTGCGTCTCACAGGGCGTGCCGATGATCAGCGGCGGCGATGAACTGGGCCGGACGCAACACGGCAACAACAACGCCTACTGTCAGGACAACGCGACGTCGTGGACGCCGTGGACGACGGAGGACGGCGCCGACCCGGCGCTGCTGGCCTTCGTGCGCGAGCTGCTCGCCCGTCGCCGCGCCACGCCGGCGCTGCGTCGCGCCACGTTTTTTCCGGCCGACACCGGTGACGTGTTGTGGCGGCGGCTCGACGGCGCGCCGATGACGGCCGACGACTGGCACGACCCGGACGGCCGCGGCCTCATCATGCGCCTCGCCGGCCCGCCGCCGCTCGACCTCGTCTTTGACGGCACGACGGTGACGATCCGGGCGGCCCGTTAGATTCACAACGAGGACTGGAAGACTGGGAGCGAGACGGTGGGTCAGCGCGGCCTGTGAGCGCGGGCTGACGCCGCTAGCGGCGGCTTCACCGGGGTGAAGCGCCGCACGCGCGAAAGAACGGCGGCAAGTTGAGTGGTTCTTTCGCGCGAGCGGCGCTTCGCCCCGGTGCGCCCGGCAAGGCCGGGCGCGCAGCCCGCGCTCACAGGCCGCGCCTCCCAGCCCTCCATGCCTCGCTGTGAGCCTAGAGG
>CAYYFE010000042.1:0-34412 GCA_964471115.1 uncultured Solibacteraceae bacterium
AGATCGACTTCGACGTCACCGATGCCATCGGGCGGAAGTGGCAGTGCGCCACCATTCAGCTCGACTACCAGCTGCCGCAGCGATTCGACCTGAAATACATCGGCGCGGACAACCAGGAACACCGGCCCGTGGTCATCCATCGGGCCATCTTCGGCAGCTTCGAGCGGTTCATCGCGATGCTCATCGAGCACTACGCCGGCGCGTTCCCCTTGTGGCTGGCGCCGGTCCAGATGGCCATCCTGCCGCTGGCCGACCGGCACCTCGAGTGGGCCGAGACGGTCCGGGCCAGGCTGGCCGGCGCCGGCTTCCGGGTCAGCGTGGACGGCCGGGTGGAGAAAATCGGGTTCAAGATCCGGGAAGCCCAGCTGCAGAAGGTGCCGTACATGCTGGTACTGGGTGACCGGGAGGTCGCCGAGGGCCAGGTGGCGGTCCGGAGCCGGGCGGCGGGCGACCAAGGGGCCCGGCCGCTGGACGAGTTCGTGGCGTCGGCCCTGTCGGAAGTGGCCGAGCGCCGCTAGCGTACGGTAAGATGTTGGGCTGTTGCCGTCCGGCCGGGGCCGGATATTAAGGAGCTGGTTATCGCCTACGACCGAGGGCCGCGCCGAGACGACCGCGTCCGCACCAACGAACGAATCCGGGTCCGCGAGGTCCGGGTCATTGATGACACCGGGGAGCAGCTGGGCATCATGCCGCCGCCGCAGGCGCTGGCGATTGCACGTGCCAAGGGGCTCGACCTGGTGGAAATTTCTCCGACGGCCGTTCCGCCGGTCTGCCGAATCATGGATTTCGGCAAGTACCAGTACGAACAGCAGAAGCGGACACGGGCCGCGCGACGGCACCAGAAGGTGATCGAGGTCAAGGAGATCAAGTTCCGGCCGAAGGTCGACGAACACGACTACCAGTTCAAGAAGAAGCACATCGAGCGCTTCCTCGAGGACGGGGACAAGGTCAAGGCGACGATTTTTTTCCGCGGCCGCGAGATGGCGCACCCCGAGATCGGGCGGCGGATTCTCGATCGGCTGTCGGAGGAACTGGCCGAGATGGCGGTGATCGAGTCGGCGCCGCTGAAGGAAGGCAACCAGATGCACACGATTCTGGCGCCGCGGCCCGGCGTCAAACGTGCGCAGCCGGCCGCGCCGAAAGTGGAAGGGAATTAGGGAGACCGAGCATGCCGAAGATCAAGACGCACCGCGGAGCGGCCAAACGCTTCAAGAAGACCGCCACGGGCAAGTTCACGAGGTCGAAGGCGTTCAAGCGCCACATCCTCACGAGCAAGACCACCAAGAGCAAGCGCCAGATGCGTGGCAGCGAGGTCGTCAATCCGGCCGACGCCCCGCGCCTCAAGCGCATGCTGCCCTACGACTAAGCCAAAGGAAGAAGCACCATGCCTCGCGTCAAGAGAGGAACCGTTCGCGCCGCCAAGCGCAAGAAGCTGCTGAAGCAGGCGAAGGGGTATTACCTCAATAAATCGAAGCTCTACCGCGCCGCCAAGGAATCGGTCGACAAGGCGCTCAACTACGCGTTCGTCGGCCGCCGCCGCAAGAAGCGCGATTACCGTCAGCTGTGGGTCGTGCGCATCAACGCGGCCGCCCGTGAAAACGGCCTCAGCTACGGCCGGCTCATCAACGGCCTGAAGGCCGCCGGCATCGGGCTCGACCGCAAGAGCCTGGCCGAACTGGCTGTGAACCACCCGGCCGTGTTCGCGCAGGTGGCCGCCAAGGCCGCCGCCGCCGCGCCCGCGCCGGCGAAGGCCGTCCGGTCGTCGGCGTCCGCCTAGCGACACTCGGGCTGATTCATGGGTGCAGCGTTCTTCGGAGCGCTGCACCCGTTTCGTTTGTACCCCGCCGCCCCGCCGGCCCTGCCCCGCCCGACTCATCGAAGCCCGGGACGATCCGCCGTAGGTGTCAGCTCAACAGGTGAGCAGCGGCGCGCAGCCGGATCACCTCGCTGTGGGTCGCCGACGCCGTCTTGAAGAGGTCGGAAATACTGCGGAGGTAATCGGCGGCCGCACATCCCTCCGCCAACCGGTCCGCCTCTCCGCGCCGTGCGTCCTCGCTCAGCACTTCGGCGTACAGCGCCTCCCATTGATCGGCGGCGCGGCTCAGGCTCGCTTCGGCACGAATCCGGGCGGAGACGCGCGCCGCATCCGCGGCGTCATACCGATCCAGTTGCGCGCCGATGGCCTCAGGCGTCACGGGGTGGTCGAGTGTGCGGAAGCCGAAGTTGAGGCGCCGGAGCCGTTCGAACTCGCGGGTCGTGACCAGCGGTCCCAGACCTGAGGCCGCACACAAGACGACCGCGGCACCGACCGCCAGTCCCTCCAGGGCGCATCGCGCCTTGCCAAACACGACGTCGTACGCGCCCAGTGCACGGCCGGGCTCCTCGAGTGTCCGTCCCGCCGCTGCGCCAAACACATCGAGGGCGAGGCCCCGGCGTTCGCACGCGTCACGGATGGCCGGCAACACGTTCGATTCCGCGATTTCGTTGTTGAACACCGCGGCGCGCCGCGGCACGTCCGGGAGCGGCGGCCGCGACGGAAACCGTGTCATGTCGACGAAGTTGAAGATCTGCCGGGTGCTGGACTCGGGCAGCCCCGGCGTCGCGCGCAGCCGCGCCAGGCACGCATCGTCGACCGCCACGTGGCGAAGGATGCGCGGAAAGACGATTGGCGTTTCCTCCCATTGTGCGGCCCCGTGACACACGGCGACGGCAGGAGTATCCGGGAATCGCAGCAGCGCCATCATCGTCTCGATGTGGTGATGGGCATGAATCAGATCGGGCTGGGCCGTGAGCCGGTCGAACCGGTCGATGACCTCGACGCCACCGGCGCGAAGTTCGTCGGCGACATCGCCCAGGATCGTGCTGAAGGCAATGGGCGCGTGCCCGCGGGCCCGAAGTTCGAACGCCAGGTCGCGGATGTACAGCTCGGTGCCGGCACGAATGGCCAGCGTATTGTTCGTGAACAGGATCGTGAGCGGTGTCATGGCCGGCGACGGATCTGGGTCACCCCTCGAGCGCCCGCGCGAGCGGCGCCATGTGTTCGCGAAACCGAATCACGTCAGTATAGATGCCGGCGGCCACCTGCCGCTCTCCGTAGGTTTCGTAAAACGGACGGACATCCGTGGCGTCATCGGCCGGGCGGTCGTCGGGCACCGGCACAAAATACTCGTGCGCGAACGCCGTGGCGCCGAATTGCTCCAGCATCGCATTCAATTCTCCCAGCAACGTCCCGCCGACCTCCGCGGCATACCGCCGGCCGGCGTCCACCTTCCGCTGGCGCTCCGCGGGCGTCAGCACGAGCTGCACCCAGTCCTCGCCGGGCGCCTCCGGTACAGGACTGCCGACCAGACCAAACGCGTAGTTGGAGACGGCCTGCGTCCCACGCGCGCGGCGGACGGCCCGATTCACCACAAGACGACAAATGTCGTGCGCGGGGTTGTACCCCTCGCTCGCATCGCCGGCGACCCACTCAATGCGCTCGGCAATCAACATGTCCGCCAGTCGATCGGCGATCGACAGGAAGAAGTCGACGTCCCGATCGAGAATCGCGCGATAAACGGCCGCGTCCGTCGTCATCCCAAACCAGCGGCTTGCCCTGGCGCCGGCCTCATCACACAGCGCCTGACTCAAGGGCAGCCGCGACCGGCCCAGATGGCCGCCCCCGTCCGTGAGGACGGCGACGATCGGCCGGGCCGCGCGCATCCAGCCCCACACCCGCAGTTCGTGACCGGGATGTCCCACGATGAGCGCGCACCGGCGATCGGCAAAAGCCTCGGACCGGACGGTCCTCACGAACTGCCCCGCTCGTAGCCCAGGTCGTCGAGCAACTGACCGCCGACAGACTCGAACGCGCGGATCTCATCGTGCGTCATTTCCCGTCGCCAGGCTCCGACGCGCTCGTTGGACACGGGCCCGAGTGTTCGCACCTGCTGGGCTCGTCGCTGTTCGGCCGTCACCGCGATCACGCCTGTTGATGATACCCGGGCGCCGTGCTCGGCCAGCCTGGCGGCGGCTCGCAGGTGATGCTGAAGCATCGCGGGGTGAAACGGCAGCTCGATAAACCGGCAGATGGCCTCAAGCACCGGGGCTGGGGACGTGACAAGCGTCTCGTACCTGACTTCCAACACGGGAACCGGGGCACTGCGTGCGGCGTTCCGGACCGCCTCGACATGCCGTACCCAGCCGGCGGCCTGGTCCGTCATCTCAGGTCCGGGCGAAAACCACGTCTGGCGCCACGAGAGCGCCACATCGCGCCCATCCCGCACGAGGTGGATGAAGCGGGCCTCAGGCAGCCACTCGTGGATGGTCGCGAGGTAAAAGCAATACAGCGGCGTCTTGTCGCCGGCTCGGGTCTTGCCAAATCGCGCGGCGTACATCTCGTAGAACGTGCGCAACGCCGAGGGCAGGTCAAGAGGCCGCCCGGTCCCCAGCGCTGCCACCAACGCGTCTTCCTCCAGCCGGAAGTCGGGCCACGTCGGCGCGTCCGCAGGAAAGTGGGAAATCCGCCGCACGAAGTCCGCCGCAGTGACCGGCGGGTTGGCGTGCCAATCGGCGCACAACGCCAGGAACCCGGTCTCTGGCGGGATGGCGAGGTCAGGGTGCGCGTCCATCATCAACCGCAACATCGTCGTCCCCGATCGCGGGGCGCCGACGAGGAAGGGCATGGGCGTGGCCACCAGATCATTGTAGGCGTGGCTCGCCGGCTGGGCGGACGGCGGACGGGTTCTTGCCTTGTACAATGACTGAGCAATGTCCGCCCTAGAAGACCTAGCTACCCTCCTTGTCAATCGCCAGCTCCTTGAAAAGGCTGAGGCGGAGAAGCACATTGGCGCCGTTCAGGAGATTCCGGACGCCGCGCATGCCCTCGCCAGTTTCATCGCGAAGTGGCAACAGGCTTCAACTCCAGCGCAGCTTCAAGCAGCAAGGAACGAGGTCATGTCCAGGAAGTCTGGAGCCTTGGCAAGGCTCTCGCAGCACCTGGCGGCTGCTGAACCTGCTGAAAAGCGGCGGATCGGCGCTGCGTCCAATGGTCTTCGCCTGCTCGTCGAGCACTTGCTGTCACTCAAAGAGGCCGACGTGGCCGCCGCCGCGCGCCCGGCCGATGCGATCGACATCACGCTGGCGCCACGCCGGCCGCGGCTGGGCCGCCGCCATCCCCTCACGCAGGTGCGCGAACGCGTGGAAGACATCTTCCTGGCCATGGGCTACCAGGTCATCGAAGGGCCCGAACTCGAAGACGACTGGCACAACTTCGAAGCGCTCAACATGCCCGCCGAACATCCGGCGCGCGACATGCAGGACACGTTGTATCTGTCCGGGGCGGTGCCCGCGGCTGACGCCGGCCGTCCGGCCACGCTGCTGCGCACGCACACCTCCGGCATGCAGATTCGCTACATGGAGCGGCACTCGCCGCCGGTACGCGTGATCGCGCCGGGCCGCGTGTATCGGCGCGACAACTTCGACGCCACGCACACGCCGATGTTCACGCAGATCGAAGGCCTCGTCGTCGACGAAGGCATCAGCCTGGGCGACCTGCGCGGCACCCTGAACGGATTCGCCGAACAGTTTTTCGGCGGCAAGGTCGCCACGCGGTTCCGGCCGAGTTTCTTCCCGTACACCGAGCCGTCGGCCGAGATGGACGTGCAGTGCCAGGGCTGCGGCGGCGCGGGCTGCGGCCTCTGCAAACACACCGGCTGGATCGAGATCCTCGGCTGCGGCATGGTGCACCCGGCGGTGTTCGAAGCCGTGGGCTACGACGCCGACCGCTACACGGGCTTTGCGTTCGGCGTCGGCATCGAACGCCTCGCGCTGCGCCTGTACGGCGTGGACGACATCCGCATGTTCTACGAAAACGACCTCCGCTTCCTCGATCAGGTGGCGTTGTGAAGGCGCCGGTCTCCTGGCTGCGGGACTTCGCCGCGCTGCCGGCCGACGCCGGCGTCTCCAGCGTCGCGCGCGCCATCGCCGACGCGGGATTCGAAGTCGCGTCCATCGACGGCGACGTCATCGACTTCGAGATCACGGCCAACCGGCCCGACTGCCTGTCGATTCGCGGACTCGCGCGGGAAGCGGCGACGGCGCTGGGGGTCCAGGGTCCGAGGGTCCAGGGTCCAGGGTCCGAGGGTCCAGGGTCCGAGGTCCTGCAGGGTCCGGGGTCCGAGGGTCCGGGGTCCAGGGTTCAGGTGGCCATTGAGTCGCCGTTGTGTGGACGGTTTGCGCTGGCGATGGCGGACGTGACGGTGGGGCCGTCTCCGCAATGGTTGGCCGAGCGGCTCACCGCCTGCGGCGTGCGCCCCATCAACAACATCGTCGACATCACCAACTACGTGATGCTCGAGTGCGGACAGCCGATGCACGCGTACGACGCCGCCAAGGTGCGCGGCGGCCGGCTCGTGGCGCGCCTGGCCACGGCCGGCGAGCGGCTCACGACGCTCGACGATGTGGAGCGGACGCTGGACGCGTCGATGCTGGTCATCGCCGATGCGGAGGGCGCGGTCGGCGTGGCCGGTGTCATGGGCGGCGCGGCGTCGGAAGTGTCCGCGAGCACGACCACCATCGCGCTGGAAGCGGCGTGGTTCCAGCCGGCGGCCGTGCGCGCGGCCAGCAAGAAACTGGGACTCAAGACCGAAGCGTCGACGCGGTTTGAGCGCGGCGCCGACATCGGCGGCCCTGTCGCGGCGATTGCGCGCGCGCTTGCGTTGCTCGAGCAGATCGGCGCCGGCCGGCGCGCCAGCGCGACGACCGACGTGTACCCGTCACCCGCCGCGGCGCGCGTGATCACGCTGCGCGCCTCGCGTCTCCAACGGCTGCTGGGCGACACCGTGCCGGACGCGGACGTCGCGCGCATCCTGACGAGTCTCGGATTTTCGCTGACCCAGGCCGGCAGCGCCGGCGAGACCGCCCTCACCGTGACCGTCCCGAGCTGGCGCGTGGACGTGATGCGTGAGGCCGACCTGATCGAAGAAGTGGGCCGCCACTGGGGCGTCAACCGCGTCCCGGCGTCGTTCCCGGCGCTGCGCACGACGCCGCGCGTCTCGGACGCCGGCGTGCTCCGCGGGCGGCGCCTGCGCCGGCTGCTCTGCGGCGCGGGGCTGCAGGAAGCCGTCACGTTCACGTTCATGGAACGCGCGGCCGCGGATCCGTTCGTCGCCGATCCGGCCACGCTCGTCGCCATCGCCAATCCCCTGTCGGAGAAGTTCGCGGTGCTGCGCCCCTCGATGATCCCGGGGCTGCTCGACGCGTTGGTCTACAACCGTCGTCGCGGCCAGGAGGACGTGCGGCTCTTCGAGGCCGGCGCCGTGTTCACGCAGACCGGAGAATCGCAGCGGGTCGGCTGGATCCTGTGCGGCGCGCGCGATGCGCATTGGAGCCAGCGCGCCGAGCCGGTCGACGTCTTTGATGCGCTGGGCATCGGAGAGGTGCTGGGCCAGGCGTGGGCCCTGACGCTGCGGCCGGAAGCGGCGCGGGTGCCGGGTTTCGTGCCGGGCCGCACCTCGGCCGTGTACGCCGGGGATCGGCGCCTCGGCCATGTCGGCCAGATCGACGCCCGCGTGGCCGACGCGCGGGGCCTGCCGGCGGGCGTGATGGTCGTCGCGGGCGAATTCGATCTCGGCGCGTTCGACGGCGACGGCATGGCGGTGCGCCGCGTCGAGCCGCTGCCGCGCTTCCCGTCGGTCGTCCGCGACCTGTCGCTGCTCTGTGACGTCGCCTTGTCTGCCGCCGATCTTCGTGCCACTATTCGACAGCCCGGCTGCGCGTTCCTGCGCGAGGTGCGGGAGTTCGACCGGTATCAGGGCAAGGGCATTCCGCCGGGCAAGGTGAGCCTGGCGTTCCGGCTGACCTTTCAGGACGCCGGACGCACGCTCACCGACGCCGAAGTCGACGCCGCGTGTGCGGCGATTGTCTCGGCGCTGGTGTCGCGACATGGTGTGGAAGTACGAGGACTGTGATGGCCGCAACAACGACGGAACTGCAACCCATTGACCGGCTGGAAGACAAGGTGCGCCAACTGGTCACCCTCATCGAAACGCTGCGCGCCGAACGCAGCCAGGCGCTGGACGCGGTGGCCCGCCTCGAACGCGACCTGGAAGTGACCAAACAGAAGCTGGCCGAAGCCGACAAGGCCACGGCCGAAAGCGGCGCGCTGCGTGAGGAACGCGAGAAGATCCGCAACCGCGTCGTCGAAATGATCGCGCACATCGACAAGCTGGGACTCTGATGACAGCGCGGGTCGTCACCGTCGAGATTCACGGACAGCGGTATCCGGTCCGCAGTGATCTCGATCAGGCCTACATCGCGGAACTCGCCGCGTATGTGGACCAGAAGATGCGCCTGGCGGCCGACGAACTGTCGAGCGCCGATTCGCTGCGCATCGCGGTGATTGCCGCGCTCAACCTGGCGGACGAACTGTATCGCGCACGAGCCGACGGCGCGGGCGCCGAAGGACACGTGCTTGAACGCACCGCCGCCCTCGAACGGCTGGTCGACGCAGTTCTCAGTGGACAACAGCGGATTGCGGTGTAGGATCGATCCGGCGTCCTGCTTTGCGCGTGATGGCTCGGAGCGTCGTTTGAGCCGATGCTTTTCTCCCAAGTGAGTCGCGACGCCGCGTGGTGTGCATGCCTCCGTGGTGAGGAAGCCTGAAGCGCGGCTCCGAGCGGCTCCACCTGCACTTGCAGGTTCATTCGACCTCCCCACACGGCAAAGCGGGGCCATCTGCCCCACCACCCCCATGACCATCGCCGACTGCTCCGAACGCGCGCTCATCACGCGGCTGCGCGCGCGCGTGCCGGCGCCCGGCGCCGACATTCTCATCGGCATCGGTGACGATGCGGCGGTCGTCGCGCCCACACGCGGCATGGTCACCGTGGTGACGACGGACACGCTGGTGGAGGACATTCACTTCCGGCGCGGCTGGGCCTCGCCGCGGGACATCGGCGAAAAGGCCGTCGCGGTCAACCTGAGCGACCTGGCCGCGATGGGCGCCGCGCCGCGCGCCATCCTGCTCTCCCTGCTGATGCCGCCCACACTGCCGATCGACGACTTCGACCAACTGATCGACGGCGTGGCGGCGGCCGCGACGCGCGCCGGCGCGTCGCTCATCGGCGGCAACCTCTCGCGATCGCCGGGCCCGCTGGTGGCAGACGTGACGGCGATGGGTGTGGTTCGTCCGCGCCGTGTGCTGCGCAGATCAGGCGCGCGGCCCGGCGACCGCTTGTTCGTGACCGGCGCGCTCGGCGCCGCCGCGGCGGGACTGGTCGCCCTCACCGGCGGGATTACCGGCGCCGACGACTGCGTGGCCGCGCACCTGCGTCCGCAGCCGCGTCTGCGCACGGGCGTCATCGTCGCCAACAATCGGGCCGCGTCGGCGTGCATGGATCTGTCCGATGGTCTGGCGGACGCGGTGCGGCAGATCTGCGAAGCCAGCGGCTGCGGCGCCGAAGTCATGCGAGCCGCCCTGCCGCGGCACCCGCGCGCCACCGAGGCGCAGGCCCTGTCGGGCGGCGAAGACTACGAGCTGCTGTTTGCGGTGCCCAAACGCCGCGTGCGCCTGTTTCAGCAGGCGGTGCGCCAGGCCGGCGAAGCGCCGATTACAGAAATCGGCGCCTGCACCAAGGCGTTCGATGTGCTGCTCGTCGACGACGCGACGAAAACGTCATTGCCTGAGGGATTCCGGCATTTCTGAATCGCGGCCGACAGAACCGGCCGCGCTACGTGGCCACCTCGCCACCTCGCCACCTCGCCACCTCGCCACCTCGCCACCTCGCCACCTCGCCATTGATATAGTCCTCCTACCCCAATGCCCTGGACCGTTTCCCGCTCGCTGCGGATGAAGCTGCTGGTCACGGCGCTGGCCGCCGGGGCATTCATGTTCGTCTACGAAGGGGTCGTGCGCGACTCGCGCGAGACCCGTATTGAATCGGCCAGTGAGACGGACCCGCCGACGCCGGGGCGGGCCGTGCGCTTTTACGTCACGGCCTATTGCAAAGGCCAGACGACGGCCTCGGGAGTGCGGGTGCGGTCGGGCATCGCCGCCGCCGACCCAAAATTGTTACCGCCCGGCTCCGTCATCCAGATTGAAGGCGTGCCCCCCGAATACGAAGGCATCTACACGGTGCTGGACACGGGTCCGGCCGTGCAGGGCCGTGTCATCGATATCTACATGTGGAGCTGCTACGACGCGCTCGACTTCGGACGACGCCCCGCGGCGGTCACCACGCTCCGGCTGGGCTGGGATCCCCAGACGTCGGTGCGCTGACGCCCGGCCCTGTTGCCCTGCGCCCCAGGCGCCGATACTTCACGGGGGCCTTCATGCGCGTGCGACGAGTTCTGATCTGTTCCTTCATCACCGGCGCCCTCCTGGCGCCGTCCACTACCTTCGCTCAGGACTCCAGGTCCACCCGGCCGCCCGGTGAAGACTACCGGGTGGAACTGTCGGGCAGCCTGTGGCGGCCGTCGCCCCACGGCATCGTGTCGAGCGAGCAGTTCGGCATCGCCGGCAGCGAAATTGATTTCGTGTCGGACCTCGACTTCACAACCAAGCGTTTCACTGACGGCCGCCTGGTCCTGCGGGCAGGCCGCAAACACAAGTTGCGTGTGCAGTACACGCCGGTGCAGTACACGGCCGAGTCCACGCTGGACCGCGAGATCATCTTCAACGGCATCAAGTATCCGGTGAACGTGCCGGTCAACTCGACGTTCGACTGGAAGGTGTGGCGGTTCGGGTACGAGTTCGACTTCATCTACACGGACCGCGGATACTTCGGCCTGCTGCTCGAGGCGCGGTACACCGAGATGGGCGCCAGCCTCACTTCGCCGCTGGCGGCCGAAGCGACCGAAGCGCGCGCGCCGCTGCCGGCCGTCGGGGCGGTCCTCCGGCTCTACCCCATTCCGATTCTGTCGGTCACCGGAGAAGTCAGCGGCCTGAAGATTCCGGAGATTGACGAGAAGTACGAGGCCAACTACGTCGACATCGATGTGTACGCGACGCTGAGCCTGACCAAGAACATCGGCGCCCAAGGGGGATGGCGCCGGATGACGACCTACCTCAAGGTGGAAGACGACATCGGTGACATCCGCTTCCAGGGCTTCTGGTTCGGCGGCGTCATCCGGTTCTGAGCCAGCCGATCAGTACGGCACCCAGACGCCCAGGTACCGCCGGTCGCCGCCGCCGGAGGTGTCGGCCGGGACGAACCCCGCGGCCGACTGAATCGTGACGCGCCAGGCCCCCAGCGCGTCGGCGGCGGGCAGGGTGACGGCCCGTTCCTCCCACGGCGCCAGCGATACCGTCTCGGACCAGCCCGCCACCGACACCACCACCTCGTTGGCCGCGCCGCCATTGCGCAGGGTGATCGAGCGCTGACGGCCTGCCGCGGCGGTCCCGGACGCCCAGACGACATGCGTCGAGGCGCCGCCGCGGACCCAGAAGCCGTCGGCTTCCACAAACGTGCGATCGTCGGTGAAATACACGCGATCGTCACCCCGCTGGGCGAACACCCGGGCCGGCCCCGCGGGCGTCGTCAGCGCGGGTGACCGCGGCTGCAGCACGGCCCGCGCCCGCCGGGCATCCTCGGGTCGATCGACGTCCACGAGGAACGACGCCGCGCCGGCCGGCAGGTCGATGTCGGCGGTCCAGTCCGCGCCGGGTTGCAGCACGCCCGTCGCCAGGGGATCGCGAGACCGGCCCAGCCGCAGCGTCAGGCCGAGCGGACGGTCGAGGTCGCCCTGGACGCGCACGGCATACCGGCCGGCCGGTACGGGCCCCAACGCCAGCACGACCGGCGAGGGCCGATCCGACAGCGGCGGCTGATCGGCGGCCACCATCACCGCATCGAACCTCGCCCGCTGAATCGAAAACGCGCCCAGCTGCCACGGCGACGTCGACGCATGCACCGCCAGCTGCGATCGCGCGGGGTCCAGACCGTTGACGCCCGTCAGCCGCCAGCCGGCCTGCGCGCTCACCATGAGCCCCAGCAGCAGCCAGACGGCCGACCAGACACGCACGACGTGCGCGCGCCCGGCCACGCGTCTCGCCGCCCAGCCGCACACGACGGCCGACAGCGTCCAGATGGCGACCCACACACCCGCGTGCGCGAGGAACGCCGCCTGGGTCGTCCAGAAGAAGCTGGGCCACGCGCGCGGCAGGTTGACCACCGGGGCGAGCCACTCGAGCCACGCCGCCTGCCCGTCGCGGAAGTTGAAGCCGAGCGTCCCGTGATCCCAGCCCACCACCAGCGCCGACAGCAGCCAGGTCACGGCGAGGACCGCCAGCAACATCGACCGCCCCGCCGCCGTCGCCCGCTGCCACCCGATCGCCAGCGGCACGGCCAGCAGCGGCAACACGGCCGTGAGGAAGCGCGCGGGCAGTCCGGGCAGCCCCGCCCACCACATGTGATAACTGGCGACGGCGACCAGATACACGACCAGCATCACCACCAGCGCGGCACACACGAGGCGGACCGCGCGCCCGCGCGCGCGGCCCACGCCCGCACACGCCGCCAGCAGCACGGGCGCAAACGCCAGCAGGCCGAACTGCTGATCGGCGAACAACCCGGCCACCGCGCCCCAGATCCAGTCGCGAATCGACTCGGCGCCGCGGTACGGCGCGCGGGGATCCCAGGTGCCGTAGATCGCGGCAAACGACGCAAACCACGCGGCCGCGCTCAGCGCGGGCACCGTGAGGAACCACGCCAGGCGCCGCGCGCGATCGCCCCGCGACACGCCGCGAGACGCCGCCAGCCCGATGACGATTGCGAGGCCGGCCACGCCGGCGATGACGGCAAACCGCGTGTGCAGCCACGGCAGGGCCGCCAGCGCCACGGAGACCAGCGCGATGTCGCGCGCGCGCACACGCGTCGCATCCAGGGCCAGGGCGGCCAGCAGCCACACCGCCGCGGCGGTGCCCAGCGCGGCCGGCCCATCGGGAAAGATCATCACGCCCAGCAGCAACGCGGTGGCCGAACCGCAGATGGCCGCCCACGCGAACCACGCCGATGCGGCATCACCGGTCACCCGCCACGTGGTGCGCCAGATCACGGCGGCCGTGACCGCGAAACACAACAGGATGGTCAGTTGCGCGCCGAGCAGCCCGAACGCGGCAAACGCCGGCAGCACCAGCGCCGACACGCCGGGCGCGTGGATGGAGTAGATCTGGCCGTCGGCGCCGCGGTTGATGTAGTCGGGACGCAACGTGCCGCTGAAGTACGACGCGTAGTCGCGCTGCGTGTGGTTGTTCTCGATCCGCAGATCGCCGTCGTGCAACAGGCTTTGCGTGATGATCAGGTAATGCGGCTCATCACCGCCGGGCAGTCGCGGACCCAGTGACCACAACGTCACGCCGCCCATCACCATCGTCAGCACCGCGGCCAGCCAGGCGGCGCGGACCGGGTGATGCGCGCCGGTGACGCGCCCGAACCATCCCAGCAGGCCGCTGCCCTGCGCCGCCGCCAGCGCGGCCATGATTGGCGCCCACGCGAGCGGCCCGGTCCACAGCAGCGCCACGGCAGGCAGCGGGATTGGCAGCCACGGGATGATCGACAGGAGCGCGGGCAGCGCGGTGATCGGCGCGCGCCGCCAGCCCGGCACCAGCAGGCCCACGAGGAGCCCCACCAGTGCCACCCACCACGGCGCGGGCGCCACGATCCGCGCCGTGGCGTCGGACGCGGACGCGACACTGACGGTCCCGGCTGCCGCCCAGATCGCCGCGGCGACGGTCCCGACGGCGAGGGCGGCCCTCACCTGACCCATGCGGCCAGCCGCTCAGCCGCGGCCGTCAGCGTGTCGTCTTTCTTGCAGAAACAGAACCGCACCTGCTGGCGTCCGCCGCCGCCCGGCCGGTAGAAGCTGCTGCCGGGCACGGACGCGACACCGACCTCGGTGACCAGATGGCGCGCACACGCGACGTCATCGGGAAAACCGAACGCCGAGATGTCCGTGATGATGTAGTACGCGCCGCGCGGCTGCAGACACCGGAACCCCGCGTGCGTCAGGATGTCCATCAGGCGATCGCGTTTGGCCCGATACGTGGCCGCCAGCTGCGTGTAGTACGACGCGGGGCTGGCCAGCGCCGCCGCCGCAGCGGCCTGCAATGGCGCGGCCGCGCCGACCGTGAGGAAATCGTGCACCTTGCGGATCGCGCCCGAGACGTCGGCCGGCGCAATCGTCCAGCCCACGCGCCAGCCCGTCACCGAAAACGTCTTGGAGATGGAATTGATCGTGATCGTGCGATCGGCCATCCCATCGATCGACGCCATCGGGATGTGCACCGCTCCGTCATACAGGATGTGTTCGTAGATCTCGTCGGTCACCGCCAGCACGTCCCACTGCTGACACAGACGCGCGATGCGCGTCAGTTCCTCGCGCGTGAACACCTTGCCGGTGGGGTTGTTCGGCGTGTTGATGATGATGGCGCGTGTGCGATTGGAGAATGCCGCGGCCAGCTCATCCGGATCAAACGTCCAGTCCTCGCCGGGCGCCGCCGGCGGCCGCAGCGCCACGAACCGGGGCGTGGCGCCCGACAGAATCGCGTCGGGCCCGTAGTTTTCGTAGAACGGCTCAAAGACGATGACCTCGTCGCCGGGGTCGACGATCGCCATCATCGTGGCCATCATCGCCTCGGTGGAACCGCAACAGACGGTCAGGTGGGCGTCGGGATCCACGCGCAGGCCGTAGCGGGCGTTGACGTCGGCGGCAATCGCGTCGCGCAGCGGCTTGGCGCCCCAGGTGACGGCGTACTGATTGATGTCGCGCGTGATGGCGTCACACGCCGCCTGCTTGACGGCCTCGGGCGCGGGAAAGTCGGGAAACCCCTGGGACAGGTTGACGGCGCCGTGGGCGTTGGCCAGGCGCGTCATTTCGCGAATCACCGACTCGGTGAACCGCGACGCCTTCTGCGAGGTGCGGGGCCGCCCGGCCGTCACTGCCGGCCCCCGGTCAGGCGGTACAGCTCACGATAGTCCTCCGCCGTTCCGAGGATCTTCTTCACGTAACCCTGCGTTTCCGGAAACGGGATGCCGTCGACGAACTCGTCGCGGTCCAGGCCCGGCCGTTCCGTCAGCCAGCGATCGACGCGGTGTTCGCCCGCGTTGTAGGCGGCCAGCGCCGGCGCCACATCGCCGTTGTAGCGGCGGACGAGATCGGCGAAGTACTGCGTGCCGAGGCGCACGTTGATCTCGGGCTGCGTGAGGCTCGCCGTGCTGAACGGCCGGAGGCCGATCTGGCGGGCCACGCGCGCGCCGGTGGCGGGCAGAATCTGCATCAGCCCCCACGCGTTGGCCGCCGACCGGATCTTCGGGTCGAAGGTCGATTCCTGCGCCATCAGCGCCGCGACCAGGAACGGATCCAGATCGTGCTGGCGCGCGTGTGTCTGGATCAGATCCCAGTAGGCCAGCGGGAAGATGACCGTGCGAATCTCCCGGGGCAGCGATTCGGAGCCCGCCGCCAGGTATCGCGGATACGCGCGCTTCATTGCCGAGATCGCCAGACGCAGGTCGCCCTTCTGGTGATACGCGTACGCCAAGGTGGCTTCCAGCAGTGGGGTGTTCGCCTCGTCGCGCTGCGCCCGTCGAATCTCGCCAATCGCATCGTCCCAGAGCTGCGCGCCCAGCAGGTCCTGGATGAGGCGGGCGGTGGCGGGCGGTTCACCGGGCGTGAAGGTCAGCGTGGATTCGCGGCGCACGCGTTCCACCGGGCCGGCGCCGGCGGGCCGCTGCGCCGCCAGCAGCGCGGCCTGCGCGCGTTCGGCTTCGCGGCCGTAGTACGAATTGCCGTAGTCGGCAATCGTCCGGTCGTAGCCGGCCAGCGCCTGTTCGAGACGGCCGGCGCGTTCGTGCGCGCGCGCGGCCCAGTAGACCCAGCCCGAGCGGTAATCGGACCGGCGGTGCGCCTCGGCCGCATGATCGAAGAGCCGCGCCGCCTCGTCGTAGTGGCCCGTCGAAAACGCCCACCACCCGGCCTTCCACGCCGCGCGCGCCGCGTGCGGGCCGGCGGGATTGCGGTCGTAGAGTTCCGTGAAGACCCGCGCGGCCTCGCCATCGGCATCCGTCAGGATGAAGTGGGTGCCCAGATCGTTGAGCGCGGCCTCGGCCCAGGCCGGCGTGACCGACGGCCGCGCCACGAACGCGCGCACGGCGTCGACGTAGGCGGCGTGCCGCCCCTGATCGCGCGTGACGCCCAGCAGCGTGTAGGCGACTTCGTCGCGGCGGGCCTCCGGAAGATCGCCTCGCGCCTGCAAGGCGGCCAACGCGCGCGCGGCCGCCGGCAGGCGGTTCTGCGCGGCGTCGATTTGCGCCAGACGAAGCGCGACCAGCGTCGCGGTCGCACCGCCGGCCACCGGGCGCAGCGCCTCAAAGGCCTTGCGCGCGTCGGTCAGCCGTCGCGCCGCATAGAGCGCCTCGGCGCGCCGCAGTTCCGCCGGCACCCGCGCCGTCGTCACCGCACGAAACGCGGGACTGAGCGCCGCCAGCTCGCCCGCGGCGTCGGCGGCCTCGTTCGACAGCGGATACTCGTCGTAGACCTTGCCAAACGCATCACGCGCGCGCTCGACCCGGCCCAGCGCGCGAGACACGACGCCGAGGCGATACCACGTCTGCGCCGGACGCGTGGACGGCAACTCTCCAAGCGCAGTCAGCACCGCAAAGGCCGTGGGCCAGTCTTCGGCGGCTTCGGCCGCGTCGGCCGCCAGCCACAGGCCCTGTTCCTTCAGATAGGTCGTGGTGGCCGCGTCGAGCACGGCCTGAGCCGACCGCGATGCGGCCTCGACCTGGCCCAGGGCCAGTTCGGCGCGGCCCTGGTGCACACGCACGTAAGCGCCCGTGACCGGCGCGGCGGCCCCCGCGGTCAACGCCGGCAGCGCGTCGGCCGCCTTGCCGTCAGCCAGCTGGCTCAGGGCCACCGCTACTGGTGACGCGGCGCCGGGCGGCTGGGCGGGTGCCAGCCAGAGCGGTTCAGACGCAACCGTGGAGCGGCTTGACCAGGCCACCGCCAGGAGCGTGATGAGAATGAGGCCTCCGGCCACGGAGGAAACGCGACGGCCGGTCTGGGACATGTCTGATTGTCAGTTGGGACGGGCCATGACTTCAACCGTCCGGACCGACGTCACGTTTTCCAGCCGCACGGAGGCGTGCCGGGTCAGCAGTTCGACTTCTTCGGTCCACACCGGCGCGTCTTCCTGCGTCGGCGTCCGGTTCACATCGTCGGCATACAGCAGCGCGACGGCTTCGCCGCCCACGACCAGGGGGACGACAAATCCCGTGTGGCCCACCGGCACCCGCATGAAGCCGGGTGCCGAGGCGGCGCGGCCTTCGATGAGCGGCGGCACGAAGGTGGACTGGCGGGTGGCGACGGCGGCGGCCAGCGTGCCCGACGTCGAGATCGGCATGTCGGTGGGGGCGGTGCCGTGTCCGAAGCCGCGATGGCCCCACACACGGAGGTCGTCGCCCTCGACCAGCAGCAGGGCGACACGCGACGTCTCGGCCGCCGCGCCCTGGACCAAGGATTCGAGGATGGCGCTGAGGCTGTTGCCCTCGTCGATGCGGCGCACGGAGGTCAAAAGGCGTTCCACGGTATCGACGCGCGACTCGCGGGCGTCGTTGCGGCGCAGGGCTTCCTGCAGGTCGGCGCGCTCGCGGGCCAGGCGCGTTTCCATTTCGCGGGCCAGTTCGTCGCGGACGGTTTCCAACCGGCTGCGGAACGAGCGCTCAGCCTCGGCGCGCGCGTCGGCGGTGCTGCGTTCCAACTCGAGGCGCCACTGCTCCTGCTGGTCGGAGACCAGCCGCATCAGGTCGGACGTCAGGCCACGAAGATGGGCGTCCATGTCGTGGCGGACCCGGGCCATGTAGGCGTCTAGCGCTTCGCGGACGCGATGCTCAATCGGCATAAGGTGCGAGCGGAGGCATTATCCCCAAACAAGGCGGCAAGTACAAGTACCACCGACCTTTAGGCCTTATCGGCCGGTCGCGGGAAATCTGTACCCCGGGGCCTATTTGATACGGGCGGTGGCCTGGAAGCGCCGGTAGTCCGAGTAGCGGGACTCGCAGTAGATGGACTCGAACTGGTGGCCGGTCACCGCCGTGGCTGCGGCTACCCCACTGCCCGCGCGCTGCTCGACCCCGTCTTCATACGTCTCGCGAAAGGTCTCGGGTACCCAGAGGTCGACCTTTGGATCGTGCGCGTAGATGGTGGTCAGAACGGCTTCGGCCGGACCCGAGTCGAAGCTCACGCGCAGGCGGGTGCGGCGGATGCGGCCGGTGGCTTCCTCGATCACGAACTCGCCGTCGACCGGCGCCTGGCCGCGGTTGAGGTCGACGACAAACGGGGTGGCATTGGGCGCTTCCTTGAAGGCGACGGTGACCAGCGCGACGCCCCGCTCCAGCCGTCGTCCCCGCAACGTGAAGGTGAGGCTGGGCGCGCGATCGGCTTCGAGCAGGCCCAGGGCGAGCGTGGGCTCGTTGAAGTTGCGTTCGATGCGGCCGATGTTGAAGCGTGAGTTGTAGGCCTTATAGTCGCGGATGACCTCGGCCACGCCGCGCTTCTCCAGTTCGGCGCGCAGGTCGGCGCGGCGTTCGACGGCCACGCCATCGACGGCGGTGACGTTGCGAATCGCCATCCAGGCGCCGGCCTCGGCCACGAACCGGAAGTGAATCTCGGCGCGGGTGCCGCGGGTGCTCGGCATGCCCGGCACACCCGGCACCTGCCGGATGATGCGCTGCGTGCCGGCTTCGTCGGCGATGACAAACGCGAGCTTCTCGCGGTAGTCGGTCAGGTAGGCCCGCGCCGCGGTCAGAACTTCGTCGAGCGCGCGGGCCGGCGCGCGCTGCGCGCCGACGGGAGGCACGGCAAGCATCATCACGCACGCCACCGACGCGCCAGGACAGAGCCAGCGGTTCATGGAAGTTCCCCGCTCATTCTGCCTCAAGACACGCGGCACGCGCCCAGGCCCCTGGGTGGCGAGGTGGCGAGGTGGCGAGGTGGTGGCGAGGTGCACGTAGCGCGGCCGGCTCTGGCGGCCGCGGCCGCTTGGCGAGGTGGCGGGAGTCGAGCCCGCCCAGGCGAACCGCAAGGTTCGCCTGGCGTGCCTGACCGCGTCGCCGACACCGCGACGAAGCGCAGCGAAGGCAGGACGGGCAGGGCGTCGCGCACTCCCACACGCTATGGGCGACGACACCGGCTCAGGGTGTGCAGAGTCTGCCGGTCCCGGGCGATCAGCGCTTCCTTCTTCGCCCTGGTCCAGCGTTTGATCTGGCGCTCGCGAGCCGTCGCATCGAGCCACGTCGAAGTCTCTTCAGAGTAGGCGAGCGTTACCGGGCGGCGATGTCGCGTGTAGCCGCAGGCCGTGCCTTCGTTGTGGCGTCTCAGCCGCTGTTCAAGGTCGCCGGTCATTCCAACATAGAGATCGCCCGTCGCACAGCGCAGGATGTAGACACATGGCATCCGACGACGATGGCATCGTCTGGAGCCGGATCGGTGGGTGTTGGTACAAGAATCGCTGACTGAAGGGAGCCCTTCGGCTCGGCCTGCGGCCTCGCTCAGGGCATTCTCCCTGACTGGGCTCCGCCATGAGCGAACCTGACGGTTCGCCGAAGGCGGACCGTCAGGAGAGTCGAATGGCGGACCGTCAGGAGAGTCGAATGGTGGAGGCGGCGGGAGTCGAGCTTGACAGGGTTTTCAGAACAGGCCGATTTTCATGAAAACTGCCCGTTCTTGATGTCCCAGAGTTCCTAGGTTTCACGAAAATTCAGGGTCGGCCCCCATATTACCCCCACCAGCGTCGGCCTAACCGGGTAAGCCGGCAGATTCGCCAATCGCTCTGAGGCGTCCTAGAATTCCCAGCGGGTGACACAACGATGAAGGCCTTGGCTTATCGCCCGGCACCTGACCTCCTGGAGGTCGAGAAAGGTCGCCGAACAGTTGATCTGTTCGATGACTATTTTCGACCTGAGGGCGTTGCCTTGGAACTCCATGGCTCCCATGGGCGTTCAGTCTCGTTCGAGGCGGAGAAAGTCTGGATCTTCAATCCGTTGTTCTCCAGTCCAAAACTGTGCAAATACTTCTCGTGGATCGAAGACGCACTGATTAATCCGGAAATGATTGCGCGGCAACAGGTTCAGCCTAGGCCAGTCGAGATCTTCGTAGCTCCCTACAGTTCTGATGACGGTCGGTGTGTCTTCGCCGTCAGATGCTACGTCACCAGTGACGACGCCGACCACCCCATCGTTCGGCCGTTCAAGACGGAGATTGTTCGTGCGCAGGACGTCGGAGACGGCCGTCTTGAAGAGTGGTTGACCAAGTACACCACTAGCAAGATCGTCTGGAGTCGAAAGCCGCTTGAAGGAATCAACAAGAGCCGCGAGCCAGAAGAAGTGCCAATCCCGTCCCTCCTTGGAGAAGGCGAAAAACTTCTCATCGTCGGGCCCAGGACCACAAATCTCCCAGCGTGGTTATGGGACAGGTCGGAAGTTATCGTCTGGCCATCCACTGAGGGCCAAGGTGCCACGCCCGACCCGCCGGACTCCGTGCGCTTTGTGATCCTGACTCGGTTCATCTCTCACAAGCGCTCGGACCGCATCAGGGGCTGGGCATACGAACGAGCTGTGCCGGTTGAGTGGGCCAGTACTGGCGAGATTAGACGCAGGTGCGAACCGTGGAAACGCTAGATTTCAGATCGCCATGGAACGCCATTGAAGCAGATAAGTCCTTATTTTTCAGATATATATAGACCATCTATTGACGGCGCGCGCTCCCCATGGTACCATCCAGATGTTAGATTTCTTCGGTCGTTCTGTGGTGCACCCAGAGAGGCAGTTTCTCTGGAGTGTCCAGAGAATGCCGCGGTCCTCAAGACGCACATCGTTACGCCCGACTCCTCAACACTGGGGTAGGAGGGGCGGAAACGTGATCCAGTTGCCTGAAGGAATTCAGGACAGCTCGGCTTCTGAGGGTCGTCATCACCCCAAAGTAAAGCAGGCCCCCGTATCTCAATTGAGAGCGGGGGCATTCTATTACTTTGACTAGGCGGTGAATGATGGCGCTCGAAACGGTTGAAGCTGCAAGGGCCTTTCTCCTCAGTATTTTCGATTCCGAACCTCGCTACCGGTTTGGCGTGTACACGGCAGTTCTTGGTGGTGAGGTTGCGAAGCTCGGACAAAAGGGCTTTCACCTCCAATTCGGAGCAAGGACTCTGGCCGAGTTCATCAAACAGCAATGCTCCGACATCCTGAACGTCCGAATGGCTCCGAACAACGCTGACTACTTGATCAGCCGAGTTGGACATACAGGGAGGAGTCCCGCACCACGCGCGTTTCGGATCGACCCGAAGATCTGGAGTGCCGTGCTGTCGAACCAGCCTCGCGATACGTACATCAACCCAAGCGGATCCATCAAAATTGGCGACGCGCCTTCAACAGGAACCTGGACCAAAATCGAGCAGATGCCGCAAGCTAGGCAGGTCGAAGTGCTTGACGGCATTCGCGAATCGCTGAAACGAGTCGTTAGTTCAGAACAAGTCAAAGCCGCAATTCTGGAATGTGTCGACACCTCACGCTCCGCCGAGAATCCGATCTGGGAGTTCAGTCGAGTCGTTGGTTCACTCTTTACGCTAGCCCAAGAATGGAATCGCCTCCGAGTTCAAGCGGTCTCAGAACATGTGGAAACGACGACGGGCGTTGCTCTCCAACCAGCTGAGTCCCCTGCAGCCCCACAGTCGCCGACTTGGGGCTCTGCCCGTCCACGAAGGGCGTCGCCCACTGACGATGGCTTACCGGCCCCCATATCGTCGCCTGCGTCTGCGGAGGCGCCCGATGAGTTGGCCGCACTTCGTGGCAGCCTCAAACGTGCAATTGATTTAATGAGTCATCGGGACTTACTTGATATGAAACTTCCGGTAGACGTCATGATTCGCTCACTCCAACCGAAAGGAAGCCACCAGTGATGACGGTGCCGATGGCGACGGCAGGCAAGCGCTTACGATAGCCGCTCGCGCCAGAACGGCGAGCGGCGGCGATGGACCTTTGGAGGAGAGCCATGCGCACCGACCGTCGTTCGTTCGTTCGATACTGTGCTTCATTCTTGAGCGGCCCCTTGGTCATGCACGGGCTGGCGTCGCGTCTATCCTGGGTGTCGTTGGCCTCCAAGACTGGGGTTTATGGGGCTGATGATTTACCAAGGTGCTCCTATTGCACGAACAACCGAGATCGACTCGGACGGCCTCATGTTGCGGTCCACAACGGCGACCGGATCTGCAGCGATTGCCTGAGCTTCTTGGGACAGGCCGAGTAGGCCCCTGCGGCACCTACGGAGCCAACCCCTGGCCGCTGAACGGTGGCGTCGGCATCCCGTCGACCATCATCCGAACGTACATTGTGTGATTCGGCAGACGCGTCAGGTCATATTCATCGAACTCCGGGCCAAATTGAAGAGCCAGCTTTTCGGCGTCCGGTGGCCCGATTCTGAACGTGATCATACTTCCGACGTTGCCGAGGATCGCGTCCCGCAACTCCGGCGATAACTGCGCCAAGTGCTGGTGCGCCAGCACGAGGTTCACTCGGTACTTGCGGAGTTCGGCCATCATGTTGATCAGGCTCGGTGTCGCGAACGAATGGCACTCATCGAGATAGACGAAGAAGTCCCGTCGCATTGGCTCCGGGATCGTCGTCCTCGTCAAGGCTGTCCATCCAACCGTCGACACGAGAAGCGCACCCAGGAGTGAGGCCGCATCCTCTCCGATCCGGCCCTTGGCCAGGTTCATCAAGATCACGTCGCCGGCTGCCATCGATCGATGAAGGTCGATGGTGTTTTCCGTTGCCGTGAGAATCGAGCGGATTCGGTCGTGGGCAAGGAATGCTCCGACCTTGTTCTGGAGCGGGGCGATTGCCTGGGCTCGAAAGGTGCTCGGGTATTTCTCATACTCCTTCAGCCAGAACTCTCTGACGGCCTCGTTGGTCAGATGGCGAGCAGCATCGAGTCGGAACGTTCGCTCGTTCAGAAGGCGAAGAATGTCCGCGAGGTTCGGCTCGGGCTGATCGATGAGGGCCAGAATCGAATTGCGCAGGATGTGTTCAAGTCGAGGGCCCCAGGATTCATCCCAGAGCATCTTGAACGTGTTGAGCAGTCCTGATGCGGCGACAGGCCGGATGTCTTCAGGGACTCTCAGGAGCGGGTTAAAACCGAAAGAGCGATGCTTGTTGGGAACATCGAAGTACACGACCCGATGGGCATGTTGACCTGAAACGCGTTGGAGGACTCGCTCGACGAGGTCGCCGTGAGGGTCGATGAGGATCAGCCCGTGTCCGAGGTCGATGTCCTGTAGGACCATCCTTTCCAGGAGCGTCGACTTGCCTGTGCCAGTCTTGCCGATTATGTACGTGTGGAGGCGCCGGTCGGCGAGCTTGATGCCGAAAGGCTGACCGCGGTTGCGGTAGTTGATTCGGCCAATTTCGAGGGCGGCGTCGTGTTCGTGTGTCATGTATCCAACCTGCCTGAGTCAAAGGGGCTTTCCAAGGCGGTCGGGTTGGTCACTGGTGGATAGTCACTCTTGAAGGATTCGGCCAATCCACTACAATTACACTCCTCCACACAATCTGGAATCCTGATCGCGTCGGGGCGTAGCCACGTCGCCAAGATTCATGTGTGCTACGAAACATGGACAAATCCGTCTGGGCAGGATGGCTGCGATCACACTGGTTCCATATCATGGTCGTCGTTGTCGTCGTCGCCACAGCTCAACACCTAATCGCGCGCCAACGTGACGCTGACGTCATCAGAGACACCGTCGAGACGTTGCGGGTGCGGAATGACAGGGTCGATGCTCGAAAGCGCGACTGCCTTGAGATCTACAAGGCTGAACAGGCCAAGTACTCAAACACCGACCGCTACGAATACGACGAAGATGAGGACGTGTGCAGGGTCGTCTATCGCAACCCACAGGCATGGCGAGGTGACGATTGTTCTCGGTATGCGGATGCGATTGGGAAGGAAGATATGTCTCCACGATTGCAGCGTTGGACCTTTCGCCAGTGGCAGAACTGCCAAGAGGGCATGACCGATCAGTCGTTCTGATCAAATGTGGTTTGGGTTTAATCGCGCCGCTGGACCTCTGAGCGCTTCTGGGGCACCGCCGCAGGAGCGGGAAGACGGCGTGCGCAGTACACATGATGAATATCGTTTCGGCCACCCTGGTCCGCCATAGGCGAGCACTTTTGTTCCTGGCTTCGTTCGCAATAACCGCCCTCGCCTTTCATGACCGAGGCACAACAGACTTCGACGAGCCCCTTCGGTGGGCCGACGAGTCGTCCCGAGAACGACAAGAGCGAATTGATCGACGAAAGCAGGACTGCGTCAGGATCTATGCGATCGAAGCCACCAAGCCGGTGCCAGCCGACAGCTTCTATTACGATGCCTACGATGACGTGTGTCGGTTCTTCTACGCGGCCGACAGCGCGCCAGATCAGGCAGACTGTGAGCAGTTGCGAATATCGTCTGACGACTCCTCTCTCAGCTTTGATGGCCGCCGCTATCTCGCAAGGCAATGGGCTAACTGTGTAGGTGGGCGCATCGAGAAGGAGTTCTAGCTGGCGGAGTGACGGCGGGCAACGCGCAGCCGTCGCACATCAATTGCGCCCCGTTTCCGTGCGGGGCTTTTGCGTTCACGCGTGAACGCATCCCACCCAGCGCGAGACATCCTCAGCCCTTCACTTCTTTTCATCGTACCAGGCGGTCAAGGTCGGTCCAGCTACCGTCGCAGTCGTTCCACGGGGCTCGTTCAACCTTGACTTCGCCTGAAGTGGCGGAAGTGCAGTGAAGGACCACTGCCTCGGGATTGTGGATTCCGGGTAAATGGCACAGCTATCGGTGCCCTGATGAAATGCCAAATTGGTGTCAGAACAAGTTGACGGTGTCGGGGAGGGAGGAAGCGGTTCGGCGGTTTGCTCGGAAGGTCAGGAAAGGGAAGAGTGCCCTGTCCTTTGAGAAGCTCGTTCCGATGCCGGCGGAGGTGGCGGAGACGGAAGTGTGGTGGGAGTGGGTTGTGTCGAATTGGGGGACGAAGTGGGACGCCCAGCAGGTCGTTGTGGTCGATGGTGGCGAAGTTGTTGAGTATGAATTCGAGACGGCCTGGAGTCCGCCGGTGCCGTGGTTGCGGACCGTGGCGAAGATGTATCCAGAACTTCGGTTCCGCCTCACCTATGACGAGCCGGGGATGGAGTTGTATGGTGCGATGACGTTGGAGGATGGGGTCTTGGTGCGGGATTAGGGATCTGGACGTGTGGGTTTCGATCATCCGATAGCTGGTCGGAATCCACATGGAGAGGAAAGGATGTCCGGTGCGCTTCCCACCCTCTTGATGAAATGTATCTGTTCGCTACAATGGGAGAAATCACACAATCCTGAATCGAGTTGCGCGGGGCGGAGCCACGCGCGGTGGACGGGGTTGTGCAATCAACATGAAGTATTGGAGGTGCCTGGCGCTGGTCGCGAATACGGTGTGGATGACGGTCTTCGTCGTATTCGCTCTTGATGCAGGAGTCTTTGGGTTTGCTGATGTCGCTGTGTTCGTGGCCATATTCGGGACATTGGGGCTCAACAACCTCTTGCTAATACAGAGCACAGCCTCGGACGAGTCTTGGCTTGGTCTCATCATGCGTAGGAAGGTTCTTGAGGAGAAGGCCAAGATCCAACGCCTTCAGCAATAGACAAACGAATGCCCGTAAGGCATGGTCGGCCCGATCGCCCAGTGGCGCACCAGCGACACGAGGCAGGGATGCCCATGCGAGCTGGAAATGGACCCAACACAATGGAAGCCTGACAACAAGCCTGTTATCCGCATCGGATTCGCAATCCTTCTGGTTGTTGCCGTGTTTGCGACGATCAGCGTTTACCTCCGCCAGAAGGACTACGTTGCCGAGCGGAGACGAGATTGCCTGGCCGTCTATCAGGTCGAGCAGCAGAAGTGGTCGAACACGGAGCGATATGAATACGACGAGCAGGAGGACGCCTGCCTGGTTTACTACAAGGATGAAGCGCACTGGCAGGGTGTCGACTGCCTCAGCTTCCTCGATCCCAATAACCCCATTAACGAGGCTCGCCTCGCATCTTGGTCGATTCGCCAAAATATGAACTGCCTGGAAGGCGTAACCGACAGGGTGTTCTAACCGCTACGGCCACTCATAACACCCACGGTGAGGCGTAGAATAGCCACGAACACTTAGCCATATGAGCACATCTCGAGGACTGCGATTCGAACAACTCGACCTGCACGTTCACACCCCTGCCTCCACCGATTACAGGGGTGGTTCGGTCTCTGCGGACGACATCGTTGCCGCTGCCCTTGCGAAAGGGCTCACGGGTATTGCGATCACTGACCATCAAACTGCGGCGATGGTCGATAGTGTGATGACTGCGGGGCGGGCCAAAGGACTGGTAGTGTTCCCAGGCGTCGAGCTTATGGTCGCCAATGGCGAACGTGGCATTCATATCAACTTGATATTTGATGTCGATAAGAATGCGCAACATGTGGATCAGTTTTTGAACCGTGTGAAGGTGTTTCAGAAGGATGGCAAACCAACACCACTGTCAGAGCTTACCGTCGGCCAGGTCGCCGACGAGCTCGAAGCCTATGATCCCACTGCGATCATGGTTCTGGCGCATTGCCACTCCTCCAAGGGTGTGTCAGGCGATATCAAGGGTGAAGCACGTCGTCAGATATTTCTGCAACCAAGGAGGAGTATCCTCGGAGCCGAAGCCAACGAGTCAGATTTCCTCGATCCAACGAAGACGGCGAACGGCACCCGCGTCATTGACCTCTTCAATGGCACAAACAGGGACTACAATAATCGTCGGCTTGGCGTCTTCCAGGCGTCGGACGCGCACTCCCTCGAGCAAATTGGCACAGGCGTTTCGTATTTCAAGGTCGATCATCCATTAACGATCGAAGATCTCCGCCAGTGTTTAGTTGATCGAGACACGCGCATCCGCCAGCCCCATGAGTTCGAGCGCGGGCAATATCCTCACATCCGCTCGCTGGAGATATCGAGTGGCTACCTGAAAGGTCAGAGATTCGAGTTCCACGAAGGACTCCACAGTATCTTGGGTGGAAAAGGCTCCGGCAAATCCCTTGCCATCGAGGCGTTGCGTTTTGCGCTGCATCAGCCTCCGATATCGGAGACCATCCTTGAAGATCACAACGACAAGCTCGAAAAGTGCGTCCAGGTGCACACTGTCGTCACTGTCGAGCTGAGCGACGACTCGGGCCACCAGTACCGTGTTGCTAGAACCTACCAGCCGAGCAGTGGAAGTCCGACGATTGTGACAGATCTTGGCGACGGAAGCCGGAAGGAAGTGTCGCCAGCAGAAGTCTTTCCGGTTCTTTTCTTGAGCCAGAACGAAATCGTCAAGATCGTGGAGGACCGCTCAGGGGCTGGCCTGCGACGGTTTATCGACCGGTTCTTCGATTTCCACAACTTCCAGCATCGAATCGATCGCACCCTGGCGGACTTGAGGCTCGTTGACAAGCGCGTCGCAGAGGCGTTACGAGCACACTTTGAGAACGAGTCTCAGAAACGGAAGGCAAGCGCTCTGAGGGAAGAAATTGCGCAGATTGATCGGCAACTCTCAAATCCTGCGTTTGAAAAGTACCGTTCAGCAGAATCCGCTGGCGAAGCGCTGCGGGCCCGAGTGGACTTTATCGATGAAATGCGGACTGACCTGGAGGCTCTCACGAAGAGCTACAGTGCGCGGCCAGTGCCAACCCTACCGCCAACCGAGCCTGGTTCGCCCATTGATCCGGCGTTGCAGAGGGCTCAGGACGCAGCGGTAGGGTCTGTTACGGTTGTCGTGGATGGGCTTACTGAAATAGTCACGGCGATAGGTGCGCAGCATTCCGCTGCTGAACTGGAGTGGTCCACCTGGGCTTCGGAATTCAAGCCAATCAAGGAAGCGTACGACACGCTTGTTAAGGAATCTGGTGCCAGTCGGGCCGCTTTGGACGAACGACGACGACGCCTAGTTGCAGACTTGGCTACGGTGGACCGGGCATCCGCAAGGATTGCGATTGTGGCGCAGGGCCTTCGGCAGGCAATAGAAGATCGCAATACTGCTCTGGGGCGGGTAGATGCCGCTCAACAGGAGTACCTCGACGAGCGCAGTCGGAGATGCAAGTACTTCGGAGAGCAATCAAAAGGAGCGCTTGAGGTCACAATTGCTGAGGGGCGCGACACCAGCCAGTTTAGGAGCCGGCTCCAGGCAATCAAGAGAGGAACGTACCTCAAGGACGAGGACATAGCCCAGGTCGCAGCTCTAATTCGTCCGGAAGACCTTATCAGCGCGGTCCTCAAGTTTGAGTTTAAGTCCCGTAACGACAAGGCTTCGCTGCAAGAACTGTCGAGCCGTTCAGGGATTCGGCTCGAAGTGCTCGATCGTTTGGCGACGAGAATGCTGGAGGACCTGTCGTACGAAGAGCTGCTCGCGTTGGCATACGATTCAGCGCCTCAGGATGTGCCTGAGATTTCCTACCGCGTCGCGGGAGTGATGAAGCCGCTCAAGGAACTGTCGGTGGGTCAAAAGGCGTCAGCGTTGTTGATTATTGGCCTTAGCGACGGTCGCTTTCCGATTGTGATTGACCAGCCGGAGGATTCTTTGGATTTGCGGACCATTTGGGCTGACGTGTGTTGCACCCTCAGGGATTCCAAGGAGCGCCGCCAGTTCATCTTCACCACTCATAACTCCTCCGTGGCGGTCGCATCAGATTCGGACAAGTTTACGATTCTTGAGGCGGGGGCAGGTACAGCGCAGGTCATTCACTCTGGCTCGATGAACTCTGCCGATGTCAGGGAAGAGGTGATCGGACATCTTGAAGGTGGTGCGCCCACCTATGAACGGAAGCGGTCGAAGTATCGATTCAATGACTGACGGCCTGCCGCGACTGCCGGCTTCGCATCCGGCATAGCCCAATAGCTCAGGGACTTCGAGAGGCCAGGTCTCGAACTCCATAATGGCTGTTCGAGACCTTGATAGATTGTGCGCGAAGCGTAGAATGAAGCCCTACCCCAAACATGGCGATCTTCAGGGAACAACTAGACGTAGTCCAGCCCCCTTTTCTCGAGGGGGGAAGTTGGCGACTTCGCGGCCTGCGAGATATCACGATTTTATTCGGCAGGAATGGTTCTGGGAAGAGTCAGCTGCTTCGGGCTATCCATAAGGACGACCTGACTTCACGTCATTATGTATCGCCCGAACGTGGAGGCCAGATGACTCCGGAACCTGGCTGGCTTCAGGCAGAGGCCAATCCACAGGAGCGAGGCGGCAGGCGCCGAACCAACAATTCTCAGGCATTTCGGCAGGAAGCAATGACGCGCTATCAGGCAATGGCTTCAAGGGCCGGTGCCATAGCAATGGATACTGGAGAGTCTCCAATCACGTCGGCCGCTTTCAAAGAAGCGTTCGCCACACTCTTGCCCGAAATGTACTGTGAGCATGGCGGGGACGGGCGCCTGGAAATCCGTCGCCGTTCTGACAATTCGGTTGTCAACACAGATCAGCTGAGCAGTGGTGAAGCAGAAGTGGTCGGCCTCGCGGTCGACATCCTGACCATTACCAGAATGTGGACGCTCGACAAAGCGTCAGAGCGCATTCTATTGCTCGACGAGCCGGACAACCACCTGCATCCAGATCTTCTTGAACAGCTAGGGCGCTTCTTGGTCAAACTGGTTGACTCAGAAGGTGTCCAGGTGATCGTTGCGACACACAGCACCTCCCTGCTGGCTGCTTTAGGTCTTCATGGCGGAGACCGTGTCGGTGTGGCGTATTTGGTCAGGGGTGCCGCTGAAACGCGTGCGATTCCCTTCGATCGATACATGAAGGATTTGACGACGTGCTTAGGGGGCCATGCCCTGATGGGGCCGTTGTTCTCGGCGCCGCTACTTCTTGTCGAAGGAGACGACGACGTTCAGATTTGGAGTCAGGTTGCGCGCTTCGGCAGGGTGCGCCTGGCCGTTCTTCCATTTGGTGGCCATCCTAATGTGCGAGACGGGCAGAAGACTTTGGAAGCCCTGTTTGGCGCTCTGCACGCCGAGCCTAAGCTCCTCGGAACAGCCTTGCTCGATGGCGACGTGTCCCTGCCAACGGTGGCGACCCACCCTCAGAGCTTCATTCAGTTCTGCCAGCTCGGTTGCAGGGAAGCTGAAAATTTGTATCTGTCCGATGAAGTGTTGGCATCCTTGGACCTTACCTGGGATCAGGCCAAGGAGAAGATCATTGCCGATGCATCGAAGTATGGGGCGCAAGAGGCCGCCCTTCTTGCAGTGGCGGAGTGTGAACGCAAGGACCACGACCTGAAGAGCACCATTCGCAGCCTGAGTCTCATCCTCGACCCAAAGGCTGCGAGGTGGACTGACCGTGTCGCTAAGGCGATTGGCACGTCGCGACCAACCGGGCAGTTGGAGACCTTTCTTGGACCTTGCCTCATGGAACGCTTGTGGCCTGCAGCTGATGAACTGTCCTAATCGCTGCGGTCGATGGGGATGTCAGGGACTTCAGGGACGTTGCTTCAGCCGTAGCGGAGGCACACCATCCAGAATCGTCCGAAGCCCTGCCTCCCAAAATGCCTTAGCGATCTTCTTCAAAGTTCGATTTGAGCGAGGGTCCGGGCAGCCGGAGAGGTCGGATGGCCGACCAAGAGCCTCAGAGAATGGAAATCTTGGCTCCAGTTCTAGATTCTTAACGCGCACCGAAAAGTTCGAGCTTAGCGTTTCGAGCAGCTGACGCCGTTCTTGCTCATTGGCCATCTCATGCCAATCTTTTGCGGTATTTCCTAGCTTAAACAGTTCGAGCCCGGCTTCATACACTGGGTCGCCGTGAGGTGGCAATGAAGCCAACTCCGCCAGGATCCGATTTCGCTCGACCACGAGGTGATGCTGGCGTTCTTGGAAAAGCATCTTGTCGAGGCTGCCGTCAATCATGGCGTCAGCCAGCACGGTGAGCCGCTTCTCGCACTGGTCCAGCAGCCCCTTGAGCCCTGCCTCCTTGGCCGCTCGGTTCTGTTGCCACTCCGTGCGATGCAGACCGAGCAGTGTTCGCATCTCGGCGAGTTCGGACTCAGAGAACGACAGCCGTCGGTAGCACTCCGCGACGTGTTCGTCTACTTCGGCCTGACGAACTGATGTCCCGCGACAGGCTTTTGTATGGCATCGGTAGTAGACGATGCCTTTTTGCGTTTCGCCGATCAGGCATCGGTTGCACACTGCACAACGGAGGAAGAGCCGGTACCGGTAGTCGTGGTTCTTGCCCTTCACTTGGCTCCGGTCTTCCAGCTTTGCCTGGACGGCGTCAAAGAGCGACTGGCTCACCAAGGGGAGATGGGCACCGGGATAGGTTTCGCCGGTTCGCGCTATGTGGATGACGCCTGTGTAAAAAGGATTGCCGAGAATTGTCGCGATACCCGTCTTCGAGACCATCTTGTTGGCTCGGTTCCTCAATCCACGTCGAAACATCTCGTCCCGTAGAGTCTCAAGGGTGTAGGCACCGGTGGCATAGAGACGAAAGACCTCGGCGACTTTTTGCCCCTGCTCTGGGCAGATCGCCTTTACGTTGCCCCGTCCGGTGTCTACATAGCCAATCGGAGCGGGCCAAGGGTAAAGGCCCTGGCGCAACCGTCCCTGAATTCCCTTGCGAGTCTCCTCTCGGAGGTTTCTGATGTAGTCGGCGGCGACCACTGCCTGGATATCAGCCGACAGACGACCGCCTCGGGATGTCATGTCGAGGCTGTCGCCGGCGAAATGCACCTCGACGCCGATGTCGGCCAGATCGGCGAGGTCAGCCCAGTCCCGGAGATTCCTGGCTCCTCGATCGATCTTGTGCAGCACAATGCCGCCCGCCTTGCGAGAGCGGAGCTGCTTCATCATTTTCGTGAACACTGGCCGTCCTCCCTTGGCGGCTGTTTCGGTTTCTTGGAACCACTCCGAGATGACCATCTGATTCCTGATGGCGTACTGCTCGATCGCAGTGCGTTGCGCCTGAAGGGAAACGCCTTGTGTGCCTTGCTTGACCGTGGACACACGCACGTATCCAAACATTGATCGTGTCATGGTGTCGGCCCTGCGAGGGATGCCTGTCCGTCCCAGGGCATTAGATTGAACGGGATCAATCCAGTTTAGATCGTGGTACTACGCCGTCAATCTTCCGGCCTGTGGAGATCTCGATGTCGGCGCTCAAGGATACGGATCAGCAACTCGACCAATGCGTCGACAGCAACCTGTGCTTCGGCTTGCCTGTCATCAGGAATGTCAGGCCAATGGAACGTGGTGTCTTCTGGTGTGCGCATCCATCTGTCTTATCGCGTCCGACGGAATCGAGACAGGCGGTCAGTGTAGCCAAGACGGGACAGTCCAACCGCCTTGGCTGCGCCGCTCAGCTCTGTATTCTCGACTTCATGAAGAAGACAGACCCCAGCACAATTCCAACCGTGTCGGCCAGCCTTCCTGATGGCACCGTCGTCGAGATGGTCTACGACCGTTTGAATGGGCGAACGGCCTTGTGCCGCTGGGATGGCAACACGGCAACGGCCGAGCTGTCCATCACCGTCGGTGACCAGCGACTCGTGGCCTTCCCTGCCGACAACAACCTGATCAAGCACGGCGTCGTGCTCTTTGCCTCAGAACCGGCGGACCACGGGAATCCCATCCAATTGGTCGGACGGGTCCGGGCGTTCATCCACGAACTCGTTGATGTCAGCGCGGACTTCGAGGAGGTCGCTTCGCACTACGTGCTCCTGACCTGGCTGTACGACCGATTCTCGGCACTGCCGTACCTGCGCGTCATGGGCGACCCCGGCAGCGGCAAGACGCGGTTCCTGGCCGTCGTGGGCTCCCTGTGCTACAAGCCGGTGTTCGCCTCCGGTGCCTCGACCGTGTCGCCACTGTTTCGCATACTGGACACCTTCAAGGGGACGCTGGTGCTTGATGAGTCAGATTTCCGGGTGTCGGATGAAATGGCAGGCGTGGTCAAGATACTCAATAACGGGTTCTCGAAAGGCTTTCCGGTGCTTCGGTCCGAACCGACTGGTCGCCGAGATTTCAATCCGCAGGCCTATGCGGTCTTCGGCCCGAAGATCATCGCGACCCGACGTCTGTTTGAGGATGCAGCCCTTGAAAGTCGTTGTCTAACCGAGGAGATGGGCCAAGGCCGGGTGCGCGATGATGTGCCGGTCAGCCTTCCGGATGATTTCGATACGCGGGCCGAGACATTGCGAAATCAGCTCCTAGATTTCCGCTTCAGGACGCTTGGGCGTTCCTTGCCTCTGGTGCCCGACCTCGCAGATGGCTTGGAGCCGAGACTGAAGCAGATCATCGAGCCGCTGCTGAGGATCACACCTGACGCCGAGGCCCAGGGCCGAATGGTGACGTTCGCGGTTGGCTTGCAGAAACAGATCGTCTCAGACAGAGGGATGGAGATCGAGGCTCGTCTCCTTGAGGTCATACGGGAGTTGACCCTCGAGAGTCCCTTGGCGCGGCTGACGATTCGGAACATCTGGGAACGCTTCATCTATCGCCATGGCGACGACTACGAGCGTCGCATCACAACCCGGTGGATCGGCGGGGTGATCAGAGGCAGCCTTCACCTCAGGACGCAAAAAAGTGACGGAGTGTACGTCATTCCGCCTTCGGAAGAGCCGAAGCTCAGGCGTCTTTATGTCCGCTACGGCATCGTGCCGAACGTCCCTGACGTCCCTGAAGGGCCCATCTCTCAGCTAAATGGTTGAACGGGATAGTGCCGAAATATCTAGGGCCGGAGCCTCAAGCTGCGTAAACAATGCGTCGTGCGTCACGAATCTCGTCTCGCGCTTCCTCGCCAGGCACCGAGTAGAACCGGTGTATACAAAAGCGTCATAAAAAAGGCGAAGTTTGCCCAGCGTTCCTCGGCAGTGGGCTCAAACTCGTCGTCAGAGTAGTCGGTACATTCGTTTCCGACGAGTCCGGGCTCTGAGTCGAGGCAAGAAGAAGCGCCAAGATTGACGTTGGCAATTAGAGCAATACCAAGGCACCACAAGAAGCCCTTCCAAAGGACCCGTCCCAAAGTGACGTCTCTCGCAGCGTCTCTGGCGAACGTCCAAGCGACCGATACAATGCCGGCGCATAGGAGGTAGATCAATGCGCGTGATACTTCGTCGATGATCATGGATGAAGAATTGGCCTACTCGATGGCAGAGCAGTTGCTACCGCCATGTTCAGGCGACCGTTATCGTCATCGTACAGAACTGGGCAGGTTGTTCAAGGCCATCACTGTTGATATCGACCGGAGCATCAAGCGAGTTATCCCCACTGTCTTGACGCCTCGGCGTGTTTTAATTGAAGTAGTGTGCGTCCGCCATAGGGCGCAACCTTCCCGCCAGTTTTCCACAGTCAACTATCCCGATTTGGCTCATTCCGACG
>CAYYFE010000043.1:0-33328 GCA_964471115.1 uncultured Solibacteraceae bacterium
GTCATGCGCGGCGGCGCCGGAGATGACCGCGCTGACCGTGAACTCTCCCGACCCCACCGGTTCGTTGAGCCGCCGGGGCGAAGTCGCGAGCGTCAGCGTGTGCAGCGTGGCATGCCAGCGCCGCAGCAGGTCCATGTCTGCAGTCCATGCGGCCTTTGTGATGGGGCCACTGCGGTCGAAGAAATTCGAGCCGGCCAGATCGAAGTCGGGCACCTCGACCGTCGCGATCAACCGGCAGATCCGGTACTTCCAGTACGCCGCGTGGACGGCCAATTCCGCGATGTTGTGCCGGGCCGGCTGCGGCCGCCACACCGCCTGCGCCGGCGTCACGCCACGCAGCGATCCCATCAGGTTCGGCCCGTGCCACGACCGCGAGTCAAACGCCAGATTCAACTGATGCGCCAGGAGCGCCACCACCGCATGCGGTGCTCTCATCCCCTCTCCTCCTTGCCGCTACTTGCCGCTACTCGCCGCCACTCGCCGCTACTTGCCGCTACTTGCCGCTACCTGCTCCTCACCGTTCCTCCCACCACCAACGCCGCCGAGATGATCAACAGGTTCTTGATGATGTATTGCCCCTCAATGGTCGGCACGTAGGGATAGTGCCCCGCCTGAAACGTCGCATACGGCAGCAACACGAGCGGCAGGAACGTGCCCGCCATCTGCAGGAACAGCAGCGCGATGGCGATCCGCAGCGTCCGCTGAAACAGGAACGTGACGCCGATGGCGACTTCCCACCAGCCAATCACACCCACCCACTGCTCGGGCGTGAACAGCGGCATCCAGCGCACCGTCGCCTCGACCAGCGGACCAGCCGGCGACAGTCCCAGCGGTTTGAGCAGGCCGAACCAGATGAAGATGATCCCGAGCGAGACGCGCAGCGCCGGCACGCCGACCCGCGCCATCGTGGACGCGATTTGCCGATCAATCCGATCAAACATCGTCATGACGATCACGAGTATACGGGCCGGGCGCGCGCAGGGCGAACCACGCGGTGCCCGCAAAGCCGATGGCGCTGCCGATGAGGAAGGTGACGTCGGGGCCGGCCTGTGACCAGAGCCACGCCGAGACGAGCGGCGCGGGGCAGAACGCGAACGACCGCAGGCCCCAGTACCACCCGATGCCTTGCGCGCGAATCTCCGGCGGGAAGCCGTTGGCAATCATCGCCTTGCGCGCCGGCTCCCCCAGTTCGCGCAGACCGTTGAGGCAGAACGCCGCCGCCAGCGCCGCCATGACCGGCACTCCGGTGGCCATCGCCGCCTTCGGCAGCACCACGAGCGCCAGCGGAAAAAGCGCAAAGAAGAAAAACGTGGCCGCGATGAACGGACGGGGCGACGCCGATCGGTCGATCCACTTGGCCATCGGAATGTACGTCGCCAGCGCGGTCATGCCGGTCAGCGCCACCAACGTGCCGGCCGAGGCCGCCGCCTCCGTCTGCGTCCACCCCAGGGTGGTCGTCAGCAACAGCACGACGTAGAGGACGGCAAAGTCGCGCGCGAACCAGTCGCCCCAGCGGATGAAGACCTCGGCTGTCAGCAACTGGCGGAGGGCCGGCGTGCTCGCGGCGCGGATCTGCGCCAGCGACACCGGCGCCGGATCGGGACGCGCCGTCCACTGCCGCGTCAGCGCCAGCTGCAGCACGACGGCGGCGGCGACCAGCAGCAGCGCCAACGTGAGGTTCAACCAGAACCCCGCCAACGCGAACACCAGGCCTCCAATCACCGGCCCGATGATCTTCGGCACACGCTTCTGGATGCTCTGCAGGGCAAACGCGATCGTCTGCCGGTCGCGTCGAACGTCCCGGCCGACGACATCAAAGGTCGCGGGCACCGACAGCGGCTCCCAGTTGGTGATGAGCAACGCCCCCACCACGACGGCCCACGGCCCGCTCACGGTCAACATGATCACGAAGCCTGCGACCATCGGAGCCACCGACCACGCCAGGGCCATCCGCGGCCCCAGCCGGTGCGCGAGACGGCCGCCGACGATGTACCCGACGCCTTCGAGCAGATTCTTGGCGAAGCCCAGCAGGCCGATGTAGAAGACCGTGACCGCCACGGCGTCGCCGCCACGCGCCGCGGTCACGCGATCGTTGAGGTGGAGGGCGACAAAGTGCGACCACACTTCCTCGCTCAGGCCCAGGCAGCCGATGACCAGCAGCAGGACCGCGGACGATCGGTTCAGGCCGAACCAGTCCGCCAGGCGATTGGCGCCGCCTGGAACCTGCGCTGACCGGTCTCCGTCTACAGGCATAGTTTTTCTAGGCCTACCATTTCTATGCCACGACACGACATGCCTCCCGGCGCCCTGGTCCTGCTCATTCTCCGTGTCCTGCGGGGCGGTCCGTTGCACGGCTACGCCATCGCCCAGCGGATCCATACGCTCTCATCGGACGCCCTCCGGGTGGAAGAGGGATCGTTGTACCCCGCGCTGCAGAAGATGTTGCGTCAGGGCTGGGTGACGGCGGCCTGGGGCGTCTCTGATACCAACCGGAAGGTCCGGTTTTACACCCTGACCCGGGCCGGGCTCAGACAACTCGACGAAGAAGCGGCCCAATACGACCGCCTCACCAAAGGCATCCAGGCTGTGCTGCGGCAGGCCTGACCGGGGGTTCCCATGCGAGAACTGCTGCGCCGACTGGCCTATCTCGTCACGCAACGACGACGCGAGGCCGAACTGGAAGAGGAGCTGGCCTTTCACCGGGAGATGTCGGGACAGCTCGGCGGCGTGCCTCTGGGTGACCCCCTGCGCCTCCGCGAAGACGCGCGTGAGGCTTGGGGCTTCATGTGGGTGGAACAACTTGGCCAGGACCTGAGGCACGGCCTGCGGGTGATGCGGCGCACACCTGGCTTTACGGTGGCTGCCCTGCTCGTGCTGACGCTGGGCATCGGCGGCACCGTCGGCGCCTTTGCCGCGTTTAACGCAGTCGCCCTGCGACCGCTCCCGGTGCGCGACCCGGCCTCGCTGGTCCGGTTCGAGCGGCACGCCGCCAATCGCTCCACGACCGAGTTGTCGTACCGCTCGGTCGAGTTCTATCGGGAGCGTTCCCGGACCCTGTCGGCCGTCCTCGCGCAGTCGGCAGCGCGTCTGCCGATGGAGGGGCACGATCAGCCCATCGCAACCGCGCTGGTCACGACGAACTTCTTCGAGGAACTGGGCGCGACGCCGGCCTCGGGCCGTCTGCTGGCTGCCGCCGATGCGCGCGCGGACGCGCCGCCGGTGGTCGTGCTGGGCCATCGGTTCTGGACGCGCGCCTTCGGCGCCTCGCCCGCCATCATCGGCAACTCGATCCGGATCGCGGGTGTCCCGACCATGGTCATCGGTGTTGCGGCACCGACGTTTCCCGGCATGGGTGGTCCGCCACCTGACGTCTGGATGCCCATCGAACAGCGTCAAGCCCCCGGCATCAGTCACCAGGTGCGCTTCTGGGGACGACTGGCGCCGGCCACATCGGCCACCGCGGCCGAGGAAGAGTTGAGCACACTCGCCGCGATGTTGCGCCGCGAACGCCCGGACGAGGTGTGGGCCGATGAGCGGCTGGTCAGCACGCCGGCCGGCACGGAGGCAATCGAATCGGCGTCCATGCTCGCGCTCGTGGTCGCGCTGGCGGCGCTCGTGCTGGCCGGCGCGTGTGGCAACCTCGGCAGCCTGCTCATGGCGCGCGGCGTGGCGCGCCAGCGTGAGTTCACGTTGCGCGCCTCCATCGGTGCGTCACGCAGCCGGCTGGTCCGGCAACTGCTGACCGAACATCTGCTGCTGGCCGCCATTGGCAGCGTGGGCGGCCTGCTGGTGGGGGTGTTGGCCCTGCAGGGCATCATGGTGTGGACCGACGCACCGCCCTGGCTGCGCGCGACGCCTGACTGGCGCGTGGGCGCGTTCACGATCGCGATGGGCCTGCTGGCGGCAGCCGTGTTCGGCCTGGCCCCGGTCCGCCATGTGATGCGCCCTGCCGCCGTGAGCCGCAGCTTCAGCCGCCCCTTGCTGATCGGCGCGCAGGTCACGTCAAGTTGCGTCCTGCTCATCCTGGCGGGCCTGCTCGTCCGCGGGTTCACCACGGCGGCCGATCGCGACCCGGGATTCGAGATTGATCGGATCGTCACGGTTGAACCGGCCCTGCTTGAACAGGGCGCCACGCCGGAGGCGGCCGCCACGTACGTCCGCCGCCTCCAGGAGCGGTTGCAGGCGGAACCAGGCGTCGCGATGACCAGCGTGACCACCACGCCGCCGCTCGGTGACCTGCGGGTCATGGCCGCGCTCGAACTCAACGGCCGGCCCCTCGACGTCCACATCCACCAGGTCGACGCGCAGTACCTGCGGGCGATGAGCATTCCCCTGCTGCGCGGCCGCCAGCTGACGCCGGCCGACACACGCGGCGTCATCGTCAGTGACCGCCTGGCGCGCCTGCGCTGGCCAGGCGGCGACGCGCTGGGACAGATCTTCTCGATTGGTGATGACCCGCTGGAGGTGATCGGCGTGACCGCCGATGCGCGCGCCGTGGCGCCGGGTGACGCCAGCGCGGTGGACGTGTACCGTCTGGCCAGACTCGCGGACTTCCCTTTCATCTCGCTCATCGTCCGCACGACCGGCCCCGCGGACGCGCACCTGACGGCCATCGCCGCGGCGGCCGCCGGCATCGATCCGGCCATCCGCCCGCGCGTGAGCTGGCTCAAGGAACGCCATCAGGTGCAGACGGCAGACCTCCGCCGAAGCGCGCTCGCCATGTCGGTCCTCGGCGCCCTGGCGCTGGCCATCGCGTGCATCGGCATCGCGGGCCTGGTCACCTTCGCCGTGGCGCAACGGACCCGAGCCATCGGCATTCAGATTGCGCTGGGCGCGCGGCCACCCCATGTCGTCCGATCGCTCATCCGCGGCGTGCTCGGACCGGTGGCCGGTGGGCTGCTCGTGGGTGTCCCCCTGGCGGCTGGTCTGGCTCAGCTGCTGAGACGTGAGCTGTACGGTCTCAGCACGATCGATCCGCAGGCCTATGCCGCGGCCACCGTGCTGATGCTGGTCGCGGTCAACGCCGCCATGGTGTGGCCCGCGCGTCGCGCCTGGACGATCAATCCCGTCGACGCGATTCGGAGTGAATGACCTCCAGGCTCACCACGAGCGCCCGAGCCGCGCCTTTCGCTCGGCCGTGTAGTGCCACCACGGCCGCGGGCGTTCGCCATCCATGAATCGCGTGATCGAAATGAACACGTCGAGCAGACAGGGGTCGTGCCTGATGCCGGTCCGCCGGTTGATGCGCCGGTACAGCGCGTACGGATCCGCCCCCGTGAGCTGTGCAGGCCGCCTGATGCCCAGCAGCTCCAGGTCTCCGGCGATCGACGGTCCGACGTTCGGCAGATCCGTCAACGCTTTCACGCGGGCTCGCACGACCTTGGCGGGATTCATGCGCGCCCCACTGTTCCCAGATGCGTGTGTCCGAAGGCCGTGGCGAACTTGAGTCCGAAGCCCAGGGCCCGGTCCATACCGATGTGCGCGAGCCAAATGAGGCAGATGGGCCACGCCGCCTCCATGCCGGTACCGTAGGCATACGCCGCGAGGACCGCCGGGCCGACATACGCATGGAGCGCGTTGTACCCGGCCGCGCCCACCCGCGGCCCGAAGACGTACGCCAGCATCGACACATCCGGCACCAGCAGCAGCGCGCCGAACATCCACCACGAGGCACCAAGCGCGTGGTACGTCGTCACCGCCGCGACCAGCACACACACGCCCTCGAGGCGCAACCACAGCCGCGGAGTACCGGAGACCGGGGTATCCATCACGGCGGACATCCTACCGCAGCTCAGACGCGTTCGAAGTTGCGCTCGACTTCGCGCCGGGTCAGGCGCAACACGACCGGGCGGCCGTGCGGACAGACGGTCGAATGTGACGTGCGGCGCAGTTCATCGAGCAGATACTGCATCTTCTCGCGCGTCAGCGGGTCGTTGGCCTTCACCGCGGCGTGGCACGCCATGGTCGCCGCCATCTGCCGCAGGGCGATGTCCACGCTGGCGCCGGGCGACAGCCCGTCCAGATCCGACGCCACGGCGCGCAGGGTGGCATCCACCTGGCGCCAGTCGAGCAACGCCGGTACCGCCGTGATGCGCAGGCTCGTGCCGCCGAAGTCTTCACACTCGAATCCCAGCCGGGCCAGTTCGGCCACGTGTGACAGCAGCGTCGCGTGTTCCCCGGCCGTCAGTTCCAGGACCACCGGCGTCAGCAGCGCCTGCACCTCGACCCGCCCGGTCGTCAGCCGCTCCGCCACCTGCTCGAACAGGATGCGCTCGTGCGCCACGTGCTGGTCGATGATCGCGATCCCATCGTCATCCACCGCGATGATGAACGTATTGCGGAACTGGCCCAGCGGTGTCAGCGGCTTGATGAGCGTCTGGACCGTCTCGGAGCCGCCGGTGATCGAGACCCGGGGCGGCGGCGTGGCCGCGCCCGAAGGCCCGGGGCTCCACGCGGGTGCGTTGGGGCTCCGTTCGGCCGGTGGATTCCAGAACGAGGCCGGAAGGATGCCCTGACCGAACGACGGCGGCGCGGCGGGCGGCTGTGTACCCGGCTGCAGCACCAGTTCGGGCACCGCGCCCTGGCCCAGCGCGTCGATGAGCGCGCGGCGCAGCACTTCGTGCACCAGGCTCTGATCGAGGAACCGCACCTCGGCCTTGGTCGGATGTACGTTCACGTCCACGCGGTCGGGCGGGACTTCCAGGAACAGGTGCACCTCGGGACTGCGTTCCTTGATGCTGGCCACGCTGTACGCCGCGGAGATCGCGTGCGCGATCGTCCGGTCCTTGACCAGCCGCCGGTTGACGAAGACGTGTTGCGGCCCTCGCACGGGGCCCTGCTCGGCCAGCGCGGCAATGTATCCGCTGACCGTGAGGCCTGCGGCCTGCTTGCTGACGGGGACCAGGTCGGGCCGATCGCCGTAGATCTGGTAGAACCGTTCCTCGCTGCTGCCGGCCGGCGGCGCCTCGATGAGCACGCGGTCGCGGCTGCGCAGCGTGAAGCCCACCTCGGGATACCCGAGCGCCATCTGCGTGACGAGCCGCGAAATCTGGGCCGCCTCGGCGGTATCCGCTTTCAGGAATTTGCGGCGCGCCGGCAGGTTGTAGAACAGGTCGGCCACTTCAATCAGCGTGCCCTCGGGCGCACCGACCTCACGCGCCGAGACCAGCGCTCCCGCGTCGATTCGAATCTCCGTGCCCGACAGCGCCCCCCGTTCACGCGTGCGCAGCCGGAAGCGCGAGACCGACGCGATCGACGGCAGCGCTTCTCCGCGGAAGCCCAGCGTCAGGATCGCCGCCAGATCGTCCGCGCTGCGAATCTTGCTGGTCGCATGGCGCTCGACCGCCAGCCGCGCGTCCTCGGCCGACATCCCGACGCCGTCATCCTCCACCGACACCAGCTTCTTGCCGCCGAATTCGACGACGACCGTGATGCGGGTGGCGTCGGCATCAATCGCGTTTTCGACGAGCTCCTTCACTACCGAGGCGGGCCGTTCGACGACCTCGCCGGCGGCAATCTGGTTCGCCAGCGCCGGCGGCAGGCGATGAATGCGGCTCACAACCAGTCCTTGCGCCGGAACATCCACAACATGCCGCCGGCGGTCACACCAATGATGCCCATGACCCACCAGAACTGCGCGTCGGGGCCGCCCGGCAGATGCGGTAGCGTCACGTTCATGCCGTACAACCCGGTCAGCACCGTGAGGGGCATGAAAATCGTGGCGATGACGGTGAGCACCTTCATCACCTGGTTGAGCCGGTTGGATTGCGAGGACAGGTGCGCGTCGAGCAGGCTGGTGACACGGTCCTGGAAAAAGATGGCTTCGTCGGTCAGCTGGACCAGGTGGTCGTAGACATCACGAAAGCGATACGTCACCGGGTCGGGAATGGACTCGAATTCCCTGCGCGCCAGGCGCCCGATGGCGTCCCGCTGCGGCAGCGTCACCCGGCGCAGCGCCGCGATGTCCTGTTTGAGCGCCAGGATGTCGCGCACCGGGTTGGATCGCGGATCCTCGAAGACCCGATCTTCCAGCGCCTCGAGCCGCTCCTCGAGCGCGTCCACCTCGGGCCGGTAGTGATCCACCATCGCATCCACGATGCGGTGCAGCAGGCCCGCCGGGCCCTCACCGAGCGCATGCGTGTTGCGCAGACACGTCTGCTTCTCGTGCGTGATCGACCGCGACGGCGCGTGGTGCAGTGTGATGAGGAACCGGTCGCCGAGGAAAAAATCGATGTCGTTGGTATGAAAGCCCCGGCCGCCCGCACCGGCCTGGATGCCGTGCAGGATCAGATACAGGTAGTCCTGGTACAGCTCGATCTTCGGATGGTGCACCTCACTGAACGCGTCTTCCAGCGCCAGCTCGTGCACCTTGAACACGTCGCGCAGCAGGGCCCGCGCGCCTTCGTCGGGCAGTTCGACGTCCACCCACACCCGTGCCTCGGCACCAGGGGCCAGCCACGCCGGGTCGAGGGTCTCGACCTGGTGCGTCTGGCCGTCGCGGTGGACAAGAACCGTGATCATCTGGGGGTCACAACGAGGACTGGAGGGCTGGGAGGATTCGTAACCAATGGAATCACAACGAGCACTGGAGAACTGGGAGCGTTAGCGAACTGCGGGGACAGCGCCGCCCAAAGCGGCGCTGCGGGGGGAGCGGGAGGCCCCACGTGAACACCAACGCGCGATGGTCCCGTGTTCCCGTGGGGCCTCCCGCTTCCCCCGCTGAGCCGGGCGTTTGCCCGGCTCAGTCCCCGCAGTTCCTCCCAGCCCTTCATGCCTCGTTGTGAATACCTCTTACGCCTTCCTTATGGCCGCCTGCGCCGCCGCCAGGCGAGCGACAGGCACCCGGAACGGCGAACAGCTGACGTAGTCGAGGCCGACCTTCTCGAAGAAGAAGATCGACGCCGGGTCGCCGCCGTGTTCGCCGCAGATGCCCAGCTTGAGGCCGGGCCGCGCCGCGCGGCCCTTGGTCACCGCCATCTCGACCAGCTGCCCGACGCCTTCCACGTCAATCGTCGCGAAGGGGTTCTTGGTGACGATGTCGAGTTCCTGGTAGTTGGGGAGGAACGAGCCCGAGTCGTCACGCGACATGCCGAGGCCGGTCTGCGTGAGGTCGTTGGTGCCGAAGCTGAAGAACTCGGCCGACTCCGCGATCTCGTTGGCCGTCAACGCGCCGCGCGGCACTTCGATCATCGTGCCGACCAGGTAGTTGAGCTTCACCTTCTGCTCGGCCTGCACCTGGCGCGCCGCCTCGTGCACGACCGCGATCTGCAGGTCGAGTTCCTTCTTGAACCCGACCAGCGGAATCATGATCTCGGGCCGCACCTTGATGCCTTCCTTCTGCACCAGCGCGGCGGCCTCGAAGACCGCGCGCGCCTGCATCTCGGAGATCTCGGGATATCCGATGCCGAGGCGGCAGCCGCGGAAACCGAGCATGGGATTGAACTCGTGCAGGCTTTCCACGCGCTGGTGGATGCGCGCCGCCGGTACGCCCAGCTTCTTCGCCAGTTCGGCCTGCGATTCCGGCGTGTGCGGCAGGAATTCGTGCAGCGGCGGATCCAGGAAGCGGATGGTCGCCGGGTAGCCCTTGAGGGCGCGGAAGATGCCGGCGAAGTCTTCGCGCTGATACGGCAGCAGCTTGGCCAGCGCGGCCTTCCGCTCCTCCACCGTCTCGGCCAGGATCATCTCGCGCATCGCGTCGATTCGATCCCCTTCGAAGAACATGTGTTCGGTGCGGCACAGGCCGATGCCCACCGCGCCGAACGCGACGGCGTTGGCCGTCTGCTCCGGCGTGTCGGCGTTGGTCCGCACGCTCATGCGTGTGGCCTTGTCGCACCACTTCATCAGCTGCTGGAAGCTCTTGAACTTCTCGGTCTGCTGCGCCGCCTTGTCGTCGTGGATGATGGCCGCGACGATCTCGGAGGGCGCGGTCTTGACCTGCCCGGCGTAGACACACCCGGCCGTGCCGTCAATCGACAGCCAGTCGCCTTCCTTGTAGACCGTGCCGTCCACCGTGGCCGTGCGCGCCTGATAGTCGATCTCGATGGCGGCCGCGCCGCACACACAGACCTTGCCCATCTGACGGGCGACCAGCGCGGCGTGTGACGACACCCCGCCGCGGGCGGTCAGGATGCCTTCGGCCGCGATCATGCCGCGCAGGTCCTCCGGGGAGGTCTCCACGCGGACGAGCAGCACCTGCTCACCGCGCGCGGCGGCTTCAACGGCGCGTTCGGCATTCAGATACACGCGCCCGGACGCGGCGCCCGGACCGGCGGGCAGGCCGGTCGCAATCATCGCCGCCTGCTTGACGTCGGCCGTGTCAAAGACCGGCGCCAGCAGCTGATCGAGCTGGTCGGCCGGGTTGCGCAGGATGGCGGTCTTCCAGTCGATCAGGCCTTCCTTCACCATGTCGATCGAGAACTTGAGCGCGGCCATCGCGGTCCGCTTGCCGTTTCTCGTCTGCAGCATGTACACCACATCGTCTTCGATGGTGAACTCGAAGTCCTGCACATCCTTGAAGTGTTTCTCCAGCGTCTTGCGGATGCGTTCGAGTTCGGCGTACGCCTTGGGCATCTGCTTCTGCAGTTCGGCCACCGGCTCCGGCGTGCGAACGCCGGCCACCACGTCTTCACCCTGCGCGTTGATCAGGAACTCGCCGTAGAACTCCTTCACGCCGTTGGCGGGGTTGCGCGTGAACGCCACGCCCGACCCCGAGCGATCGCCGGTGTTGCCGTAGACCATCGCCTGCACGTTGACGGCCGTACCCCACTCGGAGGGGATGTGGTACTTGCGCCGGTACACGATGGCGCGATCGTTCATCCAGGAGCCGAACACGGCGCCCACCGCGCCCATCAGCTGATCCCAGGGGTCGCTGGGGAACTTGCGGCCCACGCGATCCTTCACCAGCGCCTTGAACCGCTCGACCAGTTCCTTGAGGTCGTCGACGGTGACCGCCGTATCTTCGATGTCCTGGTGATACCGCTCGTGTTTGAGCGCGTGAATCACCGTTTCAAACGGCTCGTGGTCCTCGTCGGGCCGCTTCTGCACGCCCAGCACGACGTCGCCGTACATCTGGACGAACCGGCGGTAGCAGTCCCACGCAAACCGCGGATTTCCGGTCTTCTTCGCCAGCGCCTCCACGGTCTTTTCGTTCAGGCCGAGGTTGAGGATGGTGTCCATCATGCCCGGCATCGAGTCACGCGCGCCCGAGCGCACCGAGACGAGCAGCGGGTTGGACAGGTCGCCGAACTTCTTGCCGGTCTGCTTTTCGAGCGAGGCGACGCCGGCTTCGATCTGCGCGCGCAGCGCCGGCGGATAGGTCCGCTTGTTCGCGTAGTAGTACGTGCAGACCTCCGTGGTGATCGTGAATCCGGGAGGCACGGGCAGGCCGATGCGGCACATCTCCGCGAGGTTGGCCCCCTTGCCGCCCAGGAGCGGCTTCATCTGACCGTGGCCGTCGGTCTTCCTGCCGAACAGGTACACGTACTTCGCGGCGGCCTTGGCCGCCGCCTTCTTCACACCCTTTTTCACAACCTTCTTCACAGCCTTCTTGACCACAACCGTCTTCGCCTTGCTCGTCTTCTTCTTCGCCATTGCTATGACTCCATCACTCCGCTGCAACAATCTCGGAGATATCTCCGAGCTTCAGGATCAACTGCTCCAACCGTTTCATGAGCCGCAGGCGCGCCGCGCGCAGCGCGGGGTCCTCGGCCATGACAAACACGTCGGTGAAGAACTTCGCCACCGACGGTTCGAACTTCGCGGCCGCCTGATAGGCCGCCGCATATCCCTGTCCGGACGCCACGGCCCCTTCGATCTGCGGCGCCAGCGACTCCAGATCGGCCAGCAACGCCAGCTCGGCGGGTTCGATCAGACTGCCCCGCAGATCGCCCGAGGCGTCGTCACCCGCGGGCAGTTCGCGCGCGATATTGCGCACCCGCTTGAACGCCGTCGCCAGCTGGCGGAACGACTCGGACGCCGCAACTGCCGGCAGCGCCTGGACGTTGGCTTCGAGATCCCGCACGGGCCGGTCGAGGCCCGCAGCCAGCACCGCGCGCACATGGCGCCGGTCGGCCCCTCGGGCATTGAGGACGTATTCCACACGCTCGCGCAGGAACCCCATGAGGTCCTGCCAGGCCGCCTCGGTCATGACGTGACCCGCCGCGGCGTCAGCGGCCGGCGGGTACTGCGACACGGCCCGTTTGACCAGGCGCGGCAGATCAGGCCGGACCGTGAGCCCCGTCAACGGCTCCAGGTCGAGCAGGATCCGCAGGACGCCGTGCGCGGCGCGGCGCAGCCCAAACGGATCGCGCGATCCGGTGGGACGCTCGCCGGCGTGGAAGAGCCCGGCAATCGTGTCGAGTTTGTCGGCCAGGGCCACCGCCGCCCAGGTGACGCCGGCCGCGCCAAACGCGCCGGCCGCCGGTGCGGCGTCCCGATCCACGGTGACCGGTTCGTAGTGGTGATAGATCGCCTTCCACACCGTGTCGGGCATGCCGGCTTCGCGTGCGTAGACGCCGCCCATGATGCCCTGCAGCTCGGTGAACTCGCGCACCATGTCGGTGGCCAGGTCGGCCTTCGCCAGCCGTCCGGCGGTCTCGGCCTGCGCGGCGGTCTCGGCTGAGGCGCCGAACACGTCGGCGGCGATCCACTTCGCGAGTGACGCGATGCGCTCCGCCTTGTCGCGATACGAGCCCAGCTTCTTGTGGAACGTCAGGGTGTCGAGCCGCGGCAGCCGGGCCTCCAGCCCCACGGCGCGGTCCGCCTCCCAGAAGAACCGCGCATCCCGCAGCCGCGCCGTCACGACACGCTCGGCGTTGACGGCAATCGCGCGCGCGTTGGGTCCCTGGGTGTTGGTCACCGCCAGGAACGCCGGCAACAGCCGGCCTTCGGCGCTCACCACCGGAAAGGCGTGCTGGTGGTGAATCAGCGTGGTCGTCAGCACCTCGGCGGGCAGCGACAGGAAGTCGTCCGCAAACGCCCCGGCCACGACGCCCGGGTACTCGATGAGATCCGGCACCTCGGCCAGCAGCGCCTCGGCCTGTGCCGACTGGTGCAACATCGGCCGCCCGCCCACCTTGCGGGCCTGCATGTCGAGTTCCCGCACGACGCGATCGCGGCGTTCAATCCGCGAGAGGAACACGAAATGTTCAGCCAGCTTCTTCTTGTATTCGTCGAAGCCGCGCACCTTGATGGCGCGCCCGGCGCGGCCGCCGCTGGCGAGCACGCGATGCCCATAGGTCACCGCGCCCGACACCACGTCCTGCACACGGACACCCGCCGCGAGGTTCGTGCGTGAAATCGTGTACGGCACCACCCGGCCGCCGTACAGGAACAGCAGCCACCGGATGGGCCGGCCGAAGGTGAACGTGCCCTTGCCGTCGCCCAGTTCGGCATCCCAGTGCATCTGCTTGGGGAACGGCAGCGTGCGCAGCACCTGCGTCAGCACATCCGGCAACACGTCCACGGTGGCCTTCCCGCGCATCTTCTTCTCGAAGGCGAGGTACCGGCCCTTGGGCGTGTCGAGCTGCGTCAACGCCGAAAACTCGACGCCGTTTTTCTTGGCGAAGCCCAGCGCGGCCGGCGTCGGCGTTCCATCCGCGCCAAACGCCGCCGACACGGGCGGCCCGGTCAGCGTCTCTTCCTTGTCGTCCTGCCGGTCGGTCAACGCCGACACCACCACGGCCAGCCGCCGCGGTGTCGCGTGCGCCTGAATCGACTCGGTCACCGGCAGCTGGTGCGCCGCCAGCGCCGCCCGCAAAGTATCAGCCAGCTGCTGCGTCAGCGACGGCAGCCAGGAGGCCGGCAGTTCTTCCAGACCCAGTTCGAGGAGCAGCTCGCGGTCCATCTCAGGCCTCCCCTCTCGCCGGCGCCTCGGTCCACTGCCGGGCAATCGCAATGGCGAGCTGACGGACGCGCAGGATGTAGGCCGTGCGTTCGGTCACGCCGATGCTGCCGCTGGCGTCGAGCACGTTGAACGCATGTGAACACTTGAGCGTGTAATCGAGCGCCGGCAACACCAGGCCCGACTCCAGCAGCTTGCCGGCAAAGTCGTAATACTTCTGGAACAGGTCGCGGTGAAACTCGGCAAACTGCGCGCCGGTCACCGCGGGCACCTGGCCGAACACGTACTTCGACTGCTCGACCTCGTCGCGCAGCCGCACGTCGCCGTATTTCACGCCCTTCGCCCACTCCAGGTCGTAGACGTTCTCCACGCCCTGCAGCGACATCGCGAAGCGCTCGAGCCCGTACGTCAGTTCCACGGAGATCGGCGCCAGGTCAACGCCGCCGGCCTGCTGGAAGTAGGTGAACTGCGTGATTTCCAGGCCGTCGTACAACACCTGCCAGCCGATGCCCCACGCGCCCAGCGTCGGCGACTCCCAGTTGTCCTCCTCGAACCGCACGTCATGCGCGCGCAGATCGATGCCGCACGCCTCGAGGCTCTGCAGATACAGGTCCTGAATGTCGTCGGGCGCGGGCTTGAGGATGACCTGGAACTGATGGTGCTTGAAGAGCCGGTTCGGGTTTTCGCCGAAGCGGCCGTCCGCGGGGCGCCGGGAGGGCTGCACGTACGCCACGTTCCACGGCTGCGGCCCCAGCACCCGCAGGAACGTCTCCGGATGCATGGTGCCCGCGCCCATCTCGATATCGAGCGGCTGCTGAATCAGACACCCCTGCGCGGACCAGTAGTCCGACAACTTGAACACCAGATCCTGAAACGTCACGGCGACGGCCTCAATTCCCTGACCACTTTCGCGGAGCGCACCTCGCGCTCCAGATGCAGCGCGATCAGCCGCGCATGCACGATTTCCAACTCCCGCAACACGGCGTCGTCGCCGCCGGCCGCGGTCACCTGCGCCGGCGTGCCGGTCGACGCCCGGCGCAACCACTGAAACGCGTCGCGCGACACCGGCATCCCGCCATGCCCGCACGGCTCACACACGAACTGCCAGTCGCCGGCCACCAGCTCGGCGCCCTCCGCCAGCGTCCGCCCGCACCGCGCGCACGAGACGAGCGCGGGATACACGCCTTCGAGCCGCAGCAGCCAGAACTCGAAGTACCGCGCCAGACACTCGGCCGATCCGCCGCGTCCCAGCGCCTCCCCCACCGACGCCGCCAGGCGGTACAACCGCTCGTTGGCCATCGCGTCCGGCGCCCACTCGTCCACCAGCTCCGCGAAGTAGCTGGCGTACCCCAGCGCGCGCGCGCCGTCGCCGTCGGTCCGCCCGTCGGCCGCGCGCAGCGGGCTGACCGCCGGCTCGATCCGCTCGAGCCGCACCAGTTCGCGGCCCTCGCGCTCCACATACGTCACCCGTCCCCGGGTGAACGGCTCGAGCGCCGCGCCGAACCGCCGCCGCGAGTTCGTCGCGTTTTTCGCCACGCCGCGCTTCTTGCCCCGGTCCTCCGTCAGGAAGACCACGATCCGGTCGGCTTCGCCGTACCGGTACGTGCGCAGGACCATCGCCTCGGCGACGTGAGTCTTCACCGGCCGGTCAGCCTCTCATCAGCAGCGGCAGGAACATCGTCGCCAGTCCCAGGAACGCCAGAAAGCCGAAGACGTCGGTGAGCGTCGTGATGAACACCGACGACGCCAGCGCCGGGTCGACCTTCGCCGCGCGCAACCCCAGCGGAATCAACGTGCCGGCCACCGCCGCGATGAACATGTTGACGACCATCGCCATGCCCAGAATCACGCCCAGCCGCCAGTCGCCAATCACGGCCCACGCGCCCAGCGCCGCGATGACGCCCAGCGCCAGTCCGTTGCCCAGACCGACCAGGCCTTCCTTGAAAAGCGCCTGCCGCGCGTTGCCCCACGTCAGTTCTCCCAACGCGATACCGCGGACGACCACGGCCAGTGTCTGCGTCGCCGCGTTGCCGCCCATGCCGGCGACGACGGGCATCAACGACGCCAGCGCCACGACCTGCGCGATCGAGTCGGTGAACAGGTCGACCACCTTGGCCGCGACGAACGCCGTCGCCAGGTTGACCATGAGCCAGGGCACACGCCGCTTGAGCGAATCGAGCGGCGGCGTCAGGATGCCGTCTTCGGCCGACACGCCGGCCAGCCGGTAGACGTCTTCGGTCGCCTCATCCTTGAGCACGTCGATCACGTCGTCCACCGTGATCACGCCGGTGAGTTTGTTCTCCGCGTCCACGACGGGAATGGCCAGCAGGTTGTAGGACGCCACCTGCCGCGCCACTTCCTCCTGGTCCATGTCGACGCGCACGCTGTACACATCACTGGTCATGATGCGTTTGAGGGGCGTGTCGGGCGCGACCAGCAGCAGGCGGCGCAGCGACGTGACGCCCACCAGGTGCCGCCGCTGATCGACGACGTAGAGATAAAAGACCATCTCGACGTCGCGGGCCGACTGGATGGCGGTGATGGCTTCGCCGGCCGTCAGGTCTTCGGGCAGCGCGAAGACGTGCGGGTTCATCAGACGGCCGGCCGTCTGCTCTTCGTATTCGAGCAGTTCGGACACGCCGCCGCCCGGCTTCGGCCGGATCAGATCCAGCACGATCGCCGACAGCTCTTCCGGCAGGTTGTCGATCAGCGCCGCGGCGTCGTCGGACGGAATCTCCTGGACGAGCCGCGCAATTTCCTCGGCCGGCCGATCGGCCAGCAACCCGGCGCCCTTTTCGGGCCCCAGCTCCGACAGCGCCTCGACGGCCAGCTTGCCGTTCTTCTCAACGAGGATGTTGAAGACGGCGTGACATTCCTTGTCGGGAAGTTCCGCGAAGAGCTGGGCGAGATCGGCCGGGTGCTGCTTCTGGAGCAGGTTCAGCAGGTTCGGGGTGGCCCCCATCCGGAGCAGGCGCCGGACCGACTCGAGCACGAGTTCGATTCTGCGGGGGGCGGCCATCCAGACATTTTAGTCTGGTCCGGGTCTTGCTTAACAGGCTAACGCTGCCCGAGCGCCTCAATCACGTCCAGCGCCTCGTCGGCCATGGCCGGCCACTCGCGGCCCCGCATGTCGGCGGCGGCCGCCTGGCCCAGGCGCTGGCGCAACGCCGGGTCGGATGCGCACCGCTTGACCAGCGCGACACACGCCTCGACATCGCCGATGTCGAAGAGCAACCCGTTGCCGTCGTGACGAATCACATCGCGCTGCCCGCAGGTGGCGGTGGCCACACAGCAGCGTCCGGCCGCCATGGCCTGAAGCAGGCCCAGCGGCTGTCCCTCGAACCAGCTGGGCATCAGCCACACGTGCGCCTGCCCCAGCACCTCGTCCTCTTCGTCCGGCGGAAAGTACGGCACGACCATGACCGCGTCGCGGACCGAGGGCGCAAACGCCGCCCGGACGTCCCTAGCGGCGGCGCCCGTGCCGGCCAGAAGCCATCGGACCGCCACCCCGTCCTGTTGCAGGCGGGCGGCCACCGCGACGATCACGTCCCGCCCTTTACGCGTAATCCACGTGCCCTGGCAGACCACCGTGAACGGTCCGTCCGGCACATCCGACGCCGTCAGGCGCGTGGGCCTGACGCCGTGCCGGATGACCCGCACCGATTCGGTGTCGCGATGGTAGCGGGCGCGCACAAACGCGGCATCCTCTTCGTTGAGCACCAGCACGCCGCTCGCGCGTCGCAGACCGCGTTCGGCCGGGCGCAGGCGCCACTGCGGAAACGCCAGGCGCGTCCGGAGCGACGGCGCCGCCTCGGGCCCCATCCGTCCCGACAGGCGCAGTTCCCAGTAGCGGCGTTCGAGACCGTGGCTGAGCACCAGAAGCCCGGGGCAATCCACAAAGGCGCCGCTGGCCGGCTCGTGCACGACCAGACAATCGCCGGGTTGGCGTTGCCGTTCATAGACGCGGCGCGCGGCGCGTGGAAACCAGGCCGGGTGCCTGACCTCGCCGACCTCCGACGGTCCGATATGAACGAACCCGCACTCCCGCCGCTGCGCGGCCTCGCGCCAGTACCACGCGACCCGGCCCATCCCCGCGCTGAGCGAGACGTCCGCTTCGGCCACATGCACGAGCCGCCGTCCGGCCATGGCTTACCGGCCCAGCCCCAGTTCGTCGAGCAATCGTTCGTCCTCGCGCCAGTCCTGGCGCACCTTGACGTGTAAATCCAGGAACACCGGGCCCTGCAGCAGTTCTTCGAGGTCCGCGCGCGCCTCGGTGCCAATCCGGCGAATCATCTCGCCGTTCCGGCCGATGACGATGGGTTTCTGCGACGCGTGGTCGACGAGAATCGACGCGTAAATCCGCGTCTGCCCGCCCTCGGCCTCAGGTTCCTCGAACTGGTCGATCACCACGGCCGTCATGTACGGCAGTTCGTCGCGCGTGTGGCGCAGGACCTTCTCACGAATGAGCTCGGCCGCCATGGTGCGTTCGGACTGATCCGTGAAGTACTCGGCGTCAAACAGCGGCGGCCCCTCCGGCAGCGCGCTCAGCAGCTCTGCGGTCAGCGCGTCCACGCCGTCGCCGGTCTCCGCCGAGATGGGCACTACTGCGTGGCACGACAACGCTTTTGCGTAACTCTCGATGAGCGGCAGCAGCATCGTCTTCTGGCGCAGCCGATCGATCTTGTTGAGCGCCACCACGACGCGGCACCGGGCGCGGCTGAGCAGGTCGATGACGTAACGATCGCCCGGGCCGGGCCGTTCCGTGGCGTCCACGACGAGGACGGCGACGTCGACATCGCGCAACGTCTCGACGGCCGCGTCCACCATCCGCTGGTTCATCCGATGCTCTGGCTTGTGGATGCCCGGCGTGTCGATGAAGACGATCTGTCCCTCGGGGCGATTGAGCACGCCGGTGATGCGGTGACGCGTGGTCTGGGGCTTGTCGGAGACGATCGCCACCTTCTGCCCCATGAGCCGGTTCATGAGGGTGGACTTGCCGGCATTGGGACGGCCGACGAACGACACGTATCCGGACTTCATTCGGCGGGCTCCTCGTCGGCCGGCGGCGGCAACCGCCGCACGCGCACCTTATGGATGCGCCGCCGTTCGGCCTCCAGCACCTCGATGGACACACCGTCCGCCTCGACGCGCTCGCCGACCGCGGGGACACGACCCGCGCGGGTCAGGACATATCCGCCGACCGTTTCGAAGCCCTGGTCCTCGTCGGCGAGGCTGATGCCCAGCCGTTCGGTGAGTTCCTCGATGGCCACCTTCGCGGAGAACACCACGGCGCCGTCCGGCTCGGCCACGATCGGCTCCGCCTCGAGGTCATATTCATCGCGAATCTCGCCGACGATTTCCTCGATCAGATCCTCGATGCTGACCAGGCCGGCGATGCCGCCGTATTCATCGACCACCATCGCCAGCTGGAAGCGGCGCTGCTGGAACTCGCGCAACAGGTCGGCCACCCGTTTGGTCTCGGGCACGAACGTGGCGGGCCGCATGATGTCGGACACGTTCATCGTCGCGCTGATGCCATCCTGCTGGATCAAATCCTTGACCACCACCAGGCCGACGATGTTGTCGAGATTCTCGCGGAAGACCGGCAGGCGCGAGTACTGCTGCTCGCGCACCAACGCGCGCAGATCGGCAATCGTCGCATCCGCGCGGATGGCGACAATGTCGGGCCGCGGCGTCATGACTTCGCGGACCAGCGTGTCGCCGAAGTCCACCACCGATCGCAGCAGCCGGCCGTCCTCGGCCGCCGCCGCATGTTCGGAGGTCTGCTGCGGCGAGGCCGGGGCCGATCCGTTGCCGTTGGCCGGCGCGCGGCCGGGTTCCCCCAACCAGCCGATCACCAGGCTCGTCAGCGGCGTGACGATGTTGGCCATGGCCGTGAAGGGCGGCAGCAACATCACGAGCAGGTGTTCCGGGGCGCGGCGCACGATCAGCGCCGGCACGAGGTGCCCGGCCACGATGTTGATGGCCACCGCCGACGCCAGCAACACGAGACCGGCCGTCAGGCCGGTGCCCACCGTCTGCGCGAGCAACACAACGACCAGAATCAGCAGCAGCCCGCGCAGAAACCGCGCCGGCACGAACAACGTGAGTGGATCCTCGAGATACGCAGTCAGCGCCTCGGCCTCGCGCTCCCGTTCGGCTTCGAGCCGCTCGGGCAGGCGCATCAGAACGCCGAACGCCGTCTCGATGACGGCCAGGTAGGCCATGGCGCACGCCGTGAGAAACACGAGCAGCGGGATGAAGATCATGACGACGCCCCACGGGCCGCGCGGCCAATCAGCCCCGCCGGCAACCCGGCGCGCCGCCGCAGGCGTTCTTCGACACGCGCCATCGCTCCGTGGTCAGTTTCGTGATCGTAGCCCAACAGGTGCAGCAGCCCGTGCAGCGCCAGGACGCGGTACTCCACCTCGGGGGTGTGGCCCATCCGGCGGGCCTGCCGCGCCGCCACGCCGCGCGCGATGGCGATGTCGCCCAGCACGCCGGGTTCGTCCGACGGGAACGAGAGGACGTCGGTGGCATAGTCCGCGCCGCGATACGCGCGGTTCAGCCGCCGCATCGCGGCATCCGAGACCAGCGCCAGCGTGACCTCGCCCTTCGCGCGGGCCGGCGCCCCGCGGACCAGCCACCGGCCCAGTCCACCGGGAACGGGCCGGCCGCGGCCATCCGTCACCACAACTGTCAGGCGGCTCATCGCGGCGCCGGACGCGTGGCGGCGTCGTGCGCCTCGTACGCCTTGACGATCCGCTGCACGAGCGGATGACGCACGACGTCGCGCTCATCAAACCGGATGACCGACACGCCTTCGACCTGCCCCACCACCCGCAGCGCGTCGATGAGGCCCGACCCGCGCCCGGCCGGCAGGTCAATCTGGGTGATGTCCCCGGTGACCACGGCCTTCGATCCGAATCCCAGCCGCGTCAGGAACATCTTCATCTGCTCGTGCGTGGTGTTCTGCGCTTCATCGAGAATGACGAACGCATCATTGAGGGTGCGCCCGCGCATGAACGCGATGGGCGCCACTTCGATCACGCCGCGTTCGAGCAGCCGCTCCACGCGCTCGGCATCGAGCATGTCGTGCAACGCGTCGTACAGCGGTCGCAGATACGGGTTGACCTTCTCCTGCAGATCGCCAGGGAGAAAGCCGAGCTTTTCGCCGGCCTCCACCGCGGGCCGCGTGAGCACGATGCGATTGACGCGTTTGGACAGCAGGTACGCCACTGCCTGCGCCATCGCCAGATAGGTCTTGCCCGTGCCGGCCGGCCCGACGCCGAACACGACGTCGTGCGCCTCGATGGCTTCCAGATACTCGCGCTGCATGACGCTCTTGGGCGCCACCTGTTTCCGGCCCGCCGCGCGTGCGCTGCCGCGCAGGAAGTACTCCTGCAGTTCGATCTGCGGATTCTGTGTCAGCAGTTGCGCGGCCGTCTTCACGTCCCCGCGGCCGAACCGGTAGCCCGACGCCAGCAGCCGACCCAGCTGGTCGAGGATGCGTTCCGCGCGCGCCGCGCGGTCCTCGTCATCCGCTTCGATGATCAGATCGGCGCCCTGCGTCTTGAGGCGCACGCCGAGCGCCGCCTCGAGCGACCGGAGGTGTTCATCAAACGGGCCGTACAGGGTTTCGATGCCTTCGTCGGGCATCGTCAATCGGCGGACGGTCGTGGCGGGCATCTACTCGGAGTCCTCAGTATAAAGCCACGCGGCACCACGAACGCCGCTGTCATCGCCGTGGCGGGCCGGCACCAGCCGGGTCGCCACCGCATCGGAAAAGGTCCACGCCCCCCAGAGCGCCGGCACGTGGCGGTAGAGTCGCGAGACCTGCGACAGGCCGCCGCCCACCACGATCACATCCGGGTCCAGCACGTTGATCACCGTGGCCAGGGCCTTGGCCAGACGCCCTTCCCACCGCGTCACCGTGGCCTCGGCCGCCGCATCCCCTGCCGCGGCTCCGGCGACGATGGCCTCCGGCGCCAGCACGGCTCCTGTGTGCCTGGCGTGGTCGGCGGCCAGCGCGGGCCCCGACAGCCACGTCTCGATGCAACCGGTCCGGCCGCAGTAACACGGCTGGCCCGGCCACTCCGTGGCGTCAGGCCAGGGCAGCGGATTGTGCCCCCACTCACCCGCAATGGCGTTCAGGCCCTCCACGACGCGCCCGCGGACGACGATGCCGCCGCCGGTACCCGTCCCCAGGATGACGCCGAACACCACGCCGGCGCCCGCGGCGGCGCCATCGGCCGCCTCGGACACGACAAAGCAGTTCGCGTCGTTGGCCAGACGCACGTCGCGGCCCGTCGCGCGCGACAAGTCCTCCTGCAACGGCCGGCCAATGAGCCAGGTCGAGTTTGCGTTCTTGATGAGGCCCGACACGCGCGACACGGCGCCGGGAATCCCCACACCGACGGTCACTCGCGCGCCGGCGGCCGCCTCGCCACGCGCCACCAGCCCGGCGATCGCCGCCACCGTGCCGTCGTAGTCGCCCCGGGGCGTCGGCACACGCTCCCGCCAGCGCTCCTGGCCATCGGCGTCGAGCACGATGGCCGAGATCTTCGTGCCGCCGAGATCAATGCCTAAGCGCATGAATCAATGGATCGATGGATCAATGGATCGATGGATCGATGTTCAGGTGGATTTGATGTGCAGTTCGCGCAGCTGGCGTTCGTCCACCGTAGACGGGGCGCCGGCCATGAGGTCGATCGCCTGCGCGGTCTTCGGGAACGCCATGACTTCGCGAATCGACGACTCGCCCGCCAGGATGGCGCAGATGCGGTCGAGGCCGAACGCAATGCCGCCGTGCGGCGGCGTGCCGTATTCGAGGGCCTCGAGGAAGAAGCCGAACCGCGCGGCGGCCTGCTCGTCGGAAATGCCGAGCAGGCGGAACGCCTGGCGCTGCACCTCGGGCTGATGGATCCGGATGCTGCCGCCGGCAATCTCCGATCCGTTGAGCGCGAGATCGTACGCCCGGGCGCGCACCCGGCCCGGATCACTCTCCAGCCACGCCACATCGTCGGGCCGTGGCGAGGTGAACGGGTGGTGCATCGAATCCCAGCGCTTCTCCTCCGGGTTCCACTCGAAGAGCGGAAAGTCGGTGACCCAGACGAAGCGGAAATCGTCGGCGCGCAGCAGGCCCTCCTGGCGCGCGACCTGCAGGCGCGTCGTGCCGAGCGCAGTGGCGACCGTCGCCGCCGCTCCCGCCATGAACAGCAGCAGATCCTCGCCTGAGGCACCCGCCAGATCCAGACACGCGATCAACTGGTCGGCGCCGTAGGCCTTGGTGGCCGACGACTGCACACCATCAGCGGATCGGCGCGCCCACGCGAGGCGGCCGCCCGTGTGCTGCAGGATGTCGGCGACCAGGTCGTCGAGCTGCTTGCGCGAGTACTTCGCGCCGCCCTTGACGACGAAGCCCCGGACCGCGCGCGCGGCCTCGGGCACTTCCTGCACGAACGCCGGCAATACGGGCAGCGCCGGCAGCAGGTCGGTGATCTCCATGCCCGGCCGCAGGTCCGGCTTGTCCGACCCGTACTTCAACATCGCGTCGGCGTAACTCATGCGGGCGAACGGGGTGGCCACCTCGAACCCGGCGGCCTTCCACATCGCGGCGATGGCGCCCTCGACGACCCCGTAGACGACCTCCTCGGTGGCGAACGAGACCTCCACGTCGATCTGCGTGAACTCCGGCTGGCGGTCGGCGCGCAGGTCTTCATCGCGGAAGCAGCGGCAGATCTGGAAGTACCGATCCATGCCGGCCATCATCAGGATCTGCTTGAAGAGTTGCGGCGACTGCGGCAACGCGAAGAACTCGCCGCGGTGCACGCGGCTGGGCACCAGGTAGTCGCGCGCGCCTTCCGGCGTCGACCGCGTCAGAATCGGCGTCTCGATCTCGAGGAAGCCTTCCCCATCGAAGTACCGCCGCGCGGCCATGCTGATGCGATGGCGCAGGATGATGTTCTGCTGCAGCGAGGGACGACGGAGGTCGAGGTAGCGATACCGCAGCCGTGTCTCTTCCGAGACAGGCGCTTCTTCGTTGATCGGGAACGGCGGCGTCTTCGCCACGTTGAGAATGTCAATCTGCGTCGCCACGACCTCGATTTCGCCGGTGGCGATCTTCGAATTGACGACCGCGGCGTCGCGGGCGTCGACCACGCCGGTCACGGCCACGACCGTCTCAGGGCGCAGCCGGCCCGCCTGCGCGAGGGCCTCGCCCGACCGCGCCACCACCTGGGTGAGCCCGTAGCGGTCTCGGATGTCGAAGAACGTCACGCCGCCAAGGTCGCGGACGCGGTGCACCCAGCCCTGCAGGAAGACGGTCTGGCCACAATGTTCACGGCGCAGGGCGCCGCAGGTGTGCGTGCGGTAGGTGCTCACAGGTAGGTCCGTACGGAATCGACGACGGCGCCGCGGGCAATCGCCCGCTGTTCGCCGGTCGCCATGTCTCTCAGGGTGACTTCGCCGCGCGCGAGCTCATCGCCGCCGACGATCAACGTGACGCGCGCCTGCAGCCGGTCGGCGCGTTTCATCTGGCCGCGCACGCTGCGGGTGTCGAACTCCATCTGCGCCCGCAGCCCGGCCGCGCGCAGTTCGCGCAGGATCGTCCAGGCCTCCGCGCGGCCGTCCTCGCCAATCGCCACGAGGAACGCCCGCGGCGGCGCGGCGATCGGCGCCGTGTCGGGCAACGCGAGCACGAGGCGTTCCAGGCCCGCGGCAAAGCCGATGCCCGTGCGGTCCGCCCCGCCCAGTGTCTTGACGAGTCCGTCGTACCGCCCGCCGCCGAGCAACGCGTTCTGCGCGCCAAGCGTCTGGCCGAGGATCTCGAACGTTGTCCGCGTGTAGTAGTCCAGACCGCGCACCAGCCGGTGCGACTGGCGCCACGGAATCTGCGCCGCGTCGAGGTACCGCTTCACCGCGGTGAAGTGGGTGCCGCACGGCTCGCACAGGTAGTCCACCGAGTGCGGCAACGCGTCGATGATGGGCTGGTCGGCCGGCACCTTGCAGTCGTAGATGCGCAGCGGATTGGTGACGGCCCGCCGTTGGCAGTCGCCGCACAACTTCGGCAGATCGTCGCCCAGCGCCTTGAGCAGCGCCTCCTGGAACGCCGGACGGCAGGCCGGGCAGCCCACCGAGTTGATCACCAGTTCGGCCTGGGGAATCCCCAGCGCCGCCACCAGCGACCACGCCAGATCGATCACTTCGGCGTCGACGGCGGGGTCTTCAATCCCGAACGCCTCGACGTCGAACTGATGGAACTGCCGGTAGCGGCCCTTCTGGGGGCGCTCGTAGCGGAACATCGGCCCCAGCGCGAACAACTTCGCGGACGGCAGCGCGTGCTCCAGGTTGTGCTCCACGAACGCGCGCACCATGCTGGGCGTGGCTTCGGGCCGCAGGGTGATGCGGTCGCCGCCCTTGTCGGTGAAGCTGTACATCTCCTTCTGGACGATGTCGGTGGATTCACCGGTGCCTTTGGCGAAGAGCTCCTCCCGTTCGATCACGGGCGTGCGGACTTCGACGTAGCCGAACCGGTCGCACAGCTCCCGCGCGACGCGTTCGACGTACTGCCATTTTTCGACTTCACCGGGAAGGATGTCGTGGGTGCCCCGTATTGCTGCGATCATCGGTCGGTCTGATTATACCGGCCCGCCCTATCCAGAAATTCTTCACATGGAGGCATGGAGGGCTGGGAGGATGGCCAGGTTGAGTGCCGCCAGCCGGGCTCCCCAACCCGGCCCTTCCCTTCCTGCCTTCCTCTCAGTCCTCCAGTCCTCGTTGTGAAACTGGAGAGGAGCGGCAGCGCTACAGGTAATCGAGGCGGTAGCGGACGTAGTTGCCCGAAAACTCGAGGATCATCGCCTTGTCGGCGTCGGTCAGGGGCCGGCGGACCTTGCCGGGCGTGCCCATGACCATCGACCCGGGCGGGATCACCGTGCCTTCGGTCAGCAGGGTGCCCGCCGCGATGATGCAGTCCTCGCCGATGGTGGCCCCGTTGAGGATGATGGCGCCCATGCCCACCAGGACCCGGTCGGCGATGGTGCAGCCATGCACGATGGCCCCGTGGCCGATGGTGACGTCGCCGCCGATGATCGTCGGGTGGGTGTCGTGCTGCACGTGCACGATGGTGCCGTCCTGCACGTTCGTCCGGTCGCCGATCCGGATGTAGTTGACGTCGCCGCGGATGACCGTCTGCATCCACACCGACGACTCGGCGCCGATGACGACGTCCCCGATGACGTGTGCGGACTCGTCGATGAAGGCCGAGGGGGCAATGCGCGGCACGATGCCGCGATAGGGACGAATGCTCATCTATTGCTTCCGGATGGTGGGATAGGTGATGCCGAGTTGCTCGAGATAGGTCTTGTAGCGCGTCGGATCGAAATAAAACGGCCGCATCTGCTCGCGGTACTTCTCCATGATGTCGCGATTGAGTTCAATCGCCGGCACGTCCTGCGGCCGGATGAGCGGTTCGTACTTCTGATCCTTCGTCTGCACCTCGTTGAAGTACGTCCACGCCTCGCGCACCACCTCGGGCTTGAGGAACAGATCGACGAGGGTCATGGCCTGCGCCTTCGCGCCGGCGGTGGCGCCCTTGTGCGCAATCGGCGTCGCCATGGCGATCGAGTCGGCCCAGTTGTGACCCGGCAACCCCGGAATGTTCGAGGGAAAACTCAGCGTCACCGTCGGCACGTTCCAGGAAATGTCGCCGATGTCGTCCGAACCTCCGCCGCGATTGTCGGTGACGGGTTGCCCCAGGCCGCTCAGACGGGTGGCGAGGCCCGACTCGGTGACGCCCAGTTCCCGCTGCACGGCGCGCGCCAGCGTCTGATCGGCCTCACTCCACTCGGGCAGGCCCACCTGCTGGATGTTGGCGAACGTCGCCTCGGCCACCGGCCGGTTGAAATGCCGCGGCCACGCGGCGCCCAGCACACGCGTCCCCGCCAGCTTCGTCCCCGTCATCATGGCGGCGCCGGCCGCGATCTGGTCGCCAATGGCCCAGAGTTCCTTGATCTGCGGATAGGTCAGTTCGCGGAAGTAGTACCAGACCGACGCCGTCCGGGGGACGACGTTGGGCTGGTCGCCGCCGTTGCGAATGACGTAATGCGACCGGTGTTCGAGGCGCAGGTGTTCGCGCCGGTAGTTCCACCCGACGTTCATCAGCTCCACGGCGTCAAGCGCGCTGCGGCCGCGCCAGGGCGCTCCGGCGGAGTGCGCCGTCTCGCCTTCGAACGTGTACTCCACCGAGACCAGGCCCGTGCCGCCGGCCGCGCCCCACGAGACCGACAGGTTCCGCCCGACGTGTGTGAACAACGCCACGTCGACGTCCTTGAACAGCCCCGCGCGGATGAAATACGCCTTGGTGCCGACCAGTTCCTCGGCCGTGCCCGGCCAGATGCGGATCGTGCCGGGGATCCGGTCGCGCTCCATGATCTTCTTGAGCGCCAGCGCGGCGGTGATGTTCACCGCCTGGCCCGAGTTGTGCCCTTCGCCGTGGCCCGGCGCCCCCTCGACAATCGGCGCCCGATAGGCCACGCCCGGCTTCTGCGACGACTGCGGGATGCCGTCGATGTCCGATCCGAGGGCAATCACCGGCTTGCCGCTGCCCCAGGACGCCATGAACGCCGTGGGAATGCCGGCCACGCCTTCTTCCACCGTGAAGCCATGCTGCCGCAGCAGGGTCGTCAGGTACTTGTGCGTCTCGATTTCCTGGAAACCCAGCTCGCCGAAGCTGAAGATCTGGTCGACCATCTGCTGCGTGAAGTCGCGCATCTTCTCGACTTCCGCCACGACCTCCTGCTTGAGCGCCGTCACGCGCGCCGAATCGGGAGGCACGGCTCCCTGCTGCCCCGCCAGCACGGGCCAGCTCAGCATGGCGCTCAACCCGGCCGCCACGACGATTCCTCGATGCCGTCTCATTCCGCCCTCCGCCTGCAGAGATTACCCGATTCCCCCGTCTCCGATGGAGAATGAAGGCCATGTCGCTCATCGACACGTTGGGGCGGCCGCTGCGCAGTCTGCGCCTGTCGGTCACCGACCGGTGCAATCTGCGGTGTCACTACTGCATGCCGGAGGACGACTACCTCTGGCTGCCGCGGGAAGACGTGTTGTCGTTCGAGGAACTGAGCGCGCTGGCGGACCTGTTCGGCGACCTGGGCGTCACCCGCCTGCGCCTGACCGGCGGCGAACCGCTGCTGCGCCGCGACCTGCCGTCGCTGGTCGCCCAGCTGTCAGCCAAACCCTGGGTCACCGACCTGGCGATGACCACCAACGGCGTCCTGCTGGCTGACGCGGTCGACGACCTGAAGACGGCCGGCCTGCACCGGCTCACCGTCAGCCTCGACACGTTGCGGCCCGAGCGCTTCCGCGCGCTCGCCAAGCGCGAGTCCCTCGGTCCGGTCCTGGACGGCATCGAGGCCGCCCGGCGCGCGGGTTTCACGGACCTGAAGATCGACGCGGTCATCACACGCGGCGACAATGACGATGAGCTGGTGGACCTGCTGGAGTTCGGCCGGCGCACCGGCGCCGAAGTGCGGTTCATCGAATACATGGATGTGGGCGGCGCCACACGGTGGCGTCCCGAGGCGGTGATCGCCCGCGCGGAAATGCTGGCGCGGCTGGCCGACCACTATGGCCCCATCTCGCCGCTGCCCAGCGCGCCGTCCGCGCCGGCCGACCGCTTCGAGCTGCCCGACGGCCTCGCCTTCGGCATCATTTCGTCCACCACGCAGCCGTTCTGCCGCACGTGCGACCGCGCGCGCCTGACGGCCGACGGCGTCCTGCTGCTCTGCCTCTACGCGCAGCACGGCACCGATCTCCGCCGGCCGCTGCGCGCCGGCGCATCACGCGAGACCCTGCGCGCGCTCATTCAGGCCGTGTGGAAGGGTCGCGCGGATCGCGGCGCCGAGGAGCGCCGGGCCATCCGCGACCGTGGCACCTACATCCCTCTGAGCGTCCTCAAACGCGACGCCCATCTCGAAATGCACACTCGCGGCGGTTAGGCCCGCCGCGTCACCGTATGTCGCACACCCCACTTGCGTCTCCCCAGCTCCGCATGGCCGTCCTGCTCCCCGCCTTTTTCCTCTCGGGAGCCGTGTCGCTCGTCTACCAGGTGCTCTGGACCCGCCAGCTCGGCCTGGTGTTTGGCGTCACGATTCAGGCCGCCTCCACGGTGCTGGCCTGCTTCATGGGCGGCCTCGCACTCGGCAGCTACCTCGCGGGACGTCGGCTGAATCGCACGGCACGTCCGCTGCGCGCCTTCGCGCTCGTGGAACTCGGCATCGGCATCTGCGGCGTCATCGTGCCCTGGCTGCTCGGTCTGGCCGACGGTCTCGTCGTCATGGCAGCGCCACACGTCGAACAGACGCCCGCCCTGGGCACGGCCCTGCGACTGGTGCTGACGGCGGTGGTGCTGACCGGCCCGGCCACGCTGATGGGCATGACCTATCCGCTGCTCCTGGGTGCGGTGGGACGTTCACCCGACGGCGTCCGCCGGCATGCCTCGCTCCTGTACGCCGTCAACACGAGCGGCGCGATTCTCGGCGTGTTGGCGTCGAGCTTGTGGCTGATTCCGACGGTCGGTCTGGCCGCAACCGGCTGGACGGCCGTGGCGGGCAACCTGGTGATCGCCGCGCTGACCGCATGGGCCAGCCGGCGCACCGCGCCTGACGCCACACCCGCTGCAACCGACACAGGCGACTCGCATAGCGCGACGCCCGACACCCCGGCGCTCTCGCGCCGGGCGCGCATCGCGGTGCTCGTCGTGTTGGGCCTCTCCGGGACCGTCACGCTGGCGCTGGAGATCGTGTGGTTCCGCGTGCTGGTGTTTTTCCTGCGCCCCACCACCTACGCGTTTGCCTGCATGCTGCTGGCCGTGCTGGCGGGTCTGGCCCTGGGCAGTTATCTGGTCACCCCCTGGATGCGCCGCCGTGCCAACTGGCTGGCGGTGCTCGGCGTGACCGAACTGCTCATCGGCCTGTCGGGCCTGTTGTCCGCGTTTGCACTCGTGCGTTCGCAAGCCGTCCTCACGACCCTCTTCGAGATGGCCGGCGGTCTGTCGCACCCGTGGGACGTGGTCCTGCCGTTCCTCACGGCGTCGGCGGCGGCCATTCTGCCGACGGCCATCCTGCTGGGCGCGGCGTTCCCCATCGGCCTCGTGTTGTGGACCACCGGCGGCGGCGATCCGGGCGCCTCAGGCCGGCGCGTCGGCGAGCTCTATGCCCTCAACGTGGCCGGCGCCATCGTCGGCTCGCTGGGCGCGGGATTCCTGCTGCTGCCGGCCTTCGGCGCGCAAACCAGCCTGGTCGCCGTGTGCGTGATTCCGATTGTCGGCGGGTGCGTCCTTCTGCTGCTGGCCACCACGCGGCGGCGCGCGGTGCTTGCGTCGGTGGCGGCGGTGACGGCATTCGGCTGGGCGGCGTTTTCACTGCCGGACGTCTTCCGTCACGCGCTTGCGGGCCGGTACCCCGGCTACGACGTCGTCTGGTACGAAGAGGCCGCCCAGGCCACGGTCACGGTCGCCGAACAAAACGGCCGCCGCACACTCATCATCGACGGCGAACACCACGCCAGCACCGCCGGCTCCATGGTGGGCTACCACCGGACGTTCGGGACGCTGGGCATCGCGGTGCATCCCGATCCCCGGCAGGTGCTGGTGGTCGGACTCGGCGGAGGCGCGACCGCCGGCGCCGCAAGCATCCTGCCCAACACCCGGACGACCGTCGTGGAACTGCTGCCGCCGGTGGTGCGCGCGGCCCGCTGGTTCGAGGTCGCCAACCGCGGCCTGCTCGACAATCCCAACGTCGACTTCCGCATCGCGGACGGCCGGTACTTCCTCAAGACGACGCGGGAGCGGTTTGACGTCATCACAGCCGACCTGCTCCTGCCGTATCAGGCCGGAGCCGCCAGCCTCTACTCCGCCGACTACTACGCGTTGGCGAAGGCCGCGCTCAAGCCGGGCGGCATCATGGTGCAGTGGATTCCGCCCGACACCGAATTCCAGTACCGCCTCATGCTGCGCAGTTTCCTGTCGGTCTTTCCGCACGTGACCTTCTGGCTCGACGGCGGCATCGTCATCGGGTCGGACACGCCGCTGCGGCTCGACCCGGGCGCGTTTGCGGTGAAGCTGGCGTATCCCTCGTCCCAGGCCGCGCTGGTGGAGGCGGGGTTCGAGTCATTCGAGGCGCTGACCGCTCGGTACCTGACCGATCGCAGCCGCGTGGAGGCGTACGTCGGCGCGGGCCCCATGCTCACCGACGACGTGCCGCTGACGGAGTACTTCCTCTCGATGCCGGTCGGGAGTCCGCCGGTCGACCTGCGGCCCTATGCCGGTGACGTGGCCGAGATCATCGCAAGGCGGCCGACACCTTCGCCAGGAACTCGTTGAGGGCGTTGCCGCCGCGAATCCAGCGCACGACCACGACCAGATCGCGTTCCCAGTCGATGAACACGATGTTCTGACCGTTGCCGTTGAAGGTCACCACCGTTTCGCTCTGAGACGGCAGCGCCTTGCGTCCGGTGTTGAGGAACCAGTTCATGAAGCCGTAGCCGGCGTTCACGCCGGGCGTGCGCGCCATGCCGATCCACTTCTCGGAGACGATCTGCCGGCCCTGCCAGCGGCCGTTGCGCAGGAACAGGTAACCGAACCGGCCCAGGTCGAACGCGCTGATGAACATGCCGCCGCCCCAGTGGCCGCCGCCGGTGGACGCCTGCACCTTGCGGCCATCAAGATCGAGCCACGCGTTGTGGTAGCCCTCCCAGCGCCAGGTGCTGGAGGCGCCGATCGGATCCATCACCTCGCGGCGCAACACGAGCGGCAGCGGGTCGCGCCAGACGTGCAGCGCCGCCAGCGCCAGCACGTTCACGCGCGTATCGTTGTACTTGTAGAAGGTGCCCGCCGGATACTTCGGCCGGTTGCGGCGCTCTTCTTCCGTGTTGCCCACGGGACGGTCGGCCCAGTCGGGTTTGCCCCACAGTTCCCCTTCCCAGTCGCTCGTCTGCCGCAACAGGTGATCCCACGTGATCGGCGCGTTCTTCTCGGACGCGAACAAATCGACATTGGGCGGCATGTACGGCGCGACCCGGTCGTGCACGTCACGAATCAGCCCGCGGTCGTAGGCAATGCCGACCACCGTCGACAGAAACGTCTTCGTCACGCTGAAGGTCATGTCGGGCCGGGCGGTGTCGCCCCACTCCGCCACGATGCGGCCGCCCTTGATGACCAGGCCGTTGGCGCCCGCGCGCGGCGCCGTGGGACCAATCAGCGCGTTGTACGGCGCTTCGCGTCGGAACGTGTTGGGGATGTCCACGGCCAGGTCCTTCGTGGCCGGGTTCTCGTTGGCAATGGCGAATTGAATCGCCTCGGCCAGGAGCTTCTCATCGAAGCCCGCCTGCGCCGGAGTGACGCGCTGCCAGTCGGTCCGCGACGGAAAGTACACGTCGGCTTGCGACGCCGAACGCAGAACCGTACCGGCGGCCAGCGCCAGGACCAGCAGGATGCCGATGTGCAGATGCTTCCTCACGCGTCGTCCCTCCATCCTTCGGCGGCCCACAGAGCGGGCCGCCCTGCGGTGCGACTTGGCGCCACTCGCCGCCACTCGCCGCCACTTGCCGCTACTTGCCACTACTCGCCGCCACTCGCCCCCGCTTGCAGATTCCTGTAATCCGTAATCGAATCGGCCTTCGACCACAGACCGATGCGGCCGCGCACCGGCGCCGGCAGCGTGAACTCGAGCGCCAGCGTGTCGTTGACCCAGCCGGTCAGTTGCGTGCCCTGCACACGCAGGCGCAGCGTCCGCCACTCGCCCAGCGGGACGCTGATGGGCACGCCGCCATGGTGCAGGCGCTCACGCTGGCCGTCGACGACCTTCCACAACGCGGCGTCGCCGTCCTTGGTGTTGTAGCGATAGGCGTAATGGTTCGCGTCAGGCGTCATGCCGAACAACAGCGACGCGTATTGGTCCGACGCGCCGCCAATCAGACGGAAGTCGACCGACAGGTCCCCATCGCCAAACGTCTCCACCGACTGCATGACCACCGTCGGAAACTGCAGCCCGGCCAGGACCCGCTCCTCGAACGCCTCGGCCGATTGGGGAAAGAGCGCGCGCGCCTTGGCAGTCAGGTCGACGGGCGGCGTGCCGGTCTTCCACTCACTGCCATCCACGCGCAGCAGTGATTCGCCCGCCTCTTCGTGGACGAACCAGTTCCCCGCCAGGACAACCGCGTCAGGCGACGTCAGCGACAACGTGGCCGCAGGCGGAGCCTTCGGCGGCGCCGGCTCAGGCGCCGGGGCACCGCAGGCGACCGCCAGCATCAGTGTCAGGACGAGACCCGATCGAAGCATGCAAAAGCATAGCAAGTGGCGGCGAGTGGCGGCGGGTAGCGGCAAGTAGTGGCAAGTAGCGGCGAGTGGCGGCAAGTAGCGGCGGGTAGCGGCCAGTGGTGCGCCCCTCACTTGCCGCTACTTGCTGCCACTGGCCACTACTTGCC
>CAYYFE010000044.1:0-32506 GCA_964471115.1 uncultured Solibacteraceae bacterium
GCGCGGGGGCCACGCCGCGCCCGGCGCCCGCGCCGCGGCCCGCGCCGACGCCCGCGCGCATCCGCACCGCGCGAGACACCCCCGCGCCCCGGTTCTGCCGGCAGTGCCACAAACCGCTGCCCGCGCGCGGGACGAAATGTCCCTTCTGTGGTGAGACGCAGTAGACGGATTTGTACTGGGACCCAGGTCCCTGATCGCGCTAAGATCGCGGACGGTCGCACCGCCGCGGCCGGAAGGAGCGCGTGATGGCTTTCGGCAACACCGGCAAAGTGTGGATGAACGGCAAACTCGTGGACTGGGCGAACGCCACGATGCATGTCGCCTCGCACGTCATCCACTACGGGTCGGGTGTGTTTGAAGGCGCGCGTTGTTATTCGACGCCGAAGGGATCGGCGTGCTTCCGGCTGGAGGCGCACATGCGCCGCCTGTACGACTCCGCGCGGATCTACCGCATGGAGTATTCGATGGATCAGGACGCGCTCACCCGGGCGGTCCTGGACACCGTGAAGGCCAACGGGCTGCCGGCGTGTTACATCCGGCCGCTCATCTACCGCGGCTACCATCAGCTGGGCGTCAATCCACTCCCCAACCCCGTCGAAGCCCTGATCCTCGTGTGGGAATGGGGCGCGTACCTGGGCAAGGACGCGCTCGACTCGGGCGTGGACGTGCGCGTGAGCTCGTGGACGCGCACCGCGCCCAACACGTTCCCGGCCATGGCCAAGTCGGTGGCCAACTACGCCAACTCGGGCCTGATCAAGATGGAAGCGGTGCTTGAAGGGTACTCGGAGGGCATCGCGCTCAACCCGGACGGCAACCTCAGCGAAGGCAGCGGCCAGAATCTGTTCCTGGTGCGTAATGACGTGTTGTACACGCCGTCGCTCTCCCAGTCGGTCCTGGCCGGCATCACGCGGGACACGATCATCACGCTGGCGCAGGACCTGGGCTTCCAGGTGAAGGAACAGGTGTTGCCGCGCGAAATGTTGTACATCGCCGACGAAGTGTTCTTCGTGGGCACGGCCGCCGAGATCACGCCGATTCGATCGATCGACAAGATTCAGGTCGGCAAGGGACGCCGCGGCCCGATCACCACGGCCCTGCAGCAGGCCTTCTTCGACTACATCAACGGCGTCGTGCCCGATCGCCACGGCTGGCTGACGTACGTGGACGTGCCGGTCGCCGCGCGCTGAGCCGCCCCGCCGCCTTCGCCTTATGACGCATCGCCTGTCGATTGACGCGCTGGTTGCCGAGGCCGCCACGCGGCGCGCGTCCGACCTGCACCTGCGCGTGGGACAACCCGCGCTGATGCGCATCAACGGCGACCTGGTCCGCGTGGATGCCATCCCGGCGGTCACACGCGAAGACCTCGACAGCCTGGTGAGTGTGTGGCTCAACGCCGACCAGCTCACCCGCCTCGACCGCACGCAGGAAGTCGACTTCGCGTGGTCCATCCCCGGGGTCGGACGATGCCGCGCCAGCGTCTTCCGCGAGCGGGGCCATCTGGCGGTGGCCCTGCGTCTGATTCCCGAGAACATTCCCGCACTCGACAGCCTCGGCCTGCCGGCGTCGGTCACGACACTCGCGCAGGAGTCCCGGGGCCTGGTCCTGGTCACGGGCGCCACGGGCAGCGGCAAGAGCACGACGCTGGCCGCGCTCGTCGCGGCGATCAACCGCTCGCGCGCGGTCCACATCCTCACGATCGAAGATCCCATCGAGTTCGTGCATCAGGACGACCGCGCGGTGGTGAGCCAGCGGGAGGTCGGCATCGACGTGCCGTCGTACGCGGCCGGCCTGCGCAGCGCGCTGCGGCAGGACCCCGACGTGATTCTGCTGGGCGAGTTGCGCGACGCCGAGACGATTGAAACCGCACTGGTGGCCGCCGAGACGGGCCACCTGGTGCTGTCGACGCTGCACACGCTGGATGCGGCCGAGACGATCAACCGCATCGTGTCGGTGTTTGCTCCGCACCATCAGGGGCAGATCCGTCACCAGCTGGCGCGTGTGCTGCGCGCCGCCGTGTCGCAGCGGCTGGTGCCGAAAGCCGACGGCCAGGGCCGGGTGCTCGCGGCCGAAGTGCTGGTGGCCACGCCGTACGTGCGCGACTGCATCGCCGATCGCGAAAAGACGTCGCTGCTGGCCAGCGCCATCGTCTCGGGCGCGCACGAATACGGCATGCAGAGCTTCGACCAGGCGATCCTCGCGCTCACCCAGTCCGGCGCGGTCACCGAGACGGAAGCCGCGCGCTGGGTGACCAACGTCGAGGAATTCCGCATGCGCCTGCGCGGCATCACGCCCGGCAGCGCGTCCTTCCGTCGGTGAGCCAGGCCCGCCTCGCGGCGCTGCGGCTGCTCAACCGCCGCGATTACACGGCCGCCGAACTCCGCGACAAACTCACCGCCCGGGAACTGCCCGACGACGACATCACCGAGGCCCTCGCGTCACTGGCGGCCGACCGGCTGATCGACGACCGGCGCGTGGCCGCCGCGCACGTGCGCATCGCCACGTCGGTCAAGGGGCGCGGCAGACTCCGGATCGCGCGCGAACTGGAAGCCCGTGGCATCGACCGGGCCCTCATCAGCGAGGCGCTGGCGGCCGTCGCGCCCGACGACGAAGCCGAGGCCATCCGCCGGTTCCTCGCCCGGAAAGGCGCCCCGGCGCGCCTGCCGGCCGCCGAACACCGGCGGTTGTTCGCCCAGCTGCTGCGGCGCGGGTACTCCGCCGACGCCATCGCCGTCGTCTTCAGAGCCAGGCGCGACGCTGACGACTGACGGTACAATCGTTAGTTGCCATGCGCGCCCGTGACATCCGCCAGAGTTTCCTCGACTTTTTCGCCCAGCGCGGCCACCGCGTCGTGGCCTCTTCGTCCCTGGTGCCCGCCGACGACCCGACGCTGCTCTTCACCAACGCCGGGATGAACCAGTTCAAGGACACGTTCCTGGGCAAGGAGCGGCGCGAGTACACGCGCGCGGCCACCGTGCAGAAGTGCATGCGGGTCAGCGGCAAACACAACGACCTCGACAACGTCGGGCCGTCGCTGCGGCATCACACGTTTTTCGAGATGCTGGGCAACTTCTCCTTCGGCGACTACTTCAAGGCCGACGCCATTCCCTACGCCTGGCAGCTGCTGACCGGGGTCTGGGGCATCGATCCCGGCCGGTTGTATCCGTCCATCTTCCGCGGTGAAGGCGGCATTCCGCGTGACGATGAGTCGTTCGAGGCGTGGGCCAAGCTGGTCCCGCGCGAACGGATCAGTGAGCTGGGCGCCGCCGACAACTTCTGGTCGATGGGTGACACGGGCCCCTGCGGCCGTTGCTCGGAGATCTATTTCTTCCGAGGCCTCGAGGTGCCGTGCGGCGAGCCGGCCTGCCGCGGCGTGGAGTGCAGCTGCGAACGGTACGTGGAGATCTGGAACAACGTCTTCATGGAGTTCGACCGGCAACCTGACGGGACGCTGCATCCGCTGCCGGCGCTCTGCGTGGACACCGGCATGGGCCTGGAGCGGATCTCGGCCGTGATTCAGGGCGCGCTGGCGACCTACGACACCGACCTGTTCACCCCGATCCTCGCGGCGATTGCCGAACGCGCCGGCCGGCCCTACACACGAAGCACGGCGGCCGACCATCCGGACGTGTCGATGCGGGTGATTGCCGACCACCTGCGCGCGATGACGTTCCTCATCGGCGACGGCGTGTTGCCCTCCAACGAATGGCGCGGGTACGTGCTGCGCAAGATCATGCGGCGCGCCATGCGTCACGGCAAGAAACTCGGGTTCACCGAACCGGTGTTGTTTCAGCTTGTGGACGCCGTCATCGGCGAGATGGGCGCCGCCTATCCCGATCTCCACACCAATCGCGAGACCATCGTCCGCACGGTGCGCGCGGAGGAAGAGCGGTTCGACACGGTGCTGACCGCCGGCTTGCCGAAGCTCGAGGAACTGATCGAGCGGACGATCGCGTCGGGCCAGAAGGTGGTGCCGGGCGACGACGTGTTCCGGCTGTACGACTCGCTGGGGGTGCCGCTGGATTTCGCCGAGGACCTGGCGGGCCAGCGTGGACTGTCGATTGATCAGGCCGGTCTGGACGCCGCGATGGAAGCGCAGCGCGATCGCGCGCGGGCGGCGTCCGCGTTCGACACCAAGCGCGCGGCCGCATTCACTTATCAGTCCGCTGACACGCAGCGGATGCTGGAGTCCCTGGCTGATGCCTTCGACGGGTATGCCGCGACGACATCGTCGGCGCGGGTCGTCGCCCTGTTCGACGCAGACCGGACCCAGGTCGGCGCGTTGACCGCGGGCCAGCAGGGGTTCGCGGTGCTGGACCGGACGCCGTTTTACGTCGAGTCGGGCGGCCAGGTGTCCGACCGCGGCGAGTTGAAGGATGGCGAGCGGACGATCGCCACGGTGACGGGCATGAGCCGGCTGGGGCCCGGCGGCGCGCGGGTGCACGCCATTACGACGTCAATGCCGCTCACGGAAGGCCAGACGGTCACCGCCGTGGCCGATGCCGCCCTGCGTGACGCCACGCGGCGCAATCACACCGCCACGCACCTGCTGCACGCGGCGCTGCGACAGACGCTCGGCACACACGTGCGGCAGGCCGGATCGCTGGTCGCGCCGGACCGCCTGCGCTTCGACTTCGCGCATTTCTCGGCGGTCACCCCGGACGAACGCCAGACCATCGAACGGATCGTCAACGAGCAGGTCTTCCGCAACACGCCGGTGGTCACCGACGTCAAGCGCACCGAGGACGCCATCAAGGCGGGAGCGATGGCCCTGTTCGGCGAGAAGTACGGCGACACGGTGCGGGTCGTCCAGATCGAGGGCTTCTCCACCGAGCTGTGCGGCGGCACCCACGTGCGCGCCACGGGCGACATCGGCCCGTTTGTCATCACCGAAGAGGCCGGCGTGGCGGCCGGCGTGCGGCGCATCGAGGCGCTGACCGGCGCCGGCGCCGTGGCGCATCTGCAGCGCCTGCAGGCCGACATCGCCCGCACCGTGCACGCGCTGGGCGCGCCGCTCGATCAGGCACCCGATGCCGTCAGCCGGCTCCAGGCGGAAGCCAAGCGGCTGGCCCGCGAGAACGAACAACTCAAGATGAAGCTCGCGCTTGGCGGCGGCACCGGAAACGCCGCCGACGATGTGGAGACGATTGGGGATGCGAAGTTCGTCGCGCGCCGGGTCAGCGGACTCGACAAGGGCGCGCTGCGCGGGCTGTCCGACTCGCTCCGCGACCGCCTGCAGCGCGGCGTCGTCGTCATCGCCGCGGAGAATGACGGCAAGGTGCAGCTGCTGGTCGCCGTCACCAAGGATCTGACCGACCGCATCAAGGCCGGTCAGCTGGTCAAGGAACTGGCGCCGCTGGTGGGCGGCGGTGGCGGCGGCAGGCCGGACTTCGCCGAAGCCGGCGGCAAGGACGCCTCAGGCATCGAGGCGCTGTTGTCGAAGGCCCGCGAGCTTGTGACTGGAGCCCTGAGGAAATGAGGAAATGGGGAAATGAAATCCCCAATCCTCAATCCTCAATCCTCAATAACAGGCAACTATTGGTACGGCACCGCCGGCGCGCCGAACGGCTCGGTGGGCGCCGCGGCGGCGTTGACCTGCCAGATCGTGTTGCCCTGGTTGGTGGCGTAGGACTTGCCGCCGGTTGAGCCGAACGTCTGCGGCACGGCCGTGGCGTAATACGCGGTTTGCGTCGCCGTGCCGTTGCAGTCGTTGGGCCCCACCACGGCGCCCGCGCCCGGCGCCAGCGTGAAGTTGTACCCGGCCTTCTGCGGCGCCGCGACGTTGAACTCGGGTGAAATGAACGACTCGGTCGTGCCGGGCGGCGGCGTGCCGAGCACGGTGAACGCCACCGCAAAGCCCTGATTGCCGCACCCGGACGAGTACGACACTTCGGCGATGTTGATGTGACGCAGCGACTGCGCGGCGGACGTCTCGTTGCCGGCCATGCGCGAACGCATCAGGCCGGGCACGGCAATGGCCGCAATGATGCTGATGATGGCCACCACGATCAGCAGCTCGATCAGCGTGAATCCTTCGTCTCGGCGGTTCTGCATGGGGAGCTCCAAACAACGATTTTGACGGCCGACTGACACTTTTGGACGGCCCGGTCGCGATCGACCTGACAATACCACCCCGGTTGGGAACCCGAAAGCCTCGGCTACGTATATCAAATCGAGATATAACTAATCCTGATATGCCACCCGCCCTCGACCGCCTGCTGCCCCTGTCCCCGGCCGTGTTCCACCTCCTGCTCGCCCTGGCGGAGGACGACATGCACGGGTATGCGTTGATGCGCGATATCGAGGAGCGGACGGGCGGCCTGGTCAAGGTCGGCCCGGGCATGTTGTACGGCTCCATCAAGTGGCTGCTGGCCGAAGGCCTGATTGAAGAAGCGCCGCGGCGCGCGCCGACCAAAGAGGACGAACGCCGGAAGTATTACCGGCTCACCACGGACGGCCGGCAGCTGGTCCGCGCCGAAGCCGCGCGTCTGGAGGCCGCCGTCTCGCTGGCGCGGGCCCGGAAGGTGCTGGCCCGCCGGAGTTGATCATGCGCCGCCTGTATCAGCTGTTGTTGTACGCCTATCCGCCGTCCCTGCGCCGCACGCACGGCGTCGAGATGCGGGCCGCCTTTGACGACGCGTGGGCGGAGGCGCGACGCCGTGGCGGCGTGGCCACGACGCGGCTGCTCTTCCGGGTGCTCACCGACTTCGTCCGCTGCTGGCCGCAGGCCTGGCGCCGGCCCCCAGGCGCCCGCCGCAAGGAGTCCCTCATGTCGACCTCGTTCTGGCTCACGCTCAAGTTCACCGGCCGGCTGCTGCGGCGCCATCCCGCCTCCACGGTGGCCACGTTGTTGACACTCACGCTGGCCATCGGCCTCAACACGGCCGTCTTCAGCGTGGTGCACGCGGTGCTCTTCCAGCCGCTGCCGTACGGCAACGCCGGCCAGCTCGTCCGGCTCTGGGAACACAACCTCGTCCGGGGCAACGATCGCAACGTCGTGTCGCCGGCCAACTACCTCGAGTGGCAGGATCGGGCCCGCTCGTTTGACGGCCTGGCGGCCTTTGCCGAACGTTGCGTCACCATCACCGGCGACGGCATGCCGGAAGAAGTGCCGGGCATCGGCGCCACCTGGAATCTGTTCGACGTGCTCCAGGTCACACCGGCGATGGGCCGGCCACTGACCGCTGCCGACGCCGATCCCAATGCGGCGCCTGTCGCGTATGTGTCGTGGGCGCTCTGGCAGCGGCGATACGGCAGCGACCCCGGTCTGGTCGGCCGCATGGTCTCGCTCAACGGCCGGTCGACCCAGATCGTCGGGATCCTGCCCGACGGCTTCACGTTTTTTGGCGACACGCCGGACGTCTGGCAGCCGCTGAGCATTCCCGCCGCGGCCCGCATCCCTCGCGGACGATCGCTGCAGGTGGTGGCCCGGATGCACGAGGGCGTGACCGCCGCGGCCGCGCAGACGGAGATGTCGACCGTCAGCGATGCCCTGCGTGAACAATGGAAGGACTTCAACGCCGGCTGGACCGTGCGCGTGGTGCCGGTGCTCGACGACATGGTCGGCCCCAGCCGGCCGGTGTTGCTGCTGCTGCTCGCCGCCGTGGGGGTCGTCCTGCTGGTGGGCTGCGCGAATACCGCCAACCTGCTGCTGGCACGCGCCTCGGATCGCCGGCGTGAACTGTCGGTACGTGCGGCGGTCGGCGCGTCACGGCGCAACCTGTTCGTCCAGCTGCTCACGGAGGGCGCCGTCCTGGCCGCGCTCGGCGCCGCCGGCGGCGTGGCGTTGGCCGTCGCGGCCTTGCGACTGTTTTCCGCCAGGCTCGGCGAGGTCCTCGATGTGCCGCGGCTCGCCGACGCGACGCTGAATCCCACCGTGTTGCTCTTCACGCTGGGCCTGATGGCGCTGTGCGCGATCGTGTTCTCGGTGTTGCCGGCGGCTCACCTCACCGACTCCTCCTCGTCACTGGTGGCCGATGGCCGCGCGCCGACCGGCACTCGGAAGGACCGCCGCATCCGGCAGGCGCTCGTGGTGTCGCAACTCGCGCTGGCTGTGGTGCTGGTCGTGACCGGTGGCCTGGTCGCGCGCAGCCTGGCGCGGCTGACCTCGGTGGATCCGGGCTTCAATCCCTCCGGCATCCTCACGTTTTCGGTCTCGCTGCCGGCACTGCGCTACACGTCGCCCGATGCCGTGCGGTTCTTCGATACGCTCGCGACACAGCTCGAAACGCTGCCGGGTGTGACCCGCGCCGCCGGCAACGCGTGGTTGCCGTTCACGGGATTCGGCGGCGCCACCTCATTCACCGTCGTCGGTGACCCGCCCCCCACGGCGGCAGACCGGCCGGTGGCCGACATCCGCCCGGTGACGGACGGCTACTTCGACGTGATGGGGCTGCAGATCCGCGAGGGCCGCGGCTTCACCGCGCAGGAAAACCACGAGCCCCGGCGGGTCGTGGTCGTCAACGAGGCGCTGGTCCGTCAGTTGTTTCAGGGGCGACCGGTGCTCGGCCGCCGGCTGGCCGTCAACTGGGGAGCCACGCCCGGCGAGGACGAGATCGTCGGCGTCGTGGCCGATTCGAAACTGGGCAGCCTCACCGAACCCACGCGGCCGATGATCTACTACCCGCTGGCCGCCTCGCCCGTCGGCGCCATGACGATGGTGGTCAGGACGGACGGCGCGCCGCTCGGCCTGGCGCGATCGGCGGAGTCACTGGTGCGCGCCCTTGACCCGAATCTGCCGGTCACCCGTGTGCGCACCATGGAACAGATCATGGGCGCGGCCGTCGCCACGCCTGCCGTGGCCTCGTGGCTGGTGCTCAGTTTTGCGGCGCTCACGCTCGTGCTGGCGTTGGTGGGGCTGGCGGGTCTGCAGGCGGCGACCGTCGCGTCGCGCATCCCCGAGTTCGGTGTGCGCCTGGCGCTGGGCGCCACGCCGGCCGGTCTGCGGCGGTTCGTGTTACGCGAAGGCGGCGCGCTCATCGTGGCCGGGCTGCTCATCGGCACCGCGCTGGCCCTGCTGCTGGCACGGCTGGTCGCGCAGCAGTTGTATGCCGTCACGGCCACCGACCCGCTGGTGTATGCCGCCGCGATTGCGGTCGTCGCGCTGCTGTCGCTGGCGGCGGCTGACGTGCCCGCCCGCCGCGCGACGCGCGTGGACGCGGCGCGGGTGCTGCGCAGCTAGAAAAATGAGCTCGGAGGTCATTTCCGGAGGCGCCTCCGGAAATGACCTCCGAGCTCATGTCACTTCGCCAGGCCCGGCAGCAGGCCGGCGATGCCGCGGCCCAGCAGACCGAACGCCGTGGCCGTGACCAGGATGCCCATCACGCGCGAGATGATGTTCATGCCGATCGGGCCGATCCTGCGCCCGATGGGCCCGGCCGAATGGAACGTGGCCCACATGAGCGCCGCAATCCCGATCGACACCAGCGAAATGATCAGCAGGTCGCGCGGCGCATCGTAGGCGCTCGCCTGGATGATCACCGTCGTGATCGTCCCCGCGCCGACCGTTCCGGGAATCGCCAGCGGCACGACGGCCAGCGCCTTCCAGTGGTCCTCGGAGACTTCCTGCGCCGAGTCCTTTTCGTCCTTCGTGAGCTTGACGTCTTCGTTCACCGTCACCATGCGCATGCCGTAGTTGAGCAGGATGAGGCCGCCCGCCGCCTGCAACATCGGCGTCGTCAACCCCATCAGGCCGAGGATGGAATTGCCGAGCCAGGCGCAGACGAGCAGGATGATCAGAATGGCCAGCGCCGCCTGGTTGGCCATGCGGTGCTGAATCTGCTTGGTGAACTTCCCCGCCACGGCGGCAAACAACACCGCCGACCCCACCGGATTGACGATGGCGAGCAGCGCCGTGGAAAAGAGGATGACGTCCTGGAGATTCACGCGTCAGCCCCGCGCCAGCAGATATACCGCGATGGCGGCGAACACAAAACCCGCGCCTTGCCGCAGCGTCGGGGCCTGTCCGGCCGGCAGCACCCACGCGAGCAGCGGGATGGCCGCCACCTGCACGACGGAGACCACGACCAGAAACGACGCGGTGGGTACCAGCGGATCGGCCGCCTTCGACGCGTAGAGATACACGGCCACGCCGTTGGCGACGGCCGCGCCGGCCAGAAACGCGAGCGCGCGCGTGGAGGGCACGCCGCCGGTCAGGCGCGTCAGCGACAGCAGGGTCACCGTCAGCGCGGAGCCGGCCATCACGAGGACCGACATCCAGGCGCCGGAAACACGCGCCTCCTTGCCCAGCAGGGGCCAGGCGGCAAACGCAAAGGCGATGGCGGCAGCGGTCAGCAGGACGGGAATGGTCATGGTTGTCTCACAGTCCGCTCGCCTCCAGCAGTCCCATGACCTGCTGCTCGAACCACTCGGGCGAGGCCGTGCCGAGGTGTTTGAGATACACCGTGCCGTCGGGTTTGACGAACCACGACACCGGGTACGCCACGATGGCGCGATAGGCCTGCAGGATGTCCTCGCGGCCGGCGGCCACGAACATCGGGTAGTTCACCCCGAACTCGGCCGAAAACGCGCGAATCTGTTCGGGCGTATCCGAGATCGACAGGCCGAGCACGGTGAAGCCCTTGTCCTTGTATTTCTCGACCAGCTTGACGAACACCGGCGTTTCCTGCCGGCACGGCGGGCACGTCGTGAACCAGAAATTCACGATCAGCGGGCGTCCGCGATAGTCCGACAGCCGCACGTCATTGCCGTCCACGTCCTTGACGATGAAACCGAGGTCGGCGACGTCTTCCGCCTTGGACGCCGGGTTGCACGCAGCGACGGCCGCCAGCGCCACGGCCAGCCAGAACCGCTTCACCGATCACCTCCGCCCGTCGAGGCAGGACGCGGAATCCGCTCGGGCCGGTTGGCGGCGTGGTACAGGAAGGACGCGAGAATGACCGCGTTCTGCTTCAGGTCCTGTTCGTGGATGCGTTCGGGCGTGTCCACGTTGGTGTGGTGCTCGCGCACGTCGTAGCCCACGTAGTCCTGGACCGGATTGAAGCCGAGTATGCCCGCGCGGATGAAACTGAGATGATCGGTGTTGCCGATGCCCTGCCGCACGTTGCGCCGCACGCCGAGATCCCGGAACGGCGCCAGCCACGCGTCGAAGATCGGCCGCGCGCGTTCGTTGTTCTCCATGAACCAGCCGTAGATGGGCCCCTTGCCGGGGTCGATGTTGAAGTACACGGTCAGCCGATCGCGAGCCGCGGCATTCGCGTCGCCCGCCAGGTGCTGACGGACGTACGCCTGCGATCCGTGCAGCCCCTGCTCCTCGGCGCCCCACAACCCGATGCGCACCGTACGTTTCAGCGGCAGGCCGATCGCCGTGAGAATGCGCATCGCCTCCATCGCCGCGGTCACCCCATCGGCGTTGTCGGTGGCGCCGGCCGCGGTGTGCCACGAGTCGAGATGCGCGCCGACCATGACCACCTCATCGCGCAGTTGCGGATCGCTGCCCGGCAGTTCGCCAATCACGTTGTAGGTGTGGCGATCGTCGAGCAGGCGCGCCTGGACGTTGACCCGGACCTTCACGGTCTGGCCCTGCGCCGCCAGCCGCGACAGCAGGTTGTAGTGTTCGCCAATCAGCACCACGCGCGGCAGGGTGTCGCCGGGCACTTCCCCGCGTCCGGCCTGCACGAAGAGCGTGCCGTGTTCGCCGCGGCTGGGCCGCAGCCACACCGCGGCGCCGCCGGCGCGTACCGCCGCGTCGATGCGCTGCGCCGGTGTCGGCCCGCCGCCCCGCCCGGCGCCGCCCTGACGTCCCGCGCCGCCCTGCCGTCCCGTCCCGCCCTGACGCCCGGCGGCCGCCGGCGCTGACGCCAGAGGCGGATCGATCTGGCCGTCGGCCGTCGGATTCGTGCGATCGGCGCGAATGAAGTTGGTCACGAGCGGCTGCGTCAGCACCGCCGCGCCTTTCAGGCTGCCACCGGCGCCGGCCGATTCGACCTGCTCGGGTGTCTGCCCGGCCACGACACGCACGGTCGCCACCACCTCGCCCGGCGTCGACGGACTCCACGCCTCGGGATACCCCACCAGCGCCATGTAGCGCGGCTCCACCATCTCGATGGAAAACCGTTCGAGCTGCCAGCCACGGCCGAACTCAAACGGCTCCACCACCACGTTGGTCAACCCCCAGCCGCGCAGTTCATCGGCCGCCCAGCGCGCCGCGCGTGTGTACTCAGGGGACCCGGCCAGGCGCGGCCCGATGGTGTCCACCAAGGTCGTGAACAGCGCGTCGGCGCGGGACCGGTTGAGGCCCTCCTCGCGAATCCGCGTGTTGGCCGCCGCGTCGACCGGCTCGGCCTGCCGGCCGGCGACGGCGACGACGCCCACGAGCACGAAGACACTCAGCAGCAGTGTGCGGCGCATAGGCCAATAATAAGGGTGGTGCGTATCGACGTCTGGCTGGATGTGGCCTGCCTCTGCAAGACCCGCTCGGAAGCGAAACGGGCCTGTGAAGGGGGAAAAATCGACCTGAACGGTCAGACGGCCAAGCCCCACCGGGAGGTCCGGACGGGTGACGTGATCGAAGTCTCGCGGTCCCACGGCGTCCGCCAGCGGGTGATCGTCCGCGCCCTGGCCGATCAGCACCTGCCCAAGGCCCAGGCCCGCCTGCTGTACGAAGACGTGACGCCGGAACCGTCGCCCGAGGTCAAAGCCATGCTGGAACTGGCGCGGCTGGCCGGTCCGCGTCCCGTGCGCGGCGGCGTCCCGCTCGACAAACACGAGAAACGCCGCCGTCGTCGCGCCAAGGAATCGGGCGACGCGTAAGACTGCTTTGTAAGACTGGTTTGTAAGACTGCCTCGCCACGGGTGGTATACTGCTTCCCGTTATGGCCACTCGACACAAGTCAGCACTCAAAGCCAACCGCCAGTCGATCAAGCGGACGGCGCACAATCGCGAACTGCGCTCCAAGCTACGCACCGGGCTCAAGACCATCCGCGCGGCCATCGACGCCGGCAAGACCGACGATGCGAAGGCGGCGCTGAGCCAGACGTTTTCGCTCATCGACAAGATGGCGGCCAAGCGCATCATCCACGACAACGCCGCGGGCCGCTACAAGTCGCGCATCGCGAAGAAGCTCGCCAAGAAGGCCAGCTAGTACCGCTTCCACCCGCGTGAGGCGATCGGGCGGCCGGTCAGTTCGACGATCAGCCGCTCGAGCAAGACCCGCGGGTCCCCGCCGGAACTCTTCAGCGCCAGGTCCGTTCGCAGCAGCGCCTCGAGCGCGGGCTTGACCCGTTCAGGCGCGCCCTCCGCCAGGCGGTTCGACACCCACCAGCGCAGCTGCCCCACCATGCCGTGCGGCGAGTCGCCGCGATCGAACCGCAGCGCCACTTCCCGCAGCGCCCGGGCCGCGTCACCGTCGCCAATCGCGTTGGTCAGCCCCCAGTCGTCCTGGACGGTCGCACCGTCGGCCGCCACTTCCTCGGCGTCAGCTGCGGTGATGGAGGGACGCCCGGTGGTGAAGAGGAGCAGCCGCTCCAGGTCGCCGCGCAGCTTCGAGATATCACCGCCGGCCCGCGCCACCAGCACCGACACCGCCGCCGGCTCGATCGCGCGGCCCTCGCGCGCCATTTCGTCGCGGACCCATTGGGCCGCCGCCGTCTGCGCCTCGCGTTGTCCGCCCGGGCCTTCGGCGCGAATGCCGCCGAACTCCACCACGTGGCCCTTCTCGACCAGGCGTTTGGTGAAGCGCCGCGTGCGATCGATCTCCGAAGCCACGAACACGAGCGTCGCGAAGTCCGAGGGCGACGCCAGGTAATCCTCCAGCGGCGTCAGGTCCGCCGCTCCCGCCTCCGCCTCGGCCGGCTCCTCCGCCTCGTCACGATCCTCGTCGTCGGCCTTGCCGGCGCGCCTGGGTTTGAGCAGGCGCTCGGCGCGCATCACGATGACCAGGCGGCGATCGCCCAGCATCGGCAGGCTGCGGCAGGACGCCGCGATGTCGACCGGCAGGCCGCCCGATTCACCCGCGTAGACCCGATCGACGGCAAAGGCGCGGTCGGCGTCGGGAATCGTGGCCTCGACAGCATCCACCATGCGGTCGGCCAGCTTCACGTCTTCACCGACGAACAGATACACGCGTTCGAGCGTGCCCTTCTTGATCTGAGACCGCAGCGCCTCGAGGTCGAGCCGAGGCACGAATCAGAACGCCTCGAGAATGGACGTGACGACCGTCCGCGAGAAGTTCTGCGCGAGGCGCTGCATGGCGCTGGTGTCCTGGCCCAGAAAGGCGCCGGCATCATTGCCCGTCGTCACGGTGGAAATATCGTAGTCCTCGCGGTACACCTGCCGCGCATTGGACCACAACACCTTGTTGGCGCGCAGGTCGGTGAACTCGAGCGAGGCCGTGACGATGAGCGAGACACGCGAGGCCTGGCTGCCGGCCGTGAAGGCGGCGGAGTCGAACGCCACGCTGGTGATCACGCCGGTGAGCACCGCGTCCACGTCGGTGTCATCCGGCTTGACCGTGAACCGGCCGCGCCCGGCGAACTCCGCCCGCACCGCGTCCGTCAGGATGCGGTCGATGTCGAAGATCGGCGTCTTGTTGTCGAAGGCGGGCACCCCCACCACGCGGATGTAGTCGGGCAGGAACGAACCCCGGCCGGCCAGGGCATAGCCGCACCCGCCCGACAGCAGGCCGACGGCCAGCAGGCCCGCCGCGAGCGAGAACATCTTCACAGGAGACACGGGGGCGCGAAGGGTCATTTGGGGAAGAAGCTGATCAGACTCACTTTACCTTCGCGGGCGACGGCCTTCCAGGCTTTCGGCCCCGGCAGGAACTTGTCGGCAATCGGCGCGGCCAACGCATACACGGCGTCGGCGTCGGCATCGGCCGGCACCGTGACCCGGCCCCGCACCTTGCCGCTGACCTGCACGGGCACCTCAAGCATCTCGTCGCGCGCGGCCTCGTCGTCCCACGCCGGCCAGCCGGCGGCCACGACACCACCGGTGTGCCCCAGGTGCTCCCACAGTTCCTCGCACATGTGCGGCGCAAACGGCGACAACATCAGGACCAGCGCCTCCACCGCCTCGCGCAGCACGGCCGCCGTCTCGGCGCGGTCCACCCGCGCCCTCGGCTCATCGTCGAGTCCGAGAGGACGGACGCCACGATGTTCGGCGTAGGCATAGAGTTCGTTGACCAGTTCCATCAGGCCGGCCACAGCCGTGTTGAGGTGCACACGGGGGTCGAGATCCTGCGTCACCCTCCGGATGGTGCTGTGCGTCTTGCGCCGCATCGCCCGATCCGCATCGTCGAAGGTCAGGCCGGCGGCTGCGGGGGCGGCACGGACGATGTCGGCCAGATGGTCGACCATGCGCCAGACGCGGTGGAGGAACCGCGAGGAGCCTTCCAGGCCGCTGTCGGTCCACTCCACTTCCTTCTCGGGCGGGGCGACGAACATCACGTACAGCCGGAGGGCGTCGGCGCCGAACTTCGCGATCATGTCGTCGGGATCGACGACATTGCCCTTTGACTTCGACATGACGGCGCCGTTGTTGAGCACCATGCCCTGCGTCAGCAGGCGCGTGAACGGTTCATCGATCGTCACGTACCCGAGGTCGCGGAAGACCCGGCTGAAGAACCGCGAGTAGATCAGGTGCAGGATGGCGTGTTCCACGCCGCCGCTGTAGAAATCGACGGGCCCCCAGTACGCCACCTTCTTCGGATCAAACGGCTGATCCGCGTTGTGCGGGTCGCAGAAGCGATAGAAGTACCACGAGGAGTCCACGAAGGTGTCCATCGTGTCGGTTTCCCGGCGCGCAGGGCCGCCGCACTTCGGACACGCGACATTGACGAACTCGGGCACCTGTGCCAGCGGTGAATCGCCCCGTCCGGTGAACTCGGTGATCTTCGGCAACTCGACGGGCAGATCGGTGTCGGGCACCGGCACCATGCCACAGGCCGGACAGTGAATGATCGGAATCGGGGTGCCCCAGTACCGCTGGCGCGAGATGCCCCAGTCCTTCAGGCGGAACTGCACCGTGCCTTCGCCGATGCCGCGGCGCGCGGCCTCGGCCGTCATGCGCGCGTTGGCCTCGCGCCAGGACAGGCCGTTCCACTCACCCGAATTGATCGTCGCGCCTTCGCCGTCAAACGCTTCCGCCATCGTGGCGGCGTCGAGCACCGTGCCGTCAGCCGGCTGCACCACCACACGGACCGGCAGCCCGTACTTCCGCGCGAACTCGAAGTCGCGCTGGTCGTGCGCGGGCACGCCCATCACCGCACCGGTGCCGTAATCCCCAAGGACGAAATTCGCGATCCACACCGGCACGGGGGCGTTCGTGAACGGATTGGTCACCGTGACGCCGGTGTCGAACCCTTCGTTCTCCACCTCCCCGGCCACCCGCGCGGACTTGTCCTGCGCGCGGAACCGGCGCACGTGTGCCCGGAACGCCGCGGGATCCGCCGACGCCTCGGCCAGCCGTTCCACGAGCGGGTGTTCCGGCCCGAGCATCACGAACGTGGCGCCGAAAATCGTATCGATGCGTGTGGTGAACACCTCGATGTATGGATCGATGGATCGATGGATCGATGGATCGATGGCACCGTCGGATGGGAACGCGAAGCGTAGGCGCGCGCCCTCCGAGCGGCCGATCCAGTTGCGCTGCATGGTCAGGACTTTTTCGGGCCACTGGGTCAGGCCGTCGGCGGCCGACAGCAGTTCGTCGGCGTACGCCGTGATGCGCAGGCACCACTGCTCGAGTTCACGCAGCGTCACGGGCGTGCCGCAGCGCCAGCAGCCGCCGTCGACCACCTGTTCGTTGGCCAGCACGGTCTGGCAGCTTTCACACCAGTTCACGTTCGAGCGGCGGCGGTACGCCAGCCCCTTCTCGAACATGCGCGTGAACAGCCACTGGTTCCACTTGTAGTAGTCGGGCAGGCACGTCGCCAGCTCTCGTTCCCACGCGTAACTGATGCCCAGCCGCTGCAACTGCCCCTTCATGTAGGCGATGTTGTCGAGCGTCCACGTTTCGGGGTGCAGCTTGTTCTTGATGGCGGCGTTTTCGGCGGGCAGTCCGAACGCGTCCCAGCCAAAGGGATGCAGCACGTTGAAGCCGCGCATCCGCTTGAGGCGGGCCATGATGTCGCCAATCATGTAATTGCGCACGTGGCCGACGTGCGCATGCCCGGACGGGTAGGCGAACATCTCCAGGCAATAAAACTTCGGCTTCGACGGGTCTTCGGTCACCTCAAACGCGCGGGTCTCCCTCCAGCGCGTCTGCCACTTCTTCTCGATGTCCTGCGGGCGGTACGTACTCACACGGTCATTCTATCTGGCGAAGGCCCCCATCGTGGCCTCGACGCCCGCCCGAAGCGCGGTCAGGCCGTATCCGCCCTCGGTCACCGCGGCCATCCGGCCGCCACACAGCCGGCCTGCCGCGTCGGCCAGCAGCTCGGACAGTCGCGTGAACCCGGCCGTGGTCATGCGCAGACCGCCCAGCGGGTCGTCCTCGTGCGCGTCATAGCCGGCCGACACGAGCAAGACCTCGGGCTGGAACGTCTCGAGCAGCGGGATCGCGTGCTGCTCATACGCCGCCAGCACGTCGCGATCGGTCGCACCGGCGCGCAGGGGCAGGTTCAGCGTCGCGCCTTCCCCGGCGCCCGCGCCCCGCTCCTCAGCCCCTCCGCTGCCCGGCCAGAACGGAAACTGATGACTCGAGATGAACAACACGGACGGGTCCTCGTAAAACGCCGCCTGCGTCCCGTTCCCATGGTGCACGTCGAAATCCACGACGGCCACGCGCGACACCCCGGAGGCGCGCAGCGCCGCGGCGGCCAGCGCCACGTTGCTGTACAGACAGAACCCCATCGCCCGGTGCGGCTCGGCGTGATGGCCCGGCGGCCTGACCAACGCCATCGCCGGCTCGCCGGTGCGCCACGCGTGCAGCGCCGCATCGATGGCGGCGCCGGCCGCCAGGCGCGCCACGGCCACCGACTCGGGCGAGGTGTAGGTATCCGCGTCAATCATCGACGCGCGTCCCTCGAGCGCGGCGATCTGGGCCAGGTACTCCGCGGTGTGCACACGCGCCAGTTCCGCGCGTGTGGCATCCCGCGGTGTCAACACGCGGCCGCCGCCCTCCGCCCACGCGTTGGCGATCGCCTCGAACACCTCGCCGCGTTCGATGCGCTCGGGATGGCCGGGAGGCGGGCTGTGGTGGGAGAAGCGGGGGGAATGGAATAAGACCATGGCAGGGATCAGGGATCAGGGCACAGGGATCAGGGCGTGCAACACGCCCTCGAGTTGGCGGCGGGCCGCGTCGATGGTCGCTTCATCGGTGCCGGACACGTAGATCGGCGCGCCGATGACGGCGGTGACCGTGGCGCCGGGTTTGGGAATCTGATGGCGGTCCCACGACCGCGCGGTCCACGCCCGGTCGGCTTCGATGTGAAACGGCAACAGCGGATGGCCCGTGGCGCCCGCCAGCCACACCGCGCCCGGCTGCGCGACACGCGCCGGCCCACGCGGGCCGTCCAGCGTGAACGCCACCGGATGACCCTCGGCCAGGTCACGCCGGAGCTGCACCAGCGCCTTCACGCCGCCGCGCGACGAGGACCCACGCGCCGTCCCGTAGCCGAACTTGCCGATGACACGCGCGATCCACTCGCCGTCGAAGTTCTCGCTGGTGATCACGATGATGCCGCGCTGGCGGAACAGCAACGTGGCCGCCAGAATGCGGCCATGCCAGAAGGCGAAGATGGGCGCCTCCCCTGCCGCGTCCAGCGCGTCGAGATGTTCACGTCCCTGAATGCGCCACGTGTACGTGCCGCCCAGCCACTCGATGATCGGCCACGCCACCCCCGCAATGGCGCGGGCCTGCAGGCGTTTCCACCGCGACCGGCGCCAGCCGTCGTCACTGCGGGGCATCAGGCTCAGGCCCGCGACCGGCCTGCCGGCTCTTGAGCCGGCCGTCGACGTACGTCATGAGATCGACCATCTGCACGGGCGCATTGGTCGACGCCTGGGCGCCCTTGAGCATGATCGAGCAGAACGGACACGCCATCACCACGGTGCCCGCGCCGGTGGCCTGCAGCTGATCGAACCGCTCCTGTGAAATGCGCTTGCCCGACTCGTGTTCCTCGAAGAGCAGGCCGCCGCCCGCGCCGCAGCAGAACGGATTGTCGCCGTGCCGCACGGGCTCCTTCACATCCGCGCCCACGCGCGACAACAACGCCCGCGGTTCCTGGTGGGTGTTCGCGTAACGGCCGAGATAACACGGATCGTGGTACGTCACCTGATCGCGCTCGGCCCAGTCGAGCCGCAGGTCGCGCGTGAGTTCCTCGACCAGCGCCGCCGAATGCACGGCCTCGACCTCGTACCCCATCAGGCGGTAGTCGTGCGCAATGGTCTTCACGCAGTGCGGACAGGAGGTGACGATCTTCTTCACGCCGGACGCCTTGAGGTCTTCGATGTTCTGCGCGGCCAGCTCCTGGTACATGTATTCGTTGCCCGTGCGCTTGGCCACATCGCCCGTGCAGCGCTCCTTCGACAACACGCCGAACGTGCGCCCGTTGGCGCGCAGCAGGTCGAACAGGGACCGCATCGACTTCTGGTAGTCGGCCTCGAACGCGCCCGCGCATCCCAGCCACACCAGATACTCGTGTTTGGCCGGGTCAAACGTCTCGAGCGCGGCCGACTGGACGAACTTGGCGCGCTGGTCGTACATCAGCCCCCAGATGTTCTGGCGGCGTTCCAGATTCGTGTACACGTTCGTCAGATACTCGGCCGCCTCGCCGTTGGATACCAGCCCGCGCCGCGCGCCGATGATGTTGGGCAAGTGCTCCACGCCCACGGGGCACGCCTGTTCACAGGCACCGCACGTGGTGCACTGCCACAACACGTCCTGGTCGTACACGTCCACCAGGCGCTTGTCGCGCTCCCCCGCCAGCAGCGCGGCTTCGTTCTGCAGCGGAATCATCTTCGGGTTCAGGCGTTTGCCGGTGCCGAACGCCGGACAGTTGTCCTGACAGCGGCCGCACTCGACACAGGAGAACGCATCGAGCACCGTCTTGGACGGCAGGTCCTTCACGGCCTCGAGGCCGACCTCTTCCTTCTCGAAATCCAGATTGGGCACGGTGCCGAGCACCGGCGACTTCAGGAACACCGTCACGGGCGACAGGATCAGGTGCAGGTGTTTCGAGTTGGGCACGAGCACCATGAAGATCAGGATGATCAACATGTGCACCCACCAGTTGATGCGGCCCACCAGGTCGGTTTCGTAGGCGAAGCTGATGAAGTAGGTGATCATCAGCAGCGCGATGAAGGCGGCAATGAGCAGCGATTCCTTCGAGACCGTGGGCCCCAGCCCCGCCGGGCGCACGATGCCGCGGCGAATGGCCAGGCCCGTGATGCCGACAAGCACGGCCGCGGCAAACGGCGCCAGCGCCCACTTGTAGGCCGTAAACAGCGCCGAGTGGGTCAGGTCGACGATCCCCAGCCCGCGCAACATCTCGACCGTCGTGAAGCCCCCGAACGCCACGAACCCCCAGAACACCGCCAGGTGCGCAATCCCGGCGGCCTTGCGGGCGCTGATGACCTTCGACTGAAAAATGACCTCGCTGACAAACCGGCCCACCCGCTCGCCCAGGTGGTCGACGGTGAAGTTGTTGGGCGCGGCCTGCACCGCCCGCAGCCGGGTGGCCATCTGGGCGATGAACCCGCCGACAAACACCAGAAACACCAGCCGGAATGCCCAGACTTCCCAGTTCATGAGATGGATTCTATCTATATCAGTCGTTATTGAGGATTGAGGATTGAGGATTTGGGATTTGGGATTGAGGTCGCCTCCTCCCAGCCCTACACGCCTCCATGTGAACAAGTTCCGGAATGTGGTGTGCCGCCGATAGAATAGCGGCATGATCGTCGGCATCGTGCGGGAGACCGCTCCCGGAGAACGACGGGTGGCGGCTACCCCGGACTCCTGCTCCAAACTCAAGGCCCTGGGATTTACCGTTCACCTCGAACACGACGCCGGGCTGCTGGCCGGTTTTGACGATGGGGCGTACGCGGCGGCGGGCGCCACGGTGGTGGATACCGCAACGGCGTGGACGGCCCCGCTCATCGTCAAACTGCGTCCGCCGTCAGCGGAGGAGGCCGACCGCCTGTCGCGCGGACAGACGCTGGTCAGCTTCCTCTACCCGGCCCAGAACGCCGCCCTGGTCGAACGCCTGCAGGCGCGCGAGGTCTCCGTGGTCGCGATGGATCAGGTGCCGCGCACCACACGCGCCCAGAAGGTGGACGCGCTGTCGTCGACGGGCAACCTGTCGGGCTACCGCGCCGTAGTGGAAGCCGCCGCCGCGCTGCAGCGCCCGATGGGAGGACAGACCACCGCGGCCGGCAAGATTCCGCCGTGCAAGGTGCTGGTCATCGGGGCCGGCGTCGCCGGCCTGGCCGCCATCGGCGCCGCGCGCGCGCTGGGCGCCATCGTCCGCGCATTTGACACGCGGCCGGTCGTGCGCGAGCAGGTCGCGTCGATGGGCGCCGAGTTCCTGCAGGTCGAGATCGAAGAAGACGGCAGCGGCCAGGGCGGCTACGCGAAGGAGATGAGCCCGGCATTCATCGCGGCCGAGATGGCGCTGTTCGCGGCGCAGGCGAAGGACGTCGACGTCATCATCACGACCGCGTTGATCCCCGGCAAACGCGCCCCGGTTCTCATCACGGCCGACATGGTCCGCTCGATGAAACGCGGATCGGTCATCGTCGATCTGGCGGCTGAACAACAGGGCAACTGCGAACTGACGCAGCCCGGCACGGCCGCCGTGGTCGACGGCGTGACAATCATCGGATACACGGATCTCCCCTCGCGGCTGGCCCTGCAGGCCTCCACGCTGTACGCGCAGAACATCGTGCACCTGCTGGATGAAATGGGCGGCGCGGCGGGCTTCACCCTCGCCGAGGACAACGACATCGTCCGGCCCATGACGGTGATCAAGGAAGGGCGGCTCACCTGGCCTCCGCCTCCGCTGGCGGCGCCTGCGGCGCCAGCTCCGGCGGCCACGTCCGCCCAGACGGCGTCACCAGCGGCGACGACGGCCCGACCGGCAACCACGGCGCCCGCGGCCAAGACCCACGTCCACGGGCACGCCGCGCCGGTGGGCAACACGTCATGGACGGTGCTGGGCGTCACTGGTGCGGCGCTCTTTGCGATTGGCCTGGCGGCGCCGCCCAGCTTCCTGACGCACCTGACGGTCTTCGTGCTCGCCTGCGTCGTCGGCTACCAGGTGGTGTGGAGCGTCACACCGGCGCTGCACACACCGTTGATGAGCGTGACCAACGCCATCAGCGGCATCATCGTGGTCGGCGGCATGTTGCAGATCGGCGGCGGACTCGCCTCGCCGGCCAGCATCCTCGGCGCGCTCGCCATCTTTCTGGCCGCCCTGAACATCTCGGGCGGCTTCCTGGTCACCCATCGCATGTTGAAGATGTTCCGCCGATGACTTCGTCGCTGCTCACCACCTCCTACATCGCCGCGGCGGTCCTCTTCATCCTCAGTCTGAAGGGACTGTCGCACCCGGAAACCGCGCGCCGTGGCAACCAGTTCGGCGCGGTGGGCATGTTGCTCGCGGTGCTGGCGGTCGCCCTGCACGCCGGCGTGCTGACCTCGGCCACGTTCCTTGGTGCCCTGGCGCTGGCCTCGGTGATCGGCGCCGTGGTGGCCTCACGCGTGGCCATGACGTCCATGCCGCAACTGGTCGCCATCCTGCACAGCTTCGTCGGCGCCGCCGCCGTGCTGGTGGGCATCAGCAACCACCTGGCGCCGGCCGCGCAGCTCACGGGCGTGGAAAAGACGATTCACGACGTCGAGACGTTCCTCGGCGTGTTCATCGGCGCCCTGACGTTCACCGGCTCGGTCATCGCCTGGGGCAAACTCCAGGGCGTCATCCGCAGCAAGCCGCTGCTGCTGCCGGGACGGCACCTGATCAACCTCGCGATGATCGCGGCATCCGTCTGGCTCGGCTGGGCCTACCTCGGCCAGGGACACGACGGCCTCACCGAACTGCTGATCATGACCACCATCGCGGGGGTAATTGGCATTCACCTGGTCATGGCCATCGGCGGCGCGGACATGCCGGTCGTGGTCTCGATGCTCAACAGCTACTCGGGGTGGGCGGCGTCGGCGGCCGGCTTCATGCTGGCCAACGACCTGCTCATCATCACGGGCGCGCTGGTGGGATCGTCGGGCGCGATTCTGAGCTACATCATGTGCCGCGCGATGAACCGATCGTTCATCTCGGTCATCCTCGGCGGGTTCGGCGCCGACGAAGGGGCCGCGCCGGCCCAGGGCGCGGCCGTCGAGGGCGAGATGGTCGCCACGTCGGCCGAGGACGTCGTGGCGCTGCTGCGCGACGCGCGGTCCGTCATCATCGTGCCGGGCTACGGCATGGCGGTGGCCCAGGCGCAACATCCGGTCAAGGAGATCGTCCAGATCCTGCGCGATCAGGGCAAGCAGGTGCGCTTCGCCATCCATCCCGTCGCGGGCCGCCTGCCGGGCCACATGAACGTGCTGCTCGCCGAGGCGAACCTGCCGTACGACATCGTCCTCGAGATGGACGAAATCAACGACGACTTCCCCGCCACCGACGTCGTGCTCGTCATCGGCGCCAACGACATCGTCAATCCCAGCGCGCTCGACGACCCGTCCTCGCCCATCGCCGGCATGCCGGTGCTGCACGCCTGGGAAGCCTCACACTGCATCGTGTTCAAGCGCGGCAAGGGGGCCGGCTACGCCGGCGTGGAGAATCCGCTGTTCTTCAAGCCGAAGACGCGCATGCTTTACGGCGACGCCAAGAAGTCGGTGGACGCGATTCTGGTGGCGCTGAGAACATCGTAGGGCCTCGCAAAGACTTCACAACGAGGACTGGAGGCGGGATCGTGCCCTGAGTGTCTCCATGTGATTGATCGTGGCTAGAATGGCCCGCATGCGCCATCAGCTGTTGCGTCTCCTGGTCCTTGGCCTTCTGATTTTCCCCCTGGTCGCCCCTGTGGGCGCACAGGAGGCGCGGCGGCGCTGGGAACTCCAGCGCCAGATTCGCCTCGACAAGTTCGACCAGGTGTTGCCGCTGGCGATGCGGACCCACGGCATCGACATGTGGATCGTGGCCGTCAAGGAGAACCACACCGATCCGTTGTGGGAGGACCTGGGTCGCGGGTATGTCAGCGGTCTTGGGTATTACGTCTTCACCGATCGCGGAGGCCCGCGGATCGAGCGGGCGGTGCTGGGCCCCTCCGGCTACATGCTCGAGCAATCCGGCGCCTACGACATCTTCGGGCCATCTTCGCAGCTGGCGCAGTTCGTCCGCGCCCGTGATCCCAAGCGCATCGGCGTCAACATGTCGGCGGAGATGGGCACGGCGGATGGTCTGTCCGTCACCATGCACCGGCACCTGATCGAGACACTCGGCGAGACCTACGCCGCGCGACTGGTCAGCGCCGAGCGGCTGGTCAGCGACTTTCGATCTCATCGGGTCGCCGCGGAAATCGTCGCGTATGGCGAGGCGGCGGGACTGGCGGTGCAACTGGCGGAACGGGCGCTGTCCAACGAGGTCATCACGCCGGGCAAGACCACGCTGGAAGAAGCGGCGTGGTGGCTCCAGGACCAGCTGCTGGCGCGCGGCCTCGGCTCCTCGTTCGACATGCCGTCGGTCTACGTGACGGGACCGGATGGCATCGTCGCCACCTCAAACGCCCGCGTCGTGCAACCGGGCGACGTGATCATGATCGACTGGGGCGTCGTGTTGATGAACATGGCGACCGACGTCAAACGCGTCGCGTACGTGCTCAAGCCGGGAGAGACCCAGCCGCCGGCCAGCATCCAGGCCGCCTTCGACAAGGCCATTGCGGTGCGCGCCGCGATCAAGCCGGCGCTGCAGCCGGGTCGTTCCGCCGCCGAGACCATGAAGGCGATGGACGCCGCGCTGGCCGCCGCCGGCTACGGCGTCATTGCCTTCAACCGGCCGAACGCCGACGAGCGCACCGACGTGGCGTACGGGTTCCACCCGGTCGGCAACGCCGGCCATGACGTCGGGCCGTCGATGACGACCTGGCAGCCGCTGCAATCGACCTTCACCCTGCACCGGCAGCACATGTTCTCGTTCGAGTACTTCGCCTACAGCCCCATCGCGGAATGGGGCGGGCGCAAGCTGCGGGTGCCGATCGAAGACAGCGCGATGGTCATGGAACACGGCGTGCAGTTCCTGCACGCCGCCAACCACCGGCTGCTGGTCATTCGCTGAGCGGCGCAGGCCGGTCCGCCAGGACCTCCGCCTGCGCAAGCGCCCTCCGCCAATCGCGGCCGGGCTGACGCACCGCCGTGAATCCCAGGATGTCCGCGGCCCGCGCCGGACTGAACGTCACACGCGCCGCCGCGCGGACGATCGCGTCCTCATCAAGCGGAAACACCGGCGGCCTCCCCGCCAGACGCCGCCACACCGCGCGCAGGACCCGCCGCGGCCCCGGCTGCGTCAGCGCGATCGACCGGCGCCGGCAGGCCTCGGTGCTGAGGGCCTCGACCGCCGGCCGGCCGACGACCGCCTCGAGCCATGCGTAGTACGTCGCCCAGGGGATCGGCTGGCCATCCGTGATGATGAACCGTCCGCCGCCGGCACGATGATCATCCGCGTCGAGCGCCAGGCGGACGGCGCCGGCCAGATCCTCGACGTGGATCAGGTTCGCCAGACCCTGACCATGTGCCGGCAGCAGCACCGTGCCGCGACGCATCAGGTCCAGCAGCGTCCCGCTCCACCAGCCGCCGTAGCCTCCATACACGCAGCCGGGTTCCAGGACGCGCACCGCCGTCCCGCCGGCCGCAAGGGCCGCGTGGGCGCTGGCCGCCTTCCCCCACCCGTACCGGTCCTCGGGCCCGACCTCGGCCGACTCCTCACGCACGACCCCGGCGCCGTCCACGCGATACACGCTGGTCGTCGACAGATGCACCATCCGGACCACACCCGCCGAACGGGCCGACGAGAACAGCGCAGTCGTGGCGTCGGGCGGCGTGGCCGCGCAGTGGACCAGCGCCGTGCATCCCTCGAGCCACGACGACAGGGGTGCGGCGCCCGTCAGGTCGCCCTGCACGGGTTCCACTCCCGGCCACGGCGCGGAGCGTGGCCGCCGCGACAACGCGCGCACACGCCAGCCCTGTTCGGCCAGCGACCGCACCACCGTGCGACCGACGTACCCGAACGCCCCGGTGACCAGGACGAGGCGCGTCACGACGCCAGCACTTTCCGGTAGAACCGCGCGACCGCCTCGGTATGGGCGCGCTCGCTCAGATGCGCGATGCTGGCCGGTCCGCGTGCTCCCATCTCCGCGCAGTCTTGCGCGTGGGCATGACACCAACGGAGCCGGTCGACCAGCGCGTCCACGTCGCGGGCCTCGATGACGAAGCCGGTGTCCCCGTCACGGATGTGTTCACTCGCGCCGGACTGCCGCGTCGCAATGACCGGACGCCCGCAAGCCAGCGCCTGCGGAATCACCAGGCCAAAGCCATCTTCAAGCGCGGGATGGACGACGACACTGGCCCGGCCGTAATGCCGGGTGACCGGCGTCGCCGCCACGTCCATCGCCTCCACGCGGATGTTGGGATGGCGGGTGCGGTAGTCCGCCATCAGCGCTCTCGACCACCGGTCTCCGGTGCCCCCGATGATGACCAGTTCCGCGCCGGGCAACGCGGCCTGCGCGAACGCGCGAAGCAGGTAGACCATGCCCTTCCGCGGGTCGATGGAGGCCACGGCCAGCACCCGGAACACGTCATCGGTCCTGGGCACGGTGTGGAAATGCGCCAGGTCGATCCCGATCGGGATCACCGTGATCGCGGCCTCCCGCGCGCCTCGTTCCACGAAGGTCTGCGCCGCCAGCTGCGAACACACCCGGATGGCATCGGCCGACGACAGTTCCTCGCGCACACGCTGCTGCATCCGGGGATGGACGAACGACGGCACCGCCACCCCCAGCCGTCGATGTTCATCGGCCAGCACCTCCGCCAGGTGATCCGGGTGGCAGTTGAGCGCGGTCACGACGGAGCGCCGGATCAGGCCGGCCCGGCGCCGGCGGGTCACCGCGCACTGCGCCATGACGCCGTCGAAGAGATCGCAGGGCGCCAGCACGCCGCTGAGGCGCCGGTCGAAGTCCGCCTCATCGAGTTGGGTCAGCCAGTCGTTCCGTCCACGGAGCACCGGGATCGTCAGCAGGGCGTCGAATGCGGCACGCCGCCAGCCGCCACGGAACGGCAGGTTGACGGCTTCGGCGCGGGTCGACCGGGCCTCGCGCGCGTACACGCGGGCGGCACCCCAGTCGTCCAGCGCGCGCGTCATCGTGCGCAGGAACTGGCCCTGTCCGCCGACGCCGTCCACGGCCTTGCCGGCAAACGCCACGGTGGGCGTAGACGCGGTCACCACCGCACCCACGACGGACGCGCGAAGCCGACCGCGGCGATCGCCGCCTGCGAGACGCCGCTCACGGCGACACTCCCCACGGTGAACCACATCACGCCCGCCGTCGTGTCGAGCGGCAGGCGCGCGGCCATCACCACCTGCGCCACGATCAGGCAGACCAGCGCGGCCGGCTGCCAGCGGCTCCACGCGCGCGCCTGATTGACCTGGACGATGAAGCCGGCCACCAGCGAGATCCCGGAGGCCAGCACCATCAGTTGGAGTTCGTACGTCAGCCCGCCATACGACGGTCCGATGAGACGCAGCAGCGCGCCAGGCGCCACCATGGCCGCGGCCATGAGTCCCGCCGCCACCGCGCACAGCACCGCGCCGAACTGGAGGAACCGCCGGCGAAACATGCGGTCGCCCGTGTGCTGGACCAGCCGCGGCATGAACACCGCACTGGTCAGGCCCCCAAACGCGCCGACGATCAGCCCCAGCCGGCCCAGGGCGCCGACATTGGCCAGCGTCGACACGCCGCCAAAGACGGCGGCCAGCCAGATGACCACCTGCCCCTGCACCGCGAAATACAACGCCGAGGGCAGCGTCGGCAGCAGATACCGTACCAGCGCGGCGCGCGCCTCCGGCCGCGGCCCGTGGACCGGCAGCCCCGCCGGCGCGCCGGCCACGGTCGAGGTCACCACCGCGGCGGCCAGCGCGGTGGCCACGGCCGACCACGCGTCACGCAGGCCGCCAACAAGGACGGCCGCCGTCGCGGCCAGGCGCGCGAATGCCCCGGCCAGTTCCGCCCGGTACCCGCGCGAAAAGTGTTCCCGAAGCCGGAGGTCGTTCACCCGCGTGGTCGCCAGGACCTGCCACCAGGCCACCGCCAGAATCACACCCAGCATCGCCGCCGACGGCCACCCGCCGACGCCGATCTTGCGTCCCCACGACCACACGGCCACAGCGACGATCGGCACACCGGCCGCAAAGAGCCATCGGCGCAGCTGCAGCGCGGCCGCCAGCATCTCCTCGTAGGACCGCCCGCCGGTGAGCGAGGCATGGCGGAAGTGGATCAGCGCCGTGGACATCCCCAGGTCCGTGAAAAACGTGAAGGCGATGAGAATCGACGTGGCCAGCGCGTAGGCGGCAAAGGCCTCGACCGGCAGGAGGTTGGCAAACAGCAGCCCCGACACGAGCGACGCGGCCTGCAACACGGCGTGCACCGTGAAGAACTGCGCCGCGACACTCGTCCAGCGGCCGGCGCGCCTGAACAGGGCGGCCGGAGGCACCACGGGTGCGGACGCCTCGGCGTCGACGGGTCGCGCGTCAGGCTCGCCGCCGGCCATGGCTCATGGCTCCGTCAGGACTTGAGTGCGGCAATCATCGCAGGCACGACCTCGAACAAATCGCCCACGATGCCGTAATCGGCAATCTCGAAGATCGGCGCCTCGGCATCCTTGTTGATCGCGACGATCGTGCGCGTGCCCTTCATGCCGACCACGTGCTGGATCGCGCCGGAGATGCCCAGCGCCAGGTACAACTTCGGCGCCACCGTCTGGCCCGAGCTGCCGACCTGCCGCTCCATCGGCAGCCAGCCGGCGTCGCAGATCGGCCGCGAGGCCGCCAGCTCGGCGCCCAGCGCCTCGGCCAGCTGCTTGGCGATCTCGATGTGCTCGGGGCCCTTGATGCCGCGGCCCACCGACACGATACGTTCGGCCTGTGACAGGTCCACGGCCTGCTTCGCCTCGCGGAACGGCGCCTCGGGCTTCTGCCGGATCGCGGCGACATCCACCGCGGCGGCCATCGGCTTCACGGGCGCCGGCGACGCGCCCTTCTTCACGGCATCGGCGCGGAACGCGCCAATCTGGAAGGTCACGATGTGCGGGCCGGAGCCTTCGAGGACGACGTCGGCGTTGACCTTGCCCTGAAACATCAGCCGGACGAACGCCGTACGGCCGTCCACCGTCTTGAGGCCGACGCAGTCGGCCGCCAGCGGCGCGCCCAGCCGGGCCGCGAGTTTCGCCGCGAAGTCGCGCGTCTGGTACGTGTGCGGCAGGACGACATGCGACGGCGCCAGCGACGTCACGAGGGCCGCCAGCGCGGACACGAACCCGTCCGGCGTGTACTGCGCCAGCGCGTCATGCTCCAGCGCGATCACTTCGGCCACGTCGGCCGACGCCAAGTCCGCCGCCGCAGCGGCGACCGACGCCCCGGGCAACGCCACCGTCACCGGTCCGCCCAGCTGCTGCGCGGCGGCGAGCGCTTCCCACGACGCGCGGTTGAGCGCGCCGTCCTTCTGTTCCGCAACAACAAGAATCATGATCAGAACACCCGCGCGTCTTCGCGCAAGACCCGCACCAGTTCGGCCGCCGCTTCGGCCGGCGTGCCGGCAATCAGGCGGGTCGCCTTCGTCTTTTCAGGCACGTAGATGGACAGGATGCGCTGCCGCGCCGCCGCCGCGGCCGGCGCGGCCACGGTCGCAATCGTCTTCTTCTTGGCCGCCATGATCCCCTTGAGGGTGGCGTACCGCAGCTGGTTGATGCCGCTCTGAATGGTCAGCACCGCCGGCAGCGGCATGGTGATCCACTGGAACCAGCCGCCTTCCAGCTCCCGCTTCACGCGCAGGGTGCCGCCGTCGACCTTCACCTCCATGATGATCGTGGAGTGCGCCAGCCCGAGCCGCTCGGCCAGGATGACGCCGACCTGGGCGAACCCCTGGTCGTCGGACTGCAGGCCGGTCAGGATCAGGTCGCACGCCTCGGGCCTGAGCGCGGTCTCCAGCGCGTCGGCCACCGCAAACGCATCCGCCGTGGCCAGATGATCGCCCTCGACGTGGATGGCGCGGTCGGCGCCGCGCGCCAACGCCTCACGAATCACCTGCGTGACCCGCGCGGGCCCGGCCGACACGACGATCACTTCGCCGCCGTGGGCCTCCTTCAGCCGCAGCGCCTCTTCCAGCGCGTAGGCGTCCGGCTCGTTCAGTTCCCAGGCCGCGTCCTGATCGCGCACCCAGGTGCGGTCATCGCTGACACGCACCTGCCACTCGCGCGAGACGACCTGTTTGATGCAGACGGCAATTTTCATGGGTGCTCTTCGCCGGGCCCATGGCCCGGGGGATTCAGGCCTCGTAGCGTTTGACCAGCAGCGTGCCGTTGGTGCCGCCGAAGCCAAACGAATTGGACAATGCGTATTCGATCGCCATGGGCCGCGCGGTGTGCGGCGCGTAGTCGAGGTCACACGCCGGATCGGGCGCGTCGAGGTTGGCCGTCGGCGGCGCGATCTGGTGTTTGACGGCCAGCGCCGTGATGCCGGCTTCGAGCCCGCCGGCCGCGCCCAGCAGATGGCCCGTCATCGACTTGGTGGACGACATGACCAGCTTGTAGGCATGCTCGCCGAACACGCGTTTGACCGCCAGCGTCTCGGTCGGGTCGTTGATGGGCGTCGACGTGCCGTGGGCGTTGATGTACTGGACCTGGTCGGGCCGGATGCCGGCCTTGCGAATCGCCATCTGCATGGACCGCACCGCGCCGTCGGCGTCGGGCGGCTGGCCGGTCAGGTGGTAGGCGTCCGACGACAGCCCGTACCCCACCAGCTCGCAGTAGATGTCGGCGCCGCGGGCCTTCGCCGATTCCAGTTCCTCGAGAATCACGATGCCGGCGCCTTCGCCGATGACGAAGCCGTCGCGATCCTTGTCGAACGGCCGGCTGGCCCGGGTGGGCTCGTCATTGCGCGTCGACAGGGCGCGCATCGAGGCGAAGCCCCCGACCCCCAGCGGCGTGATGGCCATTTCGGACCCGCCGGCGATCATCGTGTCGGCGTCGCCGCGGCGGATGATCTCGAACGACTCGCCGATGGCGTGCGCCGACGCCGTACACGCCGTGCACGTGGCCAGGTTCGGCCCCTTGGCGCCGAACCGGATCGAGACGTGCCCGGCGGCGAGGTTGATGATCGACGCCGGAATGAAAAACGGCGAGATCCGGCGCGGACCGCCCCCGAGCAGTTCCTTGTGCTCGTTTTCGATCGTCAGGAACCCGCCGATGCCCGACGCGATGAACACGCCGGTGCGATCGGCGGTCTCCGGCGTGATGGCCAGGCGCGCGTCATCCACCGCAAACTGGGACGCCGCGATGGCGTACTGGATGAAGAGGTCGATCTTCTTGACCTCCTTCTTCTCCACGAAGTTCAGGGGGTCGAACCCCTTCACCTCGCCCGCGATGCGCGCGGCGTGGTGCGACGCGTCGAAGCGGGTAATCGGCCCGATGCCGCTGCGTCCCGCGCACACGCCCTCCCAGGTCGCCGTGGTCCCGAGGCCCACCGACGACACCAGCCCGACGCCGGTGATGACTACGCGTCTGCTCACTTTTTCTTCGCGTGCTTCTCGATGTACTCCACGGCGTCCTTGACGCGCGTGATCTTCTCGGCGTCTTCGTCGGGAATCTCGATGCTGAATTCCTCTTCGAAGGCCATCACCAGCTCGACCGTGTCGAGCGAGTCCGCGCCCAGGTCGTCGACAAACGACGCGTCCTGCGTGACTTCGTCCTCATCCACGCCCAGCTGTTCCACGATGATCTTCTTCACCTGATCTGCAACGGCCATTCGATGCTCCTCTACTGCTGACGTTCAGTCCCGATCATGTATGCATGCCGCCGTTGACGGCAAGCACGTGTCCCGTAATATACGCTGCCTCGTCGGAGGCCAGAAACCGCACCGCCGCGGCGATGTCCTCCGGCGTCCCCAGCCGCTGCAGCGGAATCTTCTGCGCCCACTCCTCGTGGGCCCCGGCCGAAATCGCCCGCGTCATGTCCGTGTCGATCAGCCCGGGCGCCACGGCATTCACCGTGATGCCCCGCGAGGCCACCTCCAGCGCCAGCGCCTTGGTGAACCCGATCAACCCCGCCTTCGAGGCCGCGTAGTTGACCTGGCCGGCGTTGCCGGCCTCGCCCACCACCGAGGTGATGCTGATGATGCGGCCCGACCGGGCCCGCACCATCGACTTGAGCACCGCCTGCACGCAGGTGAAGGCGCCGGTCAGGTTCGCGGCCAGCACGGCGTCCCAGTCGTCGCGCTTCATCCGCAGCAGCAGCTGGTCGCGCGTGATGCCGGCATTGTTGACCAGGATGTCGATGCGGCTGTGC
>CAYYFE010000045.1:0-31020 GCA_964471115.1 uncultured Solibacteraceae bacterium
GGTCTCGTTGGCCATCGCCTCGAGCGGCGGCAGGCCGAAGCCGGCCAGCAACGGGGCATACAGCAGCACATCCGCGGCATGGTAGTAGGCCGGCAGATCGCTGAACGGCACCCGCCCGACCATGCGCACCCGATCGGTCAGCTCGAGTTCCGACAACAGGCGCATCTGCGACGGCTCGAACGGCATGCCCACCTTGACCAGCGTCGCTTCACTGCCGTGCTGGGCGACCAGCTGACCAAACGCGCGAATCATGCGCTCGACGTTCATGTATCCCTGGGTGTGCCCCACCATCAGCACGACGTCCCCCGACAAGCCCAGGCGGCGGCGCACCAGCGCGCGATCCGCGGCCGGCCGGAACGCCTCGTGGATGCCCCAGGGGACGACGTGAACCCGATCGGCCGGCGGATTGGCCAAGGCCATGAGATCCTGGCGCGCCGTCTCGCTCACGCAGACGATCGCCGCGGCGCGGCGCATGGCGCGAAGGCTGTATTCAAACGACCGCCGCGTCCGCCAGCTGACGCCGGGGACCTTCATCACCACCGCGTCATGAAACGTGACGATCGCGCGGCCGGCGGGCAGGCTCGACACCAGATGCCCGAACCCGTGGTCGACCACGTGGTGCACGTCGCCGGCCTGTCCGCGCGCGAAGCGCTGATAGCGCACGTACTGGTCCCAGTAGCGGCGCCACCCGCCGTACAAACGGGCCCCGGGCAGTTCCACCGACCGGATCGACTCGCCGGCGCCCAGCCAGATCGGCACCCGCTGCTCGAGCGCATCGGCATACAGCGTCATGCTGGTGCGGTACGGATCGCGGAACGCGCGGTAGACGACGATGTTCATGACCGGGTGCCTACGACACGCGCCGGATTGCCGACCACGATGGCCTGCGGCGCCACGTCACCGGTCACGACCGCGCCCGCGCCGATCACCGCGCCGGCGCCGACCGTGACACCGTCGAGCACAATCACCGAATTGCCGACCCACACGTCGTCACCCACCGTGATCCCGGACCGGGAGACGCCCTGGTCCTGAATCGGCCGTGACCCGTCACGGAACTCGTGGTTCTCAGCCAGCAGCTGCACACCCGCGCCAAACGTCACCCGCGTGCCGATGCGGATGCCGCCGCCCGCGCCGAGCAGGCACCGCGGGCCGATGTACGTGTCGCTGCCGATGACCAGTCCGACACCCGGTTGATCGAGCGTGCTGGTCGCCTGGATCCAGGCGCCTTCACGGATGCGGACGTCATCGCCGAACCGCATGCCGTCACGCGCGTACGCGTTGACGTAGCTGTCGTCGCCAATCCAGACGTTCCGGCCCACCGACAGGCGGCCGGGGAACAGCAGGCGTGTGCGGCGGCCGACGAACAGACGCCCGCCGCACCGGGCCAGGCGCCGCGCCGTGAACAGGCCGCGCAGTCGCGCGCGGCCGCCGCGCGCCCAGAAGAACTGCAGCAGCTCGAGCCACGAGACATCCACCGGCGCGGCCAGGGTCACCGGCCGGCCAATCGCGCGTTTGTACAGGCGGTCTTTGAGAGTCATCGGCTCGCGGTGACGGGCATTCTAAACCCCCGCGCCGGTCGGCCCCCCGGCCGCCCACACCAGGCGCTGACGCTCCAGATCGGCCAGACGAATGAGCACACCGATGAAGAACCAGAAATAGAGGTTCAGGGGAATGGCGTCGATGCCGGCGCTGTTGGAGGTCAGCACGATCATGAAACACACGAACAGGAACGCCGCGTTCCAGATCGGCCGGGACGGGGCGTTGACCATCCAGCGCCGGGCCCGAATCAACACCGAGACCACCGCCCCCAGCAGTACGACGAACGCCATCAGGCCGGGAAAACCCATCTCGGTCGTGAGGATGCCGAGGTAACTTTCGACCAGGATCACACCGCCCGGACTGAAGTGCCGCGCGCCCACCGTCGCGACGCCCAGCCCCTGGCCGGCCGGGGACTCAATCGCCTGCGGCAACCACAATTGACCAAAGAGGGTCCCCTGGGTACGCGCGATGTTCTCCTCGGAAATGATCGACGACATGCGATCGGCGACACCCGCCCCGAGATAGTTGAGACTGACCACGATGAGGAGGTAGAGGACGCCGCCGGCCAATCCTGCCCGCGACAGCTTTCGAGACGTCAGGGCCGTCAATCCCGCCAGCAGCAGGAAGATCAGCAGCGGCGCCCGTGATCCCGTCGCCAGCATGGCGGGCAGGAGGCACGCCAGCGCCAGCAGCACCATGCGCCGGTCGCGCGGCGACAGGTCCTTGACCAGCAGCAACCCCACCAGCAGGGTGCCGATCGTCGACAGATACGCCCCGAACTGCCCGGGGGAGTTGAACGTGCCGGGCACCCGGTAGAAGAACTGGCCCGACTCACCCATGGTCGAGAAGAAGGCGTACGAATAGTCCGCGCCCATGTCGCGCAGCGCAAACGGACCGCCGAAAAACAGGTAGATCCCGAACAGGCTGACCGGAATCGACGACCAGGCCATGGCCCGCAGCAGCCGCGCCAGATCGGCATCGCCGCGAATGAAGTGGTACCCGACGAAAATCAGCGGAATGTACAGCAGCCGTTGTTTGAGCGCCACGCTCATGCCCATCGGCGTGACCGGCGTGGGCACCGCCACGTACAACACGCACACGGCCACAAACAGCGCCAGCCCTACGGAGATGCGGCCAAGCGACCCGACGGTCGGCGGCGGATTGAGCACCATCGACACGTACAGGAGCGTGATCATCACGTCCTTCGGCAGGTACGCGATCGGGTTCGGATAGAAGAAGTTGACGACCAGCCCCTCGATGCAGGTGTAGAGGAAGATCGCGATGACGACCCGTCGTTGCGCCTCACTCATGACCCGTTACCGCACCACCACATGGCCTTCTCGTTCCCGGACATCGTCGCGCTCAATCGCCTCCTGGGTGCCGCGGCGATCGCCAAGATAGCCCCGCATGAAGGTCCAGAGACGCCCCGGCACGATCAGGACCTGGTTGGACGCCACCTGCCTGAAGCTCACGGGCCCCCGATTGGGAATGATATTGGTGCCCCACTGAAAGATGAACCCGGCGTTCCAGATCACGAGCGCGCCCAGGGGCAGCGCCAGGCGCCGCCAGGAGGTTCGCGCGGCCGCCCAGTCGAGCAACGCCGCCAGGCCAATCACCAGCAACACGGTCAACGACACGAAGAAGCGGTTCCCGAAGGAGGACTGCCCGTGCCAGTTCTGATAACTGGCCACGACCAGATAAAACACCGCCGACGCGCCAAACAGCGGCCGCAGCACGTGGTGGCGCCACGCCAGCCCCCATCCGATGCAGGCCACCAGCGCGAGTGGCGTCCACGACCACCAGCCGTGATTGGCCGACCACAACGTGTCCCACAAACGAGGGGACGTCCAGAAGAACTGATCGCGATATCCCGTGGTGAGCGGTGACCCGTACACCACGGCTTTGCCGAGCAGCTGCGGCAGACAGACCACCAGGCCCGCGAGCGCAAACACCAGACCCCGCGTCAGCGCTTCAGCCCATGTGAGCCGCCGGGCCTGCTGGACCCACACCCAGGCGACCGCGAGCAGGAACACCCCATGGGGTTGATACACCTGCACCATGAGGCCGGCCAGGGCGCCCCAGGCCGCCCACTGCCCGAGCGTCGAGACACCGCCGGGACGACACGCGTACGCGACAAACAGGGCGACGGTGCAGGCGGCCAGCGCATGCACGTGAAAGGGCAGGAACACGGCGTACACGGGCAGGGAGGATCCCAGGCCGATGACCACGGCGGCCGGACCGGCGGTCGTGCCGTACCCGAAGGACGCCGCCAGCCGCGCGGCCACGAACAACGCCAGCAGGCCGTAGGCGGCCGTGCCGGCCGCCACGGCCCAGAGGTACGGGGCGCTGTACCCGTCGGCCGCCACCTCGACGCCGAGCGCGCGCGCCACGCTGACGCCGGCGTGCGCAGCGATGAACCACGGGGCCCACATCACGGCCGGCCCGACACTCCACTGGTTCCCGACGCGTCCGGTGGGTGTGCGCACGTCGGCGCGGACCTGGCCCTGCGCGTCGAAGATGAGCGTCTGGAACAGCGGGTCGGCGCGCGCGAACTGGTTCGTGAAATCGAGGTCGCGATCGATGGCCGCCGAGACCAGCCACGCGTAGTAGCCCTGGCCGTCCCCGCGGACGTACGGGTTGACCAGCAGACACGCCACCACGAAGGCGGCCAGCCACCAGCGACGGCCCGTCACGCCGCCGCCATCCGTTGGTAGATCGGCAGCAGACGATCGAGGTGGTGCTGCACGGTGAACTCGGCGCGCACACGCGCGCGGCCGCGCGCCGCCACCTCGGCGGTGTCGGAAGGCGCCTGCAACGCGCGGGTCAACAACGCCGCCATCCGCGCCACATCGCCCGGCGGAGCGAGCCATCCGCCGTCGCCCTCCCGCAGCCACTCGGGGATTCCGCCGCCGGCAAAGGCGACGACCGCGCGGCCGCGGGCCAGCGCTTCCAGTCCCACGATGCCGAACGGCTCGGGCCAGCGGGACGGCACGGCGACGACCGCCGCCCGCGCGTACGCGGCGTCCAGCGCGTCGCCGTCGAGCCAGCCCAGACAGTCGACGCGATCGGCCACGCCCATGTGTGCGATCTGCCGCCGCAGCGCCCGCATGCCGATGCCGTCTCCCACGATCTGCAATCGCCAGGCGACGGCCACCCGGGTGAGGCTGTCCAGCAGCAGGTCCAGTCCCTTCTCGTGTGTCACGCGGCCCACGAACAACACCACGGGGTCGCGCGCCGGGGGCGCCGCCTCGGCCGGAGCCACACCGTACGGCACCACCGCCACACGCGCGTCGGCCAGCCCTTCCTGCACGGCGAGTCCCCGGACGTACGAAGAGGCCGTCAGCAGCTGCGGGTAGTCGCGCAGCCGCTCATTCCGCGCGCGCACGAACTGGTACTGGCGAAAGATCACGGCCGGGCGCCGGCTCTGGGTGCAGCGCAGGTACACCTGGCGCGGCAGGCACAAGGCCCCGGTCGGGTACGTGCATTCGCGCCCGAGCGCGCCATGAAACTTCGTGCCGGACGGACAGACGTCGAGCGAGTGCAGCGTGCGCGCGGTCGGCCACGCCGCGCGCAGCGCATCGTCGAGCAGCAGATTGGAATTGGCGTGGATGTGAACGACGTGTGGGGAGAACGCGCGCACGACGTCGAGGACGGCCGGTACGGCTGAAGCGTTCGCTCGCCGGCCGTGGTCGCGGGTGGCGCCGCGCACCACGCGCACCTGCAGGCGTTCGTGCGTGGGGCCGGGGTCATCCGCGTCTCCGGCGTGGACGACCAGGATGTCGTGGCCGGCCTCCGCCAACGCGGGCGCCACCAGCCGCACATGGCTGGCGACGCCGCCGGTGGGCCGCCAGTCGTCTGTCAGCAGTGCGACGCGCACCGCCGCCTAGCCACCGAACCACTTGCGCGCGATGTGAATTTCATCGTCAGGCAATACCAGTGTCTCGGGCTTCAGATCCTTGATCTTCTTGTACTTGATCGTTCCGTCAGCTTCCTTGTACGGCCGGTTGATGTGCCCGTACTTCCCCTTCGTCGTCATGCCGCCGGCATTGGCCACCGCCCTGCCGACCGTCAGCCCCACTTCCCAGGGCTTCTTTCCGGGAGTGACGATTTCTCCATTGATGAAATAGAAGGTGCCCTGACGCACCGCGACGGTGTCGCCCTCGACCAGCGCGGGGTCCTCGCCGTTTTCCAACTGCGTGCGGGTGACCGTCGCCACGATCTTGCCGTCGCGCTGAATGTCCACTTCCTGCCCGGCCGTCGTGCTGAACCCGCCGGCCGTGAAGATCGCGCGATTGACGGACATCTGGTTGCCCCGCAACCGTTTCTCGCCGGGCGCCATGACGTGGCCCTGCACGAACACACTCTGTTCGCGCTGCTCGGTCACCTCGACCTGGAGCGTGATGACGCCGTTCTGGTAGAAGTTCGGCACGAGCAACTTCAGCACGGCTTCCTGGATCTCGAGGACGGTCATGCCCGCGATGCGCAGCGGGTTGCCGTACTTGAGCTGGATCGTGCCGTCGGACTGGACGAGGTACGCGTTGCTCATGTCCATGTCTTCGGGAGTGACGTTGAAGAACCGGAGCGAGACGCGGTCGTCCGGCCCCACGGTGTAGGGCTTCGGCGCGAACTCCGGCGAGAGCGCGGGCGGCGGCGTCGTGGCCGCCTGGGTCGGAGGCTGCCCCGCCTGCGACGCCGACTGGGCCGACACCGCCCAGGGCAGCACGAGGGCCGCCAGCAGGACGAGCATCCGGGAGTTCAGATGACGCATCGGTGGTGTCTCCTTGTTCACAGTCTCAGAAGTTCAGCCGGAAGTCCGAGAGGACACGGCTGCGCGCATAGTTCTTGACGGGATTGACCGAGTCCCGTTCCGCGTACTCGTAGCGAATGCCGACGCGGGTGCCGTCGGCCCCGCCGAAGTAGTACCCGAATTCCCCGCCGAGGACCACCGTGCGATCCGTGCGCGGCCGGGCGTCGGTCGTCACCGTCTTGTCGTACTTCAACCAGGCCGCGCGGGCATCGAACCGCAGGTCGAAATGCGAGGAGAACCGGATGACCGACCGGACGCTGCCACCCTCTTCCACATAGTACGGGTAAATCTCCTCGTACGACATCGCCATGGTCCGGTTGCCCGCCAGGTCGAGCCGCATGACGTCGCCCACGACGAATCCGACCGAACCGCCGCCCGCGATGCCGCGAAAGCCCGGGACCGTGGGATCCTTGTGGCGCTGCTCCATCCAGCCCACCTTGAAGTTCAGGGCCAGGCGCGCCTCGGTCGACGACTCGATGCCGGCAAAATAGAACACGTCATCCGAGTCCCGAAGCGGCGAATACGTGAATCGCTTGCGGCTGTGCTGCACACCGGCCACCGCATCGGTGGTGTCGGTCAGGATCAGGCGTCCGTACCCCCGCAGTTCCTCGGATGTCTGGTCGAGCGCCTGCTTGAGATCCACGCCGTCGAACTTCTCGCCCTCGGCGTACCGCACCTCGTGTTTCCGGTACGCGCCGGTCGCCGCCAGCCGCCAGCCGAACTTCACGTCGGTGCCCACTTCCCAGGCCGGCAGTTCACGCCCGGCCCGGGCGTCGATCTCGAAACCGCCCCGTTCATGCGTCTCGGCGCGCTGCCAGCCGACCCACGGCCGGATGGCGCCCAGCCGCAATTCCGCCGTGGCCCGCAACACGCCATCCACCGATCGTTCAGACGTGTAGGTGCGGTACCAGATGTAGGAGTTCGCCTGCTCCACGTTGATCAAGAGCGCGCGCGCCTGCAGACCGATGAGCGACGACATCGACAACGTGCCCGTGAGGTCACGCCGCTCGCTGCCCGGCATGTCGTTGAAGACGTTGTCATCCACGCCCAGGTCGCGAATCTGGAACGTCGGATTAAAGAAGACCGGCCCCAGCCGGAGACGGGCATCCCGCCAGGGTTCCGCTTTCGGGTCGGGTGGCTTCCACTCCTGGGCAAACGCCGTTCCCACTCCCACCGCCAGCGCCATCGCCACGGTCAGGAGTACCACTCGCTTGATCATCACGTTCACTTGGTCCTTTCAGCATACGCCACGTCACGACGCAGCTTCGCCCTCTCGGCCACAGACCTCGTGTCTATTTTGTCATATCAAGTCTTATAAATGACCACAAAATAGCCCCATAAAGGCCCACACAAAGCACCCGGTCGAGCTGCAGCACGGCATCTCCGGCCGCCGACATTCCCATCGGCTCGGCGAACCGTCTCCACCAGCCCGGCACCTGCGCCACCAGCAGAATCACGGTGGCGCGCCACACCAGCGGCCAGTGCCCCGGAGCGGGACGCTCTCCTGCCTGGCCGGGCGCCGGCCACCAGGCCACCACGAACGGCAGCAACAGCAGAAAGTCGTACGACAGGTGGCGCACACTGAGCAGTGACACCAGCCCCCACCACGCGTACCAGATCAGTTGCGCGCGGACCTGCGGCGGCCGGCGGGCGCCGTCGCGCACGGCGACCCACAGCAGCGGACCGGCCAGGATGGCGGCCAGGGTGGCGCTGCCGGCCAGTGTCGTCACGGCCGGCACGAACGGCGTGAGCCAGGCTTCGAGGTCCGTGTGGCCGGTGAACGCCTCGGCGCCGCCCTGCACGAACTCCAGCGTGCGCAAGTAGTCGGCCAGCAGCGTTGCCGGTGACTGGCCCAGCCACGCCGCGGCGCCCAGCGTCAGAGCGATCGGGACAAGGGCCGCGGTGCCGACGCGGCGCCAGTCGCGCCAACAGAGGTGCGCCAGCCAGATCGGGCCGGCGACATGCGGCTTCATCAGCGCAAGGCCCAGCCACAAGCCGCCGCGCCACGGTGAGGCGTCACGGGCGCCGGCCCAGGCCAGCGCAAAGGCGAGCAGGCTGAATTGTGAGAGGACACGAAAGGCGCTGACGGCCAGCACCACGGCCATCGCCAGCGCGCGTTGTGCGCGCGGCACGGTCGGCAGCCGGGCCATCGCGGCCGCCAGCGCGACACCGATGGCCAGATTCACCGCAACCCAGAGCGGTCCTGCGCCGGCGCCCGAGTCCCCGAACAGGAGCAGCGGGGTCAACGTCACCAGCGCCCACGGCGGATAGTCGGTCTCGCTGCCGGGCGCCCAGGGCGACGCACCGCCGGCCAGCGTCCGCGTCCACTGCAGCACGTGGTGCAGGTCGACCAGCGCGTCAGGCTGCAGCGATCGCCACACGCCCCAGGTGAGGCTGACGAGGGCCAGCGCCCAGGCCGCGCGCGTGATCAGTACTGCACGAGCCATCGGGCCGCCCGTTCGACGTCGGCCTCACTGGGCAGGAACGCGTCTTCAAGCGGCGGCGAATACGGCACCGGCGTGTCGAGCGCGCCGATGATCCGCACGGGGGCGTCGAGCCACTCGAACGCCTCTTCCTGGATGATGGCCGCCAGCGATTCCCCGATGCCGCCGGTGCGCGAGTCTTCCTGCACGATCAACACGCGGCCGGTCCGCCGGGCCAGGGTGAGCACCGCATCCCGATCGAGCGGGACGAGCGATCGCAGGTCGAGCACCGCCGCGTCGATGCCGTCAGCCGCCAGCCGCTCGGCCACGCGCAGGCCGACATGGACGTGGGCGCCGTACGACACGATTGCCAGATCCGCGCCGTCACGCCGGAGCGCGGCCTTGCCAATCGGCAGCGGCGCGGGGGCGTCCGGCTCCAGGCGCTGTTTGATGCGCGGGTCCCGATAAAGCGCGATGTGTTCGTAGTACAGCACCGGATCGGGATCGGCCACGGCGGCGGCCATGAGCGCGCGCGCGTCGTGGGGGGTGGACGGCACCACGATCTTGAGACCCGGCGTGCGATAAAACCACGGCTCGGTGTTCTGCGAATGGTACGGGCCGGCGTGGCGCAGGCCGCCCCACGGCATGCGCACGACCATCGGCACCTCGCCGCCCCACCGGTACCGGATCTTCGCGGCATTGTTGACGAGTTGATTGAACCCGGTGGCGACGAAGTCGTTGAACTGAATTTCGCCGATGGGCCGCAGTCCCGCCAGCGCCGCGCCCACACACGTCCCCAGCACGGCGCCTTCGGCCAGCGGGGAGTTGAGCACCCGCGCCCCGTACGTCTCGAGCAGCGGCCGCAGCAGCAGGAACGCGTTGCCGTACTGGCCGCCGCAGTCCTCGCCGAAGACGAACACGCGGGGGTCGGCCGCCAGCGCGTCACCCACCCCCAGCATCACGGCCTCGAGAAAGGTCGTCCCCTTCTTGTCGAAGGCCGGCGCGGCCTCCACGGCCAGCGGCACGTCGACCTGGCGCCGCCGGCGCACGTCAGGATCGAGCACTTCCACCTTGCGGCGGTCCACCGGATCGTCCTTGAACACGCCTTCGGTGACGCGCGCGGGATCGGGCCACGGCGCGGCAATGACGGCCTGCGCCTCGGCTTCGACCTCGGCCTCGACCTCGGCCTTGAGGCGCTCCACATCGGCCGCCGCCAGCAGACCGCGCGCCATCAGGCGTTGCGCGTACCGCGCGATCGGATCCCGCTGCCGCCAGAACTCGTACAACCCGGCATTGGCGTACCCCTGGGGCGCCAGCGGCGGGTACTCCCAGCCCGGGTGGGGATCCTTCCCGAGGTACAACATGTCGTCGTGGTGGGCATGCCCGCACATGCGCATCGCCACCAGTTCGATCAACGCCGGCCCCTGCCCCTCACGCGCCCGCTCGGCCGCCCACGCAAACGCCGCCATCACCGCTTCGGGATCGGTGCCGTCGATTGTCAGTCCGGGGATGCCGTAGCCGATCGCCTTGTCGGCGAACACCCGCACGGCGGTCTGGTCGGCCAGGGGCGTCGACAACGCTGTCTGGTTGTTCTGCAGGCAGAAGATCACCGGCAGTTTCCGGGCGGCGCACAGGTTGATCGCCTCATGCCATTCCCCCAGCGACGATCCCCCTTCGCCGATGAACGACACGGCCACACGCGACGCGCCCGTCTGCTTGAACGCGAACCCCATGCCCGCGGCCGTCAGCGTGCTGATCGACAACGGCGCCGAGGCGGGCAACACGCCCCAGGCAAAGTCGCCGAGATGCAGATCGCGGCCGTCCATGGGCGGCCCCGCCTTCGCCATCTGCGCGCTGAGCACCGCACGAACGGCCTCACCGTCCGAACGCATCGCCAGCGCCGCGCCCAGATCGCGAATCAACGGCGCGACGACATCGCCGGTCCACTCGCCCGACACCGTGCGGTACGCCGGCCCCCGACGCAGCCGGATTGGCGCCGCGTAAATCGCCTCCTGCCCCAGCGACCGGAACCCCTTGCCCTGGAACGACGCCGACCCGTACCGCACCTCGCCGCCCGCGAAGAACTGCTTCAGCCGGTTGTCCACCGCGCGCGTGAGCATCATGCCGCGCAGGATCTCCAGGCGCTCCTCGTTGGTCAGGCTCAGCGCGATGGCGGTGCGGGCGAAGAAACCATCCACCGCCTCGATCAATTCGTCGGCCGCCTGCACCGCGCGGACGTCACTGGTCACGCCGGGCGTCGTCTCGACGCCGGGATACGCGTGGCTGGTCAGGTGCGTGCGAATGGCGTCGGGCAGCACCTTGCGCAGGTGCGCGCGGATGCGCGACACCTCGGTTGCATTGAGCGCATCAAACGCGCCCAACACGGCTGGAAGACCGAACGGATGCCGCTCGGCAATGAACGCGCGCAGACTTTCCCGCAACGGGCTGTGAGCCTTCCGAATCGCCACCGCGTTCACTTTAGTGCATCACCGCGTGGTCTGCATCCCTGTCCGACCCGGAGGCGCTACTGCGGCTCGACTCGCCGCCGTGTGCGATGGGTGGGCACGGCCGTCCACGGATCGTCGGGCCACGGATGTTTCGGGTAGCGCCCGCGCAGTTCCTTGCGCACCTCGGGGTACCCGCGCGTCCAGAAGCTGCGCAGGTCGCGGGTGACCTGCACCGGACGATGGTTGGGTGCCAGCAGTTCGAAGGTGATCGGCACCGGCGGTGCGCCCACCCGGGGCGACTCGGCCAGTCCGAACACCTCCTGCAACTTCACCGACACCACCACACTGCCATCCTCGCGGTACTCGAGCGGCAGATCTCGGCCGCTGGGAACACGCACGGTCTCGGGGGCGAGCCGGCGCAGCGCCGCGGCGGTGGACGCGTCGAGGGCGTCAGCCAGACGGACGTCGGCCAGGGCCAGCCGCCCCTGGACCGCCAGGTCTGCGAGGGCGTCCAGATCGGCCGGCAGCCCCGCGCAGCGCAACCGTGCCTCGAGGCGCCGATCGTCCTGGCGCCGCGGGGCGGCGCGCCACGCCTCCCGCAGCACGCGCGCGGCCTCGACAGGATCGGCGGCCACCGTTTCTTCGTGCAGCACGATGGCGCCGATGCGGTCGCGGCGGACGGCTCGGACCCGCCCCTGACCGTCCACCTCATGCGCGACCGTCGACTCGGTCGGCGTGATCCACGCGGGATCGACGGCGCTGGCCATGCGGATCCAGGGATCAACGCCGGGTCTGCCGTCGGTGGCCACATCGATGGCCACGATCCAGTCGGCCGCGCGTACGCCACTTTCGCGCCCCAGCACCGCGCCGGTCCCGCCGGCCAGCAGAAACACGTCCCGGCCCGCCTCGCGGCGCCTGGCCAGGCGGTCGGCAAAGGCCTCGAAGGCCGCGCGCCGCAGGTCGCCGGCCGGACCACCGCGCCCCACACTCGTGGCGAGGTCGCGCGCGGCCCGCTCGACGCCCGGATCGCCGCGGACCCCGTCGAGCAGCGCATCCAGATCCGAATCACGCAGCTGACCCGCGGCCGCGGCCGGCAACCGGCGGCCGTCCGACAACGCGACACACACCCGGGCCGCGTCCAGGCTGCCGCCGGCGGCGGCACACAACCGTGCCAGACGCGGGTGCAGCGGCATTGCCGACAGCCGCTGCCCCTCCGGCGTGACCCGTCCCGCCCGATCGACCGCGCCCAGCTGCCTCAACAGCGCCAGCGCCGCGTCAATCGCATGGGGCGGAGGCGCCTCGAACCAGGCGAACGTCCGCGGGTCCGCGCCCCACGACAACACATCGAGCGCGGGACCGGCCAGGTCGACGCGCTGCAGTTCAGGCTCACGATGAGGGCGCAGCCGATCGCGTGAATCCCAGAGCCGCACCACCCGGCCCGCGGCCGTACGCCCCGCGCGGCCCGCCCGCTGGTCGGCCGCATCCTGCGGAATGCGCTCGGTCACCAGCGCGTCAATCCCGCGTCCGCTGTCGTACCGCGCGACCTTGTGCAGACCGGAATCGATCACGGTCGTCACATCGGGCACGGTGACCGTGGTCTCCGCCAGATTCGTGGCCAGCACGATGCGCGGCCCCACGGCCGGCCGCAGCGCCGCCTCCTGCGTGTCGGCGTCCAGGCCCCCATGCAGGGGGAACACCGGCCAGGCACCGGCAATCGCGGCGCGCGCCCGCTCGATATCCGCGGCGCCCGGCAGGAAACACAACACGGCCCCGCGCGACGACGACGCGGCCTCGCGGGCCGCATCCACGACAGTCGTGCCGGGCTGATGGTGAATGGTCACCGGATACAGACGCCCGGGCACACTGACGATGGGACAGCCGTCGAGCCAGTCCGACAGGCGCGCCGTCTCGATGGTGGCCGACATGACCACCAGGCGGAGGTCGGTACGCGCCCGCCACGCCTGCGTCGCGAACGCGAGGCCGAGATCCGCGTGAACGCTGCGCTCGTGGAACTCATCGAGCACGATCGTGCGGAAGTCGGACAACAGCGGATCTCGGCGAGCCAGCGCGGTCAGCACCCCTTCGGTCGCCACCAGCAACCGCGTGCGCGCGGACGCGCGACGGTCGAACCGCACGTGCCATCCGACGTCGTCGCCGAGCGTCCAGCCACGTTCTTCGGCGATCCGGCGCGCGATGGCGCGGGCGGCGACCCGGCGGGGCTGCAGCAACAACACCGCGCCGTCCTCCACCAGGGCCGGCGGCACCCGCGTGGTCTTGCCGGCGCCAGGCGCCGCCGTAACCACGACGGCGCGGCGGACGCGCAGCGCGTCGGCGATCGCCGGCAGCGCCTCGTCGATGGGCAGAGGGTCGGGCACGGGGTACCATAACCTGTGCGTGAACTGATTGCGGGCGCGCTCGTCTGCGCGCCGATGACCAAAGGCTCGAACCTGCCCTATCGCCAGCTCTGCATGGCGCTCGGTGCGCGTGTGCTGCTGAGCGAAATGGTGCTGGCCCGGCGGCTCAGGCAGCGGCGGCGCGGCGAGTACGCGTTGATCCGCCGCGCCCCCGACGAGCCGGTCTTCGCGGTACAGCTGGCCGGCAACAAGCCCGATGAAATGGCGTGGGCCGCCGCGCTGGTGGAGGCGCGCGGCGCCGACTTCGTCGACGTGAACCTGGGGTGTCCCATCGATTACTTCACCCGCATGGGACTGGGTGCCGCGTTGGGGCGCCAGCCCACCCGCGTGCGGCGCATCGTCGAGGCCATGAAGGCCGCCGTCCGCATCCCGGTCACGGTGAAGATCCGGCTGGGATGGAGGGAAGGTCAGCGCAACTACCGGGACCTGGCGCAGGCCGCGGTCGACGGCGGCGCGGACGCGCTGTTCGTCCACGGCCGCACGCGCGAAGCGCGGTACCGCACGCTGGCCGATTGGGACGCCATCGCCGAACTGGCGGGCGCGCTGCCGGTTCCCGTCATCGGCAACGGCGACCTGCTTTTTCCCCACGACGTCCACGATCGTCTGGCGCGCACCGGCTGCGCCGCCGTCATGACCGCGCGCGGCGCCCTCATCAAGCCGTGGATCTTCAAGGAACACACGGACGGGTACTGGGACATCACCGCCGAGGAGCGGCTGGCGCTGTACCGGCAGTACGTGACGCTGGCGCTCGCGCACTGGGGTGACGACGCGCATGGCCGCGAACGGGTGCGCGACTTCCTGCGCTGGCACGTCGGGTTCTGGTGCCGCTACGTGCCGCAACGCGCCGACGGCACGTGGCCGTCGATGCAGGTGCGCGAAGTCATCACCACGCCGCGTTCGGCCCTCGAGGCGCTCCTGGCGCGCACCGACGATGCCGCGCTCGACTACGTCACGGACGAGCTGCTGGCGGGCGGCGACCTCTCGTCGCCGCCGCCGGCCACCGCCGGGCCGGCCGACACGCGCATCGACGAGACGGTGGAAGCGGGCTGATGCTGGCGCTGGCGCTCGGCATGTGGCTGGCCGCGTCAGTGGCCGCCGATCCCGTGCGGATTCTGGTGGTCGACGGCCGCACCGGCGGCGCCTTGCCTGGCGTGCACGTGCAGGTGTTGTCGGCCGCGGGCCGCGGTGATGTCGTCGCGGAACGCCAGACCGACGCCGAGGGCCTCGCGCAGTTCGACGGGCTGCCGCCCGGCGCGTACACCCTGACGATCTCGACGCTGGGGTATGGCTTCGTGCGGCGCGCGCTCACCGTCCCCGCCGCCGGTCCCGTGACGATGACCATTGCGCTCAGTGAAGGATCGGGGGCGTATCGGGAGGCGGTTACCGTGGCGGCCGCGCCCGCCGCCGCGGAAACGGGGGTGTCGTCCCAGATGAGCCTGGGTGCGGCGGCCATCACCGACCTGCGCGGCAGCGCCACCGACGACGCCATGCGAGCGATTCAGGCGCTGCCCGGTGTGGTCACCGGTGACGACTTCCAGGCCGAGTTCTCGATGCGCGGATCGGCATTCCGCCATGCGGGCATCGTGATTGACGACACGCCGGCGCCGCTGCTGATGCACGCGGTCCGCGGCCGCGACGATGCCGGATCGCTGGCGATGGTCAACGCGGACGTGCTCGAACGTGTGACCCTTCTGGCCGGCCCGCACCCGCAGCGGCACGGCGCCTGGCTGGGGCCGACCGTCGACTTTCAGATGCGCGCCGGGTCGCGCGACCGCACGCGGCTGCGCGGCGCCGTCAGCGGCACATCGGCGTCCATCGTGCTCGAAGGGCCGGTCGACCGGTCGCGTCGAGGCGCCTGGCTGCTCACGGCGCGGCGCAGTTATGTCGACTGGCTCGTGCGCAAGCTTGATCCCGAGATCAGCAGCACCATCGGCTTCACGGATGCGCAGGCCAAGGTCACCTGGGATCTCTCGACGGGCCACGCCGTGGAGGTGCTGGCGCTCGGGGGTGAAGCGGTGTACCGCGAACCGGATGCCGGCCAGGTGAACGGTCTGGCGCGCGCCGTCTCGACGGGCGGTCTGGTCAGCGCCGGATGGCGCTGGCTGCATCCGCGGGTCACCACGCGCCATCGCGTGTCGGTGACGGGCAGCCGGCTGACGAACACCGGTCAGGTGTCACAGGTGCTGGCGCAATCGACCACCACGACGCTGGCGTGGCGGACAGACGCGTCGATCGCGGCCGGACCACACGCCATCGTCGAAGCCGGCGCGCAGGTGGAGCGGACGTCCGGAGATTTCAGCGCGGCACGTTACGCGCGCAGCGGCCCCGGTCAGGTGCGACTGACCGCCCGCCGGGAGGCGACGGGCCGCCGCACCACACGCGCCGCGTGGGGCCAGATCTCGCGCCGCAGTCCGCGCTGGGCCGCCGTGGGCGGCGTGCGACTCGTGCAGGGGGAGAACGACCAGAGCGCCTGGGTGGCGCCGTGGCTGCTCGTGGAAGTGCGCGCAGGCGCCGCCACCTGGAAGGCCGGCGCCGGCGCCACGCGCCAGCCCGCCTCGCTCGAGGCCGCCCTCAGCAGTTCCCTGGTCACCGGGCCCGAACGCGCGCGCGGACTGGATGCGGGCGTGTCGCTGGCGCCCTCGGCGCGATTCCGCGTGGACCTGACCGGTTTTGTCCGCCGCGAACGTGACGTGATTCGGACGCTGGGAGAGGAGCAGCTGCGCGACGGCGTCCGGATCGCGCAGAGCCTGTTCCCGATCGCCGCGACGCGTCTGTCGGGGACCAGCCGGGGCGTTGACGTGCTGGTCCAGCGCCTCACGCCGCCGGGCGCGGCCGGCCTCTCCGGATGGGTGGCCTACACCTGGGCGCACACCCGGCACACCGACGCCGTCACCGGCGAGCAGTTCGACGCCGACTTCGATCAGCGGCACACCGTGAACGGCTTCGTGCAGTATCGATTCTCGTATCGTTCCGCGGTGAACGCGCGCGTGCGCATCGGCAGCAACACGCCGCTCATCGGGTACTTCGCGGGCACGGCGGCGGCGCCCCGGCTGGGCGCCGCCCGCAATCAGGTGCGGCTGCCGCCGTACGCCCGGGTGGATCTGCGCGCGCAACGCGCGGTGCGGCTGGGGGAGCGCCGCCTCACCCTGTTCGTCGAGGTGGTGAACGCGCTGGGACGACGGAACCTCGGGCAGGCCGACGGCTTCTTCACCGACACGCTCGAGGGGCGGTTTTTCACCGAACGGCTGATCCCCCGCGTGCCGTCGGTCGGCGCGGTCATCGAATTCTGACCGCCGCGGCCGATCAGCCGCAGCTGACGCCCGTGCCGCCCAGCCCGCAGTAGCCGTTCGGGTTCTTGTGCAGGTACTGCTGGTGGTAGCCCTCCGCCAGGTAATAGGGCGGCGCATCCTCGATCGTGGTCGTGATCGCGCCGTAGCCGTGCGCGGCGAGCCGCGCCTGGAACTCGGCCTTCGACGCCTCCGCCTCGGCGCGCTGCGCGGGCGAATACGTGAAGATCACCGACCGGTACTGCGTGCCCACGTCGTTGCCCTGACGGTTGCCCTGGGTGGGATCGTGGTTCTCCCAGAAGACGCGAAGCAGGTCGCGATACGACACGCGGGCCGGATCAAACACCACGCGCACGACCTCGACGTGCCCGGTGGCGCCCGAACACACCTGCTCGTACGTCGGACTCACGCGACGGCCGCCCGCATACCCGACCGACGTCGTCACGACCCCGGGCCGCTGCCAGAACTTGCGCTCGGCGCCCCAGAAACAGCCCATCCCGAAGACCGCCTCCTGCAGGCCGCCGCCGGCCGCCAGCGTGATGTCCGAGCCCAGCACTGGATGCGTCATGACGCCGGCTCAAAGGAGAGGGCCACACCGTTCATGCAGTACCGCTGACCGGTCGGCCGCGGCCCGTCGGGAAACACGTGCCCGAGGTGGCCGCCACACGCCGCGCACGTCACCTCCGTGCGCACCATGCCGTGGCTGCGATCCTCACGCGTGCGGACGGCTCCGGGCACCGCGTCGTAGAAACTCGGCCACCCCGACCCGCTTTCGTACTTCGTGTCCGAGGAAAACAACGCGGCGTCGCACCCCGCGCACCGGAACATCCCCTGCCGCTTTTCGACGTTCAGGGGACTCGACCACCGGGGCTCGGTGCCGCACTGCCGCAGCACGGCGTATTGCTCGGCGTCCAGCGCCGCCTTCCACTCATCGTCCGTCTTCATACCCACCTCGCCATCTCGCCACCTCGCCACCTCGCCATCTAGAATGCCTCATGCGCCGAGTCGTGATCCTCCTCGCTCTGGGCGCGGCCGTGGCGGCCGCGTACGTTGTCGCCCGCCGAGGCGGCCCGGCGCCACTGGTCGCGCCGGGCATTCCGCTGACGCTGGCGGAGGACCGCGCGGCGCGCCTCACGAACCTCGCGTATGACGCGGCCTTCGAGATTCCCTCGGTCCGCACCGAGGCCGTGCGCGGCCGGCTCACCGCGGCCTTCGACCTGTCCGACCCGTCGCGCGACCTCGTCTTCGACTTCGCCCAACCGGCCGACCGGTTACAGAGCGCCACGGTCAACGGCGCCGGGGCCACGCTGGAGTCCCGGGACGGCCACATCATCGTCCCCGCCGATTCGCTGCGGGCCGGCCGCAACGAGATCACCTTCACGTTTCTCGCCGGCGACGAGGCGCTCAACCGCCAGGACGAGCTGCTGTATACCCTCTTCGTCCCGGCCCGCGCCCATCTGACCATGCCGGTCTTCGACCAGCCCAATCTCAAGGGCCGGTGGACGATGGCGCTGACCGTGCCGGCCGGGTGGGCGGCGGTCGCCAACGGCGCCGAGACCGGGCGCGCGCCGGCCGGCGACGGACGTGACACCGTCACGTTTGCCCAGACGGAGCCGTTGCCCACCTATCTGGTGGCGTTTGCCGCCGGACGGTTTCACATCGAGACCGCCGAACGCGCGGGCCGCACCTGGCGCATGTTCCATCGGGAGACCGACGCGGCGAAGGTGGCCCGCAACCGCGACGCCATCTTCGACCTGCACGCCGCCGCGCTGGCCTGGCTTGAAGACTACACGTCCATTCCGTACGCGTTCGGCAAGTTCGACTTCGTGTTGCTGCCGTCGTTCCAGTTCGGCGGCATGGAACACGCCGGCGCGGTGTTCTACAACGCCGCGTCGCTGCTGCTCGACGAGTCGGCGTCGCAGAACCAGCGGCTGGGCCGCGCCAGTCTCATTGCCCATGAAACCGCGCACATGTGGTTCGGCGATCTGGTCACGATGCGCTGGTTCAACGACGTGTGGATGAAGGAGGTCTTCGCCAACTTCATGGCGGCGAAGATCGTCAACCCGTCCTTCCCCGAGGTGAATCACGATCTGCGGTTCCTGTTTTCGCACTATCCGGCAGCCTACGAGGTGGACCGCACCGATGGCGCGAACCCCATCCGGCAGCCGCTCGACAACCTGAACGAGGCCGGCTCGTTGTACGGCGCCATCATCTACCAGAAGGCGCCCATCGTCATGCGGCAACTTGAGCGCCTGCTGGGCGAGGAGGCCTTCCGCGATGGCCTGCGCGCCTATCTCCAGGCGCACGCGATGGGCAACGCGACGTGGGCCGATCTCGTGACGGTGCTGGATGCGCGGACGCCTGCCGACCTGGTGGCGTGGAGCCGCGCGTGGGTCGAGGAACGCGGCCGGCCGCAGGTGCTGATGGACGTGACCGCCGAGGGTGACGGCCGCACGACCGTGCGCCTGCAGAGCCGCGACCCGCGGGGCCGCGGACTCGTCTGGCCGCAGGCGCTGCGGCTGGTCCTGGGCGCGGGCGATCGCGCGGCGGAGACCGACGTGGCGCTGGGCGACACGGGCCAGGCCGCCATCTCCATCATGGGCGGCGGGCTGCCGGACGGCGCCCGCTGGGTGTTGCCCACCGGCGCCGGCCTCGGCTACGGCGATTTCATCATCGACCCGGCCATGCTCGAGCGGCTGGCCGAGGACCTGCCCCGGATCGGGGATCCCCTCACGCGCGGCGCTGCGCTGGTGACGGTGTGGGAATCGATGCTCGAAGGCCGGCTGCCTCCGGCGCGTGTGCGTGAGGCGCTGCTGGCGTCGGTCGACGTCGAGACAGACGAGCTGAACCTGTCGCGGCAGCTCGGCTACCTGCAGGCCGTGTTCTGGCAGTTCACCAGCCCCGACGAACGCGAGCGCGTCGCGCCGGCGCTGGAAGCGCAACTGCGCCGCGGCCTGGACCAGGCCAGCGGCACGAGCCGGCGCAGCGTGTGGTTCTCGGCGCTGCGAGGCGTGGCCACCACTCCCGGCACGATCGACTGGCTGACCTCGGTCTGGCGGCGCGACGTGCGCATCGCCGATTTGCCGCTGTCGGAAGCCGACGAAACCGGTCTGGCCGCCGACCTCGCGCTGCGCGGCGTGGACGTGCTCGACGCGCAGGCCGCGCGCATCCAGAACCCGGATCGGCGCGCGCGCTTCGAATTCGTCAGGCCGGCGCTGTCCTCGGATCCCGCGGTTCGCGCGGCGCTGTTCGAGCGGTTCCGCGACGTCGGGCAGCGGCGACGCGAGGCATGGGTACTCGAAGCGATGAACTACCTCCACCACCCGCTGCGGGCGGCTGAGGCCGCGCCGCTCGTGATCCCGGCGCTGGAACTCGTGCGGGAGATTCGCGACACCGGCGACATCTTTTTCCCCAAGCGGTGGGCGGATGCCGTCCTTGGCGGACATCGGTCTCCGGACGTCGCGCGCGACGTGCGCGCGTTCATCGCGCAACTGCCGGCAGACTACCCCGAGCGGCTGCGGTGGGTCCTGCTGGCGTCGGCAGACCCGCTGTTCCGGGCGGCGCGCTGACGATGCGTCCGATCGATCTCTCGCCGATCGGGGCTGACCAACAGACCAGCTCGCCGGTCGACCTGTTCCTCATCTTCGTCGGCGCCAACATCGTCGCCACCACCTTGCAGGTGGGCGCCAGCCTGCCGGCGTCGTTTTCATGGCCGACGGCGCTGGCGGTCATCACCGTCGGGTCGATGGCCGGGGCGCTGCTGACGGCCGCGCTCGCGCCGGTGGGCACACGCCTGCGCGTGCCCTCGATCGTCGCCGCGCGCGCGGCGCTGGGGTACTCCGGCGCGCAGGCCCTCGCGGTGCTGCTGTTTGTCACCAACTTCGCCTGGATTGCGCTCAACAACGTGATCGCGGCGTCGATCACCGCGCAGGTCACCGGCCTGGGAAGCACCGGCAGCTGGGCGGCGGGGCTGGGCCTGCTGGCCACGGTGATCGTGCTGGGCGGTCCACGGGTCGCCGCGCTCGTGGATCGCGTGGCCGTGCCGCTGCTGCTGCTGGCCGGCGGCGTGTTCACCGTCGCGTGTCTGCGCGCGCCGGCGCCCGTCTGGCCCGTCGCCGCGGCGCCGGCCGGTGATCTCGCCCGCGGCCTCGACATCGTCATCGGCTACCAGGCGTCGTGGCTGCTGATGTTCGCGGACTACCCCCGGTTCGTGCGATCGGCGCGTGGCGCGGGCGCGGCCGTCTGGCTGGGTCTGGCGCTGACGTCGCTGTGGTTCATGCCGCTCGGGTTCTTCGCCGCCGGCGTGGCCGGGTCCTCCGATCCCGGCGCGATGGTCCACGCCCTCCAGCTGGGCGCATGGGGCGCGCTGCTGGTGGCGCTGGCCGCGCTCACCACCAACTTCGTCAACGTGTACATGTCGGCGCTGGCGCTCAAGAGCCTGCGGCCGTCTCTCGACGGCGCCGCGGGCGTGTGGGTGATCGGCGGCATCGGCGCGGCGCTTGGGCTGTTCTCGATGGGCTGGCTGGAACGGTACGCCGCATTCACGCTGCTGCTCGGCTCGGCGCTCGTGCCCATCGGCGGCATCCTGCTGGCGCACTTCTTCGTCATGCGCCGCCACGTGACCGACGTGCCGGCGCTGTACATCGTCCCGCGGCTGCGCGACGGATGGTCGCGGGCCGGCGCGGCGGCCTGGGTCGCGGGCGCGGCCATCTTCCACCTGGCTGCCGGCATCGGCGGCACGCTGCCGAGTCTGGTTACGGCGGTGACGGTGTACCTGGTCGTGCAGCGCCGCGCACGCGCTCGATGACGGCGGCCGCCGCCCGCACCAGGTCCGCCGGCGCGTACGGCTTGGCGAGAAACGGCGCGCCCGACCGCGTGAGCCAGTCAGCCAGATCCTGATCGCCGGTGTAGCCGGACGTGTACAACACGGGCAGACCCGGGCGCCGCGCCTCGAGCGCGCGCACCATCTCGCGCCCGCCCAGCTCCGGCATGATGATGTCGGTAATCACCAGGTCGAGCCGGCCCAGCTGCGCCACCGCCATCTCCAGCCCCTCTCGCCCGTTGGAGGCCACCAGGACGCGACAGCCGGCCTGCGTCAGCGCCCGGCGCGCCAGCGTCCGCAACATCGCCTCGTCTTCCACCAGCAGCACCACGGCGTCCGGCAGCTGCACGTCGCCGTGGCTGGCCGCCACCGGTTCCTCATCGACGGCCGCCACCGCCGGCAGGAAGACCTCAAACGTGCTGCCGTGCCCCGGTTGACTGGCGACGCGCAGCCCGCCGCCGCTGTCGGTCACGATGCGCAGCACGGTCGACAGTCCGATGCCGGTGCCCTTGCCGATCGCCTTGGTGGTGAAGAAGGGCTCGAAGATCTGCGCGAGGACGGACGTATCCATCCCGATGCCCGAGTCGGCCACGCGAATCCGCGCGTACGGCCCCGCCGCGAGCGGCGGCCGCAACTGGCGCGCGTCGGCGGCGCTGAGCATGACGAGATCGGTCTCGATGCGCAGGCGCCCGCCCGACGGCATCGCATCCCGCGCGTTGACGACCAGGTTGAGCAGGATCTGTTCGAGCTGGCCCGGGTCGCACCGCACGCGCGCCGGCGCCAGGCGGGTGGACACCTCGAGCGTGATGTGTTCGGGCAGCAGACGCTCCAGCATGCGCCGGAAGGGATCGATGACGCCGTCCACGTCGAGCACCGTGGGCGCCACGATCTGCTGCCGGCTGAACGCCAGCATCTGGCGCGTCAGCGCGGCGCCGCGCGCGCCGGCGGCCAGGATCTGCCGCAGGTCCTCCGCCACCGGACCGTCGGGCGGCACGCTGCCGGCCGCCAGTTCGGCCGATCCGTTGATGATGGTCAGCAGGTTGTTGAAGTCGTGCGCAACGCCGGCCGCCAGCCGGCCGACGCTCTCCATCTTCTGCGCCTGCAGGTACTGCGTCTGCCGCTCCAGCTCCTGCGTCACGTCGCGCTTGACCGCCACGAAACTGCTGATGGCGCCGTCCGCGCCGCGCACCGGCGAGATCGTCGCGTCCTCGGCAAACAGGGTGCCGTCCTTGCGCCGGTTGACCAGCCGGCCCCGCCAGGTCTGTCCCGACAAAATCGTGTGCCACAGGCGCTGATAGTCCGCGTCATCCTGCTCGCCGCTCTTGAGAATTCGTGGATTGCGGCCGACGGCCTCCTCGCGTGTGTACCCCGTGACCCGTTCAAACGCCGGGTTGACGTATTCGATCACGCCCCGCTGGTTCGTGATGACGATGCTGTCGTCCGACTGCTCGATGGCGGCGATCAGCCGTTCGCGTTCGGCCTGGATCCGGCGCGACTCGGTCACGTCGTGGGCCAGCACGAGGCGCGCGGGCCGGCCGTCGAACTCGGTCTGGTGCGCGATCACTTCCACGTCGAGCAGCCGGCCGTCACGCGTCTGATGCCGCGTCAACGTCACCTGATCGTTGCGGATGCCCGAGGTCAGCAGCCGCGTGAGCGCCGCGCGGTCCTCCGGCGCGCGGATGTCGAAGATCGTCATCGACAGGAACTCGTCACGCGACCAGCCGTACACCTCGATCGCGCGCTGGTTCACCGCGAGGAAGCGCACGCTGGCGACGTCGTACACCCACATCGGATGCGGATTGGCGTCGAACAGCTCCCGGTACTCGCGCTCGCGGCGGCTAAGCAGCGCCGCCGCCTCCTCGCGCGCCGTCACGTCGCGCGCCACGCCCTCCACGGCCACCAGCCGGCCGTCACGGCTGCGAACCAGCCGGGTGCGCTGCTCCGTCCAGATGACCTGTCCGTCGCGGCGACGCCAGCGCAGCAGCAGCGGCGCCCCGTGGGTCGTCCGCCCGTCGATCAACGCATCCAGCAACGGCAGATCCTCGGGATGAACGATCGCCCGGCCCAGCTGCGGATCGGCGTAGTGCTCCTCCGGCGTGTACCCCGTGAGCGCCGTCGCCGACGGACTGACGTAGGTGAACCGCGGCACGGGCTCGAACTCATACCGGTACACGAGGTCCTGCGCCTGCTCGGCGAGCAGCCGGTACCGGGCCTCGCTTTCGTGCAGCTTCAGGACCGTCCGCTGCCGCTGCAGCCGCTGCGTCAGCAACAGCCCCAACACGACCGTGGCGAGCGGATACAACGCCATGACGGGCACGGCAATCTCGCGCACCAGCGCCGGACCGCTGCCGGGGATGGTCGCAATGAGCGACAGCATGACGACGTGGACCACCAGTCCGAGCAGGTAGAAACTCTGCAGGCGCCGGCCATGCAGACGCCGGTGCACGCGCTGCCACGCGACCCCGAGGGCGCCCGACGCGACGATCACCAGCACGCCGACGATCCACGCGCCGCCGATCCAGTACCGCGCCACCGCCGTCATCACCACCGCCATCAGCGTGGGCCACGGACCGAGAAACAGGCCGGAGATGGAAAGCAGGACCGATCGTGTATCGAACTGGATCCCCGGTTCGGCGTACACGGGCGCCAGCATGAGGCCGACGCCGATCAGCCCCGTCGCCGCTCCCATCATCAGCCGGCCGCTCCAGGAATGCTCGAGGCGCCGCAACCCGGCGACCAGGTCGAACACGAGCGTCAGCGCCAGCAGCAGGCTGGTATTGAGCAGCAGGCCGATGACCGCCGGCATCGTCATTGATGGGTCCAGCGCGGCGCGCGTTTTTCGAGGAAGGCGCGCAGCCCTTCCTGCGCGTCCTGGGTGGGCGCGAGGTCGCGCAGATAGGTGTCTTCAATCGCCTGGAGATCCTCGTGCAGGCGCTCGCGCATGCCGCGGCGAATCGCGCGCACGGCATGCCGCAGGCTCGACGCCGATCGCGGCACCAGATGCGTCCGCGCCCAGGCCGTCGCGGCCTCCACCGGGTCGCCCGTGGTCACCTCATCGGCGACGCGCAGGCGCAGCGCCTCGGCCGCGTCAATCGGCCGGCCCGTCAGACACAGGTCCTCCGCCGCCGGACGGCCGATGCGCTCCACCAGGGTGACCGACGCCACCGGCGCGAAGATCCCCAACGCGATCTCGGGTTGACCGAACCGCGCGTCCGCGTGAGCCACAATGCGGTGACACACACTGGCCACCTCGAGGCCGCCTCCCAGGCACTGCCCGCGGACGGCCGCGATGATGGCGACATCACACTCGACCATGCGCACGATCAGCCGGCGGATCCCCGCCAGCATCGCCGCCACCTCGCCGGGCAGATGTTCCTGCACCGATGCGCCGTAGGAAAAGTGCCCGCCGGCGCCCGTCAGGATGACGGCGCGCACCCGTGTGTCGTGACGGACCGCGTCGAACGCGTCACCCAGGGCCGACATCGTCGCCATGTCCAGCAGGTTGCCGGGATGCCGCCCGCCGAACGTCACGCGCCACAAGGCGCCTTCGTCGGTCGATTCGCGCGTGACGAGGTCCAACATACACGCAGTTCATATGCCAGCCGCCGGTCGCCGTCAACACCGGCGCACGAATCTGTCACACTCGATGAGCCCGATGATGGACCTTGACGCCCTCCTGCACGCCCACTTCGGGCACGCGGCCTTCCGGCCGGCGCAACAGCCCATCGTCGAAGCCGCGCTGGCGGGAGGCGACGTGCTGGCCGTGATGCCCACCGGGGCCGGCAAGTCGCTCTGTTTCCAACTGCCGGCCGTCATCCTACCCGGTCTCACCGTCGTCGTATCTCCCCTGATTTCCCTGATGAAGGACCAGGTGGACGAACTGACGCGGCGGGACATTGCGGCGGGCGCGCTGCATTCGCTCCAGTCGGCGGAGGAGCGTCGCGCGGTGCTGCGCGAGGCGGGCGACGGACGACTGCGCCTGCTGTATGTCGCGCCGGAGCGCCTGGCGTCCGGCCACTTCCTTGACTGGCTCGGGCGGCTGCCGGTCAGCCGCTTCGTGGTGGATGAAGCCCACTGCGTGTCGGAATGGGGCCACGACTTCCGGCCCGACTACCGCCGGCTCGCGGCCACGGCCGCGCGATGCCGGCGCGCCGACGGCGTCCCGGGCAGGCCGCCGGTGCTCGCCTTCACGGCGACGGCCACGCCGGAGGTGCGCGACGACATCGTCGCGCTGCTCGACATGCAGGAGCCCGGCGTGTTCGTGTCGGGCTTCGATCGACCGAACATCCGTCTGCAGGTGCGCGCCGTCAGCGGCGACCGCGAGAAACACACGCTGCTGCCGGGCCTGGTGGGCCAGGCCCGGGCGCTCGTGTACGCGTCGACTCGCAAGAGCGCCGAAGACGCGGCCGCGACACTCGTCGACGCGGGCGTCGCCGCCGCGGCGTATCATGCCGGACTCGCCGACACGGAGCGTACGCGTGTGCAGGATGCGTTCGCCTCGGGCGCGCTGACCGTCGTGTGCGCGACCAACGCGTTCGGCATGGGCATCGACCGGCCCGACCTCGAAGTGGTCGTCCACAAGGACATCCCCGGGTCGCTCGAGGCGTACTACCAGGAGGTCGGCCGCGTCGGCCGTGATGGCCGGCCCGCGGTGGCGACCCTGCTGTGGAACTACGCCGACGTGAAGACGCGGGAGTTCCTGATCGAACGCCGCAACGAGGATGACGATGCGCCGGCCGCCGAACCGGAAGAGCTGGCGCGCCGCGTCGAACTCGAGCGCCTCAAACTGCGACGCATGGTCGCGTACGCGGATTCGTCAGGCTGCCTGCGCAACACCATCCTGCGTTACTTCGGCGACCCGGCAGCCGGCGCCGACTGCCAGTCGTGCGGCAACTGCCTCCGGCGCACCGCCCTCACCGAGGATCAGCTGCTGCTCGCGCGCAAGATCCTGTCGGGTGTCGCCCGCGGCGGCGAGCGCTGGGGGCGCCGCAAGATCGCCGCGATGTTGACCGGCCATCTCGACGATCTGCCGCCGGCGCTGACGACGTTATCCACGACCGGACTGCTGCGCGATCAGGATCCGCGCATCGTCGAGAAATGGATCGACGCGCTCGAAGGCGGCGGCGCGCTCGCGGCATCGCCGGATGTCTACCGCACCCTGCGGCTGACCCCGCTCGGCCGGGACATCATGGCCGGCCGCCGGACGGACCTGATGGTGCTGGTGCCGGAAGTGAAACTTCCAGGCGCGAAAAAGAAGGGCAAGGCCGGACGGACGCGACGGGCCACGAACGCCGCCGAACCGACAGGCACCGAAGCCGCGGCGCCCGTCGACGACGCGCTCGTGGACGCGTTGCGCGCGTGGCGGCGGCAGGAGGCGGCCCGCCGGCAGGTCCCGCCCTACGTGATCCTCCACGACCGCACCATCGCGGCGCTGGCGCTCGAGCGCCCACAGTCCGCCGACGCGCTGCTGGAGATCACCGGCCTCGGGCCCGCCAAGGTCGCGCAATACGGCGACCAGCTGCTGGAGCTGATCGCTCAGTCCACGGCAATCTTGTAGACGACCTTCAGCACCGCTCCAGGACCGGTCACCTGCAGCCCCGGCATGTGCGCATCGTCGGGCCAGAGCAGTACGAAGTCACCGGCGCGCAGCGTCACCAGATCGCCCGTGCCGGTCAGCCACAGCAGGTCCTTCGCCTCGTCATACGGCTCGGCCACCAGAGTGTGGAGGGGCGCCACGCCGATTCGTTCCTCGCCGTGGACCACCAGCTGCAGATCGATGTGCCGGCGATGCGCCTCCCATCGGCCCTCCTCCAGCGGCTTGCTGCCGTACCGCTGCACGAGCGCGCGCAGGCCCGGGCCGTCGATCGCGTACTCGCCGTCGGCCATCGTGGTGAAGTCCGTCCGGCGGGCGTGCGCCAGCGCCGCCGCGATGCGGGGCCCCAGGGGTGCATACCGATCCGCAAGACCGAGCACGTCTTTGACCATGCGCGGATTGTAGAATGCGCCCGGTGGCCTCCGACAGCTTCGGCGACCTGGCCGGTGCGCTCGAGGACCTGCTGGCGGGCGGGTTCCGGCGGGAGCTGACCGAGGCGGCCGTGCGGCGGGGCCGGCTGGTGGACGCGCTGGCGTACGTGCGACCGATGATGCGCGGCCACCTCTGGTCACGCGCCGGCCGATCGCGGCCGCTGACCGCGGCCGTCGCGGACCTCGATGCCCGGACCCGCGCCGATGGCTTTCATGCGCTGAACGACTGGGACGGCATCGCCGACCACGTCAACGCCGAGGTGGTGCCGGTGGACGTGCTCGACTTCGTCGGCCGCGCGGCGGGCCACCTGCCGGCCGCGCCCGGCACGGTCGCGGTGCTGGTCGACTACTACTTCTTTCACCTGCTGGCGCTGCTCTCCCTGCGCATCTGGGATCTCGCCTCGCCGGACGACGCGTTGCGTCAGGTCGGCCGCCTGCTCGATCGCCTCCAGGGTGAGGACGGCAGCGGCCAGCCGTTCGTCCGGTACGCCGAGACGCTGCTGCTGATTGCCACGTCGCACTACGAACCGGACGAACATGGCTACCCGCAGCTGCTGGATCGGACCACCGCGTTGTCGCGCGAGGCGCAGGTCACCATCGCGACCGAACACGCGGCCAGCCTCGGCGCGCATCTGCGCTTCGGCTTCTTCGCCACCTACGCGCGCAACACCACCGAGATGCGCGACGACAATGTCGCGGACTATCCCTGGCTGCGCTGGTCGGTGAACACGTTGCTGCACGCGCCGCCATCGGCCGCGCGCACCGAGGCCCTGCTTGGCGGGCTGACCGCCGATACGGACGTGCTGATCGACGATGCGGCGATCGGCGACGGCCTGCGCGCCCGGGGTCCCGAGGGGCTGGCGGCGTTCGCCGCGCTCCGCCCCACGCGGGAGACCTATTCGCCGTTGTCGTTCTGCTTCAACTTCTCACACAACGTGCTCAAGGGCGTGGTGATCGATGCCGCTCTGCGGGGCGACCCCTGGACGGTCTCGTACTCGGACCTGCTGTGTGGCGCCGCGGCCGGTGACAGCGCCCTGCGGTCACGCGAGTCCCTGGCCCGGACGCTCATGGACTACGCCCGCCGCAGCCCGCAGCGCATCCGCGGCGAACGCCTGCCGGTCCTCGTCTACGACCCCGACGCCGGCCAGGCCGCCTTCGACGCCACCCTCACCCGCCTGCACCGGTCCGTGACCTGACGTGCCGCACTCCGCACCGCGCACTCCGCACCCCGCACTTCGCACTCCGCACTCCGCACTCCGCACTGCGCACTGCGCACTTCTCATGCCCCACCTGACAGATTTCCCATAGAATGTGCCCGGAGGATCCCGCCTGTGCGCCAGTCTCTTGTGATTGCCTCGGCGACCGCCGTGTTGTGCGCGGTCATCAGTGTCAGGGCTCAGCAGCAGCCGCCGGCCAACCTCGTGCCCATGACGGCCGCGTCACTGGCGGCACAGACGGACCGCTATGTCGGTCAGGTGGTCGCGGTCTACGCGCCGGTCGAGGCGCTCCTGTCCCGCACGGCCTTCGCGCTCGATCAGGATGCCAAGGCGACGTCGAGCGCGCAGGTGCTGGTCGTCTCTCCCACACTCGTGTCGGCGCCCAGGACGCAGGCCTATGTGACGGTGGTCGGCCGCGCGATGCGGTTCACGCCCGAAGCGGTGGCTGAAGCCGCCAAGGGCTACGCGCTGGATCTGCCGCCCGACCTGGTCGAACGCTTCCGCGGCAAGGCCATGGTGCTCGCCACCAACGTCTACGACGCGACGATGACCGACCTGGCGTTCCTGCCGCCCGTGCCGCCCTCGAAGGAGGAAGTGGCGTTCGACGCGGTCATGAAGCAGGTCAACCCGACGCTTGGTGAGCTGCGCAAGGCGCTGGAAGCCGCCGACCTCGTGGTGGTGAAGGAGCAGGGCGCGAAGCTGCGCAACCTGTTCGCCGATACGCAGAAGTTCTTCGCCGCGCGCAAGACGGCCGACGCCGAGGGCTGGGCGCGTGATGCCGTCGCGCTGGTCGACACGGTCACGACGCAGGCCAACGGCAACAGCTGGCCCGCCGCCCGCGACACCGCCGGCAAGTTCCAGGCGTTATGCCAGAGCTGTCACACCGCGCACCGCGAACGCGGTGAAGACGGCCAGTACAGGGTCAAGCGCTAGCGAACCCACGAGCCCACTAGCCCACTAACCCCCTAGCCCACGAGCCCACGAGCCCACGAGCCCACGACCCACGGGCCTCAGCAGCTCTGGCAACGGTGGTTGTTCTTCGCGCCCATGCTCTCGAGCAGCTTGATGGTCTCGGGGAACGGTGAGATGCGCGACACCGGTCCGTTGGCCATGTCGACCGTGGTCTGACCACGGCGGCTGACCGCCAGCGGATCGGCGCCTTTCGAGACCAGGTACTTGATCATCTCGTTGTCGCCCCGCGCGGCGGCGTGATGCAGCGGCGTGTATCCGTCGCTGTCGCGTTGATTGACGTCCGCGCCAAGTTCCTCGACCAGGTACTTCACGGCCGGCAGCCAGCCGTCCGGGGCGTGTTTGTGGGCGTTGCCGGCGAAACCCTCGCCGTATTCGGCGCCGGCGGCCGCATGCAGCGGGAAGACGCCAGGACCGCCGAAGGGCACCACCGGGTAGCCGGACGGGTCGGCCGTCGGCACGGGCGGTCCGCCCGCGTCATCGTCGCTCAGTCCCCCGCCGCCGGCCCGGCCGCCGCCGCGGCCGCCGCTGCGCTGCGCCATCGTCGGAATGTTCGGATCGGCGCCGTACTTCCGGAGCAGGCGCATGCCTTCCACGTCGGTGCCGTAGGCCGCGCGCCAGAAAGCCGTGGACCCGGCCATGTTCGACAGGCCGCAGTTCGCATTGCCGCAGTCGGTGTAGACCATGTACCACGGGTGCATGCGGATGCGCGCGTTGACGTCCGCGCCCTTGTCGAGCAACGCCGTCATCAACGTGAGGTAGTCGGTCTGCTGCAGATCCATTTCCTGCGGCTGCGGGAAACGCGTGCGCGGTTGCCAGCGCGCGTTGATCGCGGCCCAGAGCGGCGTGACGCCGTGGCTGTCGGAGGCCAGGTTCACGTCGGCGCCGCGGCCGATGAGTTCGATCGCCACGTCGAACTGGCCGTTGATGATCGCCACCAGCATCGGAGTGTGTCCGTCACCGGTCTTGTCATCGACCTTCGCGCCGGCGTCGAGCACGGCCTTGACGACGTCGAGATAGCCCTGACGGGCCGCGTGGTGCAGCGCGTTCAAGCCGCCCTTGGCGGACAGG
>CAYYFE010000046.1:0-30896 GCA_964471115.1 uncultured Solibacteraceae bacterium
GCCGCCACGCGCGCATCGATCAGCGCATACACGCGGCCGGGTTTCTTCGGATCAGTCGCCAGCGCGATGCGGCCCACTTCCCCGGGCGGCAGGCCGCGTGACAGCTTGGTCCAGTTGCGCCCGCCGTCGGTGGTCTTGAAGATGCCGCCGTCCGGGCCGCCGCCAATCATCTGTCCCACGTGCCGGCGCCGCTGATACGTGGCCGCGAACACCGTGGCCGAATTGCGCGGATCAAACGCGAGGTCCGTGAAGCCCGTGTCGTCGTTGACGTGCAGCACACGCGTCCACGTCGCGCCGCCGTCGGTCGTCTTGTAGACGCCACGCTCGCCGCCCGCCGAAAACAGCGGCCCCTGCGACGCCACCCAGACGATGTTCGAGTTGTTCGGGTCGATCAGAATCTTGCCGATGTGCTCGGAGGCCGGCAGCCCCACCTGTTTCCAGGTCTTGCCGGCGTCGGTCGACTTGTACACGCCGTCACCGAAGTGCGCCGACCGCTGGCTCTTGTTTTCGCCCGTGCCGAGCCAGAGGACGTTCGAGTCCTTCGGATCGACCACGATGCAGCACATGTTGTGCGCCGGATAGTTGTCGAAGATCGGCTCGAAGCTGATGCCCCGGTTGACCGTCTTCCACACGCCGCCGAACGCCGACGCCACGTACCAGATGCTGGTGTTCTTCGGATCGATCGCGATGTCCTGCACGCGGCCGGTCACAAACTGCGTGGGCAGGCTGCGGAACGACAACGCGCTCAGCGTCTCGGCCGTCAGCCCCTGCGCGGGCGCCTGCCCCGCCACGTTCATCGACACGGCACCCACCAGGGCCGCCGCGAGTACTACGGTAAGTCGTTTCATCATCAGAGGGAACTCCTGCCGCGACGGGCCACGTCACGGGCGTCGGCATTTTACTATCGCGCGAGGAACTTGGCGATCTGTCCGCGCCCGCCGGCGGCCCAGCCGGTCACACCGCCGGCCGCCAGACTGAAGGTATGCAGGCCGCGCAGTGGTAACTCCACCGGAGTCCAGGTCGCGCCATCGTCATCGCTGCGATCCGCGCCCGCGGGCCCAAGCGCGAGCCACGACCGGCCGGTCCCGCCCGGCAGGTGAACCACCACCGAACGGAAGCCGGTCAACCCTTGCGCCAGCGTCCACGTGAGGCCGCCGTCACGCGAGTACGCCACGTTGTCGACGGCCTCGGTCTCCTTCGCGTAGTCGCCGCCCACGACGACGCCATGGCGCGCGTCACGGAAGGCAATCGAATAGATGCCCGACGTCGGTCCGGCCGCCAGCGGCGTGTCCGACACGGCCCAGGTGTCGCCGCCATCGGTCGTGCGCAGGACGCGCGCGCGTGCCGCCGCACCGGTACCGATCCACGCGTGCCGCGCCCCCCACACCGCCACGTTCGTGCCGCTGGCCGCAAACGCGCCTTCGTTGTCGAGGGCGGGCGGCAGCGCGTCGGCCGGCAGACGGGTCCAGGCGCGTCCACCGTCGACCGTGCGCAGGATGTGATGCCGGCCGGACGCCGAATCGCTGAAGGCGAGACCGCGGCGTTCATCCCAGAACGCCATCGCGTCGAAGAACGCGTCCTCCTCCGTATTGGTGAACTGCGTCTCCCATGTCGCGCCGCCATCGATGGTCTTCAGGATGCGCGACTGCGCGCCGTTGCCGATGCTCAGCACGTACGCGGTCTGCCGGTTGATGGCGTCGACGTCACGGAAGTCGAGCGCGCCGGCGTCCGGCGGCGAGACGACGTCCCACGTCGCGCCGCCATCCGCCGTGCGCAGCACCGTGCCGCGCGACCCGCTCACCCACGCGACCTGGCCGTCCACGGCGCTCACGCCGCGAAACGTGGCGGTCACGCCACTCACCTGCGGCGTCCACGTCTGCGCCGCCCCGGCCACGACAACGAGGATCGCGATCCCGATGCGCCCCACTAGGCCCTCCCTGATCCCTGATCCCTGTTACCTTCCGATGTGTTTCTGCAGAAACGCCTCCATCCGGTCGTAGATGTAGATCCACCGGCTGTGGACCAGCGAGTCGTGCACGTCGTCGGGAAACACGATGAGTTCGTAGTCGATGTTGCGCGCGCGCAGCATCTGCACCAGCCCGGTTGTCTGGGTGAACGCCACGTTGCGGTCGTCGTCGCCGTGTTGCAGCAGGATCGGCGACTTCCAGCCGTCGATGGCGCCGATGGCGGAGGACTTGAACGAAATGCTCTCGGGATCGAGATTGCTGCCCCACAGGTGCACGCCCGCCAGATCGATCCCGGCGGCAAACAAGTCGGAGTTGCGCGCCAGCGCCTGCGCCGTCAGCACACCGCCGTAGGAGAGCCCCCAGATGGCGACCCGCGCCGGATCCACATCGGGCCGCGAGTGCAGGTAGCGGCCGGCCGCCAGCACGTCCTGATACTCGGCGTTGCCCTGGCCGCCCGAGTTGGGCGCGTTGCGGAACGACCGCCCGTAGCCGACGCCACGGCGGTAGTTCACCGACAGGACGATGTACCCCTTGTCGGCCAGCCACTGATTGATGCCGTAGAACATGTGGTAGACGTGCCGGTAGTGATACCCGAGCAGCATCTGCCGCTGCGGGCCGCCATGCACGAAGACCATCGCCGGCCGGCGCTCGCCCGGTTTGATGTCGCGCGGCAGGAACAGCTGGTTGTTGAACTTCACGCCGTCGGGCGCTTCGAGCGTGACGTTGGTCGGCTCGACGTGCCGGTCCAGCGGATATCGCGCCGGCAGCGTGGGATACACGACGCGCGACGGACCGCCGGCGGCCGGCACCACGCCCACCGACTGCGGAACGCGCCAGTCGGCGTACAGCACCCCGACACGTCCGGACGGCAGCGCGACGGGATAGGTCTCGATGGCCGGCGTCTCGGTCACCTGCCGAGGGGCGCCACCCGCGGTGGACACGGCGAAGATGTCGCGGCGATCGATGTCGCCGTGGTTCGTCGTGTAATACAGCGTGCGGCCATCCGGTGACAACGCGATGGAATCGGCGTCTTCGATGATGCCGTTGGTGGTCGTGAGCATCACCGGGTCCTTCGTGGACCCGTCGAGCGCCACCGAAAAGTACCGATCAAATTCGTCATCGGGCATCTGCGTGGTGAAGATGACGTGGCTGCCCGCCCACTGAATCGCGTTGATGTTCCTGAACGTCGTGCCCCGCGGGTCGTGCCGCCAGAACTCCTTCGCCTCGCCCGTCTTCACGTCGGCCACCCAGAACGCCAGCGTGCCGCCGCCGCGGAACTCCGCGCGGTAGAGGCCGGGAATCTGCAGGCCGGCCAGTGTCGTATCCGCCTGGGCGCCACCGCCACGTCCGCCGCGACCGGCCGCCGGTCCGGCCGGATTGCCCACGCCGCCGGATCCCTGCTGCGACTGCTGGCCGAACGGCAGCCCGGGACGACGGATATAGGCGACACGGGTGCCGTCAGGCGACCACGTCGGGCTGGTGTCGCGATCCACGTCGGGCGCCAGCCACGTGATCTTGCGCGTCGCCAGTTCGTAGACGCCGATGAAGCTGTGGTCGTTGCGGTTGCTGACGAACGCGAACCGCGTGCTGTCGGGCGACCAGCGGGGATTGCTGTTGTCGCCAAAGACCGTGATGAAGGGTTCCTCGCCGCGGTCGCGCGGAGTGTTGGGGATCGTCGCGGTCACGGGCGCGCGATAGATCTGTCCGCCCTTCACATACAACGCGTGTTTGCCGTCAGGCGACAACACCGGCGCGCCGCCCTCGATCTCGGCCAGCCGGAACGGCGCCCCGCCCGACGTGCGCACCGCCCAGATGGCGCGTTCAGTGCCGTCGGGATTCGACAGCGGATTGGCCACCCACCCGTCGCGGTTGCGCGCGTGGCCGCGGACGAACACGGCCACCGCGCCGTCGGCTGACAGGCTCAGGTCCGTCAGGTCCACGCCATCGTCATCCATCCAGTTGGTCAGGCGCACGGGTTTGAATTCGGGCGCCGCCGCCGTGAACACGTTGCGTTTGCCCTCGTCGTAACTGATCCACGCGAGCCGGTCGGTCGAGCGGGCCGCCTGCAGGTCGAACGGATACGCAGGGCTCACCCAATCGGCCGCCGAGCGGCGCGGCTGCTGCGCTGACGGCGCGGCCAGCCACCCCGAGGCCGCCAGCGCGGCCGCGGCGGTCCACCGAACCCAAGACGTCTGTCGTCGCATCATCACACCCTCCGGCGGCTTGATTCTACAATCGCGGCATGCGCATCCGCCTTGTGATCGCCCTGCTGTTCCCGGTCACCATCCTTGGCGCGTCACAGCCCGCGCCGGCCCTGGACCCGGCGCTGCTCCAGGAGATGCGCTGGCGGCCCATCGGGCCGCTGCGCGCCAGCCGCACGAAGGCCGCTGCCGGCGTGCCGACGCAGCCGTTTGTGTTCTACGTCGGCGTCGTGAATGGCGGCGTCTGGAAGACGGATGATGCGGGCCGCACGTGGACGCCCATCTTTGATGACCAGCCCACCGGATCGATTGGCGCCATCGCGGTGGCGCCGTCCGACCCGAACGTGATCTATGTCGGCAGCGGCGAAGGCATGCCGCGTCCGGACCTGTCCACCGGCGACGGCATGTACAAGTCGACCGATGCGGGCCGCACGTGGACACACCTCGGGCTGCGTGACGGACAGCAGATTCCGCAGATTGAAGTCGACCCGCGCAATCCCGATCGGCTGTTCGTCGCGGTGCTCGGTCATCCCTACGGCCCGAACGAGGAGCGCGGCATCTTCCGATCGGTCGACGGCGGCCGCACGTTTCAGAAGGTGCTGTACCGCGACGACAACACCGGGGGCATCGACCTGGCGCTCGACCCGGTCGACCCGAACACGATCTACGCGGTGTTGTGGGAACAGCGTCAGGGCCCGTGGGAGAACGCGGTGTGGACGGGACCCGGCAGCGGTCTCTACAAGTCGGAGGACGGCGGCGACACGTGGCGGCCGCTGACCACCGGTCTGCCGACCTTCGCCGAAGGGCTGGGCCGCATGGGCATCACCGTCGCACCGAGCGACCACCGGCGCCTGTATGCCGCCGTGGACGCCGGAGCCAACGGCGGCATCTTCCGATCGGACGATGGCGGGGAGACGTGGCGGCGGACGAACAACGACACGCGTGTGGTGGCGCGTCCGAACGACGCCGCGGACATCCGCGTGCATCCGGACAATCCCGATGTGGTGTATGTGCCGACGATTGTCGCGTGGAAGTCGACCGACGGCGGCGCGACGTTCACGGCGTTTCGCGGCGCGCCCGGCGGCGACGACTACCAGAAGATCTGGATCAACCCGGCGCAGCCCGACGTGATGTTGATGACCGCCGACCAGGGCGCGATTGTGACGCTCAACGGCGGCCGCACGTGGAGTTCCTGGTACAACCAGCCGACCGCGCAGTTCTACCACGTGAGCACGGACAACGCGTTCCCCTATCGCGTGTGCGGCGGCCAGCAGGAGTCGGGCTCGGCGTGTGTGCAGAGCCGTGGCGACCACGGCCAGATCACCATGCGCGAATGGACGTCGGTGGGCGTCGAGGAGTACGGCTACGTCGCGCCCGACCCGCTCGATCCCGACATCGTGTACGGCGGCAAGGTCACGCGATTCGATCGCCGGACCGGTCAGGTGCAGAACGTCTCGCCGCCGCGCGATCCCGGGTACCGCGTGTTGCGCACGCAGCCGGTGGTCTTTTCACCCCTCGACCCACGCACCCTGTACTTCGCCTCGAACACCCTGTGGAAGACCACCACCGGCGGCCGCACATGGACGCAGATCAGCCCGGACCTGACCCGGCCGGCCTGGGAGGTGCCACCCAGCGTGGGCGTGTATCGCGATCGCCCGACCGCGCGGCCGTCACAACGCGGCGTGATCTACACCATCGGGCCCTCCTACGTGGACCGCGAGACGATCTGGGTGGGCACCGACGACGGCCTCGTGCACGTGACAAGAAACGGCGGCACGACGTGGACGGACGTCACGCCGCCCGAACTGAAGGCGTGGGAGAAGATCTCGCTGGTTGAGGCCTCACACTTCGACGTCGACACCGCGTACATCGCCGTCAACACGTTGCGGCTGGACGACCTCCGTCCGCACATCTATCGCACGCGCGACGGCGGCAAGTCCTGGCGGCGCATCGTCGCCGGCCTGCCCGATGGCGCCACGATCAACGCGGTGCGCGAAGACCCCGTGCGCCGCGGCCTGCTGTTTGCCGCCAGCGAACTGCACGTGTCCGTGTCGTTTGACGACGGCGACCAGTGGCAGTCGCTGCGGCTGAACATGCCGGCGACGTCGATTCGCGACATTGTCATCAAGGATGACGACCTCGTGGCCGGCACGCACGGCCGGGGATTCTGGATTCTCGATGACATCTCGCCGCTGCGGCAGATCACGCCGTCGATTCTCAACGCTCCGGCGTATCTGTTCAGGCCGCCCGTGGCGTGGCGATTCCGGTGGAACAAGAACACGGACACACCGCTGCCGCCCGACGAGCCGGCCATGCCGAATCCGCCGGACGGCGTGACCATCAGTTATTTCGTCGGCCGTGGAACACCGGGGCCGGTCACACTCGAGATTCTCGAACCGGAGGGTGAGGTCATTCGCCGGTACTCCAGCGACGACCCGGAGCCGCCGCCGGTCCGCGCGCCGAATCTGCCCGACTACTGGATTCGCCCGCATCAGCCGCTGTCGGCGGCGCCGGGCCTGCACCGCTTCGTGTGGGACGTGCGCTATGCGCCGCCGGCGGTGACGACGCAGAGTTACGCGATTGCGGCGATTCACCGGAATACGCCGCGCAGCCCGCAGGGCCTGTTCGTGATGCCGGGCACGTATCAGGTGCGATTGACGGTCGGGGGACGCGTGTATCGGCAGCCGGTGACCGTGCGCCTCGATCCGCGCGTGAAGACGCCGGTGGCCGACCTGCTGCTGCAGTTCAAATTGTCGCGAACGGTGGATCGGCTGATGCGCGACCTCGCCGCGATGCGCGAGGGGGCCTCGGCCGAGCGCCTGGCGGCCATCCAGCGCGTGTATCAGCCGCTGCCGGGCCTGCTGGCGCAACTGCAGGGCGCCGACGCCCGCCCCACCGCGGCCATGGAGGCCGCCGTGGCCGACGCCGTGGCGGCCGTGACCGCCCTTACGAAACCGTAATTGCGTCGGGTGGCTTTTTCTTGCGAAAAAGCCACCCGACGTCATTTTTCACCCGAACTGGATGCCCTGGGCCAGCGGGAGCTGCTCCGACCAATTGACGGTGTTGGTCTGGCGGCGCATGTAGGCTTTCCACGCGTCCGACCCGGACTCGCGGCCGCCGCCGGTCTCCTTCTCGCCGCCAAACGCGCCGCCAATCTCCGCGCCCGACGTGCCGATGTTGACGTTCGCGATGCCGCAATCCGAGCCGCCGGCCGACAGGAACTGCTCGGCCTTCCGCATGCTCTCCGTGAAGATGGCGCTCGACAGCCCCTGCGGCACGTCGTTGTGCATCGCCAGCGCCTGGTCGAACGTGTCGTACTCCATCACATACAGGATGGGCGCGAAGGTCTCCTCCTTCACGATGGCTGTCTGCGCGGGCATGCGGATGATGGTCGGCTCCACGAAAAACGGGCCGATGTCCGGCCGCCGGTTGCCGCCGTAGACGACCTCACCGCCTTCGGCCTTCGCGCGTTCAATCGACTCGAACATCTTGTCGACCGCCTGCATGTTGACGAGCGGCCCCATCAGCGTCTTCGGGTCGAGCGCGTTGCCGATGGGCACCTGCGCGTACGCCGCCTGCAGTCGCGACACCAGCTCAGTGGCGATCGTCTTCTGCACCAGGATGCGGCGCGTCGTCGTGCACCGCTGCCCGGCCGTGCCCACCGCGCCGAACAGAATGGCGCGCACGGCCAGATCCAGCCGGGCGTCCTCGCAGACGATGATGGCGTTGTTGCCGCCCAGCTCGAGGATGGTGCGCCCGAACCGCGCCGCCACGACCTCGGACACATGACGTCCGACGGCCGTCGACCCGGTGAACGACACCAGCGGCACGCGGGGATCACGAATCACCCGCTCGCCCACTTCGCTGCCCTTGCCGACGAGCAGCGAGAAGATTCCGGTGAGGCCGTAGTCGGACATCACGCGGTTGCAGATGTGCTGGACCGCCACGCCGCACAGCGGCGCCGGTTCGGCGGGCTTCCAGATGGTGGTGTCGCCGCACACGGCCGCCAGCGCCGAGTTCCACGACCAGACCGCCACCGGGAAATTGAACGCGGAAATGACGGCAACCGGGCCCAGCGGATGCCACTGCTCCATCATCCGGTGCCCCGGCCGCTCCGACGCCATCGTCAACCCGTACAGCTGACGGGAGAGGCCGACGGCAAAGTCGCAGATGTCGATCATCTCCTGCACTTCGCCATGCCCCTCGGCGCGGATCTTCCCCATCTCGAGGCTGACGAGGTCGCCCAGCGGCTCCTTCATCTCGCGCAGGGCATTGCCCAGGTCGCGGACGAGGTCGCCGCGTTTGGGAGCCGGCACGTGACGCCAACGCTCGAACGCCTCGCGCGAGGCCGCCACCACATGATCGGCGGTCTCCGGTGAGGCCAGAAGCACGCTGGCGATGGGTTCGCCGGTCGACGAGTCGATCGAGACGATGCGGCCCGCATCGCCATCGCGCATCCAGCCGTCGGGCCCCACGCAGGCGCCGTCGTTGACGTCGGCGATGGAGAGCTTGTCGAGCAGAGCTTTGGTTGAGGTCACAATCTCTAACGCTATCATCAGAGGATGCGTCCGTGCCGTGTGGTCCCGTTCTTGGCTCTCCTCCTGCTGCTGCCCGTGGCGGCGCAGGCCCAGTGGTATGCCGGCCTGTATCTGGGGGCGAATACGACGCGGCCTGCCGACGTCACAGTCAAGGGTGACGGCTACGACATCACGTATCCCGACGTCTCGTTCGAGGCCAAGTCCTTCACCTCGCCGCAGTACTACGGCTGGCGGCTGGGCCGCTTCCTCGACGACTCGCGGCGGCTGGGTGTGGAGCTCGAGTTCATCCACCTGAAGGTCATCGCCCATCCCACCGACCTGGGGCCCGACGTGACCCGCTACCAGATGACACACGGGCTGAACTTCCTGGTGGCGAACGTGGTGACGCGCATCCCGTTCGGCCGCTCGGCGTCGGGCACGGCGCCGTTCGCCGTGATCACGCGCGCGGGCGCGGGCGTCACGCTGCCGCACGCCGAAACGACGATTCGCGGGGTGTCGCGCGAGCAGTACGAATACGCGGGCCCGGGCGTCCACGCCGCCATCGGCCTGGACACACGGCTGCGCGGGCGGTTGTCGCTGGTCTCGGAATACAAGGTGACGTACGCGCGGCCGCGCATCACCACGGCGCACAACGGCACCGGCCAGACCACCAGTCTGTCGCACCACCTCGCCGTCGGCCTCGCGTTCGGCCTGTCGCGCTGATATCCTCCCCGCGCGTGTTCGATTTTCTCTGGGTTCCCCTGCTGGTCGGTTCGCTGACGGTCGCGCCCGCGGCCCAGCCGGCCGCGCCGCCGCCCGATCGCCCGTTCGCCAGACTCCCGCAGAACTTCCTGGAGGACACGAAACGCCTGGCACATCGCGATTCGCTGATCCTGCTCGGCGCCGGCGGCGCGCTGGCGATCGCCGCGGCGCAGGCCGACCACGACGGCCGCGACTGGGCGCAGGACGCTCCGGCGGGCTCCTGGACCAGGATCGGGCGCGTCGGCGGCGACGGGTGGGTGCAGGGCGGCATCGCCGTCGCCACCTGGGGGCTGGGTGAACTCACGCAGCACCGGCTGACCGCGCATGTGGGCAGCGACCTGATCCGCGCCCAGCTGCTCAACATGGTGACGACGCGGGTGGTGAAGATTGCCGTCGACCGCCAGCGCCCGTCGGGCGGCGGCCACGCGTTTCCGTCAGGCCACACCTCGGCCACGTTCACCTCCGCGGCCGTCGTGCATCGCCACTTCGGGTGGAAGGCCGGCGCGCCGGCCTACCTGGCCGCCGGCTTCGTCGGCCTGACGCGTGTGCGTGATGGCGCGCACTGGGTCAGCGACACGGTGTTCGGCGCGGCGATGGGACTGACGGCGGGCTGGGCGGTCACGCGCGGGCACGACTCACGCGCGTGGTCGATTACGCCGGCGCCGCTGCCCGGCGGCGGCGCCATCGTCGTGCGCTGGTGACCGCGCGACGTCACCACACACGAACGCGATCCGGCGCGGCACGATACAGCCGGTCCCCGGGGCCGACACCGAACGCCTCGTGGAACGCATCGAGATGTGACACCGCCACGTTCGCCCGGAACTGCGGCGGCGGATGCGGACTGGTCTCGTTCGTGTAGCGCAGGTAATCGGGACGTGACTGTCCGCGCCAGATGCGCGCCCACGCCGTCACGAACCGCTCGGCCGCCGTCCGGCCCTCGATCACGGGCGCCGGACGCCCGTCGAGCGAGCGCAGGTACGCGCGATAGGCCAGCTGCAGGCCGACCACGTCGGCCAGCGTCTCGGCCAGCGTGAGATCCGCATTGAGCCGCACGCCCGGCGCCACCTCGATTGCCGCCAGTTGGGCCTGCAGCGCGCGCGCCTGCGGCGCCAGTCCCCGCACGTCCAGCGCATGGCTGATCTCGTGGCCGATCACCGCACCGATCGCCCCGAAATTCTCCGCATCGTCGGCCGCGGGATCAAAATACGGCGGCTGAAGGATGCCCGCCGGCAGCGCGATTTCGTGTTGCCGCGGGCTGTAGTAGGCGTTGACGGTCTGCGGAGAGGTCAGCCACTGGCGTGAATCGGCCGGCACCCGCGCGCGCGACATGCGATACCGCGTTTCGAACGCGCGAAGGCGACGCAGGTTTTCTACGAGAGTGTCGGGCTGGAGTCTCAAGCCCGCGTACGATCGCCACTCGTCCGGATACCCGACCTGCGCCTGCACCGTCGCCAGGCGGCGCTCACTCGCGGCCCGGATCTCGGGCGTGAGCCACGGCGCGTCGTCCACACCCTCGCGGGCGGCCTCCACCATGTGCGCCACCATCGCGCGCACGCGGCGTCGCGCGGTGTCGCTGAAGTGCGCAGCCACGTAGCGGCGGCCGATGGCGTCGCCGAGGAACTCGCTGACCATCGAGACGGCGCGTTTCCAGCGCTCACGCGGCGCGCGCTGGCCGGTCAGGGTGGTGCCGAAAAAATCGAAGCGCGCCGACGCCAACGCGTCGGGCAGGTACGGCGCCATCGCCGTCAGGAAACGCACGCGCAGCCAGGCCGCCAGGGTCCCGGGCGGGCTGCCGCCGACCAGCGCGGCAAACGCGCGAAAGAACTCGGGATAGTCGAGGATGATGCCGCCTGCTTGATCCAGCCCCTGAGGCTTCGCCCAATCCTTCCAGCCGAACCCAGGCATCGCGCGCTCGATCTCCGAAAACGACCAGACACGGGGCGATATCGGACCGCCGGTGTGCGCACGCAGGGCGTCCGCCATGCGCGTCTCGAACGCCAGCACGGCGCCGGCCTCGGCTTCGGCCACCGGCTGCGGCCGGCCCGCGGCCGCCAGGACGCGCGCGAGGTACCGCGCATAGTCCCTCCGGACGCTGAGCACCTGCGCGGACGGCGCCAGGTAGTACGACCAGTCCGGCAGCAGGAGGCCGCCGGCATCGACCCGCGCGACGATGCGCGAGTTGCGTCGGCCGGCGGTCACCAGCGTGACTTCAAAGGGCCCGCCTTCGCCCGCCACCGACAACAGCCCAGCCGCCACCGAGGCGGCCTTCACGCCATCGATGGCATCAAACCGCGCCAGGTCCGCCGCGACCGGAGACAGCCCCGCGCGCTCGATCGCGCCGGCGTCCACGACGCTGCGGTACAGGTCGGCGATGAGCTGGGCTTCAGAGCCGCGTGCGGGAGTCCCGGCCGCCACCCCGTCGATGATGACGCGCAGTTGCTGCTCCACGCGATCGACGAGTTCAGACGACGCCGAGTGCGTCACACGATCGTCGGGAATCGGTGTCTGCTGCAGCCAGGTGTGATTGACGAACTGGTAGAGGTCATCCTGCGGCCGCGGCGTCTGGGCGGCGACGACCGCACCCAGCAGCGCCACCACCACAGGAACCGCGCCCCGCGCACTGCGCACTCCGCACTGTGCACTCCGCACCGCGCACTGCGCACTCCGCACGCCGCCCCTTATCCGGTTGATCCGAATCCGCCGCGCGACGGCGCCGTCGCCCCGCTGCCGTCTTCGATCTCCACGCGGACGAACGGCAGGACGATCCCCTGCGCGATGCGATCCCCGCGCGCGACCGTCACCGGCGACGTGGTCACGTTCATCACCTGGATCTTCAATTCGTCGGTGGGGCCGCAGTAGTCACTGTCGAGCACACCCACGCCGTTGGCGACGATCAGCCCCTTCTTGAGCGGCGTGGACGACCGGGCGAAGATGCCGAGGAAGTGCCCGGCGGGCACTTCCACGACGAGTCCGGTCGGCACGAGCACGATGGCCCCCGGCGCGATGGTCACGTCGGCGCTGGCGGCCAGGTCGAACCCGGCTGCCCCGGCCGTCTGATAGGACGGCAGCGGAACAGCCGGGTCAAGACGATGGATGCGCACGCGTTACTTGCCGCCGGCCGGCGGCGGCGTGGCGCGCTTGAACAGGCCCGACACGTCACGCGTCCCGCGCTCCAGGTACGGCACGCCCTTCTGCATCCACTCCGGCTTGGGTTTGCCCAGCAGGTAATGGTCGAAGAACTCGTCCTGATGCACGGTCCAGTGCTTCATGTTGTCGCGGTTGCGCAGGCCGTGCAGTTCGCCGTTGTAGTTGAACATGTACGCTTCCTTGCCCAGCCGGCGCATCGCCACGAAGAACTCGATGCCCTGATACCACGGCACCGCGTCATCGGCGTCGTTGTGGATGCTGAGGTACGGCGTGTTCACCTTCTCCACCCAGAAGATCGGCGAGTTCTCGATGAACTCGAGCGTCTTGTCCCAGGGCGGAGCGCCGATGCGGCTCTGCGTCTTTTCGTACTGGAACTGGCGCACCATGCCCGTGCCCCAGCGGATGCCGCCATACGCGCTCACCATGTTCGAGACCGACGCGCCGGCCTGCACCGCCGCGAACATGTTCGTGCGGGTAATCAGATGCGTGATCTGATAGCCGCCCCACGAATGGCCCTGGATGCCGATGCGCGCGGGGTCGATGTACCCTTCCGCCACCACGGTGTTGACCGCGGGGATGACGCACTTCTCCGCCGCCTCGCCCGGGAAGCCCGTGTCGTAGACGATGTCCGGCCGCAGCACGACGTAGCCGTTGCTGACGTAGCGCGTCACGTTCACCGACGTGCCGACGTTGGGCGCCGAGTAGCTGTGCAGCCCCTGCGACAGCTGTTCGTAGATGTAGACCATCAGCGGGTACTTCTTCGTCGGGTCGAAGTTGTCGGGCTTGGTGAGAATGGCGCGCAGCTTCTTGCCGTCGGCGTTGATGTATTCGATCAGCTCCGACTTGCCCCAGACGTACTCGGCCTGCTGCGGATTGGCGTCCGACACCTGCTGCATGTTGCCGAAGTTGCCGTCACTCACCCAGAGGTTCGGGAATTCCTCGAACCGCGACAGGGTGAAGACGAGGCGATCGGCGTTTTTCGCCTTGGTCACCGCGCCGAACGCCTTGTCGAGCATCACGACCTTCTGCGGCGCGCCGCCGGCCGCGGCCAGCCGTGAAAAGCCGGTCGCCTTCGTGCGATCGTCGGTCGCCGACAAGAGCACCTGGCCCGACGCGGGAATCGTGCGCTGCTCGGGGTCGAGGCTGCGGTAGCGATACACCACCTGCTGCTTGCGGCCTTCGCCGTTGGTGACCAGGCGCGCGTTCGTGCCGTCCGGACGCACTTCCCAGATGTCGAACTGGTCGTACAGCCAGATGGCGCGATCGCCGTCGGTCCACCCCGCCATGCCGTACGACCCGGGCGCATCCGGCGTGTCGTGATCCTCCTGCGAGAACTTCACGGCAATCCGCTCGGTCAGGTTCACCTTCAGGCCATCGGAGATGCGATAGCTGAACCAGTGCCCGGCGAACTCATCGAACCAGGTGAGGTAGCCGCCGCCGGGAGACAGCTGCGCAGCCCCCGCCGACTTCTCCAGGATCTTGCGCCGCTGTCCCGTCTTGAGATCGACGAGGAACACATCGTTGTAGCCCTGATCCCACGACACGAGCTGCTGATACGGCAGGTCCGACGTGCCGATGGCGCGCTCGGTGTTCGTCCCGGGATTCACGTTCGGCAGATCCGGCGTCGCGAGCTGCACCAGCCGCTTGTCGCCCAGGTGCACGACGGCGCGGTAGCTGCGATTGCGCTCCTGCGTCGCGCGCACACGCTGCATCGGCTGCAACTGCGGATCCTGGTAGTGCCACACGTCCACGGTCAGCGGACGCTTCGCGTTGGGATCGGCCGGCGGCGGGGGCGGGGGCGCCGTGTTCAGGTACAGCTGCTTGCCATCATCCGAGAACCGCAGCGCGCTGTCGTGGACCACCATGCCGGTCGCGATGCCGCGCGTGGCGCCGGACACCAGTTCCGACGCGGCCGTCTCTCCCGCCTTCCAGTAGTAGAGGTGATACGGCGAGACCGGCTTGTCGTATTCAGCCTGATCGCTCAGGAACGCCAGCTGGGTGCCGGCCTCGTCGAACACGAACTGCTTGTAGTTGCCTTTGCCGGCCTGGAGCGTGCGCGTGGCCCCGTCGCTCATCTGCCGCGCGAACGCGCCGTCCTTGGCGGCGTCGTTCGACGACACCCCGTAGGCCAGCCACGCGCCGCCCTTGCCCCACGCGAACCCGCTGACTTCCGCGATGGTCACGTCCTGTCCCGTCGTGAGGTTGCGGACGACGAGGTCGGAGCCCACGTCCTTCCGCTTCGCGGGCGGCGTCGCGGCACCACGGCCGGCCGCCGGCGCAGCCTGGCCGCCAGCCTCGCCGCCAGTGGCCGCCTGGCCGCCACTGGCCCCCTGGCCGCCACTTGCCGCCACTTGGCCGCCACTTGCAGCGCCCGCCCTGCCGCCCCGCGCGCCACGGCCGCCCGCAGCCGGCGCGCGGCCCTTGTGCAGCGCCACCCAAGTCGACGACTCCGGCGCGAGCCGAATCGTCGACACCTGCTCAATCACCGTCACCTGGCCACCGGGCAGCGCCATGATGCCGGCCGCATTGCGATTGGCGGAGGCGTTGCCGCCTTCGCCCTCACCCGCGCCGCCCGCGCGCCCTTGCCCGCCTTCCTCGGCATCGTCATCGGTGGTCTTGGGCGGGACGATGGTGAACAGGACGAACTTGCCGTCGGGCGTGAACACCGGCGCCGACCCGCGCGGATGTTTGAACTGCTGTCCCGAGGCGAGATTGCGAACGATCAGTTCGCCATCCTCGGCCTGCGAGGTCACCGCATACGCCAGCCACTGGCCGTCGTCTGACAGCCGGGTGCCGCCGATGGATCGCCAGTAGTCCATCGTGTCGTAGCCGATGGGCCGCTTCTGCGGCGCCTGCGCCGCCACAGGCAGCGACAGCGAGGTCACCGTGACGGCCAGGGCAGCTGCCGCAACGGTGAGCCGGACGAGGTGTCTCTTCATAACCAACTCCTTGGAGTCCTTCGGGACGGGGAAAGCGCGCTTATTATCCACCAATGTCCCTGCGCCATCGCCTCGTGATTTCCGCCCTGGCCGTCGCGGCCGCGTGGCCCCTGTCCGCCGTTCAGGAGCGCCCACGGGCGCGGGACCTGGGCATCGCGCCCGGTGCCGGAACGCCGGGCCGGCTCAACGCCATCACCGATGTCGCCGGTGTACGTGTCGGCCAAGTGACGCTGATTGAGGGTGACAACATCCGCACCGGCGTCACGGCCGTCCTGCCGCACGAGGGCAACCTGTTCCGCGACAAGGTGCCGGGCGCCGTGTACATCGGCAACGCGTTCGGCAAACTCGCTGGATCGACACAGGTGCGCGAACTCGGCACGATTGAAACGCCGATCGTCCTGACCAACACCCTGGCCGTGGGCACGGCCATCGACGCCGTGGTGCGGTGGACGCTCGCGCAGGACGGCAACAGCGACGTCCGGTCGGTCAATGCCCTGGTCGGCGAAACCAACGACCGCAACCTGAACGACGTCCGCGCGCTGCCGGTCACGCGCGAGCATGTGACCCGCGCGATCACGTCGGCCGCCAGCGGCCCTGTTGCCGAGGGCGCGGTGGGCGCCGGCACCGGGACGGTCGCGTTCGGCTGGAAGGGCGGCATCGGCACGTCGTCGCGCCTGGTGCGGCGTGGCGGCGGGCCGGAGGCGTCGTGGACGGTGGGCGTGCTGGTGCAGACCAACTACGGCGGCCGGCTGACGATCAACGGCCGTCAGGTCTGGCGCACGCTGCAGCCGGAGAGGGCTTCGGGCCCCGGAACCCTGTCCGATGCCGACGGCTCGTGCATGATCATCGTCGCCACCGACGCGCCGCTGGATGCGCGAGACCTCGAGCGGCTGGCCGCGCGCGCCATCTTCGCCATGGCGCGCACCGGATCGACCTACTCCAACGGCAGCGGCGACTTCGCGATTGCGTTTTCCACGGCGACGGAGAATCGCGTCACCCCGGCGTCAGGCCCTCAGCCGCGGACCTTTCTGCCCACCGACGGCGTTTCGGCACTGTTCGAGGCCGTGATGGACGCCACCGAAGAGGCGATCTACAACTCGCTCTTCAAGGCCACCGACATGACGGGTAATGGACGGACGGTGAGGGCGGTGCCGTTGGGGAGCATTAGGTAATTGAGGATTGAGGATTGAGGATTGAGGATTGAGGATTGAGGATTGAGGATTGAGGATTTCCACCCCCAAATCCCTAATCCTCAATCCCCAATCCTCAATAGCAGAGCTCACCGAATCTCCACCGTCCTCGTCGCCGTGCCGCCGCGCGTGGACGACACCTGAATGGTGACGGGGCCGGCGCCGCGGACGGTCCAGCTGACCGTGCGCGTTTCGCCCGGCTTGAGATAGCCGATACCCTGCGCCGTGCGGCGGCGCGCGTTGGGATCAGGGGCGGCGCCCCCGCGGCCACCGAAGGCGGCGCCACGGCCGCCGCGGCCGCCGCCGGCCGCGCTCTGACCGGCGGCCGTCACGGTCTGGGTGGCCGCGTAGTCGATGGCAATCGTGTCTTCGCGCACGATCTTCACGCGCTTGGCGATTTCGAGCGCCGTCGGCAGACCGCCCTCGTTGGTCACCGTCACGGTCACCTCCGTGGCGCCGTCAGCGGCGGGCTTGGTCGTCGCCGAGACGATCGCCACCTGCGCCATCTGCTGCGCGAGGTAGAGGTTGAAGCGCGCCTCGTTGCCTGCCCACTTGTCGAGCATCTCGGGCGGCGGATTCTGCGACCAGAACTTCGGATTCCAGCCGCCCACTTCCACCGCGCCCAGCGTCGGATGGGTGGCCTTCGTCCACGGCTGGAAGTCGTTCTTGCCGGGACGGTGCTTGTCGAGCCACTGCAGCTTCTCCCAGTCGTCGGCCTGGCCGTTGCCGTCGAGGTCGGCCTCCGGCAGCCGGCCGCCGTCCCAGATCTCGTTGCCGTACCAGATGGCGCCGTAATACAGGTAGCCGAAGTCCGGGCCGTGTCCGAACAGCGGGGAGCCCGGCGCGTCGGGATTGGGCGCCGCGCCGCCGCGGCCACGATTGGCGTACTGCCAGTACGTGTCGCCCGCCCACGGATACCCCGTGATCTTGATCCCTTCGGCGTCGAACTTCCTCAAGTAGACCAGGTCCTCCGGGAACACCGACTCCTCGGACTTTGAGGTTGACGGGCCGCGCAGGATCATCGGCACCGACGTATCCAGCGACTGCACGACGCCGACGTGTGGATGGCGAATCAGGAAGTCGAACACCGCCTTGGTCTCGGGTTCCGACAGCGGGTACTCGCCGGCGCCGCCCTGCGTCCAGCCGCGGCCGGTCTCTTCCGTCATCGGCCGCCAGTTCTCGGGATAGTTGCGGTGCAGATCCAGGCCGCCGACGCCGTCTTCGTTCACGCGACCGTCGTTGTCGTTGTCATAGCCTTCCTGGAGCATCAGGTACTCGCCCTGCCCCATCGGCACGTTCATCATCAGGCGGCCCTGCGGGTCACGTTTGTCGATCACGGCGTTGCCTTTGCCCGGTCCGACGTACTGCCGCATCTGCCGCACGAAGCCATCGCCGTCGAGGTCCTCGGCCGGGTCTTCGTCCACCAGGCCGTCGCTGTCACTGTCGTACGGCCGCACGGTGGACCGCAGTGTCTGCGCGGTGTAGTGATAGACCGACGCGCCGTCGGGATTGTTGTGCGGCTTGACGTAGAACGTCTTGGTGTCAACCAGTTTGGTCATCACCGGGTCCTTGCCGTAGTTGGTCAGCAGGTGGTTGGCGAACCACAACGTCGCCTCGATGCCCGAGATCTCGCCGGCGTGCCGGCCGCCTTCGATGAACATCGCCGGCTTGTCGGTGTGCCGCCCGGTCTTTTTGTTCGTGAGCGTCATCTGCCAGATTTCGCGTCCCTCCAGCGACTTGCCCACGGAGTACAACTCGACAAGATCCGGATGACGCTGCGCCCACATCCGCAGGATGTCGGTCGCTTCTTCATAGGTGTGGAAATGCTGGAAGTCGACCTCGCCCGCCCGCAGCGGCTTCATCTGCGTGTAGTTGACGCGCGGAAACACCGACGGACCGTCGCGATGCCCGCCGCCCACGCGGTACATGTTCGGATTGTCGCCGCCCGGCAGCGGCGCCTGCTGCGTGCCGGTCGTCGCCGACCACGCCACCGCGCCCGCCACCACCAACCCCATCGTCACAATCGTCTGTTTCTTCATGGCCGTCCCCACTCCTGTCGTCCGCACTCCGCACTGCGCACTCCGCACTGCGCACTCAGCTCGTGCTGCCTTCCAGCAACGGCTCGATCGGCTCGAGCCGCGCGCCTTTGGCGTCACACACCGCGAAGCGGCTGTTGGCGTTCGGCGCGTACAGCGCCACACCGGCATAGTCGCCCTTCGCGTTGATGATGTAGAAGTTCACGTTGAAGTTGGGCGTGCCCCGGTCGTTGAGCAGGCGCCGCTCGATCGTGTTCTTCTGAATGCGCCGGCACGCCTCGAGGCCCGCGTCTTTCGGGTGTTTGCCGCGCCGCATCTCGTCGACGATGAAGAAGGAGGCGAGGCTGAAGATGTTGGCTTCGCCGCGTCCGGTGGAGCCGGCCGCGCCGACTTCCCCATCGACGTACAGTCCCGCACCGAGGATCGGGGAATCCCCCACCCGGCCGGCAATCTTCCAGGCGAGGCCGCTTGTGGTCGTCACGCCGCAGATCTCGCCCTTCGCGTTGACGCCGTTGCAGTTGATGGTGCCGTAGATGTGGTTCTCGTCGATGAACCCGTCGGCCACCATGCTCATGATGACGTCGCGCATCGCGGCCTCGCGCCGGTTCGGATCGAGGTACCGCGCCGGGTCGGTCCGCCGCTTCCACTCGAGCCAGGCCGTGCGCGAACGTTCGGTGTTGAGATCCGCCTCGATCGCGAAGCCCATGTTGCGCGCGAACGTCTGCGCGTCCTTGCCCACCAGCAGGTGATGGTCGGTGTTATCCATCACCGCCTTGGCGACCTTCGACGGCGTCCGCACGCCTTCGAGCGCCGCCACCGCGCCGGCGCGCTTCTTCGGCCCGTGCATCACCGACGCGTCGAGCTGCACGACACCGTCGGCGTTGGGCAGACCGCCGTACCCGACGCTGGTGTCCGCCGGATCGAGCTCGACGATGTTGACGCCCGCGATCAGGGCCTCGAGCACGTCCTCGCCGGCCATCATCTTCTCGAAGGCGGTCTCCACACACGTCTTCGTGCCGCCGTTGCGGTGCACGTTTCCGTTCGCTGACGCGACCACCACGGGCCGCACACTGCTCTGCACACGCACCTCCGGAGCCTTGCCGGTCAGCGGCTCGGCCGCCGACACGATCGGGCCGGCCGCCGCCGCCAACCCCGCTGCCGCCGTCGTGGTCATGAACTCCCGTCGATTCATGTCGCCTCCTGACGCGGCCATACTACATGGAACGATGGATCGATGTCCCCCATTGATCCATCGATCCATCGATCCATTGATCCATCGATCCATTTGATACGATGTCCGTTCTTGATGTCCGGTACGGCCCGCTCCATCTCCATCGACACCGTGCGTGACGCGGCCAGCCGCGTGTACGGCGTGGCGGTGCGCACCCCGCTGATCCGGCTGGACCCGATCGCCCGCGGCGGCCCCGAGATCTTCCTGAAACTCGAAATCTTCCAGCCGATTGGCTCGTTCAAGCTGCGCGGCGCGGCGAACGCCGTCGCGAAGCTGCCGCCGTCTGCGCTGGCCGAGGGCGTCTGGACGGTGAGCGCCGGCAATGCCGCGCAGGGCGTGGCCCTGGCGGCCCGCGAGGCGGGAGCGAAGGCCTCCGTCCTCGTGATGGACACCGCGCCGGCCACCAAGATCGCCAACATCGAGCGGCTGGGCGCCACGATTCATCGCGCCACCTACGAGGAATGCTGGCGCGCCGTCGAGACGCACCGCTCCGACCGCATGACCGGCCACCTCGTCCACCCGTTCGACGATGACGATTTCATCAGCGGGAACGGCACGGTGGCGCTGGAGATCCTGGAGGATCTGCCCGAGGTCGACGCCGTCGTGGCCTCGATCGGCGGCGGCGGCCTGCTGGCCGGCATCGGCGCCGTGATGCGCGCGGCGCGACCGGCGGCCAAGGTGTACGGCGCGGAGCCCGAGACCGCGGCGCCGCTGTCGGCGTCGTTTGCCGCGGGCCGCCCCGTGCGGTTCGATCAGTGGACCGCGTCGTTTGTCGACGGCGCGGGCGGCAAGTCGGTGCTGCCGTCGATGTGGCCGCTGCTGCGCGACGCCGTTGATGCCTCCATCGTCGTCTCGCTCGACGACACGGCCGCGGCCATGCGGCTGGCCGCCGAACGCTGCCACATCATTGCGGAGGGCGCCGGCGCGTGCGCCATCGCGGCGGCCCTGTCACCGCAGGTCCGCGACGCCGGACATCGCCGCATCGCGGTCGTGGTCTCCGGCGGCAACATTGACCTGTCCCGTTTTTGCGCCCTTGTCACCCGATGACTGAAACACCTGTTGCGCTCCCCGATCGCCTGGCCCGTCTGCACGACCTCGCGCTCGATCTGTCCTGGACCTGGAATCCGGCGCGCGAGGTCTTCCGGCGGCTCGACTATCGCCTGTGGCAGGTGACGCACCACAACCCGGTGCGGATGTTGCGCCTGATCGAACGCGACGCGCTCGATCGCGCGGCAAACGACGTCGAGTTCCTGGCGATGTACGACCGGGCGGTCACGACGCTCGACGCGACGCGCAACGGCAACGGCCACGCGGGCAACGGGCATCCCCGCACCTGGTGGCACTCGGTGGTGCCGGCCCACACGACGGAGGTGGTCGCGTACTTCTCCGCGGAGTTCGCCGTGCACCAGTCGCTGCCCATCTACGCGGGCGGCCTCGGCGTGCTGGCCGGCGACCACTGCAAGGAAGCCAGCGACCTCGGCATCCCCCTCATCGGTGTCGGATTCATGTACCCGCAGGGGTATTTCCGCCAGCGGGTGTCGCCCGAAGGCTGGCAGCAGGAACACTACGAGCGGCTCGACTGGAACGACGCGCCCATCACCCGCGCGCAGACGCGCGACCGCAAGCCGTGTGTCGTGCAGGTGCCGCTCGGCACGCGCACGGTGCTGGTGCAGGTGTGGGAAGTGCGGCTGGGCCGCGTGCGCCTGCTGCTGCTCGACACCGACCTGGAGCCGAACCAGCCGTGGGACCGCGAGCTGTCGGCGCGCCTGTACGGCGGCGGCCAGGACACGCGCCTGCAACAGGAAATCGTGCTGGGCTTCGGCGGCGTGCTGGCCCTGCGGGCCCTCGGCCTCACGCCGGCCGTGTGGCATCTCAACGAAGGCCACGCCGCGTTCGTAATCCTGCAGCGGCTGCGGGATCTGCTGGCCGAGGGGCGCGCGTGGGATGACGCGCTGATCGAGGTCCGGCGGACCACCGTGTTCACCACACACACCCCGGTGCCCGCGGGGCACGACGCGTTCCCGTTCCACCTGGTCGAACAGCACCTGGCCGGCTGCTGGGGTTCGATGGGCACGGAACGCGACCACTTCCTCGCGCTCGGGACCTACGACAACGGCGCGGGACCGCAATTCAACATGACGGCGCTCGCCATGCGGTCGGCGGGCGCGATCAACGCGGTCAGCCAACTGCACGGTCACGTCACCCGCGAGATGTTCGCGCCGCTCTGGCCGGATCTCGCGATTGACGATCGCCCCGTCGGCGCGATCACCAACGGCGTCCATGTGCCGACGTGGGTGGCCGCCGACCTGGCGGCGCTCTTCGATCGCCAGCTCGGCGCGCAGTGGCGCGAGCGGTACGACGAGCCCGAGTTCTGGGCGCGCATCGCCGACATTCCCGACGCCGAGTTGTGGGCCACGCGGCAGGCGTTGCGCCAGGCGTTGTTCCAGTTCGTGCGCGAGCGGGCCCGGCAGCGGTTCGCCGAGGATCACGGCGGTCCCGGCCGTGCGGTGGCCGGCGGCGCGATGCTCGACCCGCAAGCGCTCACCATCGGGTTTGCCCGGCGCTTCACCGGCTACAAGCGGCCCGACCTCGTGTTCCGCGACGCCGACCGCCTGGCGCGGCTGGTCAACGACAGCCGGCGCCCGGTGCAGTTCGTGTTCGCCGGCAAGGCCCACCCGGCCGACGAGGCCGGCAAGCACCATCTCCAGCAGATCTTCCGCCATGCGCTCGACCCGCGGTTTGGCGGCCGCATCGCGTTTGTCGAAGACTACGACCTGCACGTGGCGCACCTGCTCGTGCAGGGCTGCGACGTGTGGCTCAACAACCCGCGCAAGCCGCTGGAGGCCTCGGGCACGTCCGGCATGAAGGCCGCGATGAACGGCGTGCCCCACCTCTCGATTGGCGACGGCTGGTGGGCCGAAGGATTCACCGGCGACAACGGATGGCTGATCAACGGCGGCACCGGCGGCGACCCGGCGGCGCAGGACGACGCCGACGCGGGCGCGCTCTACGATCTGCTGGAACAGCACGTCGTGCCGGCGTTCTACGCGCGCGGACCGAAACAGGTGCCGACCGAATGGCTGGCCGTCGTGCGTCAGGCCATCGCGACCGTCACCCCGCGGTTCAGCACGCGCCGCATGCTCAAGGACTACATCGAACGCGCGTATGCGCCAGCGTTTCGCAAGTAGCGGCAAGTAGCGGCGAGTGGCGGCAAGTAGCGGCGAGTGGCGGCGAGTGGCGGCCGGTGAGGCCGCGATAGAATCGGGAGGACATGGCTCGTAAGAGTGCCGAACCCGTTCGTTGTGCGTTGTGCAGTGCCAAGGAAGTCGTCGAGCCCCGGGGCGACGAACGGTACTGCCGCGACTGCTGGGAAAAGAAGATTGCGGTCGAGGACGTCGTCGGCCGCGAGTTCACCCTGAAGCGCTACATCCGCGCCCAGAGCGCCGAAAAATACCTCGTCTTCCACGCCTCCCAGAAGCGGCCCGTCGGCCTGATTCTGGTCATCGACGATGGGTTCGACCTGTTCCTGACGGTGCTGCTCTACCCCACGTTTGCGTGGGAGGACCCGGCGTACCACCTCGACAAGGACCCCGAACACCGGACGTTCCACGAAATCCTCATCGACGTCGTCGCGGCCGACATCATCGAGCCGTGGGGCGGCGGCAAATGGCACATGGAAGTCTTCCGGTCCACGGCCCCCGAGCCGGAGGACTGGAACGGCGAAATGTAAAGCCGGCGTTAAACCGAAAACTTTCCGGCCCCGCCGACCGTCCGACTGTGCAGGGACGCCCAGCCCGGCGCGTCCGCTATACTTGACGAAGTCCTTTCATTACTGAGGTTGGGAGCTTCAGCCATGTCGAATCGTAAGGCGACCTTCGTGTACGGATTCCTCATTGCCCTGGCGTCGCTGGCCGCGGGCATGGTGCTGGCCTCGCGCCTGGACCTTGCCCCGTCCTCGCTGGCCGGCACGGTCAACGTGCCCGAGACCAACAGCGCGCCGCTCGAAGGGCCCATTGACGCCTCGACGTTCCGCAACATTGCGAAGACGCAGACGCCGATGGTCGTCAGCATCCGGACGCTCAGCGAGCGGCGGGCTCGTCAGGGCGGGGGCGGATTCCTCGAGGAGTTCTTCCAGGCGCCCGGTCAGCCGCGCGGCCGTCAGCAGCCGGCCCCGTCGGTGCCCACGCCCGGCGGCGGCAGCGGCTTCATCATCGACAAGTCCGGCTTCATCCTGACGAACAATCACGTCGTCGAAGACGCCACCAGCATCGAGGTCTACCTGCACAACATGGATGACACGGGCCTGGTGCCCGGCCTGCCCGCGAAGGTCGTCGGCCGCGACGTGCTGACCGACAGCGCGCTGCTGCAGATCACGGAGATGCCGAAGGAGCCGTTGACCGAAGCGAAGTTCGGCGACTCCACGCAGCTGGGCCCGGGTGACTGGGTGATGGCGATCGGCAGCCCGTTCGGGTTCAGCAACACGGTCACCGTGGGCGTCGTCAGCGCGGTGTCGCGCACGGATCCGGAACTGCGTCCCGTCCCGGGCCGCGACCTCGAGATGATCCAGACCGACGCCGCAATCAACCGCGGCAATTCAGGTGGCCCGCTGCTCAACGTGCGTGGTGAGGTGGTGGGGATCAACACCGCGATCATCTCCGACCGTCCGGGCCTTGGCGGCAACATCGGCATCGGCTTCGCCGTCCCCATCAATCTGGTCAAGGAAATCCTGCCCGGGCTGCGCAACGGCAAGGTCGTGCGCGGCCGCATCGGCGTCCAGGTGTCGAACATCCCGATCGGTGCGGAGGACCTGAAGGACCAGGGCCTGCCGGCCAGCGGCGCCGCGCTGATTTCCGCAGTGACGCCGAAGGGCCCGGCCGACCAGGCCGGCATTCGCGTGGGCGACTTCGTCGTGGCCTACAACGGCAACGAAGTGTCCAACAGCGATGCGCTGATTCGGATGGTCACGCGCACGTCGCCCGGCACGTCGGTCCCGGTGCGCGTGATCCGGGACGGGAAGCCGGTGACCGTCAACGTCACCATCGAGGAACTCGACCTCGCCACCGAGCTGACCGAGACCGGCGTGGTGCAGGAGGAGCCGGAACCCGAACCCGACGCGCCGACGGAAACGGCGCTGGGTCTGTCGATTGAACCGGTGACGCCCGCGGTCGCGCGTCAGCTGCGTCTGCCGCAGGGCCAGGGTGGCGCCGTGGTCGCCGAGGTGAACCCCACCGGCGCGGCGGCCGGGCTGCTGGGTCGCGGCGACGTGATTCTGTCGATCAATGGCGTGGCGGTGTCCTCGGTCGACGAGGTCAGCAAGCGTCTGGCCAGCGCCCGCAGCGGCTCGCTCGTCGTCCTCCGCGTCTGGCGCGGCGGCGAAGAGCAGGCCGTGCCGATTCGGAAGAGATGAGACAGGGCACGGGTTATAGGGGATAGGTTATAGGGGATAGGTCATAGGGGATAGGTCATAGGGAATAGGTCATAGGGGATGGGGAGGGCATCGTGTTCTCCCTAATCCCTAAGACCTATTCCCTATCACCTATCACCTATTCCCTGAAACCGTTTCCCTCGCCAGGACCACACACCTCTCCAACCTCACCCCTGGTCCCACCGTGGCGCCGGGCCAGACGACGCAGTCGCGCAGCACGGCAGAAGGGTGAATCACCGCAGGTGTCTCGTCGGCCGAGTGCGGGGGTTCGACGATCACGCCTCCGGATGCGCCGCCGTCAAGCGTGAGGCAGGCATCGAGATAATCAGCCGGCGTGCCGACGTCGAGGAACGCGGCGTCGACGCGATACGCGCGGACCGCGCCGGGCGAGGCCGCCACCAGCTCCCGGTAGAGTCCGGCGACGGTCTCTGACGGCGTGCCGGCCGGCACGCGCTCGAACAGGCGCGGCTCCACGACCTGCACGCCGATGAAGTGCCACGTCTCTTCGCTGTGCCCCTTCGGGACGAACGCGAGCACCCGGCCCTCAGCATCCAGCCGCAGTCCGTTGTAGTGATTCGGTCGGGTGTTGCGCACCACCGCCATCGTCACCAGGGCGCCGTCGGCGCGCGCGGCCGCATGCGCGGCCCTCAGCGGCTCAAGCGCGAACTCCGTCAGCGTGTCGCCGTTGACGATGAGAAACGGTTCGGCCTGTCCGGGCCAGAGCGACAGCGCCTGCTTCGGGCCGCCGGCCGACCCGAGGATCACGGGCTCCCACGAATACCGCACCCGCAGGCCCAACTGGGCGCCGTCGCCCAGTACGCCGGTCACCGTCGCGGGCAGGTGGTGCAGGTTGACGATGGCCTCGGTCACCCCTTCGCGCCGCAACCACTCCAGGACGCGCACGACGAGGGCCTGGCCCGCGACCGGCACCGCCGGCTTGGCCAACACATCGGTCAACGGCCGCAACCGCGTCCCCAACCCCGCCGCCAGCACCACTGCCCGAGTCATGAGGCCTATGATCGCATCTCGCCACCTCGCCACCTCGCCATCTCGCCATCTCGCCATCTACACTGTGTGGGTGTCCAAGCCCGCCCTTCCAGCGCCGGTGCAGATCTACCTTGACCGTACGAAACAGTCATCCGCGCGCGTCGTCCCGCTGACGGGTGATGCCTCGGATCGCCGGTATTTCCGGGTGATCCCCAAGGACGGGCGTTCGTTCGTCCTGGCCGTCAACGCCGAGCCGTTCGACTTCGCGGCGCTGCCGTTTGTGAACGTCGCGGAGTTGCTGGCGGCGATGCCCGTGCCGGTCCCCACGGTCCTGGGCGAAGCCGCCGATCAGGGTGTGCTGGCGCTGAGCGACCTGGGAGACGTGACCCTGCAGGCGCATGTCGGCGCGGCGCCGGCGGCGGCACACAAGGCGCTGTACCGGCAAGCGGTCGGCTACATCGAAGTCATGCAGCGCCGAGGCCGCGAGCTGGAGGATGCGCGGTATCTGCCCTATCGCATCGCCTTCGACGTCGAGAAACTGACGTGGGAGATGGACTTCTTCATCAAACACTTCCTCGAGGCCTACCGCGGCGTGGCGTTTGCCGGCGGCGACCGGGACGCGCTGCGCGCCGAACTGGGCCAGCTGGTCGGCACCCTGGCCGCCGAGCCGCGGGTGTTGTGCCACCGTGATTACCACAGCCGCAACCTGATGCTGGCGCACGGCCAGCTCTGGATCATTGATTTTCAGGATGCCCGGATGGGCCCGGATACCTACGACCTGGTGTCGCTACTGCGCGATTCCTACGTGGACATCAGCGAGGAGGACGTCGACGAGTTGCTGGCTTACTTCCTGGCGCTGGCGGGCCGGTCGGCCGACGCCGCCGACTTCCGGCGCCGGTTCGACGAGATGGCCCTGCAACGCAACCTCAAGGCGCTGGGCACGTTCGGCTACCAGACCACGGCTCGGGGTAATCCCGTGTACATCCAGTACATCCCCCGCACCCTCCGCTACGCCCGGGAACAACTGCACAAGTACCCGCGTTTCGCCCCCCTGAAGGACCTGCTGACCCGATACGTTGAGGAATTCCGCTAGGCACCCACGAACCCACCAGCCCACGAACCCACGAGCCCATTGATCCATTGATCCATCGATCCATCTACACTTGATCCAATGCACGTCTACATCGAAGACATCGCCAAACACGTCGGCGCCCCGGTGACCCTCAAGGGGTGGCTGGCGGGCCGCCGGTCCAGCGGCAAGATTCATTTCCTCCAGCTGCGCGACGGCTCCGGGTTCATCCAGGCCGTCATGTCGAAGGCTCAGGTCGGCGACGAGACGTTTGCCACGGCCGACCACCTCGCCCAGGAAAGCGCCATCATCGTCCACGGCACGCCGCGGGCGGATTCGCGCGCGCCGGGCGGGTTTGAACTCGACGTCACCGGGCTCGAGGTGGTGAGCGCGGCCACGGATTATCCGATCACGCCGAAGGAACACGGCGTCGACTTCCTCATGGACCGCCGGCACCTCTGGATCCGGTCGCAGCGCCAGCAGGCGGTCCTGCGGATCCGCCACGAAGTCATCGACGCGGTGCGCGACTACTTCAACGGCCTCGGGTTCATCCTGGCCGACACGCCCATCTTCACGCCGTCGGCGTGTGAGGGCACGACCACGCTCTTCCCCGTGCAGTATTTCGACGATGGCACGGCGTACCTCACGCAGAGCGGCCAGCTCTACAACGAGGCCAACGCGATGGCGCTGGGCCGGGTCTATTGCTTCGGCCCGACATTCCGCGCGGAGAAATCGAAGACGCGCCGCCACCTGACCGAGTTCTGGATGGTGGAACCGGAAGTGGCGTACGCCAACCTCGAGGACGTCATCGAGCTGGCGCAGGGGCTCGTGGTGTCGGTCATCAAGCGGGTGCTCGAGACCCGTCAGCGCGAATTGAAGGTGCTCGAGCGCGACACGACCAAGCTGGAACGCATCGGCAAGCCGTTCGCGCGCATCACGTACGACGATGCGGTGACGCTGCTCAAGTCGAAGGGCCTGCCGTTTGAATGGGGCGGCGACTTCGGCAGTCCCGATGAGACGGCGCTGTCGGAACACTTCGATGGGCCGGTGGCGGTGACCGGGTATCCCAGCGCGATCAAGGCGTTTTATTTCAAGCCCATGGACGGCCGGCCCGAAGTCTCGATGTCGGTCGACATCCTCGCGCCGGAAGGCTACGGCGAGATCATCGGCGGCGGCCAGCGTCTCGACGACCTCGCGTTGCTCGAGCAGCGCATCGCCGAACACAATCTGCCCCGCGAAGCGTTCGAGTGGTATCTCGACCTGCGGCGGTTCGGCAGTGTGCCGCACGGCGGGTTCGGCATGGGCATCGAGCGCGTCGTCTCGTGGATTTGCGGTCTCGATCACCTGCGCGAGGCCATTCCCTACCCCCGCATGCTCTACAGGCTGTACCCGTGAGCAAGCTGGGGTTTGTGTCCCTCGGCTGTCCGAAGAACCTGGTGGACGGCGAGGTCATGCTGGGCCTGGCGCAGCGGGCCGGCCACGAGTTGACGGCGGACGCCTCCGAAGCCGACGTCATCGTCGTCAACACCTGCGCGTTCATCGACAACGCGAAGGAAGAGTCGGTCGACGCGATCCTCGAGATGGCGCAGCTCAAGCGGGAGGGCCAGGTCAAGAAGTTGATTGTGACCGGCTGCCTGGCCGAGCGGTATCGCGAGCAGCTCAAGGCGGAGATTCCGGAAATCGACGTATGCCTGGGCACCGGCGAAGTGCCGGACATCGTCAACGCGATCGAAGGCCGGGCGACGCCCGTGCAGTTGTTCCGGTCCAGCCGCGACCTGCCGGGCGCGGCACCTCAGCACCCCAGCACCTCCGCACCCCAGCACCCCAGCACCCCAGCACCTCATCCAGGCGCGCACATCACGTATCTGTACGACGCAGACACACCGCGAGTGACGACCACGCCGCGGCACTTCGCGTACGTGAAGGTGGCGGAAGGCTGTGATTACACCTGCGCGTTCTGCATCATCCCCACGCTGCGCGGCAGTTATCGCAGCCGGGACATCGACGCCATCGTGACCGAGGCGCAAGCGCTGGCGGCGCGCGGCGTCCGCGAGTTGCTGCTGATTTCGCAGGACACCACGTTCTTCGGCGTCGACAAGGGGCAACGTGGTGCGCTCGCCACGCTGCTGCGACGGCTGAACGACGTGGAAGGGCTGGCGTGGATTCGGCTGCTCTACCTCTACCCCACCACGATCACCGATGACGTGCTGGACGCCATGGCCGAGTGCGGGAAGGTGTGCAAGTACATCGACCTGCCGCTGCAACATGCGTCCGCCGATGTGTTGCGGCGGATGCGACGGCCCGGCAATCGACAGGCGTACGACAAACTGCTGGCGCGCATCCGGGCCAGGGTGCCCAACGTCACGCTGCGGACCACGTTCATCGTGGGCTTCCCCGGCGAGACCGCCGAGGACGTCGAGCAGCTGCTCGATTTCGTGAAGGCCACGCAGTTCGACCACGTCGGCGTGTTCACCTACTCGCACGAAGAGGGCACGCGCGCGTTTGATCTCGAGGACGACGTGCCGGCGGCCGAGAAGGCGGCGCGGCGCGATCGCGTGATGCGGCTGCAGAAGCAGATCGTCGCGGCGCGGCTCAAGGCGCGCAAGGGCGAGGTGGTGACGGTGATGGTTGATGGCCCGTCCGCCGAATCCGAACTGGTCGTCCAGGGACGCCTCGAAGGCCAGGCACCCGACATTGACGCCGTCGTGTACTTCGACCAGGCCGACCCGTCCACGCTGGTCCCCGGCACGCTGGTGCCCGCCGTGATCACCGGCGCCCGCGGCTACGACCTGGTCGCCACCCCCTGCTGAAAATGACGTCGGGTGGCTTTTTCTGAAGAAAAAGCCACCCGACGTCATTTTCGGAACCGGACACTGAAATGCAAATCGGAGAACTTCAGATTTACGAACGCATCGGCGAGGAAGGCTTCGCGCGGCTGGTGCGGGCGTTTTATGCCCAGGTTGGTACCGATGACATCCTGGGCCCGATGTATCCGCCCGACGACATGGCGGGAGCGGAGGAGCGGCTGCGCGACTTCCTGGTGGGCCGATTTGGCGGGCCTTCTCGCTACATTGACCGTCGCGGGCATCCTCGCCTGCGGCAGCGTCACGCACCGTTTGCGATCGACCAGGCCGCGCGAGATCGCTGGATGGCGCTCATGGACCGGGCGTTGGACGGGTCAGGTTTGCCCGCCGATGTCGTCGCGACGTTCCGGGAGTTCTTTGCCCAGACCGCGACCTTCATGATGAACCGGTGAAAAAAAAGACGTCGGGTGGCTTTTCCGAACGGAAAAGCCACCCGACGTCTTTCTTCAGTGGCGATGGAGGGCGGCGTGGCGGAGGGCGTGGTCGCCGGCCGGCGCCAGCGTCGGCGCCGGCGCCGCGGGCGGCGCGGCGGTCAGCGCGACCGCCGCGCCGACCACGACC